>JAKMFW010000025.1 GCA_022425325.1 Acidimicrobiales bacterium | reverse complement strand
GACCCTACCGGCCATTTCGTCACACAACCGCAACATTGTGGCCGATTTCACAACACCGCCGTGCGCAGCTGCAGGAGTCTGCTGGCATCCGTTTCGAGTTCACGGACACGAAACACGCCCGACCTTGCGGCGAGACAGGCGTTTCGTACCTTCTGCCCATGGCACCCACGGCAACACCCCCCAACGCATGGGCGCTCCACTCCGTGACGCAGCCCGACAACGTCGTCGAGCTGCGTCCGAGTGGCTCACTCGACGCGTCCACCGCCTGCTTCCTGCACGCCCGTCTCGATGCTCTCGTGCGTTCGGGGTACGACGAGATCATCGTCAACTGCCGGCACCTGCAGCACATCGACGCCGCCGGCGTTGCGCCGATCCGGCACATCGCCGAGATCTTCGACCAGCTCGGAGGAAGGCTGACCCTGCTGGGCCTTGATCTGCCGATCGACGGTCTCGGCGAGGGCGTGCTTCCGTTCGCGGCCTGACCTGCCGAGCAGGAGCTACGCCGCCGAGGTTCCCGCGGCGGCGGCACGACCCTGTCGGACGCACGCCGGAAGGCCGAGACCCCGCATCTGGGCACCGGCGACGACCAGGCCCTCGGCGACGAGCGCGAGTTCGGTATCGATCTCGTCGCACCGGGCCATGTGGCCGGGCCGATACTGGGGGAGCGACTGACGCCACGGCGTGATTCGCGTGACGGGCTCGGCGTGCAGGCCCACGGTGAGCGCGAGCTCGCCGCCGAGGTGGTCGAGTAGTTGTGCCGGGTCGAGGTCGAGCCAGCGACGATCGTCGGTGCGACCGGCGGAGACCCGCAGGATCGCATGGCGTCCGTCGTCGTAGTGCCTCCATTTCGACGACGCCCACGAGCACGCCGTCATCAACAACCCCTCCGAGCGGGGGACGAGGAAGCCCGAGCCGGCGAGATCGTGCTCGATCCCTGCCTTGTCGACGACATAGGTGACGAGCACGGCGTCGCCGTAGACGAGGTCGGCGAGGGTGGTGGCCGCCGTGGGTGCGAAGGGGGCGACCAGTCCAGCGGTGATCCATGCCGGTGTCGCAAGCACGACTCGATCGGCAGGGAACCGGGCATCGCTGGTGACGACGACCCATCCGGCACCGTCGCGCTCGATGGCGACCACGGTCTGCCCGAGACGGACTCGCGAGCCCAGTTGCTCCACGAGTGTGTCGATGATGCGCCGGTTGCCGCCCTCGACCCCGTTGAAGACGGGACCGCCGGCGGTGGCCTGGCCGGCGGTGACCTGGGCCCGGAGGCCGTCGCGTAGCGAGCCTCCGGCGCAGGCGGCCGCAAAGAGTTGGGGGGCGCCGGCTTCGATTGAGAGGCCGTCGGCGTTCCCGGCGTTGATGCCGCCGAGCAGGGGGTCAACGAGGCGTTCGAACACCTCGTCACCGACCCGTGGGCGCATCACTTCGCCTACGGAGGCGTCATGGGCGAGGGGTTCGTGTTCGATATCGACTCGAGCGGCCAGGTCGGCCACGCCCGCTTCGCTGATCAGACCGGTCGCCGCGACGGTGTCGGGCTCGAACGGCACCCCGAGGACGGAAGGCGTGGGGATCGAACGGAGCGCACCATCGGCCCAGATGAACGCCTGAGCGCCGGTGGGGGCGACGAGGTCATCGCCCAGGCCGAGTTCGTGACAGAGCTCGACGACTTCCGGCTGGCGAGCGAGAAAGCCGTCGGCGGCCATGTCGACGGGGAACGGGAGTTCGGCTCCGTCGACGAAACCCGAGTCGATCTTGCCGCCCGCTCGTGTGGCGGCTTCGAGCACGACGGCATCGAGCCCTTGGCGGCGAGCCTCGTGGGCGGCGGCCAGGCCAGTGATGCCACCGCCGACGACCACGACGCGCTCGCTCACGAGCGAACGGTGCCTTCTTCGTGCACGACCTTCACGATCTCGGTGAGGACGTCGGGATCCATTGCCGGCATGACGCCGTGGCCGAGGTTGAAGACGTGGCCCGGGTGGCCGTCGTTGAGGCGAAGCACATCCCGAGCGGCCTCGCAGGCGAACTCGGCGCCGGCGAACACGACGGTGGGGTCGAGGTTGCCCTGCAGCGATGTTCCGTGGCCGACCCGCTCGCGCGCAGCGTCGAGTGGGACCCGCCAGTCGACACCGACGACGTCGGCGCCAACCGCACTGATCTGGGGCAGGAGCTCACCGGTGGTGACGCCGAAGTGGATCTTCGGCACGCCGGTGTCGGCGATGGCATCCATCACTTTCTGGCTGTGCGGGAAGACGTAGCGCTGGTATTGCGCCGGGCTCAGGGACCCGGCCCAGGAATCGAAGAGCTGAATCGCCGATGCGCCGTTGTCGATCTGGCTCTGCAGGGAGCTGATGGCGATGTCGGCGAGGCGATCACAGAGGGCGTGCCACAGTCGTTCGTTGGCGAACATCATCGCCTTGGTGTTTGCGTAGTCGCGCGACGGCCGGCCTTCGATGAGATACGAGGCAACGGTGAATGGCGCGCCGGCGAAGCCGATCAGCGGGCGATCAAGCTCGGCCACGAGCTGTCGAACCGTTTCGAGCACGTAGGGCGTGTCGGCCTCGGGATCCAGCGGCCGAAGACGGGCGAGGTCGTCCTCATGGCGGAACGGCCGCTCGACTTCGGGACCGACGCCCGGTGTGACGGTGAGCCCGAAACCGACGGCATGAGCCGGCACGACGATGTCGGAGTAGAGGATCGCAGCATCGACGTCGTAGCGACGGATCGGCTGCAGCGTGATCTCGGTGGAGAGGTCGGGGTCGGCAATGGCGTCGAGGATCGTTCCGGTGCCGCGAATGGCGCGGTACTCGGGCAGCGAGCGGCCCGCCTGGCGCATGAACCAGACCGGCACCCGGTCGTGGGGCAGCCCGCGACAGGCCTGGATGAAGGGGTGGTTGTCGTAGCGCCCCGCAGGGGCGGCAGATGATGCTGCGCCGCTCACGCGGCTGAGGTTATCGGTGGTCGGTGACCGAACCGGGAGGCGGGCGACCGGTACCGTTCGGTCAATGGCCGCCCGACTCGCCAGTGTCGCTGGACTCCTTGTGCTCGTCGTGTCGACGGCGGCGTGTGGCACCGTGTCGGTCGAGGTCACCAGCGAGACCGACGTCGGCAAGGTCGGGGTGCAGACCACCCTCGCACCGGATGATCCGACGGTGACACAGACGGCGCCAGCCACGACGGCCTCGACAACCACGTCGACCTCGACCAGCGCCGCGTCGACGACCAGCACCACGACCACGACGACCACGTCGACCACGACGACCACGTCGACCACGACGACCACGTCGACCACGTCGACCACAACGACGGTCGCATCGACAATCCCGCTCGAGTACCACGACACCGGGTACGCCGTCTTCGCGCTCGCCGACGACCTCGAGGTGCGGATGCCGGTCAGCCGCTACGAGACAGTCGGCTTCCATGAGTCGGGTCACGATGGAGCGTTCCAGCTCGAGGTGGTCAATCTCGACGACTGGTCGACCCTTGCATCGCGTGGCCGGGGGACGGGCTCTCGAACCGCCGCCGACATCGTCACCCGTGTCGACGAGCCGGTGATGGCACCGATCGACGGCACGGTAATCCGGGCCGGCAGCTACACGCTCTACTGCGATCACACCGACAACTTCGTCGTGATCGAGCCCTCCGGTCGACCGGGTTGGGAGCTCAAGATCTTTCACTTCAGCGGGTTGCAGGTCGGGGTCGGGGACGAGGTGATTGCATCCGACACGATGATCGCGACCGGTGGTCGGATCCTGCCCTTCGTGTCCCAAGTCGACGAGTTCACCGCCGAGCCCTCGAACCCCCACGTGCACCTCGAGGTGATCGACACCTCGATTCCGGACCGCCCGTCGTCGGGCGGTGGCTGCTGATTCAGCCGGCCGATTCGACGATCGATCGGAGGCCGGCGCCTTCGCTCGTGGCGAGGACGCGCTCGGCCGCCAGACGACCGGCAAGACAGGCGTCGGCTCGTTCGCCAGACGCAAGCAACTCGAGTTGGGTGTCGTCGGGCTCGATGACGATCGGAGGGGTACCGGTACTGCGAATCTCGGCAAGTTCGTTGTCGAGCTTGTTCGAGAACCACGCACGCTCTGGATCCGAACGCCACGACCGGGCATCGTGGGTGGCGGTCTTGACCGACGAGATGATCACGAGGTCGAACCCGAGCGTGGCAACCAGATCGGCGTTGGTCGATGAGTGGAGTGCCCCGTCGACGTAGGAACGATCACCGATGCGAACCGGTGTGTAGAAGGCAGGGATTGCGGACGAGGCCTGGGTCGCCTGGCCGACCGTGCCGGTGACATCGTCGCGGCCGAAGACGATGCGGCGACCGTCGTTGGTGCGCACGGCCACGATCCAGGTGGGGCGCTTCGGCCAGCCGTCGGGGAGGAGTTCGTCGATGCGGGCCGCGATCGAGGCGCCGGAGCGTTTCCCGTCGGGCAGCAGGCCATAGGCGAAGCGGGCCGGGTCGATCTTCCACGGCGGGAGCATTGCGTTGAGGGTCATGCGAGGTGCGGACGGCAGCAGGCTGCGCTCCACCTCGGGTTCGGCATAGGGCGTGACGATCCGCTCGACGATGGCGGTGCCCTCGGAGCTGAGTTCGCGACCGAGGTGGCGGGCCTCGGCGTCGATCGGGGAGAGCCCCGCCCGCAGTGCGGTGGCGGTGAACGAACCCGCAGATGTGCCGACCACGAGTTCGGCATCGCGGCTGTCGAAGCCGGTGTGCTCGGAGATCGCAGCGATGACGCCGCTGTGGAAGGGGTCGCCCTTTGCGCCACCAGCACTGAAGACCATGCCGATCGAGACCATGAGCGAAGGCTACCGATACGCCTCTGTCGACCGCTCCCTGGGCGGTCAGATCGCGACGGCATACCGGTAGCATTGGATGCCCCCTTGAAGGAGTTTCCGTGGCGGAACGTCACCCCGAACTCGATGCCGAACAGGCTCATCTCGACTGGGCCTACGCCTGTCTCGATGAGGCGCGAGCTCGCGCGGCTCGGGTCACGCAGGGGTACGACCCGCAGCGGGGTGGCACCGAGCAGCACCGCCACGAACGCGAGTCGATCGTCGAAGGTGCGGTCAACCGCTTGGCCCAACTCAACCTCGGTGACCGCTCTCTGGTCTTCGGCCGGGTCGATCCGGCTGGCACCGGCGAGCGGTTCCACATCGGGCGTCTCGGGGTGTGGGATCGCAACCAGGATCCGGTCGTCGTCGACTGGCGGGCCCCGGTCGCCGAGCCCTTCTATCGGGCCACCGGCCGAGAGCCGATGGGCATCGAGCGGCGCCGGCATTTCGCCACCCGTGGACGCACCCTCCTCGGCATCGACGATGAGGTCTTCGGTGAGCTCGCGTCCGCCGATGGTGAGCATGAGATCAAGGGTCAGGGGGCATTGATCGCCGCGATTGAGGCCTCTCGCACCGGGCGGCTCGGTGACATCGTCGCCACCATCCAGGGCGAACAGGACGAGATCATCCGGGCACCGATGCCCGGCGTGTTGCTGGTCCAGGGTGGTCCCGGCACGGGCAAGACCGTCGTGGCGCTCCATCGCGCCGCCTACCTGCTCTACACCCATCGTTTCCCCCTCGAGGGGCAGGGTGTGCTCGTTGTCGGCCCCAATCGATTGTTCCTCGCCTACATCGAGCAGGTGCTGCCGTCGCTCGGCGAAGCAGGAGTCGAGATCGCCGTGCTCGGCGATCTTCTTCGGCCGAGGGTCCGTGTCGACGGGCTCGCGGCTGAGGCCGTTGCCGCGATCAAGGGTGATTTGCGGATGACCAAGGTGCTGGCGCAGGCCGTGAGTGACCGGGAGCGGCCGTTGCGGGCCGATGT
>JAKMFW010000011.1 GCA_022425325.1 Acidimicrobiales bacterium | reverse complement strand
CCTCCACCACCGGATCCGTCCGGGGGTGCGAGCGAGTGGAAGGACCAGGGTCGGCCACCACTGATCCCGTTCCCGCCGTCCGCCCGATGGGGACTCGGCGACGCGTTCGCCAGTTTCGGTGTCTTCGTCGTGGCGTCGATCGTGCTGGTCGGGATCATGGCACTGGTCGCTCCCGACGCGGCCCTGAACTCGCCGTGGCTCCCACTCCTCGTCGCCGGCCCGCAGATCGCTCAGGGCGGTTTTGTGTGGTTGGTCGCGAGGCGCAAGGGCACCGGAATCGACCGCGACTACGGGATGGCCGTTCGGAAGATCGACTGGCTGATCGGGCCCGTGCTGGTGGTCGGCGGCTTTCTCGCCGTCGCCGGTGTTGTCGCCGCCATGAACGAACTGGGCGCGGAGACGCCGACAGCGAGCGTTGCGGAACTCCTCGAAGACGCCGCAGACGAAGGACTCGACGATTCGTCAGAGGGGTCGGACGGGCTCCTCGGTGATGCGGACGAATCGGGCCTCACGATCTGGATCGTCTTCGTCGCCGTGTTCGCCGCCACCGCCGTCCCGGTGATCGAGGAACTCGTGTACCGGGGCCTGTGGTGGAGCGCCCTGCTGAAGCGGGGAATGTCGGAATGGTGGGTGTTGCTCATCACCTCCGCCGCATTCGCTGCGGCCCACTTCGAACCGAGTCGGTTCCCCGTGCTGTTCACCCTTGGCATCGCGCTCGGCATGGGACGACTGCTCACCGGACGCATCGGTGCCTCGATCATCACCCACGCCCTGATCAACGGCCTCGGCATGATTGCGCTCCTGGCAACGGTGTAGCCGGTGGGACGCCAGCCCTGCGCCCGGCTGACGGAACCGTCGAGTTCTTGCTCGCTCGCCGCCGCCCCCGTAGCGTCTGTCCCGCCGAGACGATGCCGAGGGGGCGACATGGAGTTCGGGCTGTTCTTTAACGGGTACCTGCCGGGACCAGCAGCACACGATCCCGATTCTGAGCATCTGATGCTCATGCGCGAGGCCGAGTACGCCGTGCTCGGTGATCGCCACAACTGGAAGTACGCCTGGTTCGGCGAGCACCACGGACTCACGGAATACAGCCACATGTCCGCGCCGTATCCGGTGATGGGGTACGTCGCCGGACGCACCGACCAGATCCACGTCGGCTCGGCCATCACCTCGTTCCCGACGAGCAAGGACCATCCGGTTCGCATCGCTGAACGAGCAGCGATGATGGACCACCTTTCCGAGGGCCGGTTCGAGTTCGGCACCGGTCGGGGTGCCGGCAGCCACGAGGTCCGGACGTTCAACGGCACCGAACTCACCGAGACCAAGGCCATGTGGGACGAGGTCATCCGCGAGATCCCGCGCATGTGGGAGCAGAAGGATTACGAGCACCATGGTGAGGCGTTCTCGGTGCCAACGCCTCACAACATCCTCCCGAAGCCCTACGGCGAGGGCCATCCCCCGATGTGGGTGGCGTGCGGCAATCCCGCCACCTACGCGAAGGCCGGCGCCATGGGCCTCGGGGCGATCGCCTTCAACTTCGAACCGATCCACAACTTGAAGGGCCGGGTCGACGCCTATCTCGAGGCGGCCGAGAACGTCACCGACCCCGTCGGCCAGTTCCAGAACCACAACGTGATGATGACCAACGCCGTGATCTGCCTCGAGGACCGCGAGGAGGCGCGGGCCATGGCGAAACGCAACCTTCGCGGCTACCGGGTGACGATGGTGAACCTCTACCACGACTCCATGCCGCAGAGCCCCGACGCCATCGTGTGGCCGAACGCCCGGGCACACGCCGAGCTCGACGACGCCACCCTCGACTGGGCGATCGCCGAGGGCTACATGCTGTGCGGAAACCCCGAGGAAGTCTGCGAGCAGTTGCAGGCCTACCAGGAGGTCGGCTGCACCCAGGTCACGTTCGGCACCCCCGACGAAGGCTTCGCGCACGAGCAGGTGCTGGAGCTGATCGAGGTCTTCGGCCAGCAGGTGATCCCCGAGTTCGATACCGATCCGGAGCATTCAACCACGAAGTATCGCCGGCAGGCCCAGCGCCGCTTCCCGACGTTCAACAACCCGGTCGACTCGATCGTCGATCAGGCCACCCCGCCGGAGTTCGCGATCTCGATCTGACGCTCAGTCGGGCGTCTCGAACTCGCCGACGAGCACCTGGGCGTCGCCGAGCGGCCCCGAGGGCATGAGGAAGTGCTGGTAGTACTTCGTGAACCGACCCTGCAGGTTGGCGTCGATCTGGTCTTGGTCGTAGTCCAGCGTGAAGAAGCTGGGGACGCCGAGTCGCTCGGCCGCTTCCTTGGCTCGGTCGGCATCGGCAACGGCCCACACCACGCCGATGAGGCCTTCGCCCTTGGTGTCGAGGATGGCGTCGACATGACTTCCCGCTCCCTCGATCGGGGCGACGAGTTCGATGCCGCCGTCCCACGACATCAGGACCTGCACGCCGAACGCGCTCGCCTCCTCGTCATTGGCCGAGTGGAAGGTGCAGCCGAGCAGCTCCTCGTAGAACGCCCGCCCGGCCTCGAGATCACGAACCGCCATCACGACTCGGTTCACACCCTGCTGTTTCATCGTTCCACTCCCCCATAGGACATGACGTCACGCTGCCAGATCGGCGCGTAGGGTGCCAGCGTGCTGCCTCGTCGTCTCCGCTCATTGCTCTTCGCCCCGGCTGTCCGTCCCGACCTTCTGCGCAAGATGCCGCGCACCGGCGCCGACGCAATCGTCATCGACCTGGAGGACGCCACCCCACACGATGCCAAGGACACCGGTCGTGTCGAGATGCGCTCGGCGGTCGCCGACCTGGCCGGGCAGCTCCCGATCCTGGTTCGGGTCAACGACGACACGACGCCGTGGCACGACGATGATCTCGACAGCCTTCCGACCGAAGGGCTGGCCGGCATCGTGGTGCCCAAGATCGAGACCATCGCCAGCCTCGACTCGCTCGCTGCGCGGCTGACCGACCGCGGCCTTGACATGCCGGTCATCGGTGGGGTCGAGACCGCCCTCGGCGTCGCAGACGCCCGGCCCCTTCTCGCCCACGACATGGTCAGCGCCGCCTACTTCGGCGCCGAGGACTTCATCGCCGATCTGGGCGGGGTGCGAACAGCCTCCAACGACGAGGTCGCCTATGCCCGGGCCCAGGTTGCCCTCGCGGGCCGTCTCGCTGACGTTACGGTGATCGACCAGATCGTCGCCGACTTCACCGACGATGATCGTTGCCGTCGTGAGTGCCTTCAGGCGCGTGCGATGGGTTACGGCGGAAAGCTCTGCATTCACCCATCGCAAGTCGCGATCGCCAACGAGGCCTTCCTCCCGTCGAGTGAAGAGATCGACCGGGCTCGCCGACTCCTCGAGGCGTACGACGACGCCAAAGCACAGGGTGTGGCGTCGGTTGCGCTCGAAGGTCAGATGGTCGACGAGCCGGTCGCTCGGCAGGCGCGCCGCGTGCTCGCCCAGGCCGACGACTGATCAGCCGCCGCCAGGGTGACACAGCATGAGTGCGTTTCGCACGGTGCGACACACGAGGACGTCGTCCTGGTTGAACACCCGGTGCTCGAACGTGACCACGCCCTGGTTTGGCCGAGACGACGACGCCCGACGCTTCAGGACCTCGGTCTCGACGCGAATGGTGTCACCGTGGAAGACCGGCGCCGGGAAGACGCTCTCCTCGAAACCCAGATTGGCCACGGTGGTGCCGAGGGTCGTCTCGTGGACGGAAATGCCGACCGCCAGGCTGAGCGTCAGCAGCGAGTTCACAAGCGGTTTCCCGAACTCGGTCTCGTTGGCGGCGTAGTCAGCGTCGAGATGCAGCCACGCCGGGTTCATCGTCATCGTGGTGAAGCCAATGTTGTCGGCTTCGGTGATCGTGCGACGGATGACGTGCTGCATGACGAGGCCCTCGGTCAACTCCTCGAACCACTTGCCAGAGACGGGGCGATCGGTCATGACCGGACCCTAGCCTCGCTCATCCACACGCCGACGCCCGCGCCGACTGCGGGGAGCGGGCCGTCTCCATCGGACTGATGTTCGTCGCTCCGTATCGGTCGGCCTAGCCTGCGCCCATGCGCACGCACGACCTCGTCATCATCGGCGCGGGATCCGGGAACTCGATCATCGGCCCGGAGCACGACGACCTCGATATCGCCATGGTCGAGCGAGGCCTTTTCGGCGGCACCTGTATGAACGTGGGATGCATCCCGTCGAAGATGCTCGTGTACGCCGCCGAGATCGCCGAACTCGCCGCCCACACCGGCCCGCGGCTGGGTGTGCGCACCACCTTCGATGGGGCCGACTGGACGGCCATCCGCGACCGCATCTTCGACCGTATCGATCCAATCGCCGCTGCCGGTGAGGACTACCGCAAGGGCCTCGACAATGTCACCGTCTACCAGGACTCGGCGGCCTTCGTCGGCCCCAAGGAGATCCAGGTCGGCGACGACATCATCACGGCCGAGCAGATCGTGATCGCGGCAGGCGCACGAGCCTTCATTCCGCCGATCCCGGGGCTCGACGAGGTCGGCTACCACACCTCCGACACAATCATGCGAGTCGACGAGTTGCCGAAACGACTCGCCGTACTCGGTGGCGGCTACATCGCCACCGAGCTCGGCAATGTGTTCGGCCTGCTCGGTTCGGAGGTCACCTTCATCGTTCGAAGCGATGCCATGCTCCGCAACGAGGACGAGGCGATTTCTGCTGCCTTCACCGAGGCGTACCGACAGAAGTTCGACACCCAATTCATGACCGACGTGGCCTCGGCTCGCACCGACGGCGACGACATCGTGCTCGAACTGTTGCCCGACGGAGAAGAACTTCGGGTCGATGCCGTTCTCGTTGCGACGGGACGGGTCCCGAACGCCGATCAGCTCCGACTCGCCGAGCACGGTTATGCGATGGACGACGCCGGTTATGTCGTGACGGACACCCATCTCCGCACCTCCGTCGACGGCGTCTTCGCCCTTGGTGATGTCACGAATCCGGTGCAGCTCAAGCACGTGGCCAATCACGAGGCACGAGTCGTCGCCCACAATCTGTCGAACCCTGATGCGATGATCGAGGTCAACCACGAGCTCATTCCTCACGCCGTCTTCGGGCACCCACAGGTGGCCTCGGTCGGCATGACCGAGCGGCAGGCCCGCGAGGCAGGCATCAGCTACACGGCCCATGTCCAGCACTACGGCTCCGCTGCGTACGGCTGGGCGATGGAGGACACCACGAGCATCGTGAAGCTGGTGATGGATACCCGCACCCGCACACTGCTCGGGGCCCACATCTGCGGCCCACAGGCGTCGACCCTGATCCAGCAGCTGATTCAGGGCATGGTGTTCGGGCGCACGGTCGATGAGATGAGCCGTGGGCAGTACTACATCCACCCGGCGCTGCCCGAGGTCATCGAGCAGGCACTGCTCGAGTTGTGAAACGAGCAGGCACTGCTCGAATTGTGAGCCTCAGGAGATGCCGGTGATCTCCTCGGCGGTCTTCTTGGCCCAGGTGTAGTCGGCCTTGCCGTTCGGGCCGCGAAGGACGCTCTCGACCCGCAGGATGCGCTTCGGCGTCTTGTAGGCCGCAATGCGGGTTCGGGCGTGAGCGATGAGGTCGTCGTCGCTGATCTCGGCGCCGGCTTCGAGGCTGAGCACGGCGTTGACGGTCTGCCCCCAGCGTTCATCGGGCAGACCGACGACATTGCAATCGATGACGTCGGGGTGTGACTTCAGCGCCTCCTCGACCTCCTCCGGATAGATCTTCTCGCCGCCGGAGTTGATGCTGACCGAACCGCGGCCGAGCAACGTGATCGTGCCGTCGGTTTCGACCGTCGCGTAATCACCGGGAATCGAGTAGCGCACACCGTTGATCGTCGGGAAGGTCTCGGCGGTCTTCTTCTCGTCTTTGAAGTAGCCGAGCGGCACGACGCCACGGTTGGCGAGGCGGCCCCGCTCCCCCGACCCGGGTTCGACGATGCGACCGTCATCGGTGATCACGACGGTGGTGTCGCCGAGTTCGAACGTGGCGGTCTTGGCTTGGTCGGCGTCGCCTTTGGTGAGCTGACTTCCCTGCCCCGGGCTCTCCGAGGAGCCGAGCGTGTCGAGCAAGGTGAGCTTCTTGTGCTCCAGGAATCGCGTCTTGGACTCCTTCGACCACATGACACCCGAGGACATGATCTGGAACAAGCTGGAGAGGTCGTGGGGTTGCCCCGCCGCTTTCGCCCGATCGAGTTCCTCCAACATCGGACGGGAGAATGCCTCGCCGACGATCGCCAGCATGGTCAGTCGGTGGTGGGCGACGACCTCCCACAGTTCCGTCGCGTCGAACGAACGGCTCGGAAGGGTGGCCACAGCACCACCGGTCATCAGGACCTGCAGCGACACGATGCCCGACGTGCCGTGCATCAGCGGCGCCCCGGCGAGTACCCGCGTGGTGCGGTTGCGGTCGTGGAGTTCGACGGCGGCGGCGACGGCGGCCTCGACCGTGGTGGGAACCGGCTGGCCGAGCGGGCGATAGAACGCCTCTGCGCTCTTCTGGAGCTCGGCGTGGGGCCACATGACGGCTTTGGGATTGCCAGTCGTGCCGCCGGTGTACAGGAACCAGAGGTCATCACCGGACCGCTCGATTCGGGGTGCCGGCTCGTGGTTCGCAAGGAGATCGTCGTAGTGGACAGCGCCGTCGAGCAGTTCGCCGCCCCCGACCTGGATCATCAACTGGAGATCAGGGCAGCGGTCGCGGACCTCCGCCACACGGTCGGCGAGCGTGACGTCGAAGAAGAGCGCCTTCGCATCGGCGTTGGTGAGCAGATACGCCAGTTCGTCGGCCAGGTAGCGATAGTTGACGTTGCACGGCACGGCGCGCTGTTTGAACGCGGCGAATTGTGCCTCTTCGTATTCGAACCCGTTGTAGAGGTAGAGCCCGACCTTGTCGTCGTGGCCGATCCCGGCGGCATCGATTGCGGCGGCGACTCGGGCGCTGCGATCCTCGAAATCCCTCCAGGAGTGCGAGTCGAGGCCGTGCGCAGCAGCGACCGCGTCGGGCACGGCGTCGGCGACCCCTTCCCAGATACTGGCGAAATTCGGCATTCACGTCCCCCTGTTCCGGCCCGGAGCATACGCTGGCGTGCAGATGTCCCCCGAACCCGGTTCCCTCAACCCCCAGCAGCGCCGGCGCGACCTCGAGCGCATGTCCGAGGGCGAACTCGACGTGCTGGTCATCGGCGGCGGTGTCACCGGCGTCGGCTGCGCCCTCGATGCGGCGGCCCGCGGGCTCTCCGTCGGTCTTGTCGAGCAGCGCGACCTCGCCTCCGGCACGTCGAGTCGTTCTTCGAAGCTCATGCACGGTGGCCTGCGCTACCTCGAGCAGATGGATTTCGCGCTGGTGCACGAGGCGCTCCAAGAACGCGGTCTGCACACCACCTCGATCGCGCCGCACCTCGTGCGGCCGATCTCCTTCCTCATCCCGCTCCGAGGTCGAATCTGGCAGCGGGCCTACTACGGGGCCGGCGTGCTCCTCTATGACCTCATGGCGCTCGCCCGTGGCAAAAAGTTTCCCCGCCATCGCCACCTGAGCCGTAAGAAGGCACTCGAGTTGGTACCCGGACTCCAGCGATCGAGCCTGATCGGCGGAATCCTCTACTACGACGCCCAGATCGACGATGCCCGTCACACGGTGGCCGTCGGCCGTACCGCCGCCCATCATGGTGCGGCGATCGCCACCTCCACCCGAGTCGAGTCCCTTCTCAAGGACGGCGACCGTGTGGTCGGCGCCGTGGTGCGCGACATCGAGTCCGACGAGATCTCCGAGATCCGAGCGAAACGCATCATCAATGCCACCGGCGTGTGGATCGACGACATCCAGGACATGGCGGGTCCGGCCGGACTTCGTGTCCATGCCGCCAAGGGCGTCCACATCGTCGTGCCACGCGAGCGGATCGAGGGCGACAGTGGCGTCGTCCTGCGCACACCATCATCGGTCCTCTTCATCATCCCGTGGGGGGACTACTGGCTGCTCGGCACCACCGACACCACGTGGGATCTCGACCGCGCACACCCGGCCGCCTCATCGAAGGACATCGACTACCTGCTCGAGCAGGCGAATGCAGCGCTCCAGACGCCACTCACCCGCACCGATGTCGTCGGCGTCTACGCCGGTCTTCGTCCCCTCATCGCCGGCGAAGGCGACGACACCACCCAGTTCAGTCGTGAGCATGCCGTCGCTCAGCCCACCGACGGGCTGATCTCGATCGCCGGCGGCAAGTACACGACCTACCGGGTGATGGCGGCCGACGCTGTCGACGCCGCCGTTGCCGATCTCGACCGACCCGTCGCCGGTTCCAACACCGACGAGGTCCCGTTGATCGGCGCAAATGCCTGGAGCGAAACCTGGGAGCACGCCGCGCCTCGACTCGCTCGTGAACACGATCTTCCCGAGCACCTGGTCGAACGCCTGCTCTGGCGTCACGGGTCACGGGTTCCCGCCGTGCTCGACATCGCCGATGACGAACCCGGTCACGACGAACTTCTTCCCGGTGGCGGGTACCTCGCTGCCGAGGCCATCTACGCCGTCCGGCACGAAGGCGCACTCCATTTGGAGGACGTGCTGGCCCGACGGATGCGTATCTCCATCGAGACGGTGGATCGCGGTACGGAGATTGCGGAGCAGGTCGCCGCGCTCATCGCCCCGGAATTGGGCTGGAGTGCCGACGACATCGTCGACGAAGTCCAGGCCTGGAACGATCGCGTCGATGCCGAACTCCTCGCCAACGAGGCGGTCGACGACCGAACCGCCGACACCGAGCGTCGGAAGGCAATCGACGGACGCGGGCTCGTCGAGGCCTAAAACATCGGCCGACGGGCCGACCCCGGGCCGTACACTGGCAACCATGTCCAGCTCGTTCGGCACGCTCTTCCGTGTCTCCACCTTCGGGGAATCCCACGGCGGCGGCGTCGGTGTCGTCATCGACGGTTGTCCACCACGCCTGCCGATCGACCTGGAGGAGATCCAATTCGACCTGGATCGTCGCCGTCCCGGCCAGTCGCGACTCGTCACCCAGCGCGACGAAGCCGATCAGGCCGAGATCCTGTCAGGTGTCTTCGAGGGCTACACGACCGGCACGCCGATCGCGATCGTCGTCCGCAACAAGGACCACAACAGCGGCGCCTACGACCACCTTCGCGACGTCTACCGCCCTTCCCACGCCGACTTCACCTACGACGCGAAATACGGTTTCCGCAATTGGGCCGGCGGCGGACGCGCCTCAGCCCGCGAGACCATCGGCCGGGTCGCCGCTGCGGCGATCGCCCGGAAGCTCCTGGCGCGCGTGGCGGGGATTGAGGTGCTCGGATGGGTCGATCAGGTCGCTGACATCGACGCCTCCGTCGACGGGTCCACCGTCGACCTTGCACAGGTCGAAGCCGATCCCACTCGCTGCCCCGACCCGGACGCGGCCGCACGGATGACAGCAGCGATCGAGCAGGCCCGCCGCGACGGCGATTCGCTCGGCGGTGTCGTCAAGGCGGTCGCCCGCAACGTTCCGGCCGGACTCGGCGAACCGGTCTTCGACAAGCTCGACGCTGTTCTTGCGGGCGCACTCATGTCGCTTCCGGCGGCGAAAGGTGTCGAGATCGGAAGTGGTTTCGCCGGCACTCGCCTCAGCGGCCTCGCCCACAATGATCCGTTCGTGGCCGGCGACGATGGACGCATCCGCACCACGACCAACAACAGCGGCGGCATCCAGGGCGGCATCAGCAACGGCGAGGACATCACCGCCCGGATTGCGTTCAAACCCACCGGGACGATCTCCAGCGAACAGCAGACCGTGACCCGTGACGGGGAGGACACGACCCTTGCCGCTCGTGGCCGCCATGACCCGTGTGTGTTGCCCCGAGCGGTGCCGATGGTCGAGTCGATGATGCTGCTGACGCTCGCTGATCACTGGCTACGCCAGCAGGCAACCGACGTCCTGCCACCGCTCCCCGAACGCCCCTAGGCGTCAGCCGACAAGCGGCGGTTTTCGGTGTCGTTCCCGAGGGAGTGAGCGGGAGATATCAGGCAGCGTCGGCGAGACGGTACTTCGCCTCAAGCCGCTCGATGTCCTTGCGATACAGGAGCTTGATCGCGACGTCGGGATGCGTTTCGAGGAGTCGGCGAACCTTGCGGTTCTTCTTCGTCACCAAGGGCTGACGCAAGGTGGTCAACTCGACATAGGTGTCGAAGTCGCACAGGTAGAAATCGGGCGTGAACGCCTCGACGGTGTTGCCCGCTGCGTCGACCTCGAGCACGAACGTGGTCGGCTCGTAGTCCCATCGGATGCCATAGGCATTGAGCAGGTCGGCGAATTGGCGCTCGGACTCATGGGCGAAATCGGCCATGAGCAGGTTTTAGTTCGCGCTGACCGCCCGCTGGGTGATGACCTCGTCGGCGACCTCGGGATAGAGCGACACGATGCGTGCGTCGACTTCTTCCTTCACGCCGGCGAGTGGCAAGACGTTGAGCACACCCTGGCCGTTCTGGAGCAGGTCGATGAGCTCTTCGCCCGTGTTGACGAGCACGGAGTTGGAGCCGTCGATCACGAGGTTGGCGCTGGCGACATCTTCACCGAGCTGGTCCCGCATGTAGGTGAACACTTTGCGGACCTGCTCGAGTCGGATACCGGCGTCGAGCAGGCTCTTGATGACCTTGAGTTCGAGGAGATCGCGGTAGGAGTACTGGCGACGGCTCCCGCTGCCCGTTGCCTGCGCAAGCGACGGCTTCACCAGGTCGGTGCGAGCCCAGTAGTCGAGCTGGCGATAGGTGATGTCGACAATCTCTGCGGTGCGCTTTCCGCTGAAACCTTGTTCGGCCATGGTGGTGACTCCCTCGATCCCCGCCGGCGAGTGTACGCCGGTAACCGACACCGACGAAATTACGTCGATGTGACGAAACGGATCGTACGACGCGCTGCGCGCGAGGTCAACGACCCTCCGCGCGAATCTTCGCGCGGTCCGCGCGAACATTCACGCGCGGTGTTCGTCTCGCTCAGTCCTCGAAGTCTTCCGGCGAGATCGTGTCGAGGAACTCCTTGAACTCCTCGACCATCTCTTCGGGCTGATCATCGGTCCCGGGCTCGGCGCCATCGACGAAACCCACCTCGGCGATCACGGCATCGCTGACATAGATCGGGGTGCCGGTGCGCACGGCCAGGGCGAGTCCGTCGGATGGCCGGCACGACACGACCGTAGGTGCGCCGTTGGCGACCAGATGGAGTTCGGCGTAGAAGGTCTTGTCGTGCAGGTCGGTGACGACGATGCGATCGACATCGACCGACAACGACTCCAGCATGTCGCGAATCAGATCGTGCGTCATCGGCCGCGGTGTCGCAACGCCGTCGAGGGCCAACGCGATCGCTGTCGCCTCGGGCGCCCCGATGAAGATCGGCACGGTACGGGCGTCGTCGCCCCCGTCGCGCTCTCGCAGCAACACCATGGGTGCGTTGGCGGGCATCTCCACCCGGACGCCGAGAAGGTCCATCTCCTGCATGGGCCCACCCTACGCCCCGTAGAGCGCCTCCACGTAGGCGTCCGCATCCTCGGCGAGCACGGTCGGGTCAGCGATGGCGAGCACCTGCAGGTTCCGATAGCGACCTTCGTGATCGAGGCCGTAGCCGATCACGAAACGGTCCTCGATCTGCACCCCCGTGTGATCGATCGGCACCGGCACCACCCGGCGGGCAGGGCGGTCGACCAGGGTGCACAACGACACCGACGCCGGGTTGCGGCGCTGCAATTCACCGATGAGAAACGCCGACGTCAGCCCGGTGTCGACGATGTCCTCAACGATCACGACATGTTTGCCTTCGATGTTGGTCGCCACGTCCATCACCAGCCGGACCCGACCAGTGCCTGGCGTGTAGGGGCTCAACGCCACGAAATCGACCGACGTGCGGATCGTCATCACCCGGACGAGATCGGCCAGAAACGGCACACTCCCGCGCAGGACGGCGATCATGACCACACCGTCGTCGTGACGCTCAGACAACTCACGGCCAAGGCGTTCGACGACCGCCGAAAGCTCGCCTTGGTCGAGCAGGATCTCCGGGGTGTGGGCCACGATCAGCCGCCGAGCGAGAGCCCAAACTCGCGGCGCAGCAGCGACCGACGGATCACGTCGCCATGCGAGACCAGATCGGCGAGGTCGTCACGAGCGGCTGCGGCAGACGAGCCACCCTTGGCCAACGCCGCAGCCCGGAGCTGGGCGAGGATGCCCGCTTCGCGATCAGCAGCCACCTTGTACATACGGAGGTGACGGACCTCCATGCCACGCTCGACCATCGCAGCGGCCGCCTTGGCAACGAGCAGGGCCTCGTCGTCGAACACCGCTCGATCGGCGATGCTCACTGGGGCGATCAGGCCAAGCTTCTCCAATTCACCGACGAACCCGAGGTCGGTGCCGCTCGCCTCGGCGAGCTCGCCGGCCGTCAGACTCACCGATCCGATCGCGGCGACGGCCCCTGCGGCGGCCTGCGAAGCGGCCGGTTCGGGCTCGACCGCCGCCTCTGCCGCGGTTCGCTCGGCCTCGGCCGCCTCGAGCGACCCGCTCATCTCGCGCTCGGAGAAGAGCGAGGGTTCCGGCAGCAACTCGGGCATCGGGCGCTCCCCGATCTCCGCCGCAGGATCGAAGCCCTCTGTCTCGAGGTGACGCTTGATCACCTTGAGGGGCATGAAGTTGTCCCGCTGTTGGGAAAGGATCCAGCGGAGCCGATCGATGTCGGTGTCGTAGAACCTGCGGTAGCCCGACGGGGTCCGCTCGGGCTCGATCAGACCCTGGCTCTCCAGGAAGCGGATCTTCGAGATCGTGAGGTCCTCGTGCTCTTCCTTGAGCAGGGAGAGCACCTCGCCGATCGAGTGATAGGGGCCGTCGGTCATGGCCGTTCTTCTCCGATCCGGCGCTCAGATCTCGCCCGTGCCGAACACGAACACGAGCTTGAATTTGCCGACTTGGAGCTCGTCGCCCTCGTGGAGCTCCTGCTCGTCGACGCGGTCACGGTTGATGTAGGTGCCGTTGAGTGAGCCGACGTCGCGTACCCGGTACCGGACACCGTCGCGCCGCACTTCGGCGTGGCGTCGCGAGACGGTGATGTCGTCGAGGAAGATGTCGGACTCGGGATGACGCCCGAGGGTGACGGTGTCGCCGTCGAGGGCATAGCGAGCACCGGACTTCGGTCCCTGGGTGACCACGAACAGCCCCTCGTGCGGGCCGAACGCCGACCGGTCGATGGCATCGAGGTCGTTGTCGACCGAGATCGCCGGTGTCTCGGACGTGATGTCGTCGTGACGCAGATCGGTACCGCACGACGAGCAGAAGTTGGATCCGATCTGGTTTTCGAGCCCGCAGCTCGGGCAAATGATCCCGGGCATGATCAGCCGGCGATGAAGGCCTGGTAGGCCTCGGCATCCATCAGGGCGTCGAGTTCGCCCGCATCGGACATCGAGACGGTGCAGATCCACCCCTCTCCGTACGGGTCGGCGTTGAGCTTCTCGGGCTCGGTTTCGAGTTCGTCGTTGGTCGAGGCGACCGTGCCGCTGATCGGCGCGTACAGCTCCGACACCGACTTAGTCGACTCCACCTCACCGAAGGAATCGCCGGCGTTGAGGGCGCTGCCGACCATCGGCGGGTCGACGTACACGACGTCGCCGAGCGCGTCCTGGGCGTAATCGGTGATGCCGACGGTGGCGACATCACCCTCGACACGAACCCATTCGTGGTCCTTGGAATAGCGGAGTCCGTCAGGAACGTTCATGCCGCGAACCTAACGCACGCGCAGGCCGCGATGGTGGCCGCAACGCTCAACCCATCTGCCTGTCGAGGCGCCCCTCGCGCAAGGCGACCCGGGCGAGCGGGATGTACTGCGCTGCGGACAGATAGCTGTACATGAGCGACGGCACGACGACGACCCAACCGGCAATCTCGAACCCTGCGGCCGTGCTGTGGTCGCTCGCACCAGCAAGCAGGAAGGGGAAGGCGAAGTACAGGCCGAAGGTCGCCACCTTTCCCCACCAGGTGACGTCGATTCGGCGGCCGCCCATCGCGCTGAGCGCAAGGCCGGCGAGCGCAACAAGCCCCTCTCGGGCCAGCGTGACGATCACGAGCCACCAGGGCACGGCGCCCTCGATGGCGATGGCGAGGATCGGCACGATGAGCGCAACCCGGTCGGTGAGCGGGTCGACGAACTTGCCGAACTCGCTGATGACGTCGAACTTGCGGGCCCACCACCCGTCGACCCAGTCGGTGGCGCCGATGCCTCCCCACAGCCATGCCGCAGCCCACAGATCGTCCCGTGCGAACAGGAGCCAAAGGAACACGGGAACACAGGCGAGGCGAGCCAGCGAGATCATGTTCGGGACGGTGAGGATCTTGTCCTCGAAGATTCCCAGCTGACGCTCTCGTTCCGGCGGCGCGCCGGCGGCTTCCTCGCTCACGGCCCGCAGCCTACGATCCCGGCGTGCCTTCCATCTTCACCCGCATCATCGCCGGCGAGATCCCGGCTCGCTTCGTCTGGACCGACGACGTCTGTGTCGCCTTCCTCGACGTGCGTCCCCTTGCTCACGGCCACGTCCTTGTCGTGCCCCGTGTCGAGGTCGACCAGTGGACCGATCTCGACGCCGCCACCGCTGCCCACCTCATGACCGTCGCCCACCGCATCGGTCAGGCGCAGAAGACACTCCTCGACCCCGCCCGGGTCGGGCTCATGATCGCCGGGTTCGAGGTGCCCCACGTGCACGTCCATGTCGTGCCGATCAATGGCATGGGCGACCTCGACTTCACCAACGCCGACACCGACCCCGATCAAGCCGCCCTCGACGAGTTCCACCAGCAACTTTCGTCAGCGCTCGGCAGCTGAGCCTCATCCGCCGGTGACCGGCTCGACCTCGTCGACGAGGTGGGGGCCGTTGTTGCGGACATTGTTGACCTCGGTCGACACAGGATGCATCCGGATGAGACCCGATGGCGCAGGCACGAGAAGGTCCTGGAGCGCCTCGAGGTCGCGATTGTCGCGATCGAGCCAGGTGTCCCAGGCATCCGGAGGCAACATCACCGGCATGCGATCGTGCACGTCCGCAATCGTGGCGTTGGGCTCGCACGTGACGATGGTGCAGCTGAAGAGTCGACGTGGTTCACCGGTGGCGTCGACATCGCCATCCTTGCTCCAGACCTCCCACAGTCCGGCGAAGGCGAATGGTGAGCCGTCGATCGTGGCCAGGAACATCGGCTGCTTGCGCTTGTGCCCGTCGACCGTCTTCCACTCGTAGAAGCCGTCGGCGGGGATGATGCAGCGCTTCGTGGCGAACGGCCGCTTGAACGACGTTTTCTCCGCCAGCGTCTCGGCGCGGGCGTTGATCATCTTCGACCCGATCGAGGGATCCTTGGCCCAGAACGGCACCAGGCCCCAGTGGAACCGATCGAGAAGGCGTTCACCGGACGACTCGTAGACGGTGAAGACACCCTGCGTCGGCGCAACGTTGTAGTTGCCGACATACCGCTCGTCCGGGTCGCCGGGCATTCCCATGAGCGACTCCGTACCGAAAAAACGGGCGAGCTGATCGGGAGGCGTGGCGGAGACGTAACGCCCACACATGGGATCAGGGCCGACGAGGGAAGTCGCCGGTGAGGTTGCACGTGCCCGACCGGCCAGCGCCGGTGTCGAACATGATCGTCTCCCCGATCTGGCCTCCAAAGCGAGGGATCACGATGTCGCTGTCGGGATCCACCTCGATCGTGCCCCGCACGGTGAGCACCTCGTAGTCGGGGGCACCATCGGCGACGAGCTGGAGGCGGATCGCATCAGCGAAACCGGTGCCGCCTTCGGGCAACGCCACCTCACCGGTCGGGATGTCGAGCGCCAAGAGGATCGCCGTGTCACCGATGCAGCCGACCGTGGCATCGCGGCCGATCGTCTCGACACACGGTCCGTGGGTCACGGTGTCGAGCGGACGAAGTTCCTCGGTGACGACACTGACTCGCAGGCATGCGTCGTCGGTGAACCCGGCGGGGCCGACGAGGGCGACATGCCCCGAGTTCGCATACTGGAAGAGCGAGGCGCCGATTGAGCCCGGCGGGTACGAGAACCGCACGAATGGCGCCGACGTCACCCGATCGGCAACAGGACCGTCGCCGGCAAGCACCGAGACCGGATCGCTGAGCGCCGTGCTGAGGGCGGGCTCGGCGACAGGTGGCCCGCCCTCGACGGCGGCGACGTCGGCGGGCTCGTCGGTGTCGGCGAACTGCAGCGCACCGCGAGTGCGGTCCTCGCCGGGTCCGAACTCCTGCCACCCCCACGAAGCACCGACGGCGACACCGACGATCAGAACCAACGTGACGAACAGATTCACGATCCGCTGGCGTCGACCGGCCACCAGCGCTGTCTCGACCTGACGTTCGTCGAGGCGCTCCTGCAACGTGAGGGGACCGAAGGCCTCGGATCGAGCTCCACCGGCCATCAGGTCGCGCCACCGTGCCTCGATATCGGTCGGCATCCGTTCGAGGTGGCTCTCGAAGACCGCCCTGACACCTGCGTTGAAAAGGACCATCAAGCCGTTGGCTCGGGCGAACTCGACCGGGTCGGGATGATCGTGTTCGAGTTCCCGTCCGGACGCCAACGCCTCGAAGAACTGACGCGCCGCTACCTCGGCCTCTTCGGGCGTGTAGGCGGGCCCGTCGACGGCTCGAGGGAGCCGGATGGGATCGGTGCCAGCCCGGAAGAACCCGGTGGCGATGACGAAACTGTCTGGCCGGATCTCCTCGGCGGTCGGCGGCGGCAGCTCCTCGGGCAGCTCGCCGACCTCGACGTCCGAAGGAGGGACGTTCGGGTCAGAAGGGGGTGTCTCCGGCGTGTCGATTCCCAGAGGCTAGGCGCCCCGGCCGGAGCGCTGGTGGCGCGCTCCGAGGGCCGTGCCAGACTTCCCGGGTGGCCGACCTCAAACTGATCCTGGCGTCAGGCTCGCCCCGTCGACGAGAGCTCTTGAGCAGAGTCGGGGTGCACCCGCGCGTCGAGCCCGCTGCCGTCGACGAGACACCCTTGAACGGTGAGTCGGCGAGCGACTATGTCGAACGGCTGGCGCGCGCGAAAGCCACGGCTGCGCTCAGTCCCACCCGTGTCGTGCTCGCTGCCGATACGACCGTCGCCCTCGACGGGGTGATCCTCGGCAAACCCGCGGATCGTGACGAGGCCCGAGCGATGCTGCGGTCCCTCGCCGCCCGACCCCATCAGGTGCTCACCGGTATCGCCGTTGCCCTTGTCGGCACCGATGGCGATGCCGTCGTGCACAGCGCCGTGGATGTCACGGAGGTGGTGGTCGGTGAGATCAGCGAGAAGCGGCTCGCGTGGTACGTCGACTCTGGCGATGCCGACGACAAGGCGGGCGCCTACGGACTCCAGGGCGCGGCGGGCCTGTTCGCCGACCGCATCGAGGGAAGTGCGAACGGGGTCATCGGTCTTTCGCTCGCCCTCGTCGACCGACTCTTCGCCGCTCATGGTCTCGATCTCCTGGATTTTCGTTCGCCTGCGCCGATCGATCCGGTCGAGGCGATCGCCGCCCGGGCCCTCCGCCACGTCACCCGCCCGCCCGGCCGCGACGAGCACGTCGTCCGGTGGGCCGGCCCCGCCGACTTGGCCGCCGACTTCGCCCGCACGATCGGTCTGGAGCTCACCGACGACGAGTCGCCGGCCGAGCCGGCCGATCTCGTCGAGGCGGCCAACCTGGTGGTGCGGCGCTCCGTTCAGACCAATCATCCCTACTTCTTGAATCAGAACTACGCGGGGGCCGATCCGCTCGGCGTTGTGGGCGACTGGCTCGGGGCTGCGCTCAACACGACGAACGCCACCTTCGAGGTCGCGCCGGTCTTCACAATGATCGAGCGGGCGCTCCTCGCGAAGATGGCGCGGCTGGTCGGCTTTCCCGAATCCGGCGACCACCCCGCCGGCCTCATGTGCGCGGGGGCGTCGCTCGCGCAGCTGCATGCGCTCCAGCTCGCCCGTCACCGGCTTCAGCCCGATCTCGTCTCGGCAGGTTCCGACGGGCGGCGACTTCGGATCCTGGTCAGTGATTCGGGGCACTACGCCGCCGAGAAGATCGCCGCGGTCATGGGACTCGGTCGAGCATCGGTGGTGTCGGTGCCGACCGATGCCGCAGGCGTCATGGATGTCGACGCACTCGATGAGTGTCTCACCGACGGGCCCGAGGTGCTCGCGGTGATCGCCACGGCGGGTACCACCGTGACCGCTGCGTTCGATCCCATCGACGCGATCGCCGACCGCTGCGAGGAGCACGACATCTGGCTTCACGTCGACGCCGCCTACGGGGGCGCCGCGCTTCTCTCTCCCACGCAACGCCGACGGCTCTCCGGTATCGAGCGCGCCGACTCTGTGGTGTGGAACCTGCACAAGATGGCCGGGCTCACCCAGCAATGCACCGCCCTGCTCGTGCGCGAGCCGGAGCGACTGCTCACGACCTTTGCCACCGGCGCCGACTACCTCTTTCAACCCGACAAGGCGAACGCCGATCTCGATGCAGGCGACCGGAGCCTGCAGTGCGGTCGTCGGGTCGACGCGCTCAAGGCATGGCTCACATGGAAGTCACGCGGCGACATCGGTATGGCGGCAAGGGTCGACCATGCCGTGGCGCTCGCCGACCACGCGCGACGCCGCGTGGCCGAGCGCGACGACGTGGCATCCATCGTCGCCGGCGACTTCACCAACGTCTGCCTGACCTGGGTCCCGCCCGAACTCCGCCCGTTCGATCTCGCGTCGCTCGAGCCCGCTCAACACGCAGCGCTTCAGACAGTCGCCCCGGCGGCCAAGGCGGCGATGCAGGCCGAGGGTTCAGCGTTGATCGGCTACCAACCGGTCCACGGGATCAACTGCTTCCGTCTGATCTTCATGAACCCGGCGGTGACCCACGACGACGTGGACATCCTGCTCGACCTCATCGCCCAGCACAGCGAAGCCGCCTGGCGATCGTCGGGCGGCTCAGAACCACACCACGAACCCGCCCCTCTAGCCTGAGCAGCGATGGCCGACATCGACGCCGCTCCCCTGCCGGCTCCTGATCCGGAGCCGCCCGCTCGTCCGGGCGAGTTCACCGCGCCGTCGATCGGCCCGATCGAGGTGTGGCCTCCTGTCGTGCTGGCTCCGATGGCGGGGGTCACCAATGCGCCGTTCCGCACCCTGTGTCGCCGCTACGGCGCCGGTATCTATGTCAACCAGATGATCACGGCGCGTGCGTTGGTCGAAGGGCATCGCAAGAGTCTCGAGCTCGCCGCCTTCGCCCCCGACGAGTCGCCCCGTTCGATCCAGCTCTACGGCACCGACCCGTATTCCATCGGCGAGGCCACCCGTCTTCTGGTCGACGGCCTGGTCGATGGCATTCCGGTCGACCACATCGACATGAACTTCGGTTGCCCGATGAAGAAAGTCACCCGCCACGGTGGCGGTGCCGCGCTCCCCTGGAAGCGTGAGCACTACCGCAAGATCGTGCGCGCCGCCGTGAAGAACGCCGGCGATGTGCCGGTCACGGTCAAGTTCCGAGTCGGTATCGACGACGACGCGATCACGTTCCTCGACGCCGGCCGCATCGCGGAGGATGAGGGCGTCAACGCCGTCGCGCTGCACGCGCGCACGGCGAACCAGCTCTACTCGGGGCACGCCGACTGGCGTCGCATCACGGAACTCAAGAACGCCGTCACGTCGATCCCCGTCTTCGGCAATGGCGACATCTGGGAAGCCGACGATGCGTTGCGCATGATGCGCACCACCGGTTGCGACGGTGTGGTGGTCGGCCGTGGCTGCCTCGGCCGACCATGGCTCTTCGGTGATCTCGCTGCCGTCTTCGACCAGCGGCCCGTTCCACCCCGCCCCAACCTGGGCGAGGTGCTCGATGGCATGGTCGAACACGCCGAACTCCTCTGCGCGTGGATGGGCGAAGAGCACGGCATCCGCGACTTCCGCAAGCACACCGGCTGGTACCTGAAGGGCTTCCCGGCCGGCGGCGAGATGCGGGCGCGTCTCAACCGGGTCGATTCCCTCGAGGAGATGCGCGAGATGATCGGATCACTCGACCGGGAGACCCCGTTCCCGGACGGAGGCATGAGGATGGTGCGCGGTCACTCCGGCTCGCCCAAGGACGTTCATCTGCCCGAGGGTTGGCTCGACAACCGAGACGACGAGGTTGCGATGCCGAAGGGCGCCGAACAGCTCGTCAGCGGCGGCTGACCCGACGAGGCCGAGCGCGCATCGGCTCGCTACCGTTCGCGGATGGCCCCCACTCCCCCCTGGCGGCGTTCTCGGACCGATGACGAACCTGATCGACGGCTGCACGAGTCCGGTGGACCTGCGGGCGGCACCCGCGGTGGCTACATCGACTCGTTCGAGAACATGCCGGGCGCCCAGAACCAGCCGTTCGGCGCAACCCCGCCGAAGGCGTTCGTACCTGCAATTGGGTTGACCGTGCGCATCGGGCTGGGGCCGGACGCAGCCTGGCTCGGCACAGACTCGGTGACCGGAATCGTGTGCGACATCGTTCCCGGCCAACTCCACGAGGCGACCACCGTCGTGAAGCTCGAGCACCCGGTCGACGGCGTCGGCCGCACGGGTCGAACCGTCACCGGCGACTACCTCGTGCTCGAGCCAGCCGGTTCCCCGAGCCGCTGGCGGCGAACCGGAGCCGCCCACGTCGAGGTGTGGGCCGAGCCTCCGTCGTCGGAGCCGTGGCTCGAACGCGAGGCGGGCGTCTGGGTCGACGACGCCGCGCCCTACGAATTCGACTGACCCAGCTCCACGTCACGCCACGTGCCGGGACGGACGTCAGCGTCGGCACCGATACGCCGCAGCAGATGTCGAACCACGCCACCGTGCACGATCAATAGGTGATGACCGTCGGCTAGCCCGTCGACGAACCGGTCGATCCGCAGACCGAAGGCGGCGACGGATTCGCCACCCGGTGCCACGAAGCCGTCGAAATCGAGCAACCCCTGCTGGGTCGCCCCATCGAGGTCCGCCCACTGTCGGCCCTCGATCTCACCGAAGTCGAACTCACGCAGTTCGGCCGTGGGCGTCGCCTCGGCGCCCATCAGCCTGGCGGTCTCCACACAGCGTCCCAGATCAGAACACCAGACCGACTCGTACGGGCCGGTGGCGATCTCCGACAGCGCGGCGGCCTGACGCCGACCGACGTCGTTGAGGCCGACATCGGTGCGTCCGGTGTAGCGGCGCTCCGCCGACCAGTCCGTCTCCCCGTGGCGGACGAGCCGGAGCATCACCCCCACTGCCACCCGTGCTCGGCGACGAGACGAGCTGCCGCAGAGAGCACCGCCATCTCCCCGACCTGTTCGATCGCGCCGAGCACGTCACCGGTCGTGCCGCCGTAAGCACGTCGAGCGAGAGCGACGATGAGCAGGGCGCCAACCAGAGCGAGGCCGTAGCCGACGACCCCGGCCGGACCACCCACGACGCTGCAGCCGGCGATTACGGCGCTGATCGCCCACACCGCCGGCTTGGGCAGGTGTGCGGTGTAGCTCTGGCCGAGGCCGGTCGACGAGGCAGCAGGGCTGGACGCCATCACGATCGTGGCGATGCTGCGACCCACTGCGTGCGCCATCACGAGGGCGACCACACCCTCGACCGGGTCGAGCGCAGCGAGCGCAACCACGCGAACCAGGACAGAGAAGACGAGCGCCAGCACCCCGAAGGTCCCGACCCGCGAGTCCTTCATGATTTCCAGACGACGTTCGGGCGTGTAGCCGCCGAGCGAGTCGGCGGTATCGGCCAAGCCGTCCTCGTGGAACGCCCCGGTGATCATGACACCGACCATCACGGCGATCGTCGCCGACGTGAGCGGCGACACGAGTTCGTTCAGCCCGAGCCAGACCATCCCGATCATGAGCCCGATCACTGCGCCGACGACCGGGAACCACGGGACGCTCATGCCAAGCCCTCGCTCGTCGGCCGGATGGGCACCGCCCGGCAGGCGGGTCAGGAACGCCCAGGCGTGCCGGAAGCTCATGCGAGTCCGAACTCCTCGAAGGTGGCAACCTCAACGACCGCCGCACAGGCCACCTGGACGATCGGGATCGCGATCACCGCACCGCTCCCCTCACCGAGACGAAGATCGAGCGTGAGCAGCGGTTCCTTCCCGATCGCGTCGAGTTGCCGCTCGTGTCCGGGTTCAGCGGATCCGTGCCCGGCCCACACATGGTCGAGCGCTCCGGGGCACGCGAGATGCAGAGGGACGACCGCCGCGGTGGCGATGAAACCGTCGAGCAGCACCGGGATCCCGCGATGGCGGGCCGCCACGGTTGCGCCGGCCATCGCTGCCAGCTCGCGGCCACCGAGTCGCCGGAGTGCCTCGAGTGGGGCGACATCACCGACTCGTGCGACGGCGGCTTCGACGACTCGGCGTTTGCTGGCGAGTGCCTCGCCCTGCACGCCTGTCCCGGGGCCGACCCAATCACCGGGGCGCCCTCCGAGCACGGCCGCAGTCACCGCCGCAGCGGGGGTGGTGTTGCCGATACCGACCTCGCCGAAGACGAGCAGGTCGGCGTCGATGTTCTCGACCGCGTCGACCCCGACCTTCACCGCGTCATCGAACTCATCGGGACTCATGGCGTCCTCGACACGGATGTTGCCTGTCGGACGACCGACGCCGGCGTCGTGGAACGAGAACGCCGCACCGACCTGCCGGGCGAGCGCCGTCACCGTGGCGACACCCTGATCCATCGCGGCGACCATCGCCTGGGTTACCTCGCTCGGGTACGCGCTGACGCCCTCGGCGGTGACGCCATGATCAGCACCGAACACGACCACGGCAGGCTTCTCGACCTTCGGTGTGGTCGACCATTGCCAGGCTGCGAGCCACGAGGCGACGGCGTCGAGCCGCCCGAAGGCCCCCGCCGGGCGGAGGGTCGCCGCTGCCCGCTCGGCCACAGCGGCCCGAGACACCGTGTCGGGGCCGGGGAGGTGCTCGAGAAGACGGGCGAGGGCGGAATCAGACACGAAGCGTCTCCGAAGGGGTACCGAGTTCGACGAGACGACCGGATACCGAGAGCACAGCCCGATCAGCCACTACAGCGAACCGCTGGTTTGCGCGTCCGAGGAGGTCGCGGAAGGTACGGCCGAGCAGATTGTCGGGGACGATGCCGGAACCGACTTCGTTGGACACGACGATCGTCGGGCCAGGTCGCCCGCCAGCGGCGTTGACAACAGCGTCGAGTCTCAGGTCGAGCGACTCGACGCTGAGCGTCTCATCCGTCATCAACGCATTGGCCACCCACAGGGACAGGCAGTCGACGATGACGCACGCCTCCGGGTCGGCGTCCGTGATGGCCTCTGCGAGCGCGCACGGCGCCTCGACGGTCGTCCATTCGTCGGGACGTTCGTTCTGGTGGCGGGCGATGCGCTCCGCCATCTCGTCGTCGCCTGCGGTTGCGGTCGCAACGAAGACGACTGCTCGGCCGCAGTGGCGGGCTGCCTCGACCGCTGCGGTCGACTTGCCCGACCGGGCGCCACCGGTGATGAAAAGGATCACGAGCCGCTCCAGCGCACTAGTAATCGATGCCCTTCTTGGCGGCGATGCCCTGCTCGTAGGCGTGCTTGCGGTTTTCCATCACCGTGACGGTGTCGGCAAGGTCGATGAGCCACGCCGGCGCGTCACGGCCTGTGGCCACGATGGAGACCCGTTCGGGGCGGTCGCGGAAGGTCGCCTCGACCTCGGCCGAGTCGATCCATCCCCAGTTGAGGGGATAGGTGATCTCGTCAAAGACGACGAGACGATGTTCTCCTGCCTCGACGACTTCCTTCCCTTGACGCCAGGCCTCCCTCGCCTCGGCCTCGTCCTTGGTGAGGTCGGCGGAATCCCAGGTGAAGCCGTCGCCGAGCGACTGAAAGTCGATGCCGAGCGGTTCGGCCATCAATTGCTCGCCGGTGACCCAGTCGTCGCTCTTCAGGAATTGGATAACGGCGACGGGCCAGTCTCGGGCGCGGGCGCGCATGGCAACGCCGAACGCAGCCGACGACTTTCCCTTGCCGTCTCCGGTGTTGACCAGGAGCAGGCTCTTGGCCGATCGGAGACCGTCGGGGCGGGGGTCCTCCTCTGGCGGCGCGTCGTTCGGTGTGGCGTTGGACGCACGTTCTTCGGTCATGAAGGTCCTCCTGTGGTGGGAACGATCACCGGCCCGTCGGGATCGTCGATGATGCGAACGGTGGCGCCGAAGTGTTCGGCGATCGTGGCGGCGGTGAGCACTGCCGACGGCGGCCCGGTCTCGACGATACGCCCACCCGACAACACTGCGATGCGGTCGCCGTATCGGGCTGCGAGGGTGAGGTCGTGCAGTGTGGCGACGACCGTGAGACCTCGATCGCGCCGTAACGATTCGACGAGGTCGAGGACGTCTTGCTGGTGGCCGAGGTCGAGCGCCGTTGTCGGTTCGTCAAGCAGCACGATGTCGGCCTGCTGGGCAAGCGCACGCGCCAACACGACCCGTTGACGTTCGCCGCCCGAAAGTGAGCCGACCTCGCGCATCGTGAAGTCGGCAAGGTCGAGTCGTGTGAGGACGTCCATTGCAATGTTGCAGTCCGTGTCGGAATCACGGCCGAAGACGCCCCGATGCGGTGTGCGCCCGAGCAGCACATAATCCCCGACGAGCATCCCGCCGGGGATCACCGGGCTTTGGGGCACGTAGGCGAGACGACGGGCCCGCTCGATCGGCTTTGTCGGCCGTGTGCCGTCGAGCTCAATCGTGCCGGCGTGCTCCACCGTGCCGAGGAGCGAGCGGAGCATCGTGGTCTTGCCGGCTCCGTTGGGTCCGATGATGGTGATCCACTCGCCTGCGTCAATGTTGAGGTCGACGCCGTCCAGGATTCGCTGGTTTCCGAGATCGACCGTGAGGCCGGAGATCGAGATGATGCTCACCACACCGACCTCCGACTCGTGCGCAGCACCAACACGAAGAACGGGGCGCCGAGGAAGGCGGTGACGACGCCGATTGGCAGTTCGGCGGGTTCGACGATCGTTCGGGCGACGAGGTCGGCCAAGACCATGAACGCTCCACCGAACAGCAGCGACAGCGGGATCAGCACGCGGTGGCTGGCGCCGAAGGCCAACCGCACGGCATGCGGAACGATGATGCCCACGAAGCCGATCAGGCCGCTGACCGAGACGGCAGCCGCTGCTCCGAGCGACGCGGCGAGCACGACGATCATGCGGATCTTGCGCGGCTCGAGGCCGAGCGCCTGTGCTTCTTCGTCACCGACAGCAAGCACGTCGAGGGCCCGCCGGTAGCGGAAGACGATGCCGGCAGCAAGCAGGAAGTACGGCACCATCAGCACCACCTCGGACCAGCCGCTCGTTGCGATCCGACCGAGGATCCAGGCGTAGACCTCCCGGAATGCGTCGGAGTTGGCCTGCAGCACATAGGTCTGCGCCGCAGTCAGGAAGCTTGCAACGGCAACGCCGGCGAGAATGAGGGATGCCGTGGACCGGCCGCCGACGTGTCCTGCGGTGTACGACAACACCACGGCAAGCAGTGCCCCAGCGAAGGCCGCCAGCGGGACCGGATCGGTGAAGCCGCCCCCGTCACCCCAGTCCTGGGTGATCGCCACTGTGGCACCGAGACCGGCGCCTGCGGCGATGCCGAGCAGGTACGGATCGGCGAGCGGATTGCGGAACGCTCCCTGATACGCGGCGCCGCTCACGGACAAGGTCGCACCGACGAGAAAGCCGAGCACCACGCGGGGCAACCGGATCTGTTCGATGATGGCGACCCGCTGGGCCGACAGCCCAGAGTCGAGTTCGATGAGCGGCAGGTCGTCCAGCAGTTCGTAGACGATCAGTTTCGGGGCGATGTCGACTGGCCCCAGAGCCATCCCGATGACCATTGCGCCGAGGACGGCGACGAGTCCGGCCACGAGCGCGCCAGGCCGGAGGCGAGCCACCCGCAGTGGCTCTGCTCCGGTCCCAGCGGCGCTTGTATCGGTCATGGTCTGGGGCCAGGTCGGGATCAGGCCGGGACGGTCGCCGACTCGACGGCCAGAGCGATTGCTTCGATGAAGTCGACGAGGCGTGGTCCCCAGCGCGACACGATGTCGTCGTTGAGTTCGATGACGGTGCCGTTCTGGACGGCCGAGAGCTGGTCCCAGCCGGCGCGCTCGGCAACGGTCTCGGCACTCTGGCCGCAGCAGATGGTGTCGGCCAGGAAGATGATGTCCGGATCAGCGTCGACGAGGTACTCGTCGCTGAGCTGCGGATAGCCGAACGCCGCACCGTCGGCGTCGGCCGGGTCGGCGACATTCTCAAGACCGAACAGGGCATACACGGCGCCGATGAAGGTCGACGAGGTCACGCTGTACAGGGTGTTGTCGAGCTCGTGGAAGTAGCTCAGGCCCGAGGCGTCGGGGGCGTTGGCCGTCAGCTCACCAATCTCGGTCTGCATCTGGAGCACGAGTTTGGCGGCCTCACCGATGTTTCCGGTGGCGGCGCCGATGGCCTCGATCTGGCTGTAGACGTCGTCGAACGACATGGGAGCGTTGCTCAGGGCGACAGCCACACCGGCGGCCTCGAGGCCTGCTTCGATGTCGCTGTTGGAGCCCATGACGACGAGATCCGGCTCGAAGGCCAAGATCGCCTCGAGGTTGGGTTGCCAACCGGAAAGGTCGGTCACCGGGGTGCCCTCGGGGAAGTACGAGTAGGCGTCGACGGCAAGAACGCGATCGCCTGCGCCGATGGCGTAGATGATCTCGGTACCGGACGGATCGATCGAGACGATGCGTTCCGGACGTGTGGGAGCTGCATCGTCGCCGGCCATGGCGCCCTCGGACTCGTGATCGTGGTCTTCGTCAGCTTCGTGGTCGTGGTCGTCGGCGTCGGCGGGTGCCGACGTCGACGTCGCGTCGACCTCGGTGGCGGTGTCGCTGTCATCATCGCCGCAGGCAGCAGCGAACAACGCGAGCACAGCCAGAAGAGCGATGAGCTTCGAGCGCATCGTCATGGTGGTTTCCTCCTGTGGCTCGAGCTGGTCGGGCACGAGCGACAGCGAACCACCCTCTCAGGAGCCCCCTCTCGCACGAGCCTCCCCTTCCTCGAGGGTTGGTTCGTTGACGTTCACCGTCAGGCGACCGGACTCGTCCACCCCCGAGAGGGTGGCTTTACCGTTGCGGGACAGTTCCGGGATTTCACCGGAATTCGCTGCTGGCGAACGGGCGCAGTCTAGGAGGAAGTGGCGGGCGCAAGGCGGTTCATTGCCTCGACCGCCTCGGCGACGATGCGCTGAATCAATTCGTCGCACGTCGGAAGATCGTCGACCACGCCGACGCACTGGCCGGTCGGGAGGATGCCGACTCCGATCTCGCCGTCGACCATCGTGGCCTTGGTCAGCATCGGAGCGTTGGCCGCCATGGCGAGCTGTGCCCAGGAGAGATCCTGGTTCTTCTTCATGGCCAGACCTTCACGGAGCAGGTCGCCGAGCGAGGTGGCGGTCATCTTCCGGAAGCGCAAGGCATTCAGCGCCGCCTTCGGGAAGCGGGTGAGGCCGGCCTTTTCGAGCGAATCGACCATGTCGGTGCGGATCACCCGCTGGGGCGCACCGTCGATGGCGGTGGAGACAACCGTGCCGGTCACCGGCGTGGCGAGATACGCCTGCTTGACCTCCTCGGGGACTTTGGAGTCGGCGGTGAGCAGGAAACGCGTGCCCATGGCGATGCCGTCGGCGCCCCACGCGAGGGCGGCGGCGAGACCTCGGCCATCATGGAAGCCACCGGCAGCGATCACGGGAATGTCGACGGCATCAATCACCTGCGGCAACAACAGCGACGTCGGCACCGAGCCGGTATGCCCGCCCCCTTCGCCGCCCTGGCACAGCACAGCGTCGACGCCCCATTCGGCGACCTTTTCGGCGTGGCGGCGGGCGCCGACCGTCGGCATGACAACGAGGCCTGCCTCTTTGAGCTTGGCGACCATGTCGGGTCGCGGTGCCTGGGCGAACGACGCAACCTTGACCTCTGCGGAGATCAGATGATCGACCCGCTGTTCGATGTCGACCGCATCGGTTCGAAGGTTCACGCCGAAGGGCTTGTCCGTGCGCTCGTGCACCTCGTCGATCGCTTCGACCATCTCGTCGAAGGTCATGGTGGCGGCGGCGAGGATGCCGAGTCCGCCCGCGTTGGCGGTGCCGCTGACGAGTGATGCGCCGGCGACCCAACCCATGCCGGTCTGAACGATCGGGAATCGAACGCCGAAGAGTTCGGTTGCACGGGTTTGCAGGCGAGGATCGACGGTGTCGGTCATGAGCAAGACCCTACGACGTAGGGTGCGGGTACGAGGAATGCGGCGCCGGCCTCCGGCTCCCACCCGACACACGGTCGAGGAGGTGACATGACACGACGACTGACGGAGTTCAGCCACGGCGCTGGTTGAGGCTGCAAGCTCGCCCCCGGCGAACTGGCGCAGGTCGTGCGCCGTCTCACTCCACCTGATTCACCGAACCTGCTCGTCGGGGCGGCCAGCGGCGACGATGCTGCGGTCTACCGCCTCTCTGACGAACGCGCTCTCGTCGTCACCGCCGACTTCATCACGCCGGTGGTCGACGATGCGCGCGACTGGGGTCGGGTTGCTGCCGCGAATGCCGTCAGCGATATCTACGCGATGGGTGGCACTCCGCTGCTCGGACTCAACCTCGTGTGCTGGAACACCGAGAAACTCTCGAACGACCTCCTCGGCGACGTGCTGCTCGGAGGCCAGGACATTGCGCACGAGTGCGGCTTTGTCGTCGCGGGTGGGCACACGGTCGACGACCCCGAACCCAAGTACGGCATGGCGGTCGTGGGCGACGTCCATCCCGACAAGATGCTCACCAACGCCGGCCTCCGGGCCGGCCAGTCGCTCGTTCTCACCAAGCCGCTCGGCATCGGCATCATCACCACCGCGCAAAAGCGCGATGTCGTCGACGCCGCCACGATGCAGGCCGCCATCACTTTCATGACCACCACCAACGCCGCCGGCGCCGCCGCAGCGGTTGCGGCTGGGGCTTCAGGGGCCACCGATGTCACCGGCTTCGGTCTGCTCGGCCATGCCGGCCGGATGGCGCAGGAATCCGGGGTCGGCCTTGAGATCGTCGTCGACGACGTCCCCGTGATCGTAGGTGCTACCGAACTGGCGGCCGACGGCGTGGTGCCCGGCGGCACCGGCCGGAACCTGGCCTGGATCGAGGAGTGGCTCGACATCGGCGCCGGTGTCGATGATCTCGATGTGACGATCCTCGCCGACGCCCAGACATCGGGTGGCCTCGTCTTCGGGGTCGATCCTGATGCCGCCCACGATGTCGTCGCCGGCCTGGCCGCCGACGGGCACACGGCCGCAGTCATCGGCCGTGCTGTCGACGGCGACGGCCAGATCGCCCTTCGCCGGTCCTGAACGCTGCCGGTTCTCGGCGTTACGTCCGAAACGGTTGTCGCAGCGAAGCGCCGCTCAGGCGCAGTCGGTGCAGCGTCCGCGGTAGATGATCTGCGCAGACTCGATCTCGAGTCCATCGCCGGCGTCGGGCGCCGCCACATTGTGAGCGACGTCGAAGACCCCGTCGCACTCGGTGCAGATCAGGTGATGGTGTGGCGGATCGATGTTGGGGTCGTAGCGCCGGCTGCGGCCGTCGAGGCTGAGTTCGAGCAACTGCCCCATGTCGACGAACTGCTGGAGTGTCGAGTACACGGTGGCGCGGGAGATCTCCGGAAGCATCGCTTCGGCTTGACTCAGCACTTCGTCGGCGGTCAGGTGCAGGTTTTCGCCTTCGAGCACTTGAGCCACGACGCGGCGCTGGGCCGTGAGGCGGTAGCCGCGTTGCTGTTGCAGGCGCTCAAGCAGGGTCGGATGCACGCCGTGCACCCTAGCAGCCGAACGTCCTCAAAAGAAATCGTGTCCGACTTTGGACAAAGTCCAAACCACGGGTAATGTGCTCCACGGTCGTCCAAGCCTGGTCGACCGCTGTTGATCAAACCCTTCTTGAGTGAGGAAACCCAATGCCCGAACTGAACGGCACCGAGACCCACGGCAACCTGAAGGCCGCCTTCGCCGGCGAGTCTCAGGCCAACCGCCGCTACCTGTACTTCGCAAAGATTGCCGACGTCGAGGGCTACCCCGAGGTCGCCGGCAACTTCCGTGAGACCGCCGAAGGCGAGACCGGGCACGCGCACGGCCACCTCGACTACCTGAAGCCGGTCGGCGACCCCGCCACCGACGAGCCCATGGGCGACACCGTCGCCAACCTCAAGAGCGCCGTCGCCGGCGAGACCCACGAGTACACCGAGATGTACCCGGGCATGGCCAAGACCGCCCGCGAAGAGGGCTTCGACGAGATCGCTGACTGGTTCGAGACCCTCGCCAAGGCCGAGAAGAGCCACGCCGGCCGCTTCGAGGAGATGCTCGACTCGATCTCCTGATCGAGCGTCGACCACGCACGAACCCAACAGACTGACCGAGAGGTAACCCCCATGGGCGACGGCCCCATCTCCTACTCCCCCACTGACGGCCTGTCCTATGACCCTTCGGAACCCGTGTACTGGGACGGAGGTGCGCTCGCCAAGGAGATCGAGCGCACCTTCGAGATCTGTCACGGCTGCCGCATGTGCTTCAAGTACTGCGACAGCTTCCCGTCGTTGTTCTCCTTCATCGACGACCGCCACGACGGCGACGTCCGCAAGATCACCGAGGCCGAGACCGCCCAAGTGATGGACGAGTGCTTCCAGTGCAAGCTGTGCGAGGTCCAGTGCCCGTACACCGTGCGCGACGAGCACGAGTACCTCCTCGACTTCCCCAAGTTGGTGCACCGCTACAAGGCGCAGCGCACCAAGGAGCGAGGCAAGGTCACCCTGCGCGACAAGGTGCTCGGCGATCCCGACCGCACCGCAAAGGCCGCACGAGCCAGCCTCGGCGCCGCCAACACACTCAACTCGCGCTCCAAGATCCACCGGCAGTTCCTCGAAAAGACACTCGGGATCCATCCCGAAAAGGAACTGCCCAGCTTCGCCCGCCAGACCTTCGAGAAGTGGGCGACTGCCGAGGGCCTGATCAGCGAGAACCCCGCCGATGGCGAGGCCGTGCTGTTCCAGACCTGCTACGTCCAGCACAACGAACCCGAGATCGGCAAAGACACCGTCGAGGTGCTGCAGCACAACCAGGTCGACATCACCTGTGAGGCCGGTCTCAACTGCTGTGGCATGCCTGCATGGGAGTCGGGCGATCTCGACACCATGCAGAAGAAGGCCAGCGCCAACCTCGACAAACTGCTGCCTCATGTCGAGGCTGGCAAGAAGGTGCTCGCCATCAACCCGACCTGCTCGATGATGCTGCGCCAGGAGTACCCCGAACTCGTCGCCGACGCCGATCGCGAGAAGGCAGCCTCTGTCGCCGACGCCGTGATGGACCCGGCGGAGTTCCTGTGGTCGATCCGCAAGGAAGAGCGGTTCAACGAGGACTTCAAGTCCACCCCCGGCGACGTCAGCTACCACGCCCCCTGCCACCTTCGCGCCCAGGCTGTCGGCTTCAAGGGACGCGACCTCATTCGCAAGATCCCCGGCGTCACGCCCTCCACCACCATGGAGTGCTGCGGCCACGACGGCACCTACGCCATGAAGACCGAGGGCTTCGAAGTCTCGGTCCGCATCGGCAAGAAGGCCTTCGACGGCATGAACGCAGCGAGCGACGCCGAGGTTTGGGCGACCGACTGTCCGCTCGCGGCCACCCAGTTCGGGCAGCACGCCGGACGGCGCCCGATGCACCCGATGTCGATCCTCGCCAAGGCCTACCGCGAGGACGGCTTCCCCACCAAGGTTCCCGACACCCCCAGCGAGGACTGATCCCCCATGACCCGCCTGATCCAACGATCCGACATCGTCGACTACCAGACCTACGAGGACACGCGTGCGGCGTACCGTGCCGACGTCCTCGAACTCAAGAAACCCCGTCGCATTCACCTCGGCGAGAACCTCACGTTCCTGTTCGAGAACTGTGAGACCCTCCGCTATCAGGTGCAGGAGATCATGCGGGCGGAGCGCATCGCTCGCGAAGCAGCGATCGTCGACGAAATCACGACCTACAACAAGATGCTCGGCGCCACCGGCCAGCTCGGCTGCGCCCTCCTGATCGAAATCCCGCGGGAAGAGGATCGCAAGCCGCTCCTCATCGCCTGGATGGGCCTGCAGGAACGCATCTATGTGAAGTTCGCCGACGGCTCCAAGGCCTACGCCTCGTTCGACCCGATGCAGGTCGGCACGGACCGACTCTCGGCGGTGCAGTACCTCACCTTCGACTGTCCGTCGGCACCGGTTGCGATCGGCACCGACTTCCCGGCCCTGCAGGCCGAGGTTGAACTCACCCCGGAGCAGCAGGCAGCGCTTTCCGCCGATCTCGCTGCCTGAGCAAGCTCGCTCAGTGGCGCCTACGGCAGTGGTCGGGCGTCGAGCCCTCGAACGGCGAGATTGAACTCGGTCAGGTTGTCGAGGCTGACCGTCGACCGGCCGGTGACGTCTTCGACACAGCAGGCGAGCACGATGGACCCCTCGACCATCTGCTCGATCGACTCGACCTGTTCGGGCCGCAACTTCGTCCCGGCGAGCTTGGCCGCACCTTCCGAGAGCACGGCTGCGCGTGGCTGGACGGCGTTGACCCGCACGCCACTGCCGTACAGTTCCGCGCCGAGGCCATTCGTGAGCCGATCGAGTGCCGCTTTTGACGCGCCATAGATCGCAATGGTGGTGCCCAAACTGCCGACCTCGAAGGGTGGGCCAGGCCAGGGACGAGCGGCGCCGCTCGACAGGTTGAGGATCCAGCCCTCCCCTGCCGCGAGCATCGACGGCAGCACCGCCTGGGCAAGGTCGAGCGGTGCGTGGACGTTGGCCTCGAACGTGAGATGGCGGCGCTTCAATGGGTAGTCGGCCATCGGTTGATAGATCGCCGCCGCTGCGTTGTTGACCAACACGTCGATCGGCCCGCCGAGACCGTCGACCGCCTCGGCGATGAGACGCTCCCGATCATCGGGCTGCGTGATGTCGGCGACGATGACCACCGAGCCGGCGCCGTGTGCCTCACAACGCGCTGCGGTCTCCTCCAGTGAGCCCTCGAGAACGGCGTGTTCCGAACGAGTTCGAGCGACGAGCGCCACATCGGCACCCTCGGCGGCGAGTCGTTCGGCGATACCCGCCCCGATGCCGCGGCTGGCGCCGGTGACCAGGGCCCGCCGTCCCTCGAAGCGGCGCAGGCGAGTGTCGTTTGGGTCCTCCGTCATGGACGCACACTACGGTGCGGTCTCGTGTTCGACCTCACCGATCGCACTGCTCTCGTCACCGGCGCGGGCCGGGGTGTCGGCCTCGGCATCGCCCGGGTGCTGATCGATGCGGGCGCGCACGTCTACGTCAACGACCTTGAACCCGACCGGGCGATGACCGCAGCGGCGGATCTAGGCGAACGAGCGCTTGCGCTCCCCTTCGATGTCACCGACCTCGAGGCCGTGACCACATCGCTCGCTGCCGTCGCCCCGGTCGACGTCTTGGTCAACAACGCCGGCATCCCGCCTTCCATGCGTCCCCTCCCCTTCCGGCAGACGACCCCCGACGACTGGGCTCCCTTTCTCGACATCAACATCGTGGGCGTTCTCAACTGCACACGTGCCGTGATCGACGGAATGTGCGAGCGAGGCCACGGACGAGTCATCACGATCTCGTCCGGCTCCGGCACCCACGGACAAAACATCGGCGTGTCGATCTACGGCGCTGGCAAGGGCGGCGCAATCTCCTTCATGCGGCACCTTGCGCTCGAGACCGCCCGTGACGGCGTCACCGCCAACACCCTCGCCATCGGCCTGATGGAACGCGAGGGCGGGCCAAGCGAGATCACCGAGAAGATGGCCCGCATGATCCCTGTGGGCCGAACCGGCACGCCGGACGACATCGGCTACGTCGTCACCTTCCTCGCCTCCAACGAGGCGGCGTGGATCACCGGCCAGACCATCGCCGTCAACGGCGGCTCCACCACCAGCTGACGCAGACACTCACAAGGACCACACCATGGATCGCGAAAAACTCGACAACCTCCACGACCTGACCGGTCGGGTCGCCATCATCACCGGCGGCACCCGCGGCATCGGCAAGGCGATCGCCGAGGGGTTCGGAGTCGCCGGGGCCAAGATCGCGGTGGCGAGCCGCAAGGCCGACGCCTGCGACGCCATGGTCGCGCACCTCGCCGAGATGGGAATCGAGGCGATCGGCGTTCCCACGCACATGGGCGATCTCGATTCGATCTCGGCTCTGGTCGATGAGACGGTCGCCGCCTTCGGGCGCATCGACATCGTCGTCAACGGCGCCGCCAACGCGCTGGCCTTGCCGCTCGGTCATCTGACCGAGGAGGCGTGGAGCAAGTCACTCGACACGAACCTGCGTGGGCCGGCGTTCCTCGTCGAACGGGCGCTGCCCCATCTTGAGGCGTCCGGCAATGCGGCGGTCCTCAACATCATCTCGGCGGCGGCGTTCCTGTTCAATCCGCACGGCGCCATGTATTCCGCCGGCAAGGCCGGCCTTCTGGGGCTCACCCGGTCGATGGCCGCAGCGTTTGCCCCGAGCGGCATCCGGGTCAACGCCTTGGCTCCCGGCACGGTCATGACCGACATGGTGATGAACAACCCGCCCGAAGCCGTCGAGTCGATGCAGCAGGCGGCGTTCATGCGGCGCGGCGCCGACCCCGACGAGATGGTCGGCCCGGCCCTGCTGCTGTGCTCCGACGCCGGCAGTTTCATCACCGGTCAGGCGTTGATCGCCGACGGCGGCCTTACGCCGCACTAGGCGTCACGCCGTGCGGCGCTGCGTCTTTCAGTCGCCGAGGGCCTGCTTGGTCGTGGCGGTGACCTTGCGGATCAGGGGCTCGAAGTGCTCGAGCGGGTACGTCTCGGCGTCGGGGTCGAAGGCCTGCTGATCCCAGTCGTCGGTGAACTCGGCGCACAGCGCCCACCATGACTCGCTCTGGTCGTACTTCGTGTAGCGCAGATCGGTGGGGGCACCGAAGTGGCCGTAGTAGTGCTTCCCCTGGAAGTCCTGGTGATTGAGGATGGCCTTGTAGACGTCGTCGCGCACGTAGGGCTTGATCATCTCTGCCGAGATGGCGCCGTGGTTGGGCACCGAGACGGCCTTACCGACATCGTGCATGAGCGCACCGAAGATCATCTCGTCGTCGGCGCCTGCCTTCTCGGCCATCGTCGCCGTCTGCAGGCAGTGGGTGAGCTGGTCGGTGATGAAGCCGTCGCTGATCTCGGCGAGCGACTCGAGCAGCATGATCATCCGGTCGGCGACCCGACCCTGGTTCTCGAAGGTCCGAGCGCCGATGTGGGCCCACTGCTCGGCAGTGGACTCGTCCATGCGGCGGAAACTGTCGGGATTCGCATCGGTGACGGCCATGCCGTGATGGTACTCCCGCTCTAGGGTGCAGGCCATGAGGAGCTGTGACGTCGTCGTCATCGGGGGCGGGATCGCCGGCGTGTCTGCCGCTGCCCGACTCGCCGAACAGGGAGCATCGGTCGTGTTGGTCGAGGCCGAGGCGACCTTGGCATTCCACACGACCGGGCGATCGGCGGCGCAGTACCTCGAGAATTACGGCAACGACGAAGTACGCAAGCTCACCCTTGCGTCGAAAGCATCACTGCTCCCCTTCCTCGGCCCCAGACCGGAGCTCATGGTCGGGCGGGAACCGCGCGTAGAAGCACTCAAGGCCCAGGTTGAGCACGCCAAGGCGCTCGTCCCGACAACCGAGTTCCTCGATGGCGACCAGGCACGGGAAATCCTGCCGATCCTGCGGCCCGAGATCGCCGGGGCGTTGTGGGAACCCGACTCCAAGGACATCGACGTCGCCGGCTACCACCAGAGCTATGTCCAGCGCTTTCGCGCCACCGAGGGCATGATCCACACATCGGCTCCGGTGCGTTCACTTGAACGCACCGAGGGCTCGTGGCGGATCGCAGCCGGCGACCACAGCTTCGCAGCGCCGGTCGTGGTGAATGCCGCAGGAGCATGGGGCGATCGAATCGGCGAACTTGCCGGCGCTCAGCCTCTCGGCCTGCATCCGTTGCGCCGCACCATTGCGATCGCGGCAATCCCCGAACACTTCGACGCCGAAGAGGTCCGCCGCTGGCCAATCACTGCGTTCCAGCCCGACGACCGCAGCGGCATGATCGGGTACTGCAAACCGGAACCAGGCGGTCTGCTCGTTTCACCGGCCGACGAGACGCCGTCGGAACCGTGCGACGCGAAGCCCGAAGAACACGATGTCGCGCTCGGGCTTCACAACCTTGCCGCGTTCACAACCCTCGAGGTGCGTCACGTCCGCTCGACGTGGGCCGGCCTCCGCACCTTCACCTCGGATCGCACACCCGTCAGTGGCTTCGACCCGAACATCGAGGGCTTCTACTGGCTGGTCGGCCAAGGCGGCTACGGCATTCACACCGCTGATGCCCTCGCCCAAGCCACCGCAGCGAACATCGGCGATTCGGCCTGGCCCGGTCGACTAGTCGAGTTGGGGCTGGCGCCGTCTCATGTGGCGGCGGACCGCCCTGGTCTCGACGGACCACTGACCGACGGGTACTGAACCCCGCCTGCGGTACAGCTACTTGATACGAGAGTGTTCGTCCATCAGGTCGAGCAATCGCTCGAGATGTGGTCGTTCGGTCGACTCCACACCGATCGACACCCTCGCTATCCATCCTCCATCGAGCAGCGATGGGGACAGGAAAGCGGCGCCCGACACGTTGATCTCACGGACCCAACGCTGGTTGTGATCACTGATTGCTGCCGCATCACCCTCGAGTTCAGCGGGTGTGTGGCGCACACACACGGTCTGGAGCCGCACCGGGGCCACGACCTCCCAGCCCGGCTTCTCGGCGATGCGTTCGGCGAACCATTGAGCGTTGTCGAGGTCGCGACGGAGTCGCTGACGGATCGCCTCCGGGCCATCGAGTCGGAGTTGGTACCAGAGCTTGAGCGCTCGGAAGCGGCGCCCGAGCGGGATGCCCCAGTCGCGGTACTGGGTGGCCTCCCCACCGGCGGTCGACTGGAGATAACTCGGGTTGGTCGACATCACCCGGATCAGGTGCTCGGGGTCTCGCAGGTACAGCAGCGACGTGTCGAGGATGGTGCCCATCCACTTGTGGGGGTTCCACGAGATGGAGTCGGCGTCTTCGATTCCCGAGAAGAGATGGCGGTATTCGGGAAGAAGCATCGCCGAGCCAGCCATTGCGGCGTCGGCGTGCACCCACGCTCCGTGGCGACGAGCGATATCGACGATCGCAGGCAACGGATCGAACGCCGTCACAGCAGTCGAGCCGAGCGACGCGATTACAATCACCGGCACACCACCGGCAGCGACGTCGGCGGCCATGGTCTCGGCCAACGCATCGGCTCGCATGTCTCGACTCACCGGATCGACCTCGATCACCCGGATGTCGTCGGCCGCGAAACCGGCGAGCAGGGCGCCCTTCCGCACCGACGAATGGGCTTCGCTGGTGGTGTAGACGTGGAGCCGCTTGCCGAAGCCGAGCACCCCGCCCCCGGCCTGGGCGTGGTCGGTGGCCTGCTCGCGGGCTGCCAACATGGCGACGAGACAGGCGGTCGACGCCGTGTCCTGGATGACACCAGACCACGCATCGCTGAGTCCGGTCAGCTCCCGGAGCCAGTCGACCACGACTTCTTCAACCTCGGTGAGGCTGGGTGACGATTCCCAGGAGATGCCGAGCGAGGCGAGGCCCGACGATGCGAAGTCACCCAGGATCGACGAAAGACTTGCGTTCGACGGGAACCAGCCGAAGTGCATCGGATGCTGCACCTCGGTGATCCCCGGGGCGATGATCGATTCAAGATCGGCGATAAGGTCAGTCGCCGAATCTCCACCCTGCGGCGGTTCGGAGGGCAACGCTCGCCGAATGTCGCCCGGGTCGACGGGCGGCCGCACGGGACGATCTTCGATCGCGACGCGACGGTCGACCAGCCAGTCGATCAGTTCGTGAGCGGCGGCGCGAAACTCCTCGGGGGTCATGGCGAGGAGCCTAGGGCCCGCACTGATTTCCGAGGACCCAAGCGATCAGGTCGGTGGAGAGATCGCGGCCGGCCACGATCCGCGTCGCTCCGCCCCGTGAGGCACTGCGGTCGTCATCATGGGCAAATCAGGGGTCACCGGTGAGCTCAGGGACGACGTCGCCACACCACACCACATCGAACTCTTCGGTACCGCCACAGGTAGCTGCGACGTCAAAGTACGCAGCGTCTTCGAACCCAACTGTTGCCATCCACAACGTGTCGCAGGCATCGCCATCAGCGCCAAAACACGCATCATGCAGGTCGTCGAGGAACGGATCGTCCCCATACTGCAGCGGATTCATCGGTCCGAACTCCTCGACGCAGTAGCGGTCAGTCTCGACTCGATCCCCACACGTTGCGCCGAAGTCGGAGTACTCACCACCGACAGGGAGATACTGATCCAGGTCGTAGAGGCTGTCGCATGCCCAGTAGCGCTCATCGGCGCAAAGGTCCCAAAGCGAGTCTGCGATTTCGTTGGTTCCATATTCGAAGCCATCGCACGTCAAGACAGCCTTCGGTTCAGCCTGCGTTGCCTCCTCGATAAAGTCGCCCAGACGGTCATAGGTGTAGCTCTGTCCATTCGTCTGACCTGAGAGCTCTGCGTCGACGAATTCCGTGACGACACCGATGATGTGCCCATCAGCGGTGAGAAGGGGCCCGCCGCTGGAGCCATAGTCGCTGCTCTCATCTGAGACCACACCAATCCTTCTGTCATCTTCGACAATGAACGACAGAAGGGTTCCGGGACTGACGGCAAACTCGTTGAACGGCGCCGGGTAGCCGAGGCTGATCACCGGGTCGCCCTCACGCAGCGTGTCAAGGTCCACCCATTCGAGATGGGCGTCGAGCGGTTCCTCGACGGACAGCACGGCAACGTCAAGCTCAACGCTCGAATCGAGGACGCGTGCGGCAACCCTTCGACCATCTCGGCGAGCCAGGAACGGCGCCATGTCGTCTTGAACAACATGTTGATTCGTCACCACGATGGTTTCAGAGACGGCAAACCCCGACCCCGTCGCGTAATTCGCGCAGGCACCTGTTTCGACCATCCAAACGGCATCGCTGAACTGCGCACCAACCGCCGCCGGAGTCAACTCGACCAGGCCGTTCGAATCGGCCGACGCTGGCTCCGCTTCCTCGATGCGGTCAAGCGCTTCTTCCAGCTCCTCGATTCGGTCAATCGCTGCGTCAAGCTCGTCAGGAGAAGCACCGCTGCCGCAGCTCGTCAACGCCGCCGCCGCAATCAGACACACCGCCACCTGTTTCATGGCTGGTAGATAGCACAAGCCGCGCCCACGCCGCCCGACGAACAACCAGCAGTTCATCGCGTCGATCGCTC
>JAKMFW010000100.1 GCA_022425325.1 Acidimicrobiales bacterium | reverse complement strand
GACGATGGGGGACCGGTGCGGCGGGCGGCTCCAGCTCACGGCGTTCCCCGGCACCGAGATTCAGGTGCCAGACTCCCCTCATGCCGCTGACCCAGTACCGCATCGACCGCGACGGCGCCGACCGTCTCCTCTTTCTCATGCACGGCTACACAGCCGAACAGCATCACCTGGCGTCGTACGTGCCCCTCGTCGATCCCGACGAACGCTTCACCGCGATCGCCCCCCGTGGCCCGATCGACATGCCCGACGGCGACGGCGCCGGCTGGTGGACGATCGACGTTCAGACCTTCGAGCACGACTGGTCGCGCTTTGTTCCGTCACTCGAGATGCTCGAGGAATTCATCGCAAACGAGGCCGACAAGGCCGGCGTGCCCTTGGAGCGCTGCGTGGTCGGCGGCTTCAGCCAGGGCGGCTTCTTGTCGTTGGCCCTCGCCGGCAAGGCAGGCGCTCCTCGTTACGCCGGTGTCTGGGCGATCTGCTGCAGCCTCCCCGGCGCGCCAGATTTCGAGTTCGATCTCTCCGACGGCGATGGACGCCCTGCGCTCTTCCAGTGGGGCGCCAAGGACCCAGTGATCGGGCCCGATGCACCGGCCGAGGTGATCTCGACACTGCAGGCCGGGGGCTGGAACCTTGACCATCACGCCTACGAGATGGCCCACAGCCAGACCATCGAGATGATGATCGACGCCCGGGCCTGGCTCTCGACCGTGCTCTGACCGGCCGGCAACCGTCGCCGGCTGGGCCTTCCGGGAGTGGTGGGCCGTACTGGATTCGAACCAGTGACCTCTGCCGTGTGAAGGCAGCGCTCTAGCCAACTGAGCTAACGGCCCGAGAGACCGAAACGATACCGGATCACATCCCGGGCACCGACCCTGCGGCCGGGATCACCGCTGCGGCGGCTCACCGCCGTACCGCTTGAGTTCGACCACGTTGCCGTCGGGATCACGTACGTACAACGCCCAGCCGTCACCCTTCGCGCCCCACACCCAGATCGGCCCGCGGACGACATCGAAATCACCGGATGACGCCACTGCGTCGAGGTCGGTGTCGTCGGCGACCCGGAGCGCCACGTGATCGATGTTCTGGCCGGTGCGTTCGCCGGCAAGGAGGTCGATCACGGCGCCGTTGTCGATACGTATCGACGGAAACGGCACCTCGCCGGCCCGCCACTCGGCTTCCCGCTCGACCTTGAGTCCGAGGAGGTCGCGGTACCAGGTGAGCGAGCGTTCAACGTCGGCAACCGTCACCACGACATGGTCGTGACCCTCGACGCGAACACCGGTCATGCGGGAAATGGAGCGACCAGGTCAAGGCCGAACACGTCCTCGGTCCACGCCGTGAGTTCGACCGTTCGCAGATCGTCGAGTTGGTGGCCGACGATCTGCAGTCCGAGCGGCATCCCGTCGGCGGTGAGGCCGATCGGTGTGGTACCGGCCGGTCGGCGGGTCACATTGAACGCAAAGGTGTTCCCGACCCACCCGAGTTCCTCGTTGCCGTTGATCACGCCGCCTCGCTGGGACACCGGCGTGTGGCCGATCACCGTCGGGGTGATGAGCGCATCGAACCCGACCATCGCCTCGGCCAGCATCACCGAGTTGGCCTGCGCCTCCTTGCGGGCCTCCTCGATCGAGTCCGGAGTGAGCCGTTCGTCGGCCATGAGCAGGATGCGCCGCAGGTCGGGAGTGACGGCATCAAAGGCGTCCGTGCCCATGAGATGGCGATACGCAGGCACCATGCCGCCGAAGAACAACAGGAGGAACGGGGAGAAGGCATCGGGCAGCACGCCATCGACCTCGGCGACCTCGACCCCGGCGGCCCGGATGGTGTCGACTGCCTCGGCGGTACGGGCAGCGATCTCGTCGTCGACCGTGGAGGAGCCGTCGGTCGACGCGCAATAGAGCAGGCGCCTCGGTGCCTGTGGCGCGTCGCAGACCGCCCGGAACGATGCTCCCGGGTGTGGGAGTGACCGCAGGTCATCGGCGCTCGGGCCGACGACGACGTCGAGAGCGAGTGCGACATCGCGGATCCTGCGCGCCATCGGCCCGACGGTCGACAGGTCGGCGGCGCCCATCGGTGCCGGACCGTGCGGGATGCGGCCCTGGCTCGGCTTGAAGCCCGACAGGCCGCAGACGGTGGACGGGATTCGGATGGACCCACCGCCGTCCGAACCGGTCGCAAGCGGGACGAGTCCGCTCGCGATCGCCGCCGAGGTACCTCCCGACGAACCGCCGGGTGAACGTTCGGTGTTCCACGGATTGCGGGTCGACCCGAAGGTCGGGTTGTATGTGTCGCCGACGAAGCCCGCTTCTGGCGTGTTGGTCTTGCCGATCACCACACAGCCCGCCGCCCGGAGTCGGGCAACCTCGGTGGCGTCGTGGGTCACCGGTGCACTGTCGGCGAGGTGAGCGGCGCCCCGCGTCGTGCGGAAGCCGGCAGCGTCCGCAAGGTCCTTCACGCCGATCGGAATCCCGGCGAGGGGGCCGACGTCCTCCCCCGCTGCGAGTCGCTCATCGATCGCATCGGCTTGACGCTGCGCCGCCTCGGCATCGATCGCGACGAAGGCGTTGAGCTCGACGTTTGCGACCTCGATCCGATCGAGGGCTGCGTCGGTCAACGAACGGGCCGAGCGTTCCCCGCTGCGAACGGAAGCAGCGAGCGCTTCGACGGTGGTCGATCGAAAATCTGGGACATCAGCCATGCCCGGACCCTAGGCAATTCGAGGCGATGCTGTGCAACGCCCGACAGGGCACTGCTGCCGGGAACCAGACGGTACCGTCGGGGCGATGCCGCTGGTCGTGTGCCCCACCTGTGACGAGGACGAGAACCTCGACGGTTGCGACGTCGACGGCACGATCGAGATCACGTGCGGGAGTTGTGGAACGGTCTGGGCCCGCGACCTCACCCCCCGGTGCGACACGTGCGGACGCACCGACCTCCGAGACGCGCTCCAGGCGATCCTCGACAAGAGCCGAGGCACGCAACTCTCCATCCAGGGCATGAAGGTCGTCTGGCTCTGCCCCGACTGTGATGCCGAGAAATTGCGGCGCTGGCTCGACAGCAATGTGCCACTGCCGCCCGACGATCTCCCGGTCGATCCCCGCTAGCCGAGCAACCTGGAAACAAGACGCTCGAGCGCCGCCACCCGAGAACCCTTCACGAGGACAGCCGTTGCGGTGTCGAGTGCGCCAAGTGCCGCCTCCGCTTCCTCGATGTCAGCCACGTGGAGCGCGCTCCTGCCGTACTCGGGTGCATCGACCGCAACCACCGAGATGCCATGCTCCGCGGCGAGCGCCACCATGCGCTCGTGGTCGGTGCGACTCGACTCGCCGAGTTCGGCCATGACCCCGAGCACGGCCACCTTGCAGTCGGCCGGCACGGCGGCGAGCGCCTCGATCGCGCCCGCAACCGACAGCGGATTGGCGTTGTAGGTGTCGTCGATGATCCGGGCACCGGACGGCGCTGTCTTCATCGCCATCCGCATCGGTGACCGGTCGGGTTCTTCGAGGCCAGCGGCGAGATGTTCGAGCGAGACGCCCAACGGCAGCGCCGCCGAGGCCGCAGCGAGCGCGTTCGGGATGAGATGGTCGCCCTGTACCCCCAACCGGACGTTGACGGCGCCCCAGGGCGATACCAACCGGAACGACGGGATCAGATCCTCGGCGATGGTGACCGCTTCAGCCCGCACCTCGCCAGCGGCGCCGAAGGTGACCACCGAGGCTTCCGTCCGATCGGCCATCGACGCGACGGAGGGATTGTCGGCGTTCAGCACGGCGAAGCCCTCGACGGGAAGCGACTCCACGAGTTCGCCCTTGCCGAGGGCGACGGCCTCCACACTGCCGAACTCGCTGGTGTGCGCCTTCCCGACGGTCGTGACGATGCCGACCGTCGGCCGAGCAGTCCGGCAGAGGGTGGCGATGTGCCCGACACCGCGGGCACCCATTTCGAGCACGACCGCTCGACTGTCGTCGGGAGCGCCGAGAAGGGTCAGGGGAACCCCGATCTCGTTGTTGAACGAGCGAAGGTTCGCGTGCGTGGTCCGGTCACGACGGAGGACCGCGGCGAGAAGATCTTTCGTCGTCGTCTTGCCGACCGATCCGGTGATCCCGATGACGGCAGCTTCACTGAGACGATTTCGGGCGGTGGCGCCGAGCGCAGTGAGAGCGTCGTCGGTGGACGCCACCTCGATCACGACGGCGTCGGCGGCCTCGACCGATTGCGCGGCGAAGGTCGCAACCGCACCGGCAGCGATTGCGGTCGGTACGAAGTCATGGCCATCACGTTCGGCGACAAGAGGAACAAAGAGCCACGAACCGGAGGAAGGGTCGATCTCGCGAGAGTCCTGGGTGACGCGATCGACGACGACATCGCCGCCGACGAGGCGGCCGCCGACAGCCGATGCGATCTCGGCGGTGGTCCAACGCATGACGGGAGTGTGGCACGACTACGGTCGACCCTGTGACCGCCCCCGATTCCGACACGCCCGAGCGCATCCGACTCGTCGTTCTCTTCGGTGGTCGTTCCGCCGAGCACGACGTGTCGTGCGTGTCCGCCCGCCACGTCCTCACCGCCGTCGACACCGGCCGCTACAAGGTCGAGCCGATCGGGATCACCCGCGACGGCCGGTGGGTTCTCGCCGAGGCGGCACGGACGGCGCTCGAGGGCGACCACGATTCGATGCCTGATCGTCTTGAGGCAGTCGGCCCCGAGGTCCAGCCGCTCGCGACGCTCGCCGGCTCCGGGGGCGCTCCTACCGTCGTTCTGCCCGTCTTGCACGGACCAATGGGTGAGGACGGCACGGTGCAAGGTCTGCTCGAACTCGCCGGGGTTCCCTATGTCGGTGCTGGTGTCCTCGCCTCAGCGCTCTGCATGGACAAGGTCGCCTGCAAGGACCATCTCGCCGGCCACGGACTCCCGCAGTGTGCCTATCGATGGATCACGATCGACGACGGCATCGTGCGCCGCCCCGACGGCAGCCGGGTGCAACTCCTCACCGAGGTCGATGCCGCGATCGACCAGCTTGGTCTCCCGATGTTCGTGAAACCCGCCAACATGGGATCGTCGGTCGGCGTTTCGAGGGCCACAAGCGCCGATGAGGTCGCAGCAGCGATCGACTTGGCGGCGACCTATGACCGTGAGGTCATCCTCGAAGAAGAGGTCATCGGCCGCGAGATCGAGATCGCCGTGCTCGGAAACGAGGATCCCGAGGCGAGTGTCGCCGGTGAGATCGTGCCGGGCGCCGACTTCTACGACTATGCCGACAAGTACGACGATGGTGCCGATCTTCTGATCCCGGCACCGTTGACCGGCGACCAACTGGCGGAACTCCAGCGCCTTGCGATCGGTGCGTATCGCGCCTGCAAGATCGAGGGGCTAGCCCGCGTCGATTTCTTCTTCGAGGACGGATCCCGCAACACCGCCCGCTCCCGAGGCTGGCTGATCAACGAGATCAACACCATGCCGGGGTTCACGCCGATCTCGATGTATCCGAAGATGTGGCAGGCCAGCGGTCTCGACTATGCGTCGTTGATCGATCGCCTTGTGGGGCTGGCGCTCCAGCGCCACGCCCGCCAATTGCGACACACTCGCACCGACCACTAGCGAACGGGCTGGACGCCTCTCGCTCGTTGTTGCGCCACGTCCGGCCTCGTTCGAACGAGGCCTCAAAACGAGCTGGCGGCACACCGACGATGACACTCACCGCCAGGTTTCGCCTGGTTGAACCACACCGGCAAGCCCGTCACCCGATCGCATCACCGTGGTGATGTGAGGGTCAGCCGACCGCCTCAGTCACGCTTCACCGGTTTGAGCACTGGCCGGCCGAGCTCGTCTGGCTCAAGCGCCGAAATCTGCGACATCGCAAGTCCCCCAACCTTCTGCACCATCTCTGCAAGTTGTTCGGGGCTTGTGACGTCGCTGCCGAACTTCGCCCGCACGGCGGCAGCCGAGGCAAGTTCGTGGGGATCCCCCTTCCCTTCGGGCCGCTTGACCCCGGGCTTCGAGTAGTCCGTCTTCTTGATCCGATTGGAGATCATGTCCCCTAGGGCATAGGTCTTGATAACGAGACCGTCTCTGACCCCCGCATTCTTGGCGGCGTCAGCGAGCCGGAAGAGGTACTTTCCGCTCTTGAATGCCGCTTCGCCCAGGGTCTTGCCGTGGCGATGGATCTCTTTGAGCGCATCCGCCATGTTCTCCGTGATGGCGTCACCACCCTGGGCGGCGGTCTGACGAATCTGTTTTCCGATCTGAAGACCTTGAACTGCATGGTTCACGGCGCCATCGGTGAGGTACGCCTCGTTGGCGAAGAGGTTGCCCTCAGAAATCTTGTCACGCAGCAGTGTCAGGTGGATCTCGACATTTCGCTCTGCGTCGGCGACCGCAGTTCCAACCAGTCCCTTTGAGGCGAGTTCATGATGCTCAAGAGCACCTTCGAGTTCCTTGCGGATCTGGGCGACCTCGGTCAGTTTTTCCTCATAAATGCGGTTGGCCGAAGACAGCACGAGCTGCTCCTTACGAACATCGGCATCCTTCTTGCCAGCGACGAGCGCAGCAGCAACGTGCTCAAGGCTTTCCTGCGGCGTGACATCCTCGCTCGGCACGTCCACCAGCGCACGCGCCTCGGGGTGGAGACTTTCGACCGGCACCTTCGATAGGCCGACCATCTTGCGGGTGACTTCTCGGTAGTACGCGAGATGTCGATCTTTTGCCATGTTGTAGAGGGCAAGCGGCGTTGCCGACGCCTCAAGGTGTGCCTGCCATCCCGACAATGTTGTGTAGTGACGAACCTTTGCGAGTGCCCAGGACCGCTGCTCCATGAGGTCCGCCCCGACAACGTCTGCGTCAGCGTCGGTGCGAGAGGCGACACCACCCGCAGCCGCGCCGGCCCGAGCTCCTTCCCCCACCGCCTGAAGTCCTTGGCCGCCTGCATCGGTTGTGCCATGCATGAAATCCAGCGCATAGACGTTGATGTCGAACACCACACCCGACTCCATGCCCCACTCTTCGTCCTTGCTGAAGATCTCATTGAAGACTGCCACGGCATCCTCAGTAGATGTGCCTTTGAGGTTGGCATCAATGTCACTTGAGAGTGACTGCGAACCGGCTGCCGACGCCGACGTGAGCCCACCTTCTTCGGCTTGCTTGCTTTCGATCTCCAACATCGTCTTCGCGAAGACGCGGTCGTGGGAGCGCTGTCGGAAGACAAGCAATTGCTCCATGACTTTCTCGGTCTCGGGGTTGCCAATGAGCGCATGCTTCGCCCGTACCCAGCTCGATGCGAATGCCGACGTATGGATGTTCCTGCAGACGGCATCATTGTTTTTCATCTGCTGCGCAGCTCGGAGTGGGAAAGCCGTGACCTGCTCGGCGGTCACCGGCTGCGTGAAGTCTGGAGGCGCCGCCCGCCCAGAACCGGACGGTTCATCATCGGCGCGGCGCACGATTTCAGAACCCGACCGCTCCTGAGTTGCTGGCCGGTCGCCGTGTCCACGTGACGCAGCACCCCGCCGTCGAACCCGCTCGGTTGGGGCGGACCCGAGTTCGACTGGGTCAGTTGCCGACTCGTTTCGACGGACCCGGGACACGCCCTGCCCTGTTGCCGCGTTGGATTCTTGTTCGGCTCGTTCATCTGCACCGGGCAACGAGCGCTTTCGCTGCAGATGCATCGCCGCCGACCTCACCGCATCGGATTGCCTGCTTCGAGGACGGTCTCCATCACGGTCGCCGACCGACCGGCGCCGAACGTGAGCGTCCATTCCCGCCTGAAATGCCCCCAGTGTGGCGCTTGTCTCTCTGCCGACAGGCTCGCTCGGTGCAGCTTGACGCTGACCCTCAGCGGCTGCGTCCTCAACATCTCTCTTTCGACCGACCCTTCGAAACACGTCACGATCCTAGAAGGCCAATTCCATCACTGAAAGACGAGTCGATTCCGCTCACGACGCGCAAATGTGCAAGGAGACGACATCCAATGCTCCGCCGACGCACGACACCGATCCGAGAAACCTGTGAAACGGGTTCTGACCGTGAGCGGCTTGAAGCCGGTTGCTCAGCTACCTCTCGGCACAGCGACCAGCAAGGGCTTTCAGACAGCGCGCTGCTTGATCACCAAAGCTGCTCACCGCGGGCCCAGCACTGCGATCTCGCACGTGAACCAATGATCACTCGAGCGCCTGATCGTGCGACGTTGAAACCGGCCCGCGGTCCGGAGACAGCATGACCGGACTAGCTTTTTCGTACTTACGGTGAAATCCATCATTGGCCGTGCTCGCCCTGCACAAAGAAGCACAAGGCTTCTCAACGACAAGTACGACCTGCCGATGGTTTGCGACCAGGAAGGAGGAGCCCGGGTCATCATGCGCCGACGTCACACGAACACACGCCTGCGACTCGGCTTCTTCGCTGCGTCAGCGGCCGCGTTCGCGCTCGCCTTCGTTGTCGCAGCCCCAACCGTGGGCGTGGCGGCGACCGAGTCGGCGGCTGACGAAACGCTTTCGATCAACGGCTCAGGGCGCTACGCCGATCAACTTGCGCACGTCGTGCTCGAATACGGCGCCGATGTCGAGTACAACCCGTACGCACTCCTCGTCGAGTTCGAGTCCGATGCCGACCCGGCCGATGTCGACGACCTCCTCGAGCATGCCCACGCAGCGCTTGTCAGACGCTTCGGCGAGAGCGACATCTACCTTCTCGAGACACGAGCCGACCTCATCAAAGCCCAAGAAACGCTCGAAGCGCATCCTGCAGTCCGTCAGGTTGCACTCGACACCACCGTTCAAGTCTCCACGAGCGATGATCCCGAGGCCGGGTCGCTCTGGGGACTCTTCGACACGCATGGCATCAATGCAACCTCAGCCTGGGATCTCGCCGGCACCGGTGCTCCCGTTGTCGTCGCAGTGATCGACAGTGGCGTCGACACCGACCACCCCGACCTTGCCGACAACATCTGGACGAACCCTGGCGAGATTGCCGGAAACGGTATCGATGATGACAACAACGGCTTCATCGACGACATTCACGGCTGGGACTTCGTGGAGAACGATGCCACCCCGAACGACGACAACGGGCATGGCACCCATGTCGCCGGAACCATCGCCGCCGTTCGCGATAACGGCATCGGTGTCGCCGGGGTCGCCGATAACGCCCGCATCATGGCGCTGCGCTTTCTCAATGCAGACGGCAATGGCTACACCTCGGCCGCTCTTGCTGCGCTTGAGTACGCCATCGATAACGGCGCACCGATCTCCAACAACTCCTGGGGTGGAGGCGGCTTCAACACGGCGCTCTCGTCACTCATCGCCTCGAATGCCGACACCCATCTCTTCGTCGCTGCCGCCGGGAACTCCGGACTCAATATTGATTCCTCCCCGCAATATCCGGCGGCGTACAACGCGACGAACATCCTGAGCGTTGCGGCCCACAATTCGTCCGGCTCTCTGGCCGGCTTTAGTAACTACGGAAGCACTGCCGTCGATATCTCAGCACCGGGCGTGTCGATTCGCTCGACATGGCTTGGCGACGGATACCGCTCGAAAGACGGCACCTCGATGGCCGCCCCCCACGCCGCAGGGGTAGCTGCGCTGCTCTTGGGGGCCGACCCCGGCTTGTCGCCATCGGAGGTGATCGACATCTTGCTGCAGGCAGGTCGACCAGATGCAGCCTTCGAGGTGGTTCGCTCCGGGTCGGCGCTCGACGCAGAAAAGGCGCTCCAACTCACCGGCGACGGTCCGACCGTGACACTCAGCGGCCAACCCGCAGAGACGACCGTGATGATTGGTGCCCAGCTGTCGCTGACCGCGGCTGCGACCGCTTCCGACGGAACCGACCTTTCCTCGACGGTCACCTGGAGCAACCAGTCGGGAGTCCTTCTGGGCACCGGACCATCGCTGACCACGACCCTCGGCGAGGTCGGGACGGTGGTGATCATCGCCGAGGCCACCGATACCGAGAATCGGCTTGGTCGTGCCCAACTGACACTTGAGGTCATTCACCCAACGGTCGGTCTCACCCGTCCGAACGACGACGTGACCGCCGTTCCCGGCGAATCACTCGCCGTCGAATGGACCTGGAACGGGTCGTCCGACTCGACCGCCACGCTTGCGCTCGCACCACTCACCGACGTTGACCAGGACGTGAGCAACGGCACCATCAGCGATCACTCAACCACGATCGTGCCGATCGACATCGACGACAACACGACGGTGGACAATCTCACCGTCAACCTGCGGGCAGATCACACCTATCTTGGCGACCTGACCGTTCGCCTCATCTCGCCATCCGGTACCGAGATCGTGCTCGTTGAGCGCCGCGGGAGTTACGGCAACGATTTCGGCACTGGCAACGACGACTGCACTGGCTCGCCAGCCCAGTTCACCGATACCGCCGAACGCTCGGTCTCCGACGGGGTCGCCCCGTTCACCGGATCGTGGCGCCCTGAAGAAGCCCTCGCTGCATTCGACGGCGAGTCAGCGCAGGGAACGTGGGAACTCCGCGTTCAAGACCACGCCTCCGCTGATACCGGAGCCGTGCATTGTGTCGGGCTCACTCTGCTCGACGAGACGGGTGCATCAATACTCGTCACCGACGTGTCTCTTGCCGATGAGGCCATCACGATCACTCACGATGCACTCCTCGACGCCGCAACAGCATCCCGCAACCGGTTGGTGATGATCGGCGACGGCTTCACCACGGCTGCAGCCCCTGGGGAGGTCGTGACCCCGGCGACTCTGCTTCCCCCCTCGGCACCGATTGACATCGTCACCGAAGCGGGCGATCAGTCCGTCATCATCTCGTGGAGCCCCGCCTCGCCCGAGGCCAACCCTGCGACATCGTTCACGGTGACCACCGTCGGCGGCGGGCCGACCTGCACCTGGACCAGCGGCCCGCACACCTGCGAGATCAGTGGACTCACCAACGGCACGCCCTACACCTTCACGGTCACAGCGAGCAACACAGCCGGAATCAGCAACGCCTCGGCCCCGTCAGCGACGACCACACCGTTCGCCGTCTCCGTGGATGATCTCGCGCTCACCGATACCGGCGAACTCACGTGGACGACCTCCGTCAACGGCGCCGAGGTCGCGGCATACGACGTCACGTACCAGCCGATCGTCTCAACCTCGGTCGACGACAACGACGGGCAAATCGTCGGCGGCTACTACCCGGGCATCAACGCAACCCGCCACATTGCGAAGATCTCCGGATGTGGCGCCACCATCGTCGCCCTGCAATGGATCGTCACCGCTGCTCACTGCGTCCCCTCTCCCGGTGACGATGTCATCTACGGGCTTGAGTACTGGGCCGAGGCGTACCAGCTGCCGGCCGAGCAGCAATCAAGCCACCTTGCCGAAATCGATCTCGTTTACCTGCATCCTGAGTACAACGCCTCAACGTTCGAAAATGACATTGCGGTTGCTCGACTGACAACCAGCGTCGATCTGCAAGCCGCCACGCCGATTGCGCTCCACAATCCCCCGGCAGACAGCGAACTCACCGAAGGTCAGGCCCTCACCGTTGCCGGGTGGGGGCATACCTCATGGGGCGGTTCGTCCAGTGACCGACTCAAGGCCGCCACCATCTTCGTCGACACCGGCTGCGGTCAGTACCCAACCAGCGAGATCATTGACCCTGCGATGTTCTGCGCCGCAGCCTCAAATACCGACTCGTGCCAGGGCGATAGCGGTGGGCCGGTGGTGCTCAGCGACGACAACGGAACCTCCTCACTCGCAGGCGTCGTCAGCTGGGGCTACGGCTGCGCCCAGGCGGCCTACCCCGGGGTGTACACGCGGGTGTCGAACTACACCGACTGGATCAAATCCCATACGGGTTCGGCGTGGAACTCGGTCCGTGTCGTCACGGACTCGACGACCCCTACGGTGACCTTGCCGGGGGTCGTGCCCGGCACCTCGTACCTGATCGAAATCAGCGTCGAAACCTCGAGTGGCACCCGTGCCCTCTCAGGCGAACCGGTCCAAGCCGCCGAACGACCCAGCCCACCACCGCCTCCCACCGCCCTGAATGCCACCCTGGAGGGAACCATCGCCACGGTTTCCTGGACGCCACCCGAACTCGACGGTGACGTAGCGATTGTGTCGTACACCGTCTCAACCGATCCCACCACCACTGGTTGCACGACGGCGACGACGTCATGCACGCTCACCGGTCTCGCCGCCGCCACCAAGTACACCGTTTCGGTGCATGCGACCACGGCCTTCGGGGACGGAGAAGCCGCCCAGCTTCTAGTCACCACTCCCCATTCCTTCACGGATGTCTCGACGGCTGGATGGCGGAACGACGCGGTCTCCTGGATGCAGCAGTCCGGCATTACGAATGGGTGCAGTCCGACTCAATTCTGTCCTGACGCCGGGATGACGAGAGAGCAACAGATCACGTTCCTCTGGCGATATGCGGGTGAGCCCTCGCCTGGTCCGGCGACGCCGTTCGTCGACCTTCCTGCCAACCGCTACTTCACCGACGCAGTGACGTGGGCCTACAACACCGGGATCACTTCCGGAGTAAGCCCGACCCGATTCGGCACCGGACAGACGGTTACTCGAGCGCAGGCGGTCACGTTTCTCTGGCGATATGCCGACCAACCCCCGTCGAATGGGCCCAATCCCTTCGAAGATGTCGACCTGTCGCGCTACTTCGCCGAGGCGGTGCGCTGGGCGTACGAGAACGGCGTGACGACCGGAACGTCGGCGACCACGTTCTCCCCCGACCAGCAGGTGACGCGAGTCCAGTTCGCCGCCTTTCTCTCACGCTACGACGCCTTGAACTGAACAGGGTTCATCTCTGACTCCGTGGGTTTTCGACGACGACGGTCGATGTCGAACCTCACGCTGCGTGGTCAAGACGTTGACATCCGCGCAACTAGGCCGTCACGGCCCACTACTGTTTTATGTGGTGACCGTCACAGGTCACTACTGTTTCGCTTGGTGATGCGACCACCATTGATGCGATCAAATCGACCCAGAGGAAAACATGGATTCAACTATTGCCCTATTGAGCGAGGATCAGTACACCCTCGTCTATAACGCCTTGTCGTTCGGCACGGCCGTCATGCTCGGTGCCTTCGTCTACTTCCTGACGCAGATGAGCGCCGTCAACAAGGAATACCGCCCCGCCGTTGCGGCGTCGGCCGTCGTTGTCGGTATCGCCGGCTACCACTACTTCCGGATCTGGGATGCATTCGGAGAGGGTTCGATGAACGAGGGCTACCGCTACGCGGACTGGCTCATCACCGTGCCGTTGCTCGTCATCGAGCTGCTCATCGTGCTCGGCGTTGCTTCCGATCAGCGTAAGCAGCTCATGAAGACGCTTGTTCCGGCGACCGTCCTCATGATCGGCCTTGGTTACCCGGGTGAAGTTGCCGACTCCACCAGCACGAAGTGGATCTTCTGGGTCCTCGCCATGATCCCGTTCGTGTACATCCTCTACACCCTCTACGGCCAGCTCCAGGCGGCAGCCGCACGCGAGACGCCCGCCGTCTCCGCTGCGATCAAGAACGCCACCATGGTGTTGCTGATCACCTGGCTGGTGTACCCGATTGCGTACCTGTTCCCCGTCTTCGACGACACCTCCGGGACGCTTGAGACGCTGCGTCAGGTCGGCTACACCATCGCTGACATCACCGCCAAGGGCCTGTACGGCCTGATGGTCCTCGGGATCGCGAAGGCTCGCAGCCACAGCTGATCGAGCGTTCTTCTCGAATACCGACGCTCGGGTCGGAGGTCGCTGCCCCAGCCAGCGGTCTCCGGCCCGACGTCGTTTTCGGGCTACTGAGGCCTGCTAAAAACATTTTTCAACATTTGTGTCCACCAGCGCAGTTGTGAGCATCAGGACGACCACAACCAACCATTTGGAGGAAACCATGAAGACCACCCCACGCACCATCTGCTCGACCATCGCAGCGGCGCTCGCCATCTCGATGCTTGCCGGCGCCTGCGGCGACAGCAGCACGGATCAGACCGTCGTCGAGTCCGACGCGAATTCGACCACTGCGGTCGATGACACGTCGAGTAACGCTAGCCAAGCCGATGAAACGGCATCGGCCAGTGATTCCGACAACGCCGACCAGGCCAGCGACAGCGGATCTCAAGCGACATCGGAGACCGAGGAGCAAGCGTCGGGCAGCGATGACGCCGACGCATCCCAGGGCGGCTCTGTCGAAGAGGACTACGAGGCCGAAGAGGACATGGTCGAAGAGGACACCGTGGGCGAAGAGGACTACGAGGCCGCCAGTCAGCCAGAGGCGGCGGGCGAGGACTGCGATGCCGTCAAGGACCGCAACGAGTTGCGTCTCGACATCGAGGGCCCGGCAGCCGTGATCGTCAACGATGTCGCCCGGCCCGGCGACGAGTGCGACTTCCACATGCTCTACATCGACGGCATGTCGAGGGGCGTCAACTCGAACGGGATCGTCCAGCTCTCGATCACCTGCGACAACCCCGACGACGTCGAGGTCGCCCTCTCCGGTCCCGGCGGTTTCGACTACCGACACGGAGCGAACAACGGCAAGCGTTACGAGTGCGGTGACACCTGGACCGAGAGCGTCAACTACCAGAGCGACAAGGTCTTCTTCACGGTGTACATCCGCCCCCTGCGAGAGACCGGCGCCTCGTCCTACCAGGTCGTCGCACTGCCCGCTCCGACCTGATCCTTCCGGATCTGCACCGCCCCACACCGGCGGTTCACCATCTCCCGGCTGAGGGTCGAGGAGGATCACTGCGGATACGCAGCATCCTTCTCGGCCCCTGTCGTTTTCGATCGACTCGTTTGCTCGACTCGGCCGAACGTGCCGACGTCGCTGCGCTACACCGGTTCGAGCGCAGCCCGAAGAAAGCGGATGAGTTCCTGGCGGCGGGCGACCGCACCGCGAAGGGAGTCTGAGATCCCCATCGCCCGCTGAACTTCCAGCTCGGTCGCCACCCCGACCACGGTCGAGTAGAGCGACAGCAGGAGCATCTCGGGATCGCTGGGCCGCATCCTTCCGGCGTCCATCTCACGCTGGAGAAAGTCACGGGCCCGGTCGAAGATCGGGGCGGTGTGGGCGCTGAGCCGGTCTATCGAGAGCGATCCCGGCCGGGTGACTTCCCGAATCAGACCCAGCAGTTGGGGCCGGCGAACGGCGAGCCGGAAGACCCGCTTGACGATCGCCTCGACCTGATCGAGGCCGTCGATGCCACGTGCTGCTTCCTCTTCGAAGACCTTCACGAGATCCGAGGCAGCGCGATCGACGACCGCTTCGAAGACCGCATGCTTGGACGGGAAGTAATACAGGATCGTCTGTTTTCGGATGCCGAGGTCGGCGGCAAGAGCGTCGAGCGAGGTGGCCGCAAAGCCGTCCGTGCCGTAGGCGCGAAGCGCGGCGTCGAGGATGCGTTCTCGAGTGGACTCGGCCATGGCCCTACTCTGACACGGTCCTCTACCAATTGGTAGAGAGAAGTGGTAGAACAATGGTCATGAGGTACGTCGCGTGATCAGGGAGAACCTGTCCGGCAAGCGGATCGCCATCACCGGCTCGACCGGCTTTCTCGGCACTGCGCTCGTCGAACGCTTCCTGCGCTCGGTTCCCGATTGCGAACTCGTGCTGCTGGTGCGGCCGGGACGCCGCGGCGCCGAGCACCGGGTGAAGCGCGACATTCTCAAGAACGACGCCTTCGACCGACTCCGTGATGCGTTCAAGGAGGACCCCGTCGCCGCCGGCGGTCTCGACGGCGAGACCTTCGACGAGATGTGCGACCGTCGAGTGTTCGCAGTGAAAGGCGACGTCAGCCAGGACGGCCTCGGCCTCGACGATGCCGGACTCGCCCTCTTCAGCACCGTCGACATCGCCGTGCACTCCGCCGCCACAGTCAGCTTCGACTCTGCGCTCGACGATGCCGTGCAGGTCAACCTCCTCGGCCCCGGCCGGGTAGCCGCTGCACTCCGCGTCGCCGCTGAAGCCCGCACCGAACCAACCCCGGGTGGCCTCGCGCCGGGTGAGAAGGCCTACCTCGTCGCCGTGTCCACCTGCTACGTCGCCGGATCTCGCCGCGGCAATGCGCCTGAACAGATGGTGCAGGACTCCCCGTTCTTCGTCGAGGTCGACTGGCGAGCCGAAGCCCACAACGCCTTCCAGGCGCGGAAGGACGCCGAGCAGGCCAGCCGAACACCGCAGCGACTGAAGGCACTCGAGGCCGACGCCATCAAGACCCTCGGTGCAGCCGGAACCCCCGCCATCGCCGAGCGGGTCGAGAACCTCCGGCAGAAGTGGGTCGGCGAACAGATGACCCAGACGGGTCGGGTTCGTGCGGCAAGCCTCGGTTTCCCCGATGCCTACGCCTTCACCAAGGCACTCGGCGAGCGCAGCCTCGTCGAGACCCGAGACGGGGTACCGGTCGCCATCGTGCGGCCCTCCATCATCGAATCGGCGCTCGCCGAACCGGTGCCGGGCTGGATTCGCGGCTTCCGTATGGCCGAGCCGGTCATCGCCGCTTACGCCCGAGGCCTTCTCAAAGAGTTCCCCGGGGTGCCCGAGGGTGTCATCGACGTCATCCCCGTCGACCTCGTGGTTGCGTCGATCCTCGCCACCGCCGCTCGCGGTCCGCACATCAGTGAGGAATCCGGCGAGCACGAGCCCGACATCATCCAGATCGCATCGGGATCGGCAAACCCCTTCAAGTACGGCCAGATGGTCGACCTCGTGCAGGCCTACTTCACCAAAAACCCGGTCTACGACGAAAAGAACCAGCCCATCTCGGTGCCCGACTGGACCTTCCCCGGCCGTGGCCGGGTGACTCGGCAGCTCAACCGGGCCAAGTTCGCACTCGCCACCAGCGAGCGCATCCTCGACGCGTTGCCCCTGCGGGGGAAACAGGCCGAGATCGGCGCCGACCTCGAACAGCAAAAAGAGCAACTCGATCGGGCCGGCGGCTATGTCGAGCTCTACGGCGCCTACACCGAATGCGAGGCGACCTACCAGCTCGACCGCATGTACGCCTTGTGGAACAGCCTCGACGAGGCGGATCAGCGCGACTTCAACATGGATCCCCTGTCGATCGACTGGCCCCACTACGCCCACGACATCCAGTTGCCCTCGACGGTCAAGATGGCCCGCCTCAAGATGCAGCCGAGCAAGGGGCCGTCAGTCGACCGCAACGAGCGGATCCGTAAGAACGTTCTGTCCGAAGACCGCCACCTCGCCGTCTTCGACCTTGAGAACACCCTGATCGCCAGCAATGTCGTCGCCAGTTATTCGTGGCTTGCGACCCGGCATCTCGACACCCCCGATCGCGTGCGTTTCGTCGCCAAGACACTGCGTGAGGCCCCCACCCTCTGGAATCTCGATCGCGCCGACCGCAGCGACTTCCTGCGCTACTTCTACCGCCGCTTCGAAGACGCCCCGATCGAACGCCTCGAACGCGACTCGTTGGAGATGATGAGCGACCTGCTCATGACCAAGTCGTTCCCCGCCGGCATTCGTCGGGTTCGTGCCCACCGGGCGCTCGGACACAAGACACTGCTGATCACCGGTGCGCTCGATGTCGTCGTCGAACCGCTGCGGCCACTGTTCGATCACATCGTGTCGGCCGAACTCGGTGCACACGACGGCGCTTACGACGGCAAGCTCACCAACGTCCCGCCCACCGGCGAAGCCCGCTACCAGGCGCTCGCCGATTACGCCGAGGAACACGGCCTCGATCTCAAGGAGTCGGTTGCCTACGCCGACTCGACCTCGGATCTGCCGATGCTCGAAGCCGTCGGGTTCCCCGTCGCGGTCAACGCCGAGACCAAACTCGCCGCCATCGCCCGTCGCCGTGGCTGGCTCATCGAACACTGGACCAAGTCCGACGGCGCCCCCAACCGCACCATTCCGATCGGTCCGCGCACCCTGCGCGGACCCCTGCGCAAGCAGCGAGTTGCCGCCATGCAGCGGCGCGCCGCCGGCTGAGCCCCTGGAGTTTCCATGGCATCTGACCCCCGAAACCGTTCACCTCGACCCGGCTTCGTCCTCAACGTCGACAAACAGACGCCGCCGCTGCTGTTCCACCACGGCGACAACTTCCGGCTCGAAAAGCTCCCGGCCGACCGCACCCGGGTGATCTACCCGGCCGAACCGCTCCCGGGTCTACCCGACCCCGAAGCGGCGATCCGTCACGCGCTGCTCGAACCGATCGACGACGATCCCTTGCCCGAGCTCCTCAAGCCCGGCATGAAGCTGACGATCGCCTTCGACGACATCTCGCTGCCGCTGCCGTCCATGCGGAAGCCGGATATTCGGCAGCGCATCATCGAGCAGGTGCTCGATATGGCCGCCGCAGCCGGTGTCGATGACGTGCACCTCATCGCTGCGCTGGCGCTCCATCGCCGCATGACCGAGGACGAGCTTCGTCATGCGCTCGGCGATCGTGTCTATGACGCCTTCGCCCCGCAGGGCGCGCTCTACAACCACGACGCCGAGGATCCCGACGGGATGGTCGAGCTCGGCCGCACCCGTCACGATGAGGCCGTCACGATGAACAAGCGGGCCGCCGAGTCCGATCTGTTGATCTACGTCAACCTCAACATCGTGTCGATGGACGGCGGCTGGAAGTCGACCGCCACCGGCCTGTCCGGCTACTCGGGTATCAAGCACCACCACAACGTGAAAACGATGCGCGAGTCGAAGTCGTTCATGGACCGCCACAGCTCCGAACTGCACCACAGCAACTGGCGCCAGGGTGAGGTCATCAAGAACCACGGCCCGCGCATCTTCCAGATCGAGACGACGATCAACAACAACACGTTCGGCTACGACGGTGCGCTCTCGCTGCTCCAGAAACGCGAGTGGGAATGGACCGCCAAGGACCGCATCACCTTCATGGGCATGAAGAAGGGTCTCGATCTGATGCCGGCGTCACAGCGCCGCCAGATCTTCAACGGCTGGAAGGCGCCCTACGAACTCACGTCGGTGCAGGCCGGCAACGTCGAATCGGTCCACGAGGTCACGCTCGAGCACTGCTTCAAGCAGCACCTTGTGCCCGTCAAAGGCCAGACCGACGTTCTGGCGTTCGGCTTGCCCTACATCTGCCCGTACAACGTCAACTCGGTGATGAATCCGATCCTGGTGATGTGCCTGGGCCTCGGTTACTTCTTCAACATGTACCGCGGCAAACCGCTGGTGCGTGAGGGTGGCGTCCTCATCATGAGCCACCCCACCCCGTGGGAGTTCCACCCGGTGCACCACCCGAGCTACATCGACTTCTTCGAGCAGCTCCTTGCCGAGACGACCGATCCGATCGAACTCGAGCAGAAGTACGAGAAGCAATTCGCCGAGGACGAGTGGTACATCCACCTGTACCGCAACAGCTACGCCTACCACGGCGTGCATCCGTTCTACATGTGGTACTGGGGCAGCCACGCTCTCGAGTGGCTGGGCAAGGTCATCGTCGTCGGCGGCGATCCCCGTGCGGTTCGTCGCCTCGGCTTCCAGCCCGCATCGACCATGCAGGACGCGCTCGAGATGGCATCCGACACCGTCGGGTCGTCGCCCTCGATCACCTACATGCACAACCCGCCGATCCTGATGGCGGATGTGACCTGACATGAGCAAGCTCGCCCGCCAACTCGGACTCCCGTCGATCCCACCGGCGCTGCGACCCTCGCGCGTCATGCGGGCCATGGAATTTCCGATGCGGGCGCCGTCGACCCCGAAAGGTGTCGCTCCGCTCCCTCGCAAGCGCACGACCGGCGCCGACTACGACACCGAGTGGGCTCGATCGAAGCCGGCACGGATGGCGCGCGCGGCGATCGTCGACGGCCCGATGCGCCTTGCGGTCGCCGGTCTCGCATCGCCGGATCGCCAAGGTGCAGATCGCCTGCTCGAACTCGAGGGGCCGGTGATCTTCGCTGCGAACCATCACAGCCACCTCGACACCCCGCTTCTGCTCACCTCGATCCCTGAGCCGTGGCGGCACAAGATCGTGGTCGGTGCAGCTGCCGACTACTTCTTCGGCACGCGCATCACCGGCGCCATGTCGGCACTTGGTATCGGGGCGATCCCGATCGAACGGGCGAAGACCGGCCGCAAGAGCGCCGACCTCGCCGCCGAACTCATCGATGACGGCTGGAGCCTCCTGATCTACCCGGAAGGTGGCCGTAGCCCTGACGGTTGGGGTCAGCCGTTCCGCGGTGGTGCCGCCTATCTGGCCGCCCGGGCGGGTGTGCCGGTCGTGCCGGTGCACGTCGCCGGCACGGGCCGGATCCTGCGCAAGGGGCGCTCGCTCCCCCGCCCGAGCAACACCTCGGTGACCTTCGGTCGGGCGATCACCCCTGCCGACGGCGAGAACACGACCCGCTTCGCCGCCCGGATCGAGCGTGAGGTCGCCGCTCTCGCCGACGAGGCGACCACCGACTGGTACTCCGCTCGTCGGCGAGCCCACCGGACCGACAGCCCATCGCTCACCGGGCCCGAGGCCGGGCAGTGGCGTCGTGCCTGGGCACTGGGCGACCGCAGCCGTCGCGCCCGCAGCCGCCAGAAGCGCTGGCCGGAGATCTAGACCACGGCGGGTGGTGACGCCGTGATCCGGTCGTTGGGCCGATCCGGCGAGCTGTGCCGATCCGGCACCGGGGCGCTAGAACCTCCCCATGCGCTTCTCGTACGCCGAGCCGATGATCGACCCGACCTTCTACGCCCCGCTGGCAACGGCGGCGGAGCAGGCGGGCTACGACTCGATGGTCGTTCCCGACTCGATCATGTATCCGGCCGAGAGCGATTCGACCTATCCCTACACCGATGACGGCAATCGTGAATTCCTTGAGGGCAAGCCCTTCATCGAGCCGTTCACCTTGATCCCCTACCTCGCCGCCGTCACCGAGAAGCTCCGCTTCACCACGTTTGTGGTGAAGCTTCCGATCCGGAACCCCGTCATCGTCGCCAAGCAGGTCACCTCTCTCGGTGTCATCACCGGCGATCGCTTCGGCTTCGGTGTCGGCACCAGTCCCTGGCCCGAGGACTACAGCGCCACCGACAGCCCTTGGAAACGACGGGGCGCCCGGATGAACGAGATGATCGAGATCATCAACGGCTTCGCGAGCGGCGAGTACTTCGAGTACCACGGGGAGTTCTACGACCTCGATGCCATGAAGATGTGCCCGGTGCCAGCGCAGCGGGTGCCGATCCTCATCGGTGGCCACTCCGACATGGCCTTGACCCGCGCCGCGCGGCTCGGCGACGGCTGGATGCATGCCGGCGGCGATGCTGAGGACCTTGCCCGCATGATGGCGGTGATCAACGAGCGTCGTGTCGAGCACGGACGAGCCGACGACCCCTTCGAGGTCCATGCGATCAGCCTCGACGCCTACTCGCCCGAGGGGCTCGAGAAGCTGGAGGCGGCCGGGGTTACCGATGTCATCGTCGGGTTCCGAGACGCTTACCAGCCGGGTGCCGACACCCAGACCCTCGACGAGAAGCTGACGATGATGCATTGGTACGCCGACGAGATCATCGCCACGTACCGGGGCTGAAACGCAGCGATCACGGTCGTTGCCGCTTCTCGCCGCTGCGGCGGAGCGTCACTCCACCAAGCGGAGCCCTGCAGGCGCACCGGAGCTGGCGCCGGGAGCCAGATCGACGGTGAACGCCATACGGTGACCGGGATACACGTGCTCGCTGAACAACACGCTGCTTCCATCGGCGGAACGAGTCGTTCGTTCGCAGATCAGCACCGGAGATCCGGTGGGAACGCCGAGGAGTTCGGCGTCGTCGGCTGACGCAGCGCCTGCCACGATGGTCTGGCTGGCGCCGGCGAGATGCACACCTGCGGTGTCGGCCAAGAGTTCGTAGAACGGGCGCGCCTCGACGTCGTCACGAGAGAGCGCCGAGCCGAGCGTCTCAGGGCACCACACGGTGACTCGCGCGAACGGCTCACCATCGGCGAGGTTGAGCCGGCGCACGGCGAGCACGCGGTCGGTGCCGAGCGCCGCACGCGCCGGTGCCGGGGCAAGACCGAAGGAGAAGTCGAGCACTCGCCGGGCGGCCTCGACGCCCGAGGAGGTCAGCTGGTGCTCGAGCGTCTCCAGTTCGTCGAGCGATTGATGGACTTCGTCGCCGCTTGCGTACCAGCCAAGACCTTGACGGCTGGCCAACAGGCCCTCGTCGCGCAATTGCTCGAGGGCACGGCGGATCGTGACCCGGCTGGCGTCGTATCGCGACCCGAGCCCGGATTCCGACGGGAGAAGCCGGCCTCCAGCGAACTCACCCGCAAGGATGCGAGTGCGAAGTGCATCGGCGATCTGCTGGTAGCGCGGTGTCCTCACGTGCTCTTCCTCCGCAGCAGAGGGAACCACGGAACGACGGACAGGGCAACCCTCGGGCCTGCCTGACCGCTCAGGTGAAAACGCGGGCGCAGGTATCGCCGGCCCAGAGACTGGTGACCACGCCGTTGGGGTCGAGGCCGAGCGTGGTGCCGTTGAACTGTTGGCCTGTGGTCGGGTTGACGACGGCGAAGATCCCGACGATGTCGTCGTCGAAGGCGGGCACAAGGTTGAGCACGTTGGGGAAGGTCACCTCGAGGAAGCCGACCGTCGCCGACTCGCCGAGACCTTCCGGGGTGACCAGCCCCGTCGGGTCGAGATGGCCGTCGGCGAACCACTGGGTGAAGCGACGGGGCGTGCCCTCGTCGGTATTGGTGAATACCACTTCGAGACTGCCCCATCGCACGAACCGCACGCTCGTGCCCTCGCAGAACTCTGTCTGGCTCTCCGAGTCGGTGACAGGATCGCCGAGTATCGACGCGAGTTCGGCGATCACGAGTTGCTCGTCCTGACCGAACGGCACGATGGTGCCGGTATCGAGCGCCAGACCCGTCTCCACGAGGGTGACCGGACCAGGCGTTGCGACTCGAACCGGCGTCGTCGTGGTCGTTGTCGTCGATGTCGTGCTGGTCGTCGTCGTGGATGTCGTGCTGGTCGACGATGTCGTATCGACTGGCGCAACCGTGGTCGTGCTGCTCGTGGTGGTCGCCACGACCGTGGTGCTCGGCGCCGCTGAAGAGGTCGGGACGACCGTCGTCGTGATGGCGGCGTCGAGATCGTCGTCGCCAGCGGACCGTGCGAGAACGACGACGAAGACCAGCAGGGCGACGACGACGAGGGCGAGCACGGGGAGCAGCGGAATCGATCGGTTCGGGATCGGCTGAAGCGGCGGCGTCGCCACCATCGCAACCGGAGCAGGCGCCGGAGCCGCAGGGCGATTCGGTGGCGCTGCGGCAACCGGCTCGGGGGTCACCCGGACCGGCGGAAGTTCGGGCGCCGCGGATTCCTCGAACACCGACACCGGGCCGGCGTTGTCGGGAGGCGTCGCCGGGGGTGGATCGTCGGGCTCGACAACCTGGCCGAGGTCTTCCCTGGTGACCAGGGGTGGCGGCGCATCGACCATGCCGATGCGAGCTGCGCCTGCAGCGAGTCCGACCCCTTCCGAGACGTCGGTGCCTCGAAGCTCGGCGAGTGAGGCGGGCACAAGGGCGACATCGGTGAAACCGGCGGCGTTAGCGCCGGCAACGATGTTGTCGCGCTCGACTGCGTCAGCGTCGTCGGACACGACGACGGCGAGCTTCGTCGGGGCGCCGGCTGTGCTGCTGACTGCCGCCCGACCGAGAACGTGGGTGATGACGGCGGTGAGTGCCCCGGTACGTCCGCGAGCGGCCCGAGCCAGCGGATCACGGACGACCGGCTCGGCCGCATCGACCGCCGCCTCGCCGACGAGCACAGCGCCGTCGACGCCGGCAGCCACGGCAGCGGGGACGACGGGACCCGAGGTGCCGAGTGGGACGACCCGGACATCGTCGGGGTCGGATCCGCAGACCGCGGCGCTGATCGAGTCATCGCTGATGTGGATGCCCAAGCACGCCGTCACGGGGATGGAGGCTAGGCGGCCGGCCATCGTGGCGACACCCTGACCTCCGGTGGGAGGCGGAAAACGAGAGAAGCGGCTGGCGATGTATGGGGGGCTGCCAGCCGCTTCTCGGAGACCACGCCGGCGGGGGAACCGGGGTCTCAGGTTCGAACGGCGGGGGTAGGTCGCCGAGGAACACTTGTTACTGAACAGTAAAGCACACGGCGACCCATCACTGCAACAGTTTCAGCCGACATGTGGCATCATTCACAGCGATGGATCTTCGTCAACTTCACGCGCTGCTCGCCGTCGCCGAACACCGTTCGTTCTCGGCGGCCGCTCGGGCCCTACACACCGTGCAATCCAACGTTTCGACCCATATCGCCCGACTCGAGACCGAACTCGGCTCGACCCTGATCGACCGGGCGCGTGGCGAACTCACCTCCGAGGGGGAAATCGTCGCCGATCGGGCCCGCCGAATCATCGGCGAACTCCGATCGATCGAACATGATCTGGTATCGCTCAGCGATGAGGTCAGCGGCCATGTCCGACTCGGGATCATCGGCACGACCGCCCGGTGGCTCGTCGCGCCACTGCTCGACGCAGTGCAAGGGGCCTACCCCCTCATCGAGATGGTGATCATCGAGGCCACGACCACGTCGCTCCTTCCGCAGCTCGTGAGCGAGCGACTTGACGCCGCCGTCGTCAATCTTCCGGTCGACCACCCCGATGTCGACACCCGGCCGCTCTTCGACGAGGACCGCATCGTGGTCGTCCCGAGCGGCCATCCGCTCACCGCCTACGACCAACTCACCCTGGCCGAACTGGAGCCCCACCCGGTCCTGATGCCGCCGACGGGTACCGCCTTTCGCGACGAGATCGAGACCGATGCCCGCCGCGCTCGTGTAACGCTCACCCCGTTGGCCGAGGTCGACGGCCTACGCCTTTTGACCTCGATGGCCATCCAAGGCTTCGGTCCGGCGCTGGTGCCGGCGAGTGCCGCACCTCGCTACCTCGACGGCGACTGGGTCCGAATCCCGGTCGAGGGCCTGTCACGGCGGGCCGTGGGAATCGGCATCCCCCGCCGATCGCCACCCTCAGCGCCGACGCGCGCCGTGATCGACACCCTGGTCGAGCTCGTGACCACATCGGGGACACACCACGCCAACATCATCCCGACCGCCGTCGCCGACACGTCCTGACCCGACTGAGCCCGGCGATGCGGTAGTTTCTGGGGCCATGACCGCCGTCGAAGCCTCCTCGGCCGATCTCGAACTTCGCGCCCGGGCCACTGGTTTCGTCCGGGCGCGCGTTCGTGCACTCGGCGGACGCCGCGTCATCGAAGTCGACGCTCGTGGTGAGCGCAACGCCGGCGCGCTGGTCCGTTCCGACGGCCAATCGATCGCTGCCGGTGCCCGGGCCGCACGAGAACAGCGGCTCCCGCTGCTGATCCGGATCGCCTCGAGCGGCGCTGACGCCGGCGAGGGCGTCGCCGCGCTCGACGGATGGGCAGGCGCCGCCAAAGAAATCACCGCCAACTCCGGCGTGGTGCCCTCGATCGCCATCGTGAGTGGCCCCACCGTGTCGGGCCCAGCCCTGATGCTCGGCCTCGTCGACCACGTGATCATGACATCGGAGGCCTACGCCTTCGTCTCGGGACCAATGATGGTCGAGGAATTCACGGGCGTTCCCATGAGGAAGGAGGAGCTCGGCGGGCCGTCGGTCCATGACCGCACCTCCGGTGTGGCGTCCTTCGTCGCTGGCGACGAGGAGGAAGCCGAGGCGCTCGCTGCCGAACTGCTGGCCTTCCTTCCTGATCACACCGACGACCATCCGCCGACGATCACGACGACCGATCCGGTCGAGCGGCCCACGCCTGACGCTTACGAGGTCCTGCCGCCGTCGGCCAACGGCTCCTATGACGTCCGCGACATTGTTGGTGCCGTTGTCGACGACGGCTACCTGCTCGAGCCTCACGCCAACTGGGCGGCCAACCTCGTCACAGCGTTCGCCACGATCGGTGGACGGCCCGTCGGCATCGTCGCCAACCAGCCCCAGACCGTCGCCGGAACACTCGACATCCCCGCAAGCCAGAAAGGCGGCCGCTTCGTCGCCCTCTGTGACGCCTTCAACCTTCCGATCGTCACCTTCGTCGACACGTCGGGCTTCTACCCCGGCAAGGACACCGAATGGCGCGGCATGATCCGGTACGGCGCCCAGATGGCGTTCGCCTACGCCCGCGCCACCGTGCCACGCGTCAATCTCACCACCCGCAAGTCCTACGGCGGTGCCTACATCGTCATGGACTCCAAGCGGATGGGCAACGATCTTGCGTTGGCATGGCCATCGGCGGAGATCGCCGTGATGGGCGCCAAGGGAGCGGTTGAGATCCTGCATCGCCGCAGTTCCCCCGAGGAACGCGCCGAACTCGAAACCGCCTACGAGGAACGGCTGCTGAACCCCTACATCGCCGCCGAACGAGGCACGATCGACGCCGTGATCGATCCGGCCGACACCCGAGCGGAGATCCACGCAGCGCTCTCGATGCTGGCAGGGAAGCGCGAGCGCCTTCCCCGACGTCGCCACGACAACACGCCGCTCTGACCTCCGGACTTCGGGGCGCTCTACTTCGGACGAAGTTCGCGAGTTCGGGGGTGCCGACTGGGGTCGAAACCGGGTACCTTCATCTCCGCGTCCGACACCCTCGATCGGGCGTGAAGGCAGCGAAGTAGAGAGCGGGAGCACCGTGGCAGAGAGCATCACCATCACCGACAATCGGACCGGTGAGTCGCTCGAGATCCAGATCGACAACGGTGGCGTCGACGCCACCGAGTGGCGCAAGCTGCTGCCCGGCATCTGGTTCCACGACCCCGGCCTTGCCACCACGTCGGGCGCCGACAGTGCCATCACCGAACTCGACGGCGAGAACGGCATCCTCCGCTACCGCGGCTACCCGATCGAGCAGTTGGCGCAGCAATCGACCTTCCTGGAAGTGAGCTACCTGCTGATCCACGGCGAGCTACCCACCCAGACGCAGCTCGATGCGTGGGTCCACGAGATCACCAACCACACCTTCCTCCACGAGAAGTTCCGCAACCGGATGTACGACGCGTACCACTACGACGCGCATCCGATGGGTCTGCTCACCTCCAGCGTCGCCGGCCTGTCGACCTTCTACCCCGACGCCAAGGACATCGAGGATCCCGACGTTCGCATGGAGCAGATCGTCCGGCTGATCGCCAAGATGCCGACGATGGCGGCCTCGGCGTACCGCCACGCCATGGGCCTGCCCTACGTCTTCCCCGACAACGCGCTCGACTACCCCTCGAACTTCCTGAACATGATGTTCCAGGTCGGCAACCCCTACGAGGTCCACCCGGCGTTGCACAAGGCGATGGAAATCCTCTTGATTCTCCACGCCGATCACGAGCAGAACTGCTCCACCACGGCCGCACGAGTGGTCGGATCCGCCCACGCCGACCCGTACAGCTCGGTTGCCGCTGCCGCTGCCGCCCTCTACGGCCCTCGCCATGGCGGCGCCAACGAGGCGGTGCTCAACATGCTCGACGACATCGGCAGCCTCGACAACGTTCCCGCCTTCATCGAAAGCGTCAAGGCCGGCGAGGGACGCCTGATGGGCTTCGGTCACCGGGTGTACAAGAACTACGACCCCCGCGCTGCGATCATCAAGGACGCTGCGTACGACGTCTTCGAGGTCACCGGCAAGAACCCGCGCCTCGACATTGCGCTCAAGCTCGAAGAGGTCGCCCTCAGCGACAGCTACTTCGTCGACCGCAAGCTCTACCCGAACGTCGATTTCTACTCGGGCCTCATCTACGAATCGATGGGCTTCCCCTTCGAGATGTTCACGGTGTTGTTCGCGATCGGCCGTACCCCGGGCTGGCTGGCTCACTGGAACGAGATGCTCGAGCAGAACTCCCGCATCGCTCGCCCCCGCCAGCGGTACACCGGTGCCGACGTGCGCGACTACGTCGCCATCGACGCCCGCTGAGTTACACCCTCCGCAACCGTCTCGGTCGGCTCCGCCCCACCCGGCTCGAGCTGATCAGCGTTCACCTCCCAAAAACGGCTGGGTGGTCGTTCCGTGCAGCCCTCGAAGCCGAGTACGGCGATGACCTCCGGGCGGTCTACAACAGCGAGATCGTCAACGGTCGGCTCTACCGCTGTGTGCACGGCCACTTCCGACCCCGCCAGTTCTGGAGTTCGGGACGCAACGCCGCACTGGTGATGTGGATGCGCGATCCGATCGATCGGATCCGAAGTTGGTACGACTTCTGGGACGCGATCGAGCCCAGCGGCGAACCCCACCACATGGCGTTCAAGGACGCCGACATGAGCCTGGCCGAATTCGCCCGGTGGGAGATCGTCACCGGCGGCTTCGCCGAGATCTTCCTCGACGGCACCGACGGTCTCGACTCCTTCGACTTCATCGGCATCACCGAACGCTTCGACGAGGACCTCGCCAAGCTCGCTCACCGGCTGAACTGGACGACCACTCCCCGACCAGGTGTGCGGACCAACACCACGCCGAAGGATGCGACACCGGTCGATGCCGCCACCCGCCAGGTCATCGAACGTCATCACGAGTTCGAGGTCGACTTCTACCGCCGGGCGGCGGAACGGTTCGCCTGACTAGGGCGCCTGGACGTCGAGCACCAACTTGCCGGCGTTGGCGTTCTCCCCCATCCGGATGTGCGCCGCAGCAACATCGGCGAGCGGATACCGGGAATCGATCACCGGGGCGAGCGCGCCTGACGCGACATGGGGCAGCAGCTGGGTCGCGAACTCACGGGTGATCGCGATCTTCTCCTCGATCGGCCGTGCCCGCAGCGTCGTGCCGGTGACCGACGCCCGCTTCATCAGCAGGCCGCCGACGTCAAACGGAACCGGCCCGCCAGCCATCACGCCCACCTGGATGATGCGGCCGCCCTGGGCCAGCGCAGCGACGTTGCGGGGAAGGTACGAACCGCCGATCACGTCGAGCACGACGTCGACGCCGGCACCATCGGTGATGTCCTTCACCGCCTCCACATAGTCGTCGGTGTGGTAGTCGATCACGAGGTCGGCGCCGAGCATCCGACAGACCTCGTGTTTGCCTGCTGAGGCGGTGACGGCGATCCGGGCGCCGAGGGTCTTGGCGATCTGGATGGCGGCGGTGCCCACGCCGGAGGCCCCGGCGTGCACAAGCGCCCAGCGGCCGCTCGTCAGGCCGCTCTGGCGCACCAGCGCGTCCCAGGCGGTGATGAACACCTCCGGGAAAGCGCCGGCGTCGGTGATCGCCAAGGCGGCAGGAACCTTCATTGCGAGCCGCTCGTGGATCGCAAGTTTCTCGGCGTAACAGCCACCGTTGTTGATGCCCATGACGAGATCACCAACCGCATGCTCGACGACCCGTTCCCCGACGGCGGCAACCCGACCAGCGAACTCGAGGCCAGGGATCTCGTGGACCATCGGAGGTCCGGGATACAGCCCCATCCGCTGGAGCAGGTCGGCCCGGTTGACGGCAGTGGACACCACGTCGACGAGTACCTCCTCTGGGCCGGGTTCGGGCTCGGGGACCTCCAACATCCGGAGGACCTCGGGCCCGCCCTTCTCTTGGAGCACGACGGCACGCATGTTGTCTCCTCAGTCGACGGGCGGCGTGGGGGGAAGCTGACGCTCCCGCATCGCCTCGAACCGAGTGTCGATCTGCGCACGATGCGAGGGCTTGGTGGGAATCAAGAAGTCACCGGCCTCGATCGCCTCGAAGACGATGGGTGGCACCGCAGTCGGGTCGAGACCCGCATCGGTGAGATGCTCAAGGATGTCACGGACCCCGGAGGCGAGTTCGGACTCCACAGCCATGCCGTCGGGCCGAACGACATCGGTACGGGCGATGCCGGTGCGGATCGCCGACGGGGTGAGCACCGAAGCGCCGATACGAGCATTGACCGACTGCAGGTCGTGAGCGAGACACTCCGTCACCGACAGCGCGGCGGTCTTCGAGGCCGTGTAGGGCCCGTTGAGCGGGGCGGCAACGAAGCCGGCGACCGACGCCGTCGTGACGACATGGCCGTGATCGCCACCATCGAGCATGCGGGGCACGAAGGACCGGATGCCGTTGATGATGCCGAAGACGTTGACGTCGAATGCCCATCGCCATTCCTCGTCCGTGGCCTCCCACGCCCGGCCGGCCTGGAAGACACCAGCGTTGTTGCACAGCAGATGCACGGCACCGAAACGTTCGAAGACGGCGATGGCGAGCGCCTCGACGGCTTCGGCGTCCGCGACATCGACGGCATGGGTCACGACACCATCGTCGAAGCCGGTCAGCGCCGACGCCACCACGTCACTGGCGACCACCTGCATGCCGAGCGCAGCGGCGTGATCGACCAGTGCCCGGCCGATGCCACTAGCGGCGCCGGTGACGACCGCGACCTTCCCTGCGGGATCTCCCAGCGGCATCAGTCCTCCGGGAAGCGGTACTGCTGGGGATACGGGAAGAAGTCGGGTCGTTCGCCGCCCTGATGCCGGTCCTTCATCTCCTGCCAAAACTCCACCGTGCAGATCTCAGGGTGCACTTCGTCGAACACCTCGCCGACGACCCGGGGCGACCGCAGGTAGGTGCGGAATTCCTCGGGGAAGACATCGTTGGGTTCGACCGGGAACCATGGCTGATCGAGCATCTCGTCCTCGTACGACTGGCTCACCGGCATCTTGCGGAAGTTGACCTCCGACAAGAGTGAAAGTTCGTCGTAGTCGTAGAAGACCACGACGCCATGACGACTCACGCCGAAGTTCTTCGGGAAGAGGTCGCCCGGGAAGATGTTGGCCGAGGCAAGATCCTTGATGGCATTGCCGTAGTCGACCGCCGCTTCGCGGGCCCGATCCGGTGCCATCTCTCGCAGATACAGGTCGAGCGGGTAGAGCCGCCGTTCGGTGTAGACGTGATGAAGGATCACCTCGTCCTCGGTGACGGTCACGCTGCGCTGGCAATCGGCCTGGAGTTCCTCAATCAGGTCCTCGTCGAACCGATCGCGATCGAAACTCAGGTTGGTGAATTCCTGGGCGTCGACGAGTCGACCGACCTTGTCGCGGTCGAACACCAGCTTGTAGCGCCGCTGCACGTCTTCGGGCGTGGTGCGCTTCGACGGCGGGAAGCGGTCCTTGATCAGCTTGAAGACGACGTCGAACGACGGCAGGGTGAACACCGCCATCACCATGCCTCGTGCCCCGCGGGCTCGTTCGAAACGCGTGTTGCTGTGCTCCATGTGGCGGTACAGGGCCCGAAACAGATTGGTCTTGCCATGGGCGCTGTACCCGATGGAGGTGTAGAGCTCGGCCACCGGCTTCACCGGCAACAGGCTCTTGAGGAAGGCCACGACTGCTGCCGGCCGGCGACACAGCACGTGGAAATAGGAGCGTGTGTATCCGAAGAGGCGGCTGGCCGAGAGCTCGGTGAGCAGCACGGCGTCGACGCGCACGCTGCCGTCGGATGTCACCGCAACGGGCAAGATCACCGGATTGACCCGGTTGAGCCACCGCAGCCGCCCGACGAGGTAGGCGCCCTTGTTGCGGTAGAAGACCGGTCGCAGAATGTCGATCGAGTCGATGTAGCCGTCCCAGATCTCGTCGAGTTCCGCCTGAATTTCGGTGGCGATGCGTTCGACGTCGCGCTCGAGGTCGCCGAACTGGCTGGCGAGCGGGCTGTGCTCGACGATCTGCCGGACCGATTCGCTGAGCGACTCGTCGACCGGGAAGTTGCGATATTCGCCGCGGGTACCGTCGTCGGCGGGGAGGGCGGTGGGTCCGAGCCACAGGAACTCGAGCCCGATGTCGAGGCCGACAACCTCGAACAGTCGGCGGGTCACCGAGTTGTAGAACGTCTCGGCGAGCTCGAAATCCATCCGGCCGCCGACGAGGGCGACATAGCGGCGCCGAGCATCGATCCACTGTCGGCGGGCGGTCTCGGCGTCGTCGGACAAGATGAGCCGGGTGGCATCGACCGCACTCCAGACGCCCTTCTTGTGCAACCCGAGACGTTCGGTGTTGTCGTCTTGATGTTCGTCCCACTCCCGGTTCAGGAAGCGGTTCGCGGCGCGGTGGGTGACCTCCAGGTAGGCGTCGTGGTAGGCCACGAAGCTGTCGTGAAGGACGAGCGCGAGCCGTTCGACGGCTGGATCGGCGGCAGGGACGAGGGTCTCGAGTTCGGTCATCGGCCTGCTCACCCTAGTGGGGCCAGATGACCAGGGGCCGCCCGAGGCGCGTCGTGTACGGCACTGCGCTCCGGCAGCCATCTCCATGGCGGTGTCGCTTGCGCCCGGGACCCGCACCGGCCACGCTCGAACGATGGGCGAACCTGCCGACACCCTCCAGATGCTCGTTCGGCGCTACGCCGAGATCGTCGACACCCGCGCGTTTGACGCGTTCGACGAGGTGTTCACCACGGAGGCCGTGCTCGAGACCGGAAACGGGCGACGGGTCGGTCTCGACGAGATCCGTACCGCGATGCAGGGCCTTCATCGCTATGAGGCCACCGACCATCAGGTTGGGGCGTCGACGTTCGCCATCGACGGCGACCGGGCCACCGGTACCGTCGAGTGCGAGGCGCACCATTGGTCGACGAACGACAGCGGGCATCGCACCGACCGGGTGATGACGATCACCTACCACGACCGTTACGAGCAGACGCCTGCAGGCTGGCGGCTCACACATCGGCGACTGGACATCCACCGCATCGACGAGGTCGACGCCGATGGGCTCAGGACTCGGTGACGCCAGCCCGCTCGTGGTGACGGATCACTTCGGCAATCACAAACCGAAGGAAACTCTCGCTGAAGCCCGGGTCGAGATTGGCCTCTTCGGCGAGCCGGCGGAGTCGGGCGATCTGGACCTTCTCACGGTCGGGATCAGCGGGCGGGAGACCAGCTGCGGCCTTGTACTCGCCGACGGCCTTGGTGACCTTGAAACGCTCCGCGAGCAACAGGATCAGCGCCGCATCGATGTTGTCGATGCTGGATCGATAGGTCTCGAGCTGCTCGTCGGCCACGTTCGGCACGGTAGCCGCTCGACACGAGGGCGAAAACCACGACGACCGACCCGAGGGCCGGTCGTGATGGAGTGGGCCGTACAAGAGTCGAACTTGTGACCTCCTGCGTGTCGAGCAGGCGCTCTAACCAACTGAGCTAACGGCCCCTAGGGACGAAAAGGGTAGCAGCGTTCCGCCAGAACGCACCTTTGAAAACGGCGACGGGGGCTGCCGAACGGCAACCCCCGTGCTGACGAGCGCCGGGCGGGATTTGAACCCGCGACTGTACGGCTTTGCAGGCCGTTCCCTTGGGCCGCTCGGGCACCGGCGCCAGCGCAAGAAATGCTAGCGGGCCGGACCTGACGTGCGACCATGGTGTGGTGACCGACGACCCCACTCCGGCCCGCTCCCCGCTCGAACTGCTCGGCGCATTGGCCAAGACCGATGCCGAGATCAGCGAGCAGAGCCGGCTTGTCGAGATCTACACGATGGAGGGTCTTCTCCAGATCTGGTGGTGGGGCGAGCCGGGCGCGAAGGATGTGGTGATCATGTGCGGCGGCGCCATGGGCGGCGTCACCGGACCAGGGCGTGCCCTGTATGTCGAACTCGCTGCGTCGATGGCCGCCGAAGGTCGGGCTGCGATGGCGGTCGACTATCGCAAAGCAGGAGATCTGAGCCGCTCCCTTCTCGACACCTGCGCAGCGGTCGATCTCGCCATGCGCAACGGTGCCGAACGCTTCGTCGTGCTCGGCCACTCGTTCGGCGGCGCAGTGGCCGTGCAAGCAGCGGGCACCTTCCCGCACCTGGTGGCCGGGGTGCTCACCTATGCGACGCAGTCGGCTGGGTGCGAGGAGGCGGCCCGCATGGGCGACACGCCGCTGCTCCTCCTGCACGGCGAGCATGACTCGATCCTCGGGCCGGAGAACTCGATGATGGTGCACGCCCTTGCTGGCCACGGCGAGGTTCGAACGTTCCCCAAGGCCGACCATCTGATGAGCGAGGTGGCGGACGAGATCGCCGAGATCACCGGCGAATGGGTGCGGGCCCGTTTCGACGAACACGCAGGGCGCTAACGGGCTGCTCCATCACCGAGTTCGGTATCGAGCAGTTCCTGCAGGCCGGCCTCGACCCGCCGCAGTCGGGCGGTGGCGTCGCGTAACCGGCCCAGCAACACCATGGCCTCCTCGCGTTTCAGCGCGTCGGCTCCTGCGGGAAGCATCGCCAGGGAGCGTCGGAAGTGTTCGATTTCGTGGTCGCCCGAGAAGTCCATCTTCGCAACGTACACGAACATGTGTTCGCTTTTCCAGATCGAAATCCGGCTCACCGTGCGCGACGATGCAGACATGACGATCGAGATCTCGCTCACCGGCCGCACTGCCCTCGTCGTGGGCGGAGGTGGTGGCGGCATTGGTTCCTCGGTGTGTCACCGGCTCGCCGACGCCGGCGCCGACATCGTCGCCTTGAGTGCCGTTGCTGCAGATCTCAACGCCACCCAGGCCGAGGTCGAACAGCGGGGACAACAGTGCGCATCGGCCGTCGTCGACGTCCACGACCTCGAAACGCTGCGTTCGACGATCGAGAACCATCCCGAGGTCGACCTCGTCGTCAACGTCGTCGGCGGGGTCACGGTGCCGCACTGGCACCGACTGCACGACTACCCCATCGAGTCCTTCGATCATCTGCTCACCACCAACCTTCGATACGCCTTCACGAGCTGCCAGACCGTCGCCGCTCGACTGATCGCCGATGCTCGCCCGGGGGCGATGGTGAACATCTCCTCGATCGCCTCGAAAGGGCAGCCCCTCCTCGCCGGTTACGGCGCCGCCAAGGCGGGGCTCGATTCGCTCACTCGATCCATGGCGATGGAGTGGGGTCGCCGTGGCATCCGGGTCAACAATGTCGCGCCGGGCACCGTCAACACGCCTCGCTCCGGTCGACCGGTCGACGATCCGGACGATCCGCTTGCCAAGGGCATCACCCTGGGTCGGCGGGGCACACCGACCGACATCGCGAACGCGTGCGTCTATCTGCTCTCGGATCTCGCTGCCTACGTCACCGGCCAGACGCTCGACGTCGATGGCGGCCCGAGCCGCGGCGCACTCGACGAGTACGACCTGCCGGTGTTTGTCACCAACCCGGCGATCCGGGCCCGCTTCGAGTCCTGAGGAATCGTCTCAGGCGACTCGGTACCGGCCGGGGTCGACCTCGACGGCCTCGCCCCGATCGAGCATGCGGGCCACATGGAGTTCGGCAGTGCGCCGCTCGACCCGATCGACGATCGACATCTCGACATGAGGTCGGTACACGAAGCGATGCTTGACCATCTCGTCGAGCGTGTGCGGCTCGGCGAGAAAGGCGAGCATGTTGTCGTGACGCCGGGTGATGACGGCATGGAAGGCGTCGAGAAGTTCGAGGAACGTCTCGCGCCCCTCGATCACACCCTTGTGATGGAAGGTCACATAGACCTCGGCATCTTCTTCGCGCACCCGGATCAGGCTCTCCTCGAACTGCTCGAGACTGCTGAAGACGTCGCCGTAGTAGGGGCCGAAGCCGGTGAGGTCGATGTCGGAGAGGAAGAACACACCCTCGGAGATCCGCAGCCCGCAGTGCCCCGCAGTGTGGCCGGGCAGATGCACCGCCTCGACCGACACCCCGCCGAGATCCCACACGGCGCCGTCGACATAGCCCTCAGCATCGGGACGCGGCTCGTAGTGGAACTCCTCGAGGTACTGCTGCTCGAGATCGGGATGCTCTTCCGGCGTGGAGTCGGTGAGCGCCATCAACGCCTCGATGCTGCGAGTGACCGGGAGGTCGTCGTGATGGATGTGGATCCGGGCATCGGGGAACGCGCAGTTTCCGGCGATGTGGTCCTCATGGCCGTGACTGTTGATCACCGCATCGACCGGCGCCTCGACCCCGAGATCGACCACCGTGATCGACGGATCGACGATCACCGTCTCCCCCGCCCCCTGGATCAGCAGCGAATTGCCCGACGGGTAGGCACCGTTGTCAGGGGTGCCGAGGACGGTGACGTGCTCGGTGAGTCGGCGGGCATGATCGCCCCAGGCGGTGAACATGCGGCGGACATTAGCGGCACCCACTACCGTCGACGCCATGGGCATCAGCCACATTGCACTCGCCGTCAAGGACCTTGAGGCCACCCATCGCTTCTACACCGACGTGATGGGCTTCGACCTGGTGAAGGCCGAGATCGCCGACATGCGGGGCGGCAAGGCCCGTCACGCCTTCTACTCGACCGGCTCGGCCGATGATCAGATGATTGCGTTCTGGGATCTTCGCGATGTGCCCGGCTTCGGCGAGGGCTACAAAACCGACATTTCCCGTGATCTCGGACTCGATCCGTTCACGAACCATCTGGCGTTCCAGGCCGACAGCCTCGACGACCTCGCCGCCAAACGCGACCGCCTGCAGGACGCGGGTCTGCCCGTGGTCGAAATCGATCACGGCTGGATCCAGTCGGTCTACGCCGAGGACCCCGACGGCAACGTCGTCGAATTCGCGATCGTCACCGAGGGCTTCACCGACGCTGACGCTGCTGAGGCACTCGAGCTGCTCACGGCCGACGATCCGCCGATGTCGCCGGCGCCGACGATCACCTTCCACCCGGCAGCGGAATAGACCGGAAGATCCCCGCCCGCCCCTGGGCTCGACGAACGGCCTCGTTCTGCTAGGCGGGCGCCTCGTTCGGCACCAGCGGTATCGCCTGGAGGTCGATCACGAACTGGTCGAGCATCCGCGCGAACGCGACCACGTCCGCCGCACGCCAACCTGCGAGCGCTTGCGTCAGGTGCCCTTCGCGAAGCGCGATGACCTTTTCTCGCGTTTGGCGGCCAGCGTCCGTGAGATGGACGATCACCCCGGCGTGATGATGCGGGCTCGGGCTTCGCTCGATGAATCCCTTGCCCTCAAGACGGCGCAGCTCCCGGCTCACCGCAGCGGCGTCCATGTGTGTCGCCCGGCCGAGTTCGGATGCCTTCTGCCCGTCCTGGGCCGCCACGAGCAGTTGGAGTGACTGCTGTGTGAGTTCGACCCCCGCTGCATCGACGAGGGCGGCATGCGTCGCCTTTCCGGCCCGCAGTCGCTGGAATCGCTGCACGGCCGCCCTGACCGCGGCGATATCGGAAGCGTTCGGACTGTCCTGTTCCATGATGTCAGACCTCCTGCCCGTGCGTCTTCGGTTGACCCATTCACGCCGAAATGCTTGACTCAGTCAAGCATAAGCCACGACGATGGAAGATCTCACGACGTGGGTACCGCGCCAGCGAGGGAGCACGTGATGACCAATCGTCGGATCAACTACGCCGGCTCCGTTCATGACGAACGAGAGATCGACGCGGTCGTGGACGTGCTGCGAGGCGGCCCCACCGCCCTCCGAATCGGGCGCAACGTCCGAAACATGGAGGAACGCGTCGCTGCGCTCCTCGGTAAGCGTCGTGGCGTGATGTGCAATTCAGGCAGCTCAGCGCTCTACCTCGCCATCGAGGTCCTCGATCTCGAGCCTGGCGACGAGATCATCACGGCGGCCGTCACGTTCTCCACCGACCTCGCCCCCATGCTGCGAGCCCAGCTCGTCCCGGTCTTTGTCGACGTCACGCCCGACACCTTCCAGATCGATGTGGACGCCATCGAGGAGATGATCGGACCCCGCACCCGGGCAATCCTCACGCCCGACCTCATCGGCAACGCTCCCGACTGGGACCGCATTCGCGAGATCGCCGACCGTCACGACCTCTGGGTGATCGAGGATTCCTGCGACGCCCTCGGCCTGACGCTTCGGGGCACGCCCACCGGGACTCGCGCCGACATCAGCCTGACCAGCTTCGCGCTGTCTCACATCATCACTGCCGCTGGCACCGGTGGGATGGTGTGCTTCGACGACGACGACCTGGCCGATCGCGCCCTCACCCTTCGACGCTGGGGCCGACGTTCGGAAGTCCAACTCTTCGGCTCACGCAAGGGCGCCGGTGATCGATTCTTCAGTACGATCGATGACGACCTCGAGTACGACAACCTCTTCATCTTCGATGAGCTCGGTTGGAACTTCGAGCCATCTGAACTCTCCGCTGCGTTCGGTCTGGTCCAACTCGACAAACTCGCCGACAACCTCGCTCGTCGGCAGCGGAACTTCGAACTCACCAGCAGTCACTTCGCCCGCCACGGCGACCTGTTCACCCTCCCCCGCTTGACCGACGGAGTTGAGACCGGATGGCACATGTTCCCGATCATCATCGAACCTGGATCCGGGATCCGCCGCGCTGAACTTCAGCACTGGATGGAACGCCATGGCATCGACACCCGAATGGTCTGGACCGGAAACGCGGCCCGCCAGCCGGCCTTCCGCGATCAGCCTCACCGCTGCCCGCCGGGCGGTCTCCCCAACGCCGACCGAGTGATGGAATGGGGGCTGATCCTGCCGAACAACCACTCGATGAATGACGACGACTGTCACTACATCGGGGAGTGCCTCGATCAGTTCGTGGCTACACACCGCCTCGGCTGAACCCGTCGCCACCGGTGCGACGCATGACCGCAAGCGCCCAAAACGACCGATCCCGCACGGAGCCCGTGCGGGATCGAGTGAATCTGGAGCGGACGACCGGGTTCGAACCGGCGACCTCAACCTTGGCAAGGTTGCGCTCTACCAACTGAGCTACGTCCGCAGCGGCTCGCAATGGTAACCGCTTGCAGCGAGATCCCGCACCTGCGTGCACGAAAACCGGCGGCGGTCACCCGTCGGATGACCGAAGGTCGATCCGAAGGGTCAAGATGCCGTCGGCGAGCTCACCTTCGGCGTCGCCGATCATGGCGTAGTCCATGTAGTCGGTCTGGGCTTGCTTGACGAAGGCTGCACGTTCATCGCCGCCGACCGGCGGGAGATTGCGGCGCTTCACCGCCTCGGCCCGCTCACGGAACCGTTCCAACAGGGCGTCGATGTCGAGGGAGTCGGACATGCCTCCACCGTAACCGGCAACCACGAACTGTCGACTCAGTCGGGCTTGGGCTCCGTGGAGGAATCGGCTGCCTCAGCGCGCGTGTCGGCGGGCTGCTCGTCGTCGATCTCGCCGGGCAACACGAACATGTCCTCGAGTGCGGTGGCCGCAGCACGTTCGCGTTCGGAGCGACGACGGCCGGCTACCCGTTGGCGACGGGCCGGATCCGTGTGCCAGATATAGACGACGAGCAGGGCACCCGTGATCCCGGCGATACCCCAGAGCTGGTAGCGAATTGCGTCGATCGTGCTCTCCGTCTCGTTCGCATCGAACACGTCGCCCTCAGCACCGTTGCTGTCAACCTGCGCAGCAACCGGCGCCCCAGCACCGAGCACGCTCACAACGAGGACCGTCGCGACGAGCAACGAACGAACACGGTGGAGGCCAGACATCGCCCGTCGACCGTAGTGCACAGCGACACCGATCGGCGTGTCTGTCGAGAAGCGCCCGTGTCTGAACCGACGACCACTCCCATCATCAGCGCCGCGGACTGAGCCGGGTTCAGGTCTGACAGTCGGCACACCAGTAGGTGGTGCGACCGCCCACGTCGTCGCGCCGCAACTCGACCGTCGGGCATCGTGGGCACACCCCACCGCGCTTGCGTTCGACCTGGAGATCGCCGGTGTGGCTGCCTCCCCGTGCGCCCAGGACTTCGAGCGTGCGCCGCATCGACCGGTGCAGCTTCGCCTGCTCGTGATCCGACAGCGAGTTGGCGGGCCGATTCGGCGCCAGCCGCGAGCGGTAGAGCATGTCGTCGGCCAGCAGGTTGCCGATGCCGGCGATCTTCGCCTGATCCATGAGTCGGGCCTTGAGTGGCGCCGACGATGCCGTGAGGATCGCACGGAAGGGTTTGAGTGTGATCGCCGCCGCATCGGGGCCGAGCTTGGACTCGTCAGGATCGAGCTCGACACCTCCGAGCCGACGGGGATCACGAATGACGAGCGAGCCTCCCTCGGCGAAGTCGAGCCCGAAGCGATCCCACGCCGGATCGTTGCGGTCGCTCGAATACTCGAGCGCCGCAATCGGGGCAGTGTCGTCCACGAGGATCCGGCCCGTCATGCCATAACGCAGACCCAGCACCGGCCCGTCGGTGTCGACGAGCATCAGCTTGCCGATCCGCCGGGTTCCGGTGATGCGCAGACCCGGAAGCTCGGCACGAAGGGCGTCGGTCGTCGTGGCGCCCTTGGCGTACCACTCGTCGGGCGCATGAACGGCGGCAACCGTGCGGCCGATCACCGGATCAGCAGCGAGCCGATACTCTTCGATCTCCAGCATCTCGGGCATCGATGGCCCGTTCTACTCGGCGGCTTCCTTGGCGGCGCGCAGAAGCGTGTCGGCGATGAGCGGGCCGAGGAACGCCGACTCGAGGAGGAAGCCGTCGTGGCCTTGTGGGCTCTCGACGACGTGGTACTCGCAGCTGCCTCCGCCGGCGGTGATCGCCTCATGGATCGCGGCCTGCTGATACGGCGGGTACAGAACGTCGCTGGTGATTGAGGCTGTGAGCACCGGCATCCGGAACGCGCCGAGGACCCGCTCGATGCCACCGCGCCCGCGACCAACGTCGTGGAGATCCATGGCCTTGGACAGCACGAGGAACGAGTTGGCGTCGAAACGACGGACCAGTTTCTGCCCGTGGTGGTCGAGATAGGACTCCACCTGATAGCGGCCCCACGGCTGGAGTTCTTCCTTCTTGCTCACCGGTTCGCGACCGAATCGATCATCGAAGACCTCGGTCGTGCGGTAGGTGATCTGGGAGATCTCCCGGGCCAGTGCCAGGCCATGCCAGGGACCATCACCGGGTTCGGCGTCGTAGTACCAGCCATCGCGCCACTTCGGATCCTGGACGATCGCCATCCGCTCCACGGCGCTCCAGCCGATCTGCTGCGGGCTGGCCGCGGCGACGGATGCCACCGGGATGAGCGACTTCACGTGGTCGGGGTACATCGCGCCCCACTCGAGCACCTGCATTCCGCCCATCGAGCCACCCACAACCGAGAGCCAATACGGCAACTCGAGATGGTTCATCAGCATGTGCTGGGTGCGGACGATGTCGCGAATGGTGACCTGCGGGAACGTGGGGCCGTAGGGCTTGCCGGTCTCGGGGTCGGTCGACGACGGACCGGTCGTGCCCTGGCAACCGCCGAGCACGTTGGCGCACACCACGAAGTACTCATTGGTGTCGATTGCCTTGTCGGGGCCGATCAGGTCCTTCCACCAGCCATCGGAGGGATGACCAGGACCCATGTCGCCTGCCGCATGTGCGTCACCGGTGAGCGCATGGGTGATGAGCACGGCGTTGCCGCGTTCGTCATCGAGCGAACCCCAGGTTTCGTAGGCGATGGTGACCTCGGGAAGCACACCCCCACCTTCGAGCACGAACGGCCGCTCACCGCAGACCTCGGCGAACTCACGGTTGCCGACAGGGTCGCCCTGGCGCCACGTACCGGAGGCGGGCAGGCCCGCGGCGAAACGCCGGGAGGCGTCGTAGTGGAGGTGTTCGGGTCGCTGGGTCACGAGTCCTGGCTCCGTGCGATGTCGCCCGTCGGCGACGGCGTGAGCCTTTCAGGGTAGCAACACCGGTCCAAATACCGAGTCATCGGGTCGGCATTCGATCCCACCACCACGCGTAGAGGGCGTCGTCGTCGACCGCATGGGCCTGGAGCATGGCCCGGCCGCAGGCGGCGACATCTCCGTTGCGAGACGCTTCCGCAGCGATGTCCCACGCCTGCTCATCGTCCGGAAGAGGGAGCGCGGCGAGCGTTGCAGCCGAGACTCGGACGGCAGCGGCCGACAGCGCCGTGCCCGCTGCCTCGGTAACGAGCCAGGCGGTGGCGACCGGGCTGATGAGCAGCGCAGCAAGATGCCAGATCGACGGTCCGCCGACCGGCTCCACCGACACGACCGGCGTACACGGCACGCATCGACCATCGACATCGACGATCGCCTCGATCAGACGGGTCTGGGACGCAACGAGCACCTTCGGCACGAGTCGGTCGCGGATCCAGGTGTCGATCGACGGGTCGACCCGGTTGAGCAGAACCGCGGGCGCGTCGAAGGACCGCTTTGCGAAACGGGTCGGACGCCTCCCCCATCCATCGTCGAGCGGGTCGATGACCCCCGATGTCACGAGCGGATGGGCACCGGCGGCGTCGTCGACGACGGCGTCGGTGAGCCCGTAGTACTGATCGCGGAAGCCCGCCGTAACCCGGGCGACATCACCCAACGTGGCGCCGCCGGTCGGACGGGGCACGACCGGGACACCGGCAGCCGCCGCCAGGAGCGGTGCCCACGAAGCCGCCGACGGCCGATCCACCGCCACGCCGTCGACATCAACGGTCGGAGGAGCGTCGCCCCTCCGACACACGAGCGCAACGGTGTCGACGCCGGCGGCGAAGGCCCGACCAGGATCGACCCACAACGCCCTCGGTGGCGCCGACCGGGCCAGCCGTTCCCGAACAGAGCGGGCATCGATTGCGCCAAGCACCGATGCCGGCTGCACCAGGACGACGGTGCCCCCGTCGGCGAGCGCATCGACCCCAGCGAGCAAGAAGGCGGCGGCATCGTCGACATAGCCACCCACACCCGCCCAGCGGTCGGCGAGCGCCGCTCGTTGCGCCTGGCTGCGCGGCGTACCGCCGCGCAGCTGCGACAAGAACGGTGGATTCCCGACGACGAGATCGAATCGCTTCGTTGCGAACGGATCATCGACCAGATGGTCGCCGACCCGCACCGTGTCGAGCGCGACGTCGCCACCCGCCCACAGCGAGAGTGCCGCTCGAGTTGTGGCGACGGCGAGCGGATCGACGTCGACACCATGAAGACGAGCGACGATGTCGAACGGTGTGCCTGGCATCCGTTCGGCCATCGCCAGGAGAAACGCTCCCCCGCCGACAGCCGGGTCGAGCACGGTCGTCTGCTCGTCTAACGGCTCGGCGTGGATGAGGGCACGATCGAGGACCTGATCGACGACCCGGGGTGGCGTGTGATGCACCCCGGCGTCGTGTCGCTCACCGTCGGAGGTCAGCGCCTCTCGGACGAAGCCGGGAAGCCACGGCCCCCACGGGCCTTCGAGCACAGACGACACTCCTGCGTCGACATCGATCGTTGCTGGAACAACGGTGTCGTCGAGTCGGAGCTCGACGCTGACGCCCCGCGCTGCGGCGACAGCAGCAACGACGGCAGCGACCGTGCCAGCGGGATCGGTTCGGCCCGACTCGGCCCAGCGGGCGACAAGGTCGGCGACGACGGGATCAGGCGTCGGCAGGATCCCACTCGGTCAGATCGGCCAGGCGGGCATCATTGGAGAACATCTCGACGATCGGCATCACACAATCGATGCGCTTCTGGAGCCGCTTGATCTCCAACTCCTCGTCCCACAGCGACAAGGTCACAACCAGGCCGGACTCGCCGGCGCGAGCCGTGCGGCCCGCTCGATGCAGGTAGGTCTTGTGATCGCTGGGCGGGTCGTACTGGATCACCACGTCGACATCGTCGACATGGATGCCGCGAGCGGCGACGTCGGTGGCTACGAGCGTGTGAAGCTTGCCGTCACTGAAGTCCTTGAGCGACTTCTCGCGGCTCGACTGGCGCAGATCACCGTGGATCGGCGCAGCCTTCACATCGAGCTCCTCGAGTTCCCGGGCGAGCCGATCAGCCATTGCCTTGGTGCGGGTGAACATGATCGTGCGCTCGGCCGACTTGGCGATGCTGGCGGCGACCTTCGCCTTGTCCATCTTGTGCACGGCGACGAACCGGTGGGTCATCTGCTCGACGGTGACCTCTTCGGACACGACTTCGTGCATGGACGGATCGGTCTGGTACCGCTTGATCAGCGTGTTGACCACACCGTCGAGCGTGGCCGAGAACAACAGCGTCTGGTGATCGGACTCGACATTTCGCAGGATCCACTCGACCTGCGGAAGAAAGCCCATGTCGGCCATACGGTCGGCCTCGTCGACCACCACATGGTTGACGACGGCCACCGAGATGGCGCCGCGCTCGATCAGATCGATCATGCGACCCGGGGTGGCTACGACGAGATCGACGCCCCGCTCGAGCTTCTCGATCTGTTTCTCGATCGGTGCGCCGCCGTAAATCGCGAGGGCGGTTCGGTCGACCGCCTCGGCGGCGGGCGCCAGTTCGTCGCACACCTGATTGGCGAGCTCACGGGTCGGGACGAGCACGAGCCCGGTGGGCGTCTTCGGCTCGGCCTTCGCCATCAGCTGCAGCACGGGCAGGCCGAAGGCAAGGGTCTTGCCCGAACCGGTCTTGGCCTTGCCGCAGACATCTCGGCCGGCGAGTGCGTCGGGGATGGTGAGGGCTTGGACGGGGAAGGGGGCGGTGATCCCCCGCTCGGACAGGGCGCCGGTGATGGCATCGGCCAGCCCCAAATCCGCGAACGTTTGTGTTTCGGTCATCTCTTCTCAGGGGAGCCGGGGTCCGGGAAGCGGGGTCCCCCGGCGGGTCGGGTCGTCGTGGGGTGACGACGACAACGCAAGGGTACAAGCGACCGGGCCGCTACGGGACGATCCGGCCGTCACGCACCTCGACCCCTTCCCTCCGCAACCGCGAGGTCTGCTCCTCCTCGTGGCTCGCCAGGAGGTGGCCACTTGCCGCGATCACCCGCCACCACGCAAACGTGCCGCTGGGAGCACGCCGCAGCAACGAGCCCACGGCACGAGCTGCGCCGGGGTACCCGGCCTCGGCTGCGACTTCGCCGTAGGTCACGAGATCTCCAGGTTCGAGCGCGTCGAGGACGGCGCCCGCCGCTCGTTCGAAATCGGTCCAGGTCGAGCGGTCGGGGTCCACGTCAGCGTCGGATCGCGACGACGTTGACGGGTTCCTCCACACCGGGGATCTCACGTCGACCGACCGGCACCGACACGATGTCGGTGTAGAGGTGGACGATGTCGTCGGCGATGGCGAGCACCTGCCGAGGTTCGGCCGCAGCGCACAACCGGGCCGCAAGGTTGACCGCATGGCCGACATAGTCGTCGCCGTCGATCAAGATCACGGGACCCGTCGTGAAGCCGGCACGTAACGGGAGTGGCGAGCCGGAATCGGTGATCAGCCCTTCGATCTCGACCAGTGCCTCCAACAGCGGTTCGGGTTCGACGCCGACGAGCATGGCACCGTCGCCCAACCACTTCGCGATGCGCACCCCGTGGGTCGATGCAACACCGCGAACGACCGCACGGAACGCCGACAGGATGTCGACCGCCTCATCGTCCCCCTGCACATCGGTGTACCGGGTGAAACCGGACAGGTCGACGAACGCGAACGATCGCTCAACCCGGGTTGCCCGGGGATGGGACGCATCGTGCAGCACATCGGCCATGGCGCCACCGTAGCGATCCGATGCGGCTGGCTCTGCACCCATCGCCGTACGATCACGCTGTGGACCCCTTCGCCACCCTCTCCGACTGGCCCGGCCGCGCCGCCGCTGCCGTCGTGCAACCCGACGGCAGCATCGAGCGATGGGGGGACACCACCGAGCCGTTCGCGCTGGCATCGGTCACCAAACTGCTCACCGCAATGACCGTGCTGATCGCCCACGAGGAGGGCACCCTCGATCTCGACGAGCCGATCGGACCGGGCGATTCGACCACCACCGACCTGCTCGCCCACACCGCCGGGGTCGCCCCGGACACCCTCGACCAACTCGCACCACCCCGCACCCGCCGCATCTACTCGACCTCGGCCTACGACCTCGCTGCCGACGCCGTAGCCGAACGCTCCGGGATCACCTTTCAGGACTATCTCGACGAGGCGCTGATCGTCCCGCTCGGCCTGCACGCCACCCACCTCAACGGATCCGCCGGTGCTGGCGCACGGGCCTCCGTCGACGATCTCGTCCGGGTGATCGACGCCTGGCGCCGGCCCGTTCTCATCGGTGAGACCACCTTGGAGCAGGCCGTCACGTCCCATCTCCCCGACCTCGACGGCGTGCTTCCCGGATTCGGCACCCAACGCCCGAACCCATGGGGTATCGGACCGGAGATTCGGGGCCACAAGGATCCCCACTGGACGGCAGCCGACAACAGCCCCCACACCTACGGCCACTTCGGGCAGACAGGCACGATGCTGTGGATCGACCCGGATGCCCGCACCGCCGCCGTAGCGTTGTGCACTGAACCGTTCGGCCCCTGGGCGGCCGAGGCGTGGCCCCGGTTCAGCGCCGACGCGCTGGCATCGGCGACCTGAGCACCCTCCGCAGCACGACAACCACCCCCGGATCGACGAAGGCAGTCGATCGTCAGGCCTGGTGATGCCGATCGGCGATGAGGCTGATCATCTCGAACATGATCGCCATCGAGCGATAGCTGGTGATCTGGTTCGGCGAGTCGACGGTCGGCATGAGACACACGACATCACCGCCGATGACGTTCTTGCCGCGGACGCAACGAAGGAGCTCCATCACCTGATCGATGCCGAACCCTTCGATGCCCGCCTCGATGTTGGCCACCCCGGGGGCGACCATCGGATCGAGACAGTCGAGGTCAAACGTGATGTAGAGCGGGCGGTCGCCAATCGTTTCGTCGATGACCTCCATTACCTGCTCGGCACCCATGGAGTCGTAGTCGGTCTTCTTGATGACCGTGTATCCGAGGTCGTAGGACGGGTCGAGCCATTCCAGACTTCGGGTGTTGCCACGGATACCCACCTGCACCGAGTGTTGGGGGTCGACGTGACCCTCGGTCACCAGATAACTCGCCCAGTGGGCTGCCGACTTCACCGCCCCCATGAAGTGGGGGATGTTGTGGAAGGCGTCGGTATGCGCATCAAAGTGCAGCAGGCACGCCTTCTCACCACCGGTCAGATTGCCGCCACCGAGCGCTTGGAGAATGCCTCCGGTGATCGAATGGTCACCGCCGATGGACACCGGCCGGCAGCCGGCGGCGTCGAGTCGGGCGTAGTACTCGGTGATCATCTCGATCGAGCGTTCGTTGTTGTTGCCTTCGCTCAGCGGCACGTCGCCCAGGTCACGTACCCGCGCCATCTCCCACGGGTCGATGCCGAAGTGGTTGTGGACCCGACGGCCGATCGCCGACACATTGCGGACCGCACGGGGTCCGAGGTGCTGATCGCGTTGTGTCGTCCCGTTGCCGGTCGAGTGCGGGACGCCGACCAGACCGATGTCGGCGTTGGCGGGATCCTCGTCGTGCTCGCATCGGAACAGGGTCGGGATCCCGTACCAAAAAATCCCGTTCATCAAGCGCTGCTGGTCGTCGAGCTCGGTCATGACTGCACGCTAGATCAGCCGAGCCCGACCGATCAGCTCGACGGGCTACGCGCCGTCGGCGGAGTCTATGGCACCGACGATGCCATCGGTCGAGTCATCCTTGGGACGACGACCCCGCACGAGGAGCCAACCGCCGGCAATCGCGGTGCCGATGATGCTCATCCAGATATTGATGCGCACGCCACCGACCTCGGTTGCCGGATCGACGCGAATCGTCTCGAGCCACAGTCGGGCGACTAGGTACCCGACGACGTAGACCGCGAGCAGCGCACCGCGGCGCAGCTTGCCCGTGCGATCGACCCACACCAGAAACAGTGTGAGCCCGAGATTCCACAGCGATTCATAGAGGAAGGTCGGGTGGAACGTCTCGACGTCGCGGTGACCGGCCGAGGCCGCCACATCAGGGTCGATCTCGACCGCCCACGGAAGTTCACTCGGACCACCGAAGAGCTCCTGGTTGAAGTAGTTGCCCCAGCGTCCGATCGCCTGCGCCAGAGGAAGCCCGGGGACGATCGCATCGAGCAAGGTCGGTTGGTCCCAGCCATTGCGGCGGATCATCCAGAGACCGACGAGCACGCCGGCAGCGATACCGCCCGGGATGCCGAGGCCGCCTTCCCAGATCTTGAACGGCTGCGCCCAACCCTCGTCGAAGCGCCAGTCGGTGAGGACGTGGTAGGCGCGAGCGCCGAGCAGCCCGGCGGGCACCGCCCAGAGCGCGATGGTCGAGATGTCGTCGGGATTGCCGCCGCGGGCCGCCCACCGCCGCTGTGAGAGCAGGACGGCGGCCACCACACCGAAGGCGATCATCACGCCATAGGCCCGAAGGGTGAGCGGTCCGAGCTCGATGACGCTCTCGGACGGGCTGGGGATCGAAGCGAGCATGCGGAGACAACCCTATGCGTCGCCGAGGGATTCCAACGGCGCGCCCGGCTGAGGACGCAACCGCCGGGTCAGGTCGACAGCAGACGACCGCGAGCGGCGCTGAGATCGCCGGCGCCGGCGGTGACGGCCGGCAACAGACCGGGAACGCCAGCGAGCCGGTTGGCGGCGAAGAAGCGGGCCATGACGGCGCGGTCCTCGGCTTCCTCGGCGCCGAGTGAACGAGCGGAAAGTGCCGCGTCGGCCAGGATCTGACCGCCCGTGGTGATGGCCATCATGTTGAGGTACGCCATTGCGCCGGCAAGCATGTCGGACGGGTTCGAGCCTGAGACCTCGAGGAGATACTCGGTCGCCGAACGGAGCGCGTCGAGCGCGAGCGACAACTGCTCCCGCACCGCCTCGAGCCCCTCGACACCCTCGAGGGAGGCGATGGTGGCACCGATCTCGGTGAGGTGGTCACGGACGACACCGCCCTGCCGCATCCCGAGCTTGCGACCAGCGAGATCGATCGCCTGAATGCCGTTGGTGCCCTCGTAGATCGGGGCGATACGGGCGTCGCGGAAATGCTGCGCAGCGCCGGTCTCCTCGACGAAGCCCATGCCACCGTGGATCTGCACACCGATGGAGGCGAGCTCGACACCCATGTCGGTGCACCAGCTCTTCGACAGCGGGGTGAGCAAGGCGGCCCGCTCATCGCCCTTGGTGCGCGCGTCCTCGTCGGCACCGTGGTGGGCATGGTCGAGCGCCTCAGCGTTGCGGTAGGTCAGGCCCCGCATCGCGGCGATCGTCGACTTCATGTCGAGCAGCATGCGCTGGACGTCGGGATGGTCGATGATCGGCGACTCGGTACCGGGCGCCGCACCGATGGCGCGGCCCTGGGTGCGCTCATGGGCGTAGCCGAGCGCCTGCTGGTAGGCGCGCTCGGCGATGCCGACGCCCTCGACACCCACACCGAGACGGGCGTTGTTCATCATCGTGAACATGCAGCGCATGCCTTGATGCTCCTCGCCGAGGAGGTAACCGACTGCGCCGCCGTTGTCGCCGTACTGCATGACACACGTCGGACTGCCATGAATGCCGAGCTTGTGCTCGATGCTCACGCACGTGAGGTCGTTGCGCTCACCGAGCGTGCCGTCGTCGTTGACGAGGAACTTCGGGACGATGAAGAGGCTGATGCCCTTCGTCCCGGGAGGTGAACCGGGGGACCGGGCGAGCACCAGGTGCACGATGTTGTCGGCGACATCATGCTCACCCCAGGTGATGTAGATCTTCTGACCGAAGATGCGCCAGGTGCCGTCGTCGGCCGGTTCGGCCTTGGAGGTGAGCGCGCCCACGTCGGACCCGGCGTGGGGCTCGGTGAGGTTCATCGTGCCGGTCCATTCACCGCTGACGAGCTTCTGGAGGTAGATCTCCTTCTGGCTCTCGTCGCCGTGATGCATGATCGCCTCGATGGCGCCCTGACTCAGCAGCGGGCCCAGCGCAAACGCCATGTTGGCCGTCGTGGTCATCTCCTGCACAGCTGTGGAGAGCAACTGCGGAAACCCGCCGCCGCCATAGGCCTCAGGGAACCCGATGCCGTTCCAGCCAGACTCAACGAGCTTGCCGTAGGCCTCGGGGAAACCGGGGGCGGTGGTGATGCTGCCGTCCTCATTGAGCTTGGTGCCGACCGTGTCGCCGTCGCGATTGGTCGGCGCCACCACCTCGTCGAAGAAACGACCCGCCTCAGCAACGAGACCGTCGATGAGATCCGGGTCGGCATGCTCGTACCCCTCGAGTTTGGCGAGGGCGTCGAGATCGGCCACGTGCCGAAGGGTGAACGTGATGTCCTCGATGGGGCTCCGGAAGTCGCTCATGGCCGCAAAGGCTAGTGGCTCACCTGCCCCGCCGGGCTATCGGCGCAGTGCCCGTTTCAGCCAACGATCGAGCCGTTCCCGCGGCACCGCCTCGAGGATCACGCCGCGACGGGTCGCGATGATCGAGTTGACCTCTGCGCCGAGCAGCAGGCCCATGGCCATCAGGTAGAGCCAGAACAGCAGGCTCAGGGCGCCGCCGAGGAAGCCGAAGATGGCGTTTGCGCCACTCGACGCAAGCCCGAGATAGGTGCCGAAGCCGAGCGACACGACGGTCCACCACACCGATGCCAGCAGCGCACCCGGAAGCTCGTACTTCCACGGCGACCGATGGTTCGGCGCAATGTTGTATAGCGAGGCGGCCCAGCCGATCAGCACGAGGAAGACGACCGGCCAGCTGAACCACGTCCACAGCACGGTGAACCACCCGTCGGCACCGAGCCGCTCGGCGAGCTCGGCGCCTTCGCCGAAGAGCGGACCCACGACGATCAGCATGAGCACGATGGCGGCGACCACGATCGTCATCACGGTCAATCCGATCCCGACGATCCGAGTCGACAGCCAGTTCCGCTGCTGTTCGTGGTCGTAGGCGACATCGAGTGCCCGGACGACGGCGGTGAAACCACGTGACGCCGCGTACGCAGCGAGCGCCGCACCGACCGTGAACGCACTGCCGTTGTCGGATGCGAACAGGTCGCGCACGACACCCTCAACGTTGTTGTCGCCGCCGAGCACAGTCGTGACCTGCTCGACCAGCCAGGTCTCGATGTCGGTGGCAGCAGCCGTGCCGAGCATCCCGTCGGCCGAGCCAAGTGCGGCGGCCAGCACGATCAACGCCGGGAAGAAACCGAGCAGGGCGAAGAACGCGATCTCGGCGGCGAGGCCACCGACGCGGTCCTTCGACCACTCGTCGATGATGTCGCGCACGAACCGGTACGACCATCGCCCTACCCGCCCGGCGATCTCGCCGACCCGACGCTGCGCACTCGCTCGGCCCACGGCCCAAAGGGTACGGTGCCTGCCGATGGACGACGTCGCGGCATGCACCAACGTGCTCTTCGAGATCGCCGAAGCGATGGACGCCGCGGCCTACGACACCCTCGAGTCGCTGCTCGAACACGCAGCGCTCGTCGACGGGGCGAGCGGCTCGGTGCTCGCCGAGGGCGGTGCGGCAGCGGTCACCCATTTCCGTTCGATCGTGAAGATCCACCCCGATGGCACCTGGCGGACCAAACACGTCACCACCAACCCAATCGTCGCCGTCAACGACGACGAGGCGACGATTCGTTCGATGTACACCGTCTTCCAGCAGACCGAGACGCTGCCGATGCAGGCGATCATCGCCGGGCGCTACCACGACACCCTGCGCCGCATCGACGGTACGTGGCGCCTGGTCAAGCGTCGCTACTTCGCCGACCTGATCGGGGATCTCTCCGATCACCTCACCTTCGACCTCTGAACCCCAAATGTCGCCAACGGGCAGCGGGCGCCGGGGAGGGATCGACGCGAACGTCTCGGAATCCGCATCGGTTGAGCCGATTCCGAACGTAGACCCACCGTGACCGATCACGCCCTCTCGCCCGTCGATGCCGTCGATCTTGTCGCCCTCGACCGGCTCCGGCGCTTCGAGGCTGGCGAGTTCGACCTGACGCATCTCTGCGAACGTAAAGGCACCACCACCGTTTCGGTCTGCGTGCCAGCACGTGACGAGGCCGAGACCGTGGGGCCGATCGTGCAGACGATCTCGACCCTTCGGCACCGTGGCCTCGTCGACGAGATCTTGGTGATGGACGATCGCAGCACGGACGCGACGGCCGAGATCGCAACCGCCGCCGGAGCACGAGTCGTCTCGGTCCCCGACGTGCTCCCCGAGACCGGTACCGCCACCGGCAAGGGCAATGTGCTGTGGGCGAGCGTCGCCGCCAGTGCCGGTGATGTGATCGTCTGGATCGACGCCGACCTGCGTAGCTTCACGCCCGACTACGTCATCGGCCTGCTCGGCCCACTGCTCACCGACCCCGAGGTCACCCTCGTCAAGGGTTTCTACGAGCGGCCTTCCGTCGGAGGCGTCGGCGGTGGGCGGACGACCGAACTGATGGCTCGTCCCGCGCTCGCCACGTTCTTCCCTGAACTCGGCGTGATCGAACAGCCGCTGGGCGGCGAGTACGCGAGCCGCCGCTCGATCCTCGAACAACTCCCCTTCCCACAGGGCTACGGCGTCGAGACCGGACTCTTGATCGATATCGCTCACCGCTGGGGTGTCGATCGCATCGCCCAGGTCGACCTCGGCGTTCGCGAACACCGCCATCAGCCACTGAGCGCGCTGTCCTCTCAGGCGATGGAAGTTCTCCACGCCGCACTCCTTCGAGCCGGGGCCGACAGGGCCACCCTCGGCCGGGTGCTGATGCGCCCCGACGCTGCGCCGGTCGAGGTGCGGGTCGACGAACGGCCCCCGCTGATCGAGGTACCGGGCTATCGCGGCCGCTGACCGTCGAGTGGCCTGCGGGCGGGACCTACACTCGCCTCCCATGTTCGAGACCCTGCGCTCTGCAGTTCGGTTCCGGCGCTTCCGGTTCAGTCGTGCGACTCGACAACTCGATCGAGCGGCGAACGTCATGGACCTGCGGGCGATCGCCAAGCGCCGCCTGCCGAGTGGGGTGTTCGATTACATCGACGGCGCCGCCGAGGACGAGCGCAGCCTCGCTCGTTCGATGACGGCGTTCGCCGACATCGAGTTCAAGCCCCGGGTGCTGCGCGACGTCTCCGAGATCGACACGACCACCACGCTGCTTGGTGAGCCGATGGCGTTCCCGTTCATCGCCGCCCCCACCGGCTTCACCCGCATCGCTCACAGCGAGGGGGAACTCGCCGTCGCTCGAGCCGCCGGGCGCGCCGGGATTCCCTTCACCCTCTCGACCCTCTCGACCCGATCGATCGAAGAGATCGCAGCGGTCAATCCGGGCCGCAACTGGTTCCAGGTCTATGTCTGGAAGGACCGCGGGCTCGTCGAGGAGATGGTGCGGCGGGCAGGAGCCGCTGGCTTCGACACGATCGTGCCGACCGTCGACCTCGCCACGTTCGGGCGTCGCGAGCGTGACGTACGGCGCGGGTTCGAGCTACCCCCGAAGATCGGGCTCGACACGATCGTCGACGGGATCCGCCACCCGAGCTGGACCTGGGACTTCCTGACGGGTGGTCCCATCCGCTTCGCCAACGTCGCGGCGTCCGAGGGCTCCGGCAAACGCGACGGCACCGACGCGATCAACCTCGCCGCCTATGCCAACGAGCAGCTCGACCCGTCACTCAGTTGGGACGACATCGAGTGGTTCCGATCGATCTGGAACGGCCCGATCGTGGTCAAGGGCGTGCAGTCCGTGGCCGACGCCCGCATCGCCGCCGATCTCGGCATCGAAGCAATCGCGATCTCGAACCACGGTGGCCGACAACTCGAGGGTTCCCCACCGCCGATCGAACTCATCGCGCCCGTTCGCGACGCGATCGGTGACGCGTGCGAGATCATCTGCGACGGCGGCATCCGACGGGGTGCCGACATCGTGAAGGCACTCGCACTCGGCGCCGACGCCACCATGGGCGGGCGGGCGCACTTCTTCGGCCTCGGAGCCGCAGGCGAACGAGGGGTCGAACTCGCCTTCGGATTCCTGCACGACGAGTTCCGACGCGCGATGGCGCTCAACGGGCTGCGCTCGGTCAGCGAGATCACCCCGGACGTGGTGTCGCCGCCCCGAAATCGGACAGACTGACCCTGATGCCGTTGTTCCGCTCGACGCGCGAACCGATCGATCCGCTCGTCGCCGACCTCACCGCCGCACTCGATGCCGATCGAGTCCGCGCCGACGGCGCCCAACGGTCACTCGCAGCGCATGACGCCTCCGTGTTCGACGGCGGCATCGCCGGCCCGGTGTGCTTCCCGGAGACCACCGAGGAGGTCCAGGCGATCATGCGAATCGCCGAGCAGCACGGTTCGGCCGTGGTCCCCCGTGGCGCCGGCACCGGACTCGCCGGCGGCGCGATCCCACTGGGGCGGCCCGTCGTCGTATCGACCGGCCGGATGAACAAGGTGCTGTCGGTCGACACCGACAACCGCATCGCCTGGGTGCAACCCGGCGTCATCAATCTCGACCTCTCGAAGAAGCTTCGGCCCAAGGGATTCCACTTCGCCCCTGACCCGTCGAGCCAACAGGTCTGCACGCTCGGCGGCAATGTCGCCAACAATTCCGGAGGCCCCCACTGCCTCGCCTACGGCGTCACCGATGCCCACGTCGTGTCGCTGGAAGTCGTACTGCCCGACGGGCAGGTCGCCGTGCTCGGCGGCGCCGAGGACGAGACCCCCGGACTCGACCTTCGCGGCGCATTCGTCGGCAGCGAGGGCACGCTTGGGATCGCCACCAAGATCGGGGTCCGGATCACACCCAACGCCCCGGCCGTGCGCACCCTGCTGCTGTCGTTCGCAACGGTCCGCGACGCTGCGCAGACTGTCAGCGACATCATCGCCGCCGGTGTCGTGCCCGCCGCGCTCGAGGTGATGGATCAGCGCATGACCGTTGCGGTCGAGAACTATGTCGCTGCCGGTTACCCCACCGATGCCGCCGCCGTGCTGCTCGCCGAAGTCGAAGGACTCGATGGTGGGGTCGAAATCGACGCCGCCCGTATCGAGGAACTCGGTCGAGCCAATTCCGCCACCGACGTGCGGCTCGCCGGCTCCGAGAAGGAGCGAGCTGCACTCTGGAAGGGCCGCAAGACCGCTTTCGGCGCCGTCGCCCAGATCGCGCCCGACTACTACCTGCACGACACCGTCGTTCCCCGGGCCCGACTCGCCGACATCCTCGAACAGATCTACGAGATCACCGATCGCCACGAGGTCACCGTGATGAATGTCTTTCACGCAGGCGACGGGAACCTGCATCCCCTCCTCGTCTTCGACGCCCGCGAACAAGGCACCCTCGAACGGGTCCACGCCGCCGGTGCGGAGATCCTCCGAGCGTCGCTTGCGGCGGGTGGCGTGCTGTCGGGCGAACACGGCATCGGTGTCGAGAAGCAGGCCTATATGGACGAACTCTTCTCCCCGGCCGATCTCGACCACCAGAACCGTCTTCGCCAGGCCTTCGACCCTGCCTGCCGAGCGAACCCCGGCAAGGTCTTGCCGATGGGACACAGTTGCGCCGACATCCAGGCGCTGCGCGAGATGCCCACCGGAGTGTGGGGATGAGCACGCTCACCTCCACCGACCGGGCTCTGCACGACTTCGCTGCGCAGGTCGGCGCCGAGGACCCCATCGCCGTGGAGGGCAACCGCACCCGTTGGCATCTCGGCGGTCCACTCGACGAATTGGCCCGGCTCGTCGAGGCTCCCACTGGCATCGTCGACTACCAGCCCTCGGAGATGGTGGTCACCGTCCGCGCCGGCACGACCGTCGCCGAACTCCACGAAACACTCGCCGCTGCCGGCCAGACCTCAGCACTGCCCGACCGGGGCGGCACCGTGGGCGGAGCAGTCGCTGTCGGAGAGAACCGACTCGACCGCCTCGGTCGCGGGTCGGCACGCGACGCCGTGTTGCAGGTCCGGTACGTGTCGGCCGAAGGCGAGATCGTCACCGGCGGTGGTCCGGTCGTGAAGAACGTCAGCGGCTTCAACCTCCCCAAGCTCATCGTCGGCTCACTCGGCACGCTCGGGCTCATCGCCGAGGTCGTGTTGCGCACCAATCCGCTTCCGCCCGTTCAACGCTGGATCCGGGCCGAGCGGGTCGACCCCCGTGACATCCGGGATGCACTCCTGCGACCTGGAGCCGTGCTGTGGGATGGCACCAGTAGCTGGGCGCTCGTCGAGGGACACGAGGTGGATGTCGACGCCGAGGTCGACAAGCTGGCGACGCTCGCCGACATCGCCGATGTCGACGGCCCGCCCGAGTTGCCACCTCACCGTTGGTTTCTTTCCCCTCAGGGGGCGGCGCACGTCGACACGATGACCGACGGGGCATTCATTGCGAGCATCGGCGTCGGAACGGTCTGGGCCGAGGAACCACCCCAGCCCGCCGAACCCGACCCCGTTGCCGCCCAGATCGCCGAGCGCACAAAGCGACTGTTTGATCCCTCCGGACGACTGAACCCCGGCCGCCGGGCAGGAGCCTGACATGGATCTCAAGATCAATGCCGACGACCTCAACGCCTGTGTGCAGTGCGGACTCTGCCTCCCCCACTGCCCCACCTACCGCGTCACAGGCGACGAGGCGCTTTCGCCGCGGGGCCGCATCCACCTCATGCGCGAGGTTCAGGACAACGACGCTCCCGTCACCACCGAGGTCGTCGACGCGTTCGACACCTGCGTGCAGTGCCGAGGATGTGAGCCTGCGTGTCCGAGCGGCGTTCCCTACGGCCGTCTCATCGAATCGACCCGAGCCGTACTCGCCGACACGGGTGCCGTCTCCACCCGTCGCCAGCGGCTCGCCTTCTGGGCGCTGAGCAGGCCTCGCACGCTGCGGCTTGGCAGCACCCTGCTGGCCGTCGCCGCACGGCTGCGACTCGTTCCCGAACGGCTCGGCGTGCCCACCGACCTGCCTTTCATGCGGGGTCAGCGCCACACCTCGGGCGACGACGTCTACCTCTTCACGGGCTGTGTCATGGACGCCTGGCAGCGCGACGTCCACGATGCCGGCCAACGGGTGCTCGAAGCCGCCGGCGTCGGTGTCACCCCCACGGGCGACCTCGCGCCGTGCTGCGGCGCCCTCCACACCCACGCCGGACTCGGCGATCCCGCCCGGCAGCGAGCGGAAGCGACGATCACGGCGCTCTCAAACGATGATCGACCGATCCTCGTCGACTCGGCCGGCTGCGGCGCCGCGATGAAGGAGTACGGCCATCTACTCGGCACACCGGAAGCCGCGGCCTTCAGCGCCCGGGTGTACGACATTCACGAGTGGCTCGCCACCCGCCTCGATGATCTGCCGACCACCGCCAAACTCGATCTGTGTGTTGCGGTCCAGGATCCCTGCCATCAACGCCACGTGCAACGAGTCCACGACGCCACGCGCGCCGTGCTCGCCCCCTATGTTCACAAAATCATCGAACTCGACGATGACGGTCTGTGCTGCGGGGCCGGCGGCGCCTTCTCGGTGCTCCACCCGCAACTCGCCACCGACATCCGCGACCGAAAAGTCGACGCGATCGAACGCGTGTCGCCCGACATCGTGGCGAGCGCCAACCCTGGTTGTTCGCTGCACCTCGCCGCCGGCGGCGTCGAGGTCATGCACCCGATGCAACTCATCAACCAGGCCCTTCACCAACGCACCTGAGCGCTGGCGAACCTACGGTTCGACACCCCTGGCGAACCTACGGTTCGACGATCCCGAACTCGCTGCTGAACTGGTCGAGGTTCTCGAACAGCAGCCGCACCGGACCATCGTCACTCGCCGACACGCCCTCGATCGCAAGGAAGCCATCGACGTCGACCGCGCCCTTCACTGCGTCGGCCAACGCCGCCTTCGTACAGGTGATCGACGGCGCTCCCTCGATCGTCGCCCCCGGGCGATGATGGATCGCACAGTTGTCGAGCCCAATCGCATGGCGCTCATCGACGTCGGAGAAGTACCAGTTCGACTCGAACGACTCGCCCTCCACGTTCTCCGCCTGCAAGCGGATCCCGATCAGCTCCACCAGCATGTCGACGTCGAGCTGATCGGTGATCGAACGACCCACGAACATCGGGAAGCCCTTCGTTCCGGTACGCAGCTCCATCGCTCCCATCAGGTACGAATCGCGCCACGGACCCGACTCCGACTGGTAGCCGAGCTGCTCGAAGGTATCGGCCTGCAACAACCGACCCGGCTCATAGGTCGGATCGGCGAACACGAGATGGTTAAGCAGTTCCGCCGCCCATCGGTAATCACCCTCGTTGAAGGCCCGCTGTGCTTCGGCGTGCACCTGGTCGGGGCCGCCCATCGCGGCGACGTAACGCTTCCCGCTCTCCTCAGGCGTGTGCGGGTTGAGGTTGGCCGGGTTGCCGTCGTACCAGCCGATGTAGCGCTGATACACCGCCTTTGCGTTGTGGCTGACCGTCCCGTAATAGCCACGCGTGTGGCTCTGGGTGGCGAAGCACTCGGGCTGCTGGAGATCCTCGGCGATCTCACGCATCGTCATGCCGTGGTTCGCTCGACGCATTGTCTGGTCATGCAACCAGCGGTACATGTCGCGTTGAAGCTCGAGATAGCGCACCGCATCATCGCGACCGAATCGCGGCCAGTTGTGGGTGGAGAAGAGCACATCCATGTCGCCACCGAAGAGATCAAGTGCCTCCTGGATGTACTTGCTCCAACTCAGCGTGTCGCGGGCCTGCGCCCCACGGAACGGCAGCGTGTTGTGCATCGTGTGGGTACAGTTCTCGGCGATGCAGAGCGCGCCGAGGTCCGGGAACATGAAGTTCATCTCTGCCGGCGCTTCAGTGCCCGGCGTGTTCTGAAATACGACCCGAACGCCATCGAGCACGAGTTCGGTTCCGGTGAGCGCGATCTCCTCGGTCGGTGCGACCAGGTCGGGCTGCGCACGCGGAATCCACTTGCCGAGGCCGCAATCGATATGGCCCTGCGGACCGGGCGGCAGCAGCATGCCGAACTGGTAGAAGGCCCGGCGGCCCATCGCAGGACCGGCGATCAGGTTTTCGGCGACGGCCTCCCGCATGAACCCCTCGGGCGCCAGGATGCGCACATTGCCCTTGTCGACCTCGTCGGTGCTGGTCACGCCGAGAATGCCGCCGTAATGATCGGTGTGGCTGTGGGTGTACAGCACGGTCGTGACGGGACGCTCCCCGAGGGTGGCGTTGGCGAGATCGAGACACGCCTTAGCCGTGAACGACGTGGTGAGCGGATCGACGATCACCCACCCCTCGCCCCCCTTGATGAAGGTGATATTGGAGATGTCGTAGCCGCGCGCCTGCCAGACGTTCTCGGCGACCTCGAACAGGCCGTGGATCGCATTATGACGACCGTGACGCCACAGGCTCGGGTTGACCGACTCAGGCGGGTCCTCCTGCTCGCGCAAGAAGTTCCAGTCGTTGGTGTTCCACGACAGACCGAGTGGCCCTTCGATCTCACCGGACTCGTGCTGAGCGATCAGCCCCTGCGTTGCGCGCTCCCAGTCGTCCTCCAAACGAAGCGACGCAGCGAAGGCGGCGTTGACCGACGCCGTATGCGGAGTAGCGAGCTTGGCAGCGCGGGGATCGAGATCACTCATGGCGCCGAGTATGGCCCAGTACGCGCCAAGCCGAGGCATACGAAACCGTCCCTCGTTCGGAGCTGTCGCTCAGCCAATCGGCTCGAGCGAGGTCACCCACCACTCGTATTCTTCGGTATAGCCGGCATCGCCGAGGGGGGTATCGAGCACGAAATCGTAGGTACGCTGCTCCTGCACCGTCATCCCGGTCGCCACATCCACCCACAGTTCGATGAGTTCCACATTGTCGGGGTGATCGCCTTCCACGAGTTCGGCGGTGAAAACGATCACCTCACGCTCCTCGCCGGCCACCACGCGCACGACACGTTCGGTGGTGACGACACGAACGGCGACGGATGTCTCGCTCTCACAACGCCATGACGTGGCATCAACCGACACCGGACTCGCGGTGCAGGAACGAACGGCGAGATCGTCAAGTCCGAAGAAGCTATGGAAGATCCGTTCGGTTCCGAGTTCGATGCCGTTTTCGGTCTCACAGAACTCAAGGCTTTGCCACCGCTCGACGACCATGTCGGTTCGGATGTCGACACCACACTCGACCGGCGTGACGGTGACGAACCCCTCGTCGGGGTACGTCCGCTCGGCGCCGGTGGCGAGATCCAGTTGCTCGCCGCCTCGCAACGCCACCGGGTAGACGCCAGGTGTCGGGAGGGGAACGCCCGCCGTCGCAGGTTCGGCCGGCAGAGTGCTGGTCGTCGAGGTAGTCGCCGGCTCGCTGGACGCCTCGGGCCCGGAGGCGTCGTCTGCGTCAAGCGTTGGTTCGGTGTCATCGACCTCATCGGCGTCGTCGTCTTCGACGGCTTGCTCGTACCGATCGACGACCTCAGCGCGGCTGATCTCGGTTGTCGTCGTGCGCAGGGCGCGTACGCCGACGACGCCAACGACCAGCACGAGTGCGGCCAGGAACAGGAGTGTTCGGCGGGAGGGACGAGTCATGAACGAAATCCTCACGGGGTGTTTCGGGGGTGTCGACAACGGCAGCGGACAACTCTGAGCGGAGCCGCTCAAGCTGAGCCTGCCACCATCTCGCCGACACGTCGTGCATGGCCGTCAGCTCGGCGAGCACGGCATCCACGAGCGCTTCTCGCCGCGCGCCAACCAGATTTCGGAGATCAAGCAGGCGGTCGATAGCCACCGCCGCTGGCAGGGATGCGCTTTCTGCGCCGGACACCCATTGTTCGAGCAGAAGGACCGGATCGGGTGTGGCAATGTTTCGCTGCACCCAGCGGTTGTTGACCGACTGCGGTGGTGCCAAACCGGACCCTCGGCAGGCGCCAAAACGACCGCACGCCGGCCCAGGGAGGGCCGGCGTGGGTGCAGGGAGCCCTTCGGTGCGGTGTTGGGGGGGGGATCAACACCGCAGCGACTGTCAGGGCAACTCGTTCGAGATCGAACAACGCCCACCGCCAGGGGGGATATGGGGATGGCGGCGGGAGGAGTTTCGACGATCTCGACCGTTGTCTTCAGGTCGTGGCCTTCGTCTCGATGGCTATTTTCTCCTGAATGAGGGATGGTTGGACGGTGCCGGGGGAAGCACCGTCAAGCGAAACGTTGACCAACCTCAACAAGGTCAAACACAAACGACGCACTTTTCTGGCGGGACACGTTCGGGCGCGTTCGACCAGACTGGGGGGACTGTGAGCGCCGACCGAGGAACGCTGTTCGAGATCGACACCATCGCCGACGGCCATGCACTCCCTCGCGTGCTCATTGCGGCACTCGAGGAGACCAGTTCGCCCGTCTGCATCACCACCGCCGATCTTGATGCACCCGGCCCCACGATCGTGTACGTCAATCCGGCCTACAGCCAGATGACCCGCCGCGACCGCGCCGATGTGATCGGCCGATCCCCAAGGATCATGCAAGGGCCGCTCACCGACCGCAGCGTCCTCGATCGACTCCGAGACGATCTCTCCGCCGGACGGCCCTTCAGCGGCGAGACGATCAACTATCGCGCCGACGGCGAGCCGTTCCGTATCGCATGGAGCATCGACCCGGTGCTCGACGATCACGGTGTCGCCACCCACTATGTGGCAACGCAGCGAGATGTCACCGCCGAGGTTGTTGCGGAGCGGGTGCGTCTCGCCGAGGAGGGACTCGACACGGCGCTCGTCGATGCACTCGGCTCGCCGTCGGACGCGGAGGCTGCGCTTGCGCTCCTGCTCGACGCAGTCGCCGTCGGCGCAGGACGAGTCGCCGGTTACGGAACCGCCGAGGTGATCTTGCGGGATCCGACGCTCGGACCGCTCCGAGCGAGCGTCGACATCAACGCCGAACCGCCGGCAAATCCTGACATCACCGTCGAGGTTCGAGTCCCGATGACGCGGGTCGATGGCGTGACGATCGGAAGTATCACCATCGGCAACCTCCGCGACGACGAGCGCAACATGATCGATCGGCCGAGCCTGAACCGGGTCGCCGAACGGGCGGCAGCGGTGATCACCGGTCTTGCCGAGTATCAGCGTCAGCGACGCACCGCCCTTCGCCTCCAGGAGGCGATGCTCCCCCGGGTCGACGCAGCGCCTGACGGCTTCGAGATCGCCAGTCGCTATCTCCCCGGCGACGTCGGCGTCTACGTCGGCGGCGATTGGTTCGACGTGATCGAGACGGCAACCGCCATCGTCCTCGTCGTGGGCGATGTGAGCGGCCACGGCATCGACGCCGCCACCACCATGGCGCGGCTCCAGACCCTCACTGCCGCTGAGATCCGAGCGGGGCGGCCGATCGACCAGATCTTCGACGTTCTCGACCGTGCGTGCCGCGACGATGCCACGATGGCAACGATGACGCTCGCCATGATCTCGACCGACAGCGAGGACGCCCTGATCTGGTCGGCCGGGCACCTTCCGCCGGTTCGCTTCGGGTCCGATGGTGCAACGCTGGTCCCAGTCTCTCCTATCCCGCCGCTCGGACATCTTCGAGGCGAACAACCAACCGCCACGACCACACCGCTCTCTGACGGCGAGAGCCTGCTCTTCTTCACCGACGGACTCGTTGAGCGGCGGGGGGAGCCACTCCCCGAGGGGCTCGATCGCCTCTGCGCTGCGCTCGGTCACGCAGCTGGCCCACTCGACGACATCGTCGATTCGGTCATCGCGTCTCGCAGCGCCGAGGACGATACGGCGGTGGTGGCCGTTCGGCGGCACCCGTCAGCCGACGAGCACGAACCGCCGTCACCTCGCTAGTCTCCGCTCATGGCTGCTGAGCTGCTCGTCGACGAAACGGGCCCCGACCTTCTCCGCGTCGTCGGAGAGATCGACACCCACACCGCTCCGACGCTTGCAGAGCGGCTTGCCGATATTCCTCCCCACGCAGCGCTCGGCATCGACCTCACCGGCACGAGCTTCATCTCGTCCGCAGGACTCGCCGTGCTGCTCGCTGCTGCAGAACGACTCGAAGCCGGTGGTGGGTCGCTGCGCCTCCTCGGTGCGAGTGAGACGGTGCGCCGACTGCTCGAGCTGTCAGGCCTCGCAGGCCGGCTGCCGCTCACCGACGAGCTCGGCGACAACCACTGACCGACCGTTCTCGGTCTGCAAGCGCAGCTCGGCACTGAGCGCTGCCACGATCCGCAGGCCGCGGCCCCGCGCACCCGACTCGGCCCACGCGCTGGCGAGCACGGGCTCCTCGGGACCGCGGTCGTTGGCGACCTCGACTCGTAGGGTCGGTCCCTCAGCCACCACCGTCAGGTCGATCGCCGGGGCGTCGGTGTGATCGATTGCGTTGGCGACGAGTTCGGTGACCACGAGGTCGACATCAACCGACGGTGGCCGACCGCTGTCGGGTCGCGCATCGAGCCACGCCCGTACCTCGTGTCGAAGCGACGACAGATCGAGGTGCGACGGAGGAATCGACGCGCGGAACGAGGCGGCAGCCATGACGCAAAGAGTGTTGCCGTTCTGGACGTCGATGAAACCACGAGCTGAGAGTCGGCCCCGTCACGACAGGTACGCTGAGGCCGATGCCCTTTGGAGGTACGTGATGTCGCCGCCCCCCGCCCCAACCGTTCCCGACGAAGCGGTCGTCGTCTCGGTGCCTGCTGACCCCGCCTACTTTCGTGTGCTGCGGCTCACCGCTGCGGTGGTTGCCGGCGAACTCCTCGATGTGGAAGCGGTCGAGGACGCGCAGATCGGCGTCGAGGAAGCGGCGTCGATCCTGCTCGACACCGGGCCGACCGGTCGGATCGAGGCCACCTTCTGGTGTTCGAACGAGCGGCTCAGTGTCCGGCTCTGCAGCGAGACCGGCCCGGTTCCCGATGCAGCTGACGATTTTCGCCGCACGATCCTCTCGGCCGTCGTCGACGGGTTCGCGATCGACCACGACGCCGGCGCAACGACGGTCGAGTTCGACAAATCGGCGTGAGCGACACGCCGCTTGACGACCGTTTCGTCCGCTTTGCCGCGACCGGCGACGAGGCGTTGCGCAACGAACTGGTGCTCGAGCACCAGGGGCTCGCAATCGCGTTCGCTCGGAGATACGCCCGCACCGGGCGCGACAACGATCTCGAGCAGATCGCCCTCGAGGCGCTGATCCACGCCATCAACCGTTTCGACCCCGAACGAGAAGTTCGCTTTTCGACCTACGCCGCTCGAGTCATCGATGGCCGGCTCAAGCAGCACTTCCGCGACGATGGTTGGGACATCCGGGTTCCCCGGTCGATCAAACAGCTGGCGGTCGCCGTCCGCTCGACGACCAGTGAGCTGACCAACGAACTGGGCAGAGTTCCGTCACCCGCAGAGCTCGCCGACCGTCTCGGTGTCACGGTCGACCAGATTGCCCTCGCGCTCGACGCAGCCAATGCCCACCGAGCCGACGAACTCGATTCCGATCCATCCAGCGACGAGACATGGGATGCGGTCGACACTGGCCTCGTTGTGCCCGAACTGCTCGACGGACTACCCGAGCAAGAACGCGCGGTCGTCTCCCTTCGGTTCTACGGCGAGCTCTCCCAAAGTCAGATCGCAGAGCGGATCGGCGTCAGCCAAATGCAGGTGTCGCGCCTGCTTCGCCGTGCCCTGACGAGACTCCGCACCGAGATCGGCGACGCCTGAAAGAGAGCGAGTCCGGGTGCGGGCCGCCGTGACGGCCGTGGCGGGCGGGTCAACCTGGGTCAGAGGGCAGCATTGACATGCAGCTTCCCCACACCCCCCTTGGCGTAGGGCCCCCAAGGAGCAGAGTTCGACTCACACCGAGACGTCTCGCCACCACCATCCTGATGGACCCGACCGCCACAGCGACCCTCACCCTAGAGAAGGTCGCATGTGAACGAAAAGGGAACTTCATGTGGATTGCGCGGGGATTTCGCGCCGCTTGTCCACAAGCGTTCACAACCCGGTCGCGGTACGGTCGAGCCTCGTGCGCCAACTGCTCCCCACCCCAGTCGACGCGGTCGACCCGCTCACCCTCTACCCCTTCGATCATCGCCCTCGCCCGGCCGGTCGACCGTGGCTCATGGCGAACATGGTGGCGAGTGTCGATGGCGCGATCGCGATCGACGGTGTGAGCGGTGGGCTCGGCGGTGAGGGTGACTCGATGGCCTTCCGGGCGATCCGAGCGAGCTGCGATTGGATCGTGGCGGCGGCGGGCACCATTCGGGCCGAGCGCTATCGGATTCCCCGAGCCACGGAGGAAACCGCAGCCGTGCGCGTCGCCGCCGGCCGGAGCGAAGCACCCCGACTTGCGGTGGTGAGCGCTTCGGTCGATCTCGACCCCGAACTCCCGCTCTTCGCCGACCAGCGCGACGGAGAGGCCCGGCCGCTCGTGATCACGGGCGCCAACCCGCCGGCGGATCGCATGCACGCCCTCGAGGGACGAGCCGAGTGGCATCACACCGACACGGAACGCCCGACCGCTGAGGGTGTGCTCGCTGCGCTCGGAGAACGAGGTGCGGACGTCGTGCTTGCCGAAGGCGGCCCGACGTTCAACGGTCAGCTCGTCGACAGCGGCCTCATCGACGAACTCTGCCTTTCGATCTCGCCCCACCTGGTGGGCGGAGGTTCGAGCCGCATCGTCAAAGGGAGCGAAGCCACGATCCCTGCCGATCTGCGGCTGGATCGCCTGCTCGAACACGACAACGCGCTGTTCGCCCGATACGTCCGGGCGTGATCGGAAGGCTCAGTCGATCCAGTGGAGCGGCACCACGAGCTGTTGGCCAGGCTGAATCTGGGATCCTCCGGCAAGATCGCTGAGCTGGTCGACGAGTGCTCGGGGATCACCCTCCGGTGCCAGAGCACTTGCGATACCCCACAGGGTGTCGCCGGGCTGCACGACGACGCTGACCGACTCGGTGAGCTGGCCTTCGGGGGTGGGCGTCGCGTCGGCCTGTTGCATGAACGACACCACACCGAGCACGAGACCGGCCACGATGGCCAGCGCTGCAAGCCGGCGACGCCGGTACACGTTCGCCTGATCGGCAACCGGCAGGCGGTACACGGCGGCCAGGGGTGCAACTTCGGCGGGTGCCTCATCACGCGCCGGCACGATCACCAACACCGGACGCTGCATCGGGGTAAGCGAGGGATCGTCGACGGTGCGGGGGCGGAAGGTGGTCTGCGGGGCGGGAGCGAAAGCTGCGGTCATGGGAGTCAGTCTCTTCAGGGGGTGTGACACACCCGGAGGCGATGGAAGGTTGTCGCCGCCCGGGCCCCTTCCGTGAGGGATTTCGGAGCGGAGTTCCCGGGTACTTGACACCGAACGAATGTTTGGCGAACATGTGTGCGGCGAACAACCGTTCGTTCATTCAACCCGAACACCTGTTCGTTTGTCAACCATCGACCACAAGAAATCCCCACCTTGTCCACAGGCCGCCCGCCAGGGGCGGGAATTCGGCCCAACGGAGGTCCCCATGTCCGACACACTCACCACTCGACAGCGAGAAATTCTCGACTGCATCGTCGAGCACCAGAACGACCGGGGCTATCCCCCGTCGGTGCGTGAGATCGGTGAGGCGGTCGGCCTGAAGTCCCCGGCAACGGTCAAGGCCCACCTCGACAACCTCAAGGACGCCGGCTACCTCGTGCGCGATCCGGCCAAGCCCCGTGCCATCCAGGTGCGTTACGAAGGCCTTTCCGGTGCGAGCGCCGAGCGCCGCCCCGTCCGCCATGTCCCCCTCGTCGGCGATGTCGCCGCCGGCACCGACGTACTCGCCTCCGAGAACATCGAAGAGGTCGTCCCGATGCCGGCCGACCTCACCGGCGACGGCGAACTGTTCATGCTGCGAGTGCGAGGTGAATCGATGATCGACATCGGGATCTTCGACGGTGACTTCGTGGTCTGCCAGAGCCAGACCACCGCCACGAAGGGCGACATCGTCATCGCTGGCATCCCCGGTGAGGAAGCCACGGTGAAGACGTACCAGGAGCGCGACGGCAAGATCGTGCTCGTGCCCCACAACGCATCGCTCAGCGACATGGTGTTCGATCCGGCCGAGGTGCAGATCTTCGGCAAGGTCGTCACCGTGATGCGCAAGCTCTGATCCGAGCGGCCGGAACGATCAGACGCCGTTGGTGATCACGTCGAGCAGCGCAGCGTGGGTGTCGACCACCCACGCTCGCTCGACATATTCGCCCTGGGTGTGCGCGATGGTCGCGTCGCCAGGACCGAAATTCGAGGCGGGTACACCCCGCTCCGCAAAGAACGCAACATCGGTCCAGCCGAGCTTGGCGCGCACCTCGAGGCCGTTCCGTTCGACCAACGCCTCGATGAGCGGATCACCGAGCCCGGGGCGGGCAGCGGGCGAGAGATCAGTGACCTCGACCGTGTCGCCATCCTCCAGCGCCGGTGCGAGCACGGACCGCACGTGGGCCACGGCTTCCTCGCTGGATCGATCGGGGGCGAAACGATGGTTGATCCGCACCATGGCCGAGTCGGGCACGACATTGCCGGCAACGCCGCCTTCGACATGCACCGCCTGCAGTGCCTCGCGGTACTCGCACCCTTCGACGACAGGACGGCGGGCCTCGTAGGCCTCGACGATCGCAAGCAGTTCGCCCAAGCGATGAATCGCATTGCGTCCCATCCATGGGCGAGCAGTGTGGGCCCGGGCCCCCTGAAGGGTGACCTCGACCCGCAGGGTTCCCTGACAACCGGCTTCGAGCGTTCCGAGGGTCGGCTCACCAAGTAGCGCAACATCACCATCGAGCAGATCGGGCCGCTCGGCTTCGATCTCGCGCAGTCCGTTGTGGATCACCGCCACCTCCTCGCGCGCATAGAACACGTAGGTGAGGTCGATGGCCGGTTCGGTGACGGTGCGGGCGAGTTCGAGCATCGTCGCCAGCCCGCCCTTCATGTCGCTGGTGCCAACGCCGTACATCCGGTCGCCCTCGATGCGGGCCCCAGCGTTGCCGTTAGCTGGCACCGTGTCGGTGTGACCACCGAGAACGAGTCGTCGATCACGGCCGAGCATGGTGCGGGCGATGAGGTTGTCGCCGATGCGGTCGACGGTGAGGTGCGGGCACGCCCGAAGCTCCGCCTCGATGACCGCCACGATCTCCTGCTCGTTGAAGCTTTCCGACGCAATGTCGACGAGCGCGGCCGTGAGGGCGAACACGTCGCCGGTGGGCAGGCTCGAGGCGACCACGTCGGTCACGAGATCAGACCGCTTGACCGTGGTCGCGGAGGATGTCATTGAGGGCGGACTTGTCGTGTCGTTGCCCCTCTTCGAGGCGCTTGAGGACGAGCACCGCAGGAAGGCCGTACTCGCCCCCTGCGAAGCGCTTCGGACGAGTACCGGCGACAGCGACGCACCAGGACGGCACCTCGCCTCGACCAAGTTCCTCACCCGTCTCGACGTCGATCACGGGCATCGAGCCGGTGAGGATCGCGCCGGCGCCGAGCACGGTGCCCTCCCCCACCCGGGCACCCTCGGCCACGATGGCCCGGCTCCCGATCATGCACTCGTCACCGATCATCACGGGAGCGGCCTGCGCCGGCTCGAGCACACCACCGATCCCGACGCCACCCGACAGATGGACGTTCTTGCCGATCTGGGCACACGAACCGACGGTGGCCCACGTGTCGACCATGGTGCCTTCACCGACGTAGGCACCAATGTTGGTGTAGCTCGGCATCATCACCACGCCAGGGGCCTGATAGCTCCCCCACCGGGCCTGGGCTCCGGGCACCACGCGGACACCGCGCTCCATGTAGTCGCTCTTGAGCGGAATCTTGTCGGCGTACTCGAACGGTGCGTGTTCGATGGTCTCCATCTTGGAGATCTTGAACAGCAACAGGACGGCGTATTTGCACCACTGGTTCACGGTGACCGAGCCGTCGGGGTTCCACTCCGCGACACGGGCCATACCGGTGTCGAGGGCGTCGATCGCCTCGTGCACGGTGGCAACGACCTCCGGGTCGTCGACGCTCAGGCTGTCGCGGCCCTCCCACAGGCCTTCGATCCGAGATTGCAGATCACTCATGGAGCAGCAGGCTAGCTGGGCGATCCCGACAGGCCGTGGTCGGCGCGTCGCTTACGCCGTGAGTCGCTCCGTTGCGGTGCGGAGATCATCGGAGGACTGAACGGCAGCGAACCGGACATGGTCCGCACGGCGGCCGTAGAACTCGCTCGGGCTGACGATCACACCGGCTCGCTCGGCGAGCGTTCGGGCGAGCGCCCAGGCATCACCGCCAGGGGCCGCAGCCCACAGGTAGAAGCCACCACCGGGAAGCTCGACATCAGCGCCGGCCGCCCGCAACAGGGCAAGGCCGAGCTCGAGACGTTCTCGATAGATCTCCCGCTGGACATCGACATGCTGCTGGTCGTCGAAGGCGGCGACGGCTGCCGCCTGAACCGGACCGGGCACCATCAAGCCCCCATGCTTGCGAACCTCGCGCAGGTACTGCACGAGGTCGGTGTCGCCGGCGTAGAAGCCGGCTCGGCCACCGGCGAGGTTTGAACGCTTGGAGAGCGAGTGCAACGCAAGCACGTTGTCGGTGCCGTGCTGCAGGATCGACTGTGGCGTGCCCTCCCAGGTGAATTCGATGTAGCACTCGTCGGAGAGCACGGTGACGTCGTGTTCTCGACCGAAGGCCGCGGCAGCAGCGAGATCGTCGATACCGCCCGCCGGATTTCCGGGTGTATTGACCCACAGGCACAGTGCTCGGGCGGCGTCATCAGGGTCGATGGCGGTGAGGTCGATGCGCCACTGATCGTCGACAGGCACGGCGACGGCTCGACAGCCCGAGAAGATGGCACCCTGCTCGTAGCTCGGGTACGACACCTCGGGATAGAGCACGGTGTCGCGATCAGGCCGGCGCATCCGCAGATAGTGCGGGGTGCCGGCGACGAACTCCTTGGTGCCCACGGTGGCACCGATCTGTGTCACCGGATCGACGTGGACATCGGCGATACGAGCCATCCACCGGGCGGCGGCCTCTCGGAACGCGAGTGAGCCGATCGAGGGCGGATACCCCCGTTCGGTGTTCGACGACGACAGCGCATCGATCACCGATGCGGGTGGCGGATCGATCGGCGCGCCGATCGAGCAGTCGATCACCGCACCGAAACGCTCCTGGGCGACCGCTCGCAGTTCGTCGAGCAGGTCGTAGGGATACGGCGGTGGGTCGTACGGCGTCTGGTAGGGATGCGTCGGCTCGCTCACCATTCGTCCTCTTCGTGGCGCTGCTGAGACGGTACTTCGCCGTCGACGGTCAGCACGTACTCGTGCAAGTGTCCGAGTGACGCCGGCTCGAGCCGAGCCTTGAGGCGCATGCCGTGCTCCTCTGCGCGCTCCGACAAGACCTGACCCTCCCGATGAACCGAGGCGAGCACATCGCCGCGATCCCAGGGGATCATCAGCTCGGCGAGCGCAGTCATCGACCGAACCCGATCACCGATCACCGCCGTGAGGTGTTCGAGGTTGAAGCCGGAGTGAGCCGAAACGGCGACGCTTCCCTCGTACTTTTCGGCCAAGCGCTCGGAACCATCGCCTTGGTCGGCCTTGTTGAAGACGAGGAGCTCAGGCACATCACCTGCTCCGATCTCCTCGAGCACCTCGCGCACGGCATCCATCGACCCAACCGGGTCGTGTCCATTCCCGTCGACAACGTGAACGAGCAGGTCGGCATCGCGAACGACGTCGAGGGTGGTCTTGAAGGCCGTGACGAGCTGATGAGGCAACTTGCGGACGAACCCGACCGTGTCGGTGGCGAAGACCGTCTCACCGCCGGGAAGGGCGAGGCGTCGCGTGGTGGCGTCGAGCGTGGCGAAGAGTCGATCCTCGACATGGACATCGGCACCGGCAAGGCGGTTGAGCAGCGACGATTTGCCGGCGTTGGTGTACCCGACGAGGGCGATCGCCCGGTTCCGGGTGCGAGAGCGCTGTTTCGACTGTGTCTCACGATGCGCCTGGACCTTGCGCAGGTCGGCTTCGAGCTTGTGCACCCGACGAACGAGACGGCGACGGTCGACCTCGAGCTGGGTCTCACCCGGGCCCCTGGTACCGATACCGCCGCCCTGCTGGGAGAAGGTGCGTCCGCTTGAGCGAAGGCGCGGGAGGCGGTAGCGCAGCTGGGCGAGTTCCACCTGGGCCTTGCCCTCCTGGCTGCTGGCGTTCTGGGCGAAAATGTCGAGAATGACGGCGGTGCGATCGAGCGCCGATCGGCCGAGAATCTTCTCGAGGTTGTATTGCTGGGCCGGGGTGAGTTCGTCGTCGAAGACGACCGTGTCGGCATCGATCGCGTTGGCTGCCGCCTTGATCTCCTTGGCCTTACCGGAACCGACGTAGGTGGCCGCATCGGGTGATGAACGGCGCTGCACGACGCGGTCGAGCGCGTCGGCGCCGGCGGTGTCGACCAGCAGCGCCAGCTCGTCGAGTGAGGCGTCGGTCTCCTCTGGATCGTCGCCTGCCAGGGTGACGCCGACGAGCACGATGCGTTCCCGGAAGGTTCGCTCGATGAGGCCACCGGACTCGCCGCCGTAGTCGCCGAACGCGCCGCGGTGGCTTTCTTCGGCGTCGATGATGAGATCGGACACATCGTCGTCCCGATCGAACTCGTCGATCAGGTCGTCGGCGTCGAAGATGTTCGGGAGCTCGCGCTCGCCGCTGTTGCCCTGGTCAGGCACCCGGCCCCCCGAGGTCAGGCACGAGGAGATCGGCCACATGGGTCGCCGGGCCGGTCAGGGTGGTGGGATCGCCCACGTCGACGAGTGCATCGCCGCCGGGCATGCGCACGATCACCTTGCGATCGACCAGACCCCAGCGATGGAAGACGTCGGCCGAGACGGTGGCACCGGTGCCGCAGGCGTTGGTGATGCCGGCGCCTCGCTCCCAGACGCGAAGGGAGATCTCGTCGGCGCCGCTGACGCTCACGAAGTGCACATTGGCCCCGTCGTCGAAGTGGGCTTCGATCGCGGGTCCGGCGAGGGCCAGATCGATCTCGTCAGGGTCGTCGACCTCGCAGACGACATGCGGATTGCCGATGTCACCCGTTTCCCAGCGCTTCACCGACGCAACCGGAGCACCGACGACCTCCATGAGTTCGGCGACGTCAGGAGCAGGCCCCGGGCGCACCACGCCCATGTCGACCGTAGCGGTCACGACATGGGGCTCATCGGTGTCGTGCACCGTGCACTCGCGTACCCCGGCTGGGGTGGACACCTTGAGGTGGAGATCGGCCACACCCTGCGCCCGAGCGACCGCCTGGGCGAAGCAGCGCAAGCCGTTGCCGCTGAGAGCAGCGGGGCTGCCATCACTGTTGAACAGCCGCATGACGATGTCGCCCTCATCGTCATGGTTGGGTCCGGGCGGCAAACCGAAGATCAGGCCATCGGCACCGATGCCGGTGCGCCGATCGCACCAGGTGCGGGCGCGCGTGACGGCGTCGAGTGGAAGGTGTTCGGTGAGGCAGACGAGGAAGTCGTTGCCAAGACCGTGGTGTTTGGAGAGACGGATCGGCGTCGGCGCGGAGGCCATGGCCCCATCATCGCAGGGAAAGGGCGAACTTCGACAGGTTGTTCGGCCGAATGCGATCAGCGGCCGGCAGCCGCCGACCAGTGTTCGATGACTGCGTCGACATCCGGCGGAGCATCGACCCAGAGGATGCGGGGATCGCGCCGGAACCAGCGCTCCTGTCGACGGGCGAACTGACAGGTTCGGGTAATCGCAAGGTCGAGCGCTTCTTCGAGGTTGCACTCGCCGGCGACGTGCATCAGCAGCTCCCGGTACCCCAGCGCCTGCCTGGCCGTTCGGCTGGGGGCCTGCTGGGCGAGCCATCGGACTTCGTCCAGGAACCCCTCGGCCATCTGTTGCTCGTATCGAGCGGCGATCCGCGCATCGAGATCGGCTCGATCCCATCGCAGGGCGACCTGTACGAACTCCGACTCGCCGTAGGTGTCGAGCCCGGGTCCGAACGATGAGAACGGCCGACCCGAACCCAGAGTGACCTCGAGCGCCCGTACGACACGGCGCCGGTTCGTGGGCTCCATCCGTGAAGCGGCGGTGGGGTCGAGTTCGGCAAGGCGGGCGTGAAGGCCCGCCGTATCAGGGTCGGCCTCCAACTCGGCCGCCACATCGGGAAACTGTCCCGGGATCTCCAAGTCGTCGATGACCGCTCGGAGGTAGAGGCCGGTGCCGCCGACGAGGATCGGCACCGCTCCTCGCTGTCGGACGCTGTCGATCGCGTCGCGGGCGAGCGACTGGAACTCGCTGACGGTGAAGGCGTGGGACGGGTCGACCAGATCGATGAGGTGGTGCCGGACCTCGGCCTGCTCGGCTGCCGTTGGTGTGGCCGTGCCGACGTTCATCCCGCGGTAAACCTGCATCGAGTCGATCGAGATGAGCTCTGCCTCACCACCCGCCGTGCGAATGCGATCGACGAGCGCAAGCGCGAGCGTCGACTTGCCAGAGGCAGTCGGCCCGAGGATCGCCAGCGAGCGTTCCCGGCGGGAAGCACGAACATCGGTCATGGCGCGACGACCGGTTCGGCAACGCCGACCTCCTCGGCAACCGAGCCGAGCAGCTGGCAGGTGTCGAGACGGCGGACATCGATGTCATCGAGCCCGTATGCATCAAGGAACGGAGCGACGACGGCGGGGCCGAAGCGAAGTGCCAACGCAACGGCCGCTCGCGCAAGATCCAGGTGACGATCGCCCGCCACCGTGTCTCCCAGCACGAGCACCGAACCGTCACGCTGCAGTTCGACCATGCCGAGGTCGAAGCCCGGCGTGATCGCCACCTCGGCGACCTCGGACTCGGGGAGAGCGGCAACGGTGTCGACGGCGAGGCGCGCCATCTCGTGGCGGGAACGGTCGAGGTACGGACCGGAGTCGAAGATGGCGTCATCGTCAGCCTCGGCGGCAGCCCGCACGACGGACGCAAAGACCGCCAGGTCGACCCGTCCATCAGTGGTCGGCACTGCCGTGTGCTTGGCCGCGAGCGTGCGTCCGAGGGCGCGGGCGGCCTGCTCGGGGTCGATCGGAACGGTCGGATCCGAGAGGGGGATGCCCTCACGGTCGGCGGTGCCGGTCATCGGCTCAGCCCGAGACGACCGGGATCCGGGTGCGGTGACGGGCCGGAATCGTGATCTCGACGAGCTCGCCCAGCAGATGATTCGTCTTCGCGTCGAGCACACGAACGGTGGCGTAGGTGCCGGGCTTGATCGGTGACGGACTCGGAAAATGAATGAGGGTGTTGCGGCGGGTCCGGCCGGTGAGTACCGACGGATCCTTCTTGCTCGGCCCCTCGACCGTCACTTCCTCGACCACACCGACTCGGCTTTGGTTGGCCTTCAGGCTGGAGCGCTCGATCACCGTTCGCAGGCGCTCGTAGCGTTCGACGGCGACCTCGTGCGGCACCGCGAGCTCGGGCTGGTGGTCGAGCAGTTCGGCTGCTTCGGTGCCCGGGCGGGGGGAGAACACGAAGGTGAAGGCGCTTGCGAACTCGGCTGCGGCCGCCACCTCGAGGGTGCGCTCGAAGTCGTCGTCGGTCTCGCCGGGGAACCCGACGATGATGTCGGTGGACACGGCCAGGCCGGGAATGGTCGCCCGGGCCTCTGCGAGCTTTTCGAGGAAGCGCTCGCTCGTGTAGCCCCGATGCATCAGCTTGAGGACGCGGTCGGATCCGGCCTGCAGTGGGAAGTGCAGGTGTTCACAGACCTCGGGCGTCTCGGCCATGGCCTCAAAGGTCTCGGTGCGCATGTCCTTGGGGTGCGGCGAGGTGTAGCGGATCCGGTGCACTCCCTCGATTGCTCCGATATCGCGGAGCAGGTCACCGAACAAGGGACGGGCGCGACGGTCGGTTGCCCAACGATCACCACACCAGAACGCATCGCCCTCATCGGCGTCGCCCTCACTGCTATCGAGAGCCCGGCGGGCGAGCGCGAGGTCGCGGCCGTAGCTGTTGACGTTCTGACCGAGGAGTGTGATCTCGCTGACGCCGTCGGCGGCGAGATCACGTGCTTCGTCAACAAGTTCTCCGAAGGGACGAGAGATCTCGGGGCCGCGAACGGCGGGCACGATGCAGAACGCGCAGGTGTTGTCGCAGCCGATCTGAATCGTGAGCCAACCGGCGTGGTCGACCTCTCGCCGGGCCGGCAATGCCGACGGGAAGGCCTCCTGATCGTCTCGGGCGGTTGCCTCGAGGATCTCGACGATCGGGCCGTGCTCTTGGGCGTGGTCGAGGAGTTCGAGCGCTCGGTGCACGTTGTGTGTGCCGAACACGACGTCGACATGGCCCGCACGATCCATGATCGTGTCGCGGTCTTTTTGGGCGAGACAGCCGCCGACGGCGATCTGCACGTCGGGGTTCTGTTCTTTCAGCACCTTGAGGTGACCGAGGGCCCCGTAGAGCTTGTTGTCGGCATTCTCACGGATGCAGCAGGTGTTGAGGACGATCACGTCGGCATCGGCGACGTCGTCGACGCGGTTCATCCCGTCGGCCTCGAGTAGGCCGGAGATCCGCTCGGAGTCGTGCTCGTTCATCTGACAGCCATACGTCTTGACGACGTAGGACTTGCCTTGACGGCTCACAGCGGTGTCGTTCACCTGATCGGTCACGCCTCAGAGGTTACCGACCGCAGCGCGCAGGCCGTGGTGCGGTCGGTAACCACCGGCCGACCTGCCACCGGAAAACCTGAAGCGGACCACCCCGAGAGGAGTGGCCCGCTCTCACGCCCAAGCGCTCGCCGACTGGCGCCGCCGGCATCGGGGAAGGATCCGGACAGCACCGTGCGTCACGCTCGGGCGGGGAGACGAAGGTGGGTCGTTGGTAACCTTCGTGTGATCGGTCGGCCAGCTCGAGCCGGCCATGGGGTCGCAGCTCGGCTAGTCGTCGAGAGCGATCGGCATGCCGTCGGCGTCGGAAAACTCTTCGTCCTCATCGACGTCGGTGACATCGGTGACATCGGTCGCCTCTTCCTCGTCGGGCATGACCGCCTTCCAGACACGGTCGGAGATCTCGACCATGACCTCGGGATTCTCCGTGAGGTACTTCTTGGCGTTCTCTCGGCCCTGGCCGAGTTGCTCGCCGTCGTAGGTGTACCAGGCACCCGACTTCTTCACGATCGCTTCTTCGACGGCAAGGTCGAGGACAGAACCCTCACGGGAGATACCGGTGCCGTACATGATGTCGAACTCGGCCTGCTTGAACGGCGGGCTGACCTTGTTCTTCACGACCTTCACCCGGGTGCGGTTGCCCACGACCTCGACGCCGTCCTTGATCGACTCGATACGGCGGATGTCGAGACGCACCGACGAGTAGAACTTCAGCGCACGGCCGCCTGGCGTGGTTTCGGGCGAGCCGAACATGACACCGATCTTCTCGCGCAGCTGGTTGATGAAGATGCAGATCGTCTTGGACTTGTTGAGGTTGCCGGTGAGCTTGCGCAACGCCTGCGACATAAGTCGAGCCTGAAGACCGACGTGGGTGTCGCCCATCTCACCTTCAATCTCGGCGCGGGGCGTGAGCGCCGCCACCGAGTCGATCACGACGACGTCGAGCGCACCGGAGCGGATGAGCATGTCGGCAATCTCGAGCGCCTGTTCGCCGGTGTCGGGCTGCGAGATCAGCAGTTCATCGATGTCGACACCGATGGCCTTGGCATAGACCGGATCCATGGCGTGCTCGGCATCGATGTAGGCACAGGTGCCGCCATTGCGCTGCGCCTCGGCCACAACATGGGTAGCGAGGGTGGTCTTGCCCGAGGATTCCGGGCCGTAGATCTCGGTGACCCGGCCTCGCGGCAGGCCACCGATACCGAGCGCAAGGTCGAGGGCCAGGGCGCCGGTGGGCACCGACTCGATGGCCATCGTCGTCTTGTCGCCCATCTTCATGACGGAGCCCTTGCCGAACTGCTTCTCAATCTGGCCGAGCGCCATGTCCAGCGCCTTGTCTCGATCCACCATCGTTTTTCCTCTGCTGTGTGCTGCCCGGCTGAACCGGGCGTTGGTTGCCTTGGGGGGTGTGGGGTCGAACCTACGGAGGGGGTGTGACACGCCCGGACCAGTGGGAACGAATGACAGCAACGTAATTGCGAACAGCTGTTCGGTCAAGGACCGAACGCAAGGAAATCACGAGAACGCGTCACCCAGCCGGGTTTTCCGCAAAAACGAGATCAGAACCGGGCCCTCCTGCGTTTCCGCTTGCGGGTCCGTTGATGCGAAACTTGCCGGACGCCACGCACTAAAGACGCCAGGAGGCCCCCATGGCTGAGACCAGCAGCTACACCGACGCCGAGCTCCGCGAGCGTCTGACCCCCGAGCAGTACGCCGTCACCCAGCAAGCGGGTACCGAACGAGCCTTCACCGGCGAGTACTGGGACTGCCACGACGACGGCACCTACCGGTGTGTCGTCTGCGACACCGCGCTCTTCTCCAGCGACACCAAGTACGAGTCCGGCTCAGGCTGGCCGTCGTTCTTCGAAGCCGTCGGCCCTGACGTCGTCGAGATCCGCACCGACACCAGCCACGGCATGATCCGTGAAGAGGCCGTCTGCGCCAACTGCGGCGCCCACCTCGGTCACCGGTTCCCCGACGGCCCGGCGCCGACCGGTGAGCGCTACTGCATGAACAGTGCCGCCATGCGTCTCGACCGAGACACCGCCGAGGACTGACCTGGCGGCCACCACCACGGTGGGTGTCAGCGGCACCCACCGAGCCAGCCGGTACGGTAGGTGGGTGCCCCGCCCGACAACGTTCGCCGAGCTCGGTGTCCCGGCGGCCATCGTCGAGGCGCTGAGCGCCTCCGGAATCACGCAGCCGTTCGCCATCCAGGCCGAGACCATCCCCGATCTGGTGGACGGTCGCGACGTCATCGGTCGGGCCCCGACCGGATCGGGAAAGACGCTGGCGTTCGGCATTCCTGCAGTCGCGATGGCGCTCGAACGCGGCCCGGCCCGCAAGAAACGCCCCCGAGTCCTGATTCTTGCACCAACCCGCGAACTCGCCGGCCAGATCCATGACGAACTTGCGCCGATGCTCGCCGCTGTCGAGCGCCACGGACTCGCCGTCTACGGCGGCGTCGGCCTTCAGCCCCAGATCAACCGACTCTCCAGCGGCGTCGACGTGCTCGTCGCAACGCCCGGCCGACTCGAGGATCTGATCCAGCAACGGGTCGTGTCGCTCGCCGAGGTCGAATACGTCGTCATCGACGAGGCGGACCGCATGGCCGACATGGGATTCATGCCGGCGGTGAAGCGACTGCTCGATCAGGCCGGCGACAACCCACAAACCGTGCTGTATTCGGCGACGCTCGACGGCGAGGTCGCCAAACTCACGAAGGCGTACCAGTCCGATCCCGTGCGTCACGAGGTCGGTGAAGCCACCCCCGATCTCGACAAGATGACCCACTACTTCTGGAAGCTTCCCCGGCCGGAACGCATTCCGCTCTGCGCATCGGTCATCGCCACCTTCGGTCGCACGATCGTGTTCACCCGAACTCGTCATGGCGCCGACCGCGCTGCCCGCCAACTCACCCGGGCCGGCGTGCCGGCGGTGCCGATCCATGGCAACCGCTCACAAAATCAGCGACAGCGAGCCCTCGACGACTTCACCCGGGGCAAGGCGGCGGCCCTGGTCGCCACCGATGTCGCTGCCCGAGGCATCCATGTCGATGCAGTCGAGTGTGTCGTGCACTTCGATCCGGTCGATGAGGACTCCGCTTACGTCCACCGTTCCGGCCGGACGGCCCGAGCAGGCGCTCGCGGCACGGTCGTGTCCTTCGTGGATCCCGGCCAGGTCAAGGACGTCCAGAGGATGAAGCGGCGACTCGAACTACCGCAGGAGATCACTCCGCCGCCCGACATCGACGGCGCGCCACTCCCCCATGAGCAGACGGCCACCGACATGGCGCCGATCCAGGAACGCACCGCACCAGCCGATCGCGAACGCGTGCGCGATGACCGTCCCCGCAGGTCCGACGGCCAGGCTCGGAAGCGGGGCGCCAAGCCCGGCGCCAAGGCCAAGAAGCGCAAACCCAATCGGGGGAACCAGGGTGGCCAGCATCGCGACGAGTCGGGTGAAGGCAGCCGCGAACCCCATCGCAAGGGCGGCAAGGGCCCAGGGCCGAACGCTGGCAAGAGGGCCACGAAGAAGCGCAGTGGCCCGAACCGAGGCCCCAAGCAGGGTGGCCCGAAGGCGAGTGGTGGGCGGCCACCCCAGAAGCGTTCAGGTGGTCGACCCGCGCAAGGCAAGGGGGGCCAGGGTGGCCAGCGCCGCCGCGGTCAGGGCCGCACCTCGTAATACCGGTTCATCGCGTCGACATCGAACTCTCGACTGGCGAACCCGGTAAAGCCGGCGGCCTGGGTCATCTCCTCGAACACGCCGGTGGTCAGCCCGAGTGTGCCGAACCCCGCACCGCCGGGCTCCGACATGGCCGACGACATGCAGTACAGGATCGACATGCCGTACATCAGTGGCAGGACGGGGATGGCCCGGTTGTCCTCGAGGCCGCCGCGTGCGCGGATGTCGGCGACCATCCAGACACCGTCGTCGGCGAGACACTCACGCGCCGACCGCACCGCCGCACCAGGACGGGGAAGGTCATGGATGACGTCGAGCGTGAGGAGCAGGTCGAGGTCGGCGAACTCGCCGAGGTCGTCGAAGGTGCCCTGCCGGAACGACAGATTGTCGAGGCCCGCTTCGGCGGCGCGAGCGGATGCGGAAGCGATCGCGTGGCTCGAGGGATCCATCCCGATCACGGTGGAGTTCGGAAACGCCTGCGCAACCGTCGTGGCGGCGACGCCGGCGCCGCACCCGATGTCGACAACGGTTGCCCCGGCCCGGAGGCGTTCGGTCATGGCGTCGATCGAGTCCAGAATGACCGGGACGAGATAGGCCTTTTGCCCGCCTGCGCCCATCGCAGCCTGGAAGTGACAGGTCTCGGCCCCGTGTTCGTCCCAGGTCATGCCGATGCCGCTGGAGAACGCCTCGATCGTGCGGTCGATCTCGTGCTGGGTGATGGGCGGCCCGAAGACACCCGCCTGATAGTTCGGATGATCGGGTTGGGCCAGCACCACGGAGGCCTCGGGCGTCAGCATGAACTCGCCGTCGTCATGTTGAGCGAGGTCGAGTGCGCTGAGAAGGAACAGAAACTCTCGAAGCCAGCGCTCGTGGAGACCCGTCGTCTCGGCGAAGGCGACTGAGGTCGTCGGCCCGGCCTCGTCGAGCGCAGTGAAGAGACCGAGTTTGTGACCGACGTGCAGCACCGCACTGGCGACCTCGCCCTCCTTGAGCTTGTAGAGGCTCAGGACCGTGAGCCCCAACTGACCGGGATCGAGTTCCGTACGCATGGCCGGGAGTATCCCTCGCTCCCGCCGCCGACACCACCCGAAGCGCCCGGCGGGATCAGCCCCGCTGGATGTCGAACGGCTTCACGGTGTCACCAGCGGCTGGGGCCGAGGACCATGACCTGACGTTCGGTCTTGGTGGACACGAGATCTCGCTTCGAGGGCGCGATGTCGAACGGCACCGGATTGGGGTCGAGCTTCTTTGGGTCCTCGTCATCAGCCATCTGAGCGAGAAGATCGCCGGGCCCACCGATCGAACCGAGCGAACCAAACCACGCGAGCGTGACCGTTTCGGCGGCTACCAGCTTGGCGACCCGCACGCCTTGCCCGCCTCGGCCCTTGGACTCGAATTCCTCATACGGCGTGGCCTTTGCCGCCGAGTCGGACGTGACCGTGAGCACGACGCCGTCGCCGATCACCGGACCGGCGCCAACGACCTCGGCCCCTGCCTTGAGCTTCATGCCGGCGACACCGCCCGCACCTCGACCCTGCACCGAAATGGAGTCGAGCGGCATGCGCAGAACCTGGCCATCGGAGGCGACGGCAATCACATCGACCCCGGCAGGCGGCCGGAACGCAGCGACCACCCGGTCGCCGTCCTTGAGCCCGATCACCGGCTTGCCGGACTTCGTTGCGAGCACCTCGTCGGCGGTGACCTGCTTCGCCACACCCCGGGCGGTGACGAGGACGAGATGCTCCTCGCCCGCCCCGACGAGTGCGAGTGCATCCTCGCCCTTGTTCAGGCCGAGCTGCTGCGCGGCGGCGTTGCCGCGGGTACGGCCACCAGCGTCGGCGGCTTCGCCGGCGTGGAAGATGAACGCCCGACCTTCGGAGGTCACGGCAGCGATCGCGGTGCCGGTCGACGTGACCAGCGCGGACGCGACGAGGTCGTGGCGGCCGGCCACGCCCTTCTTGGCGCCCTCGGTCGGGACCCGGCCGAGGTTGCCCGAGGACGACAGGGTGACGACACATGGCTCGTCGTTGTCGGTGTCGAACGAGGTGTCGTTCTCCTTGGGGCGCTCGAAGACCGGAATGTCGTCGGCGTTGATGATCTCGGCCCGGCGATCCTGGCCGTGCGTGTCGACGAGTTCGCCGAGCTCTTCCAGCACGAGTTTGCGACGGCGATCCTCGCTGCCGAGCAGTCGTTCGTACTCGGCGATGTCGGTGCGCAGGCCGGCGGCTTCGTCTTCGAGCTCGAGCTTGGCGAGCGCGGTGAGGCGACGCAGCGGCATGTCGAGGATGTGCGTGGCCTGGATGACCGACAGCTCGAAACGTTCAACGAGGCGATCGCGAGCCTCGCCGGCGTTCTCCGACGAGCGAATGATGGCGACCACCTCGTCGATCGCATCGAGGGCGATCAGGAGACCCTCGAGGATGTGGAGGCGATCCTGCGCCTTCTCCAGTCGGAACTGGGTTCGGCGGACGATGACCTCAAGGCGATGCTCGATGTAGGCCCGGCACAGGTCGTAGAGCCCGAGCGTGGTGGGCACGCCGTCGACAAGCACCACATTGTTGATGCCGAACGACTCCTCGAGCGGGGTGACGCGATACAGCTCCTGGAGCACCGCCTGTGGGTTGACGGCCGGCTTCACATCGATCTGGATCATGAGGCCGTTCATGTCGGACAGGTCGGCAATGCCTTCGATACCGACGAGCTTGCCGCTGTTGGCGAGCTCCTGAACCTTGCCGATCACCCGCTCCGGACCCACGAGGTAGGGCAGTTCGGTGACGATGATCGACTGGCGATTTCGGGAGGTCTGCTCCACGTGCGCTTTTGCCCGGATGCGGAACGTGCCGCGGCCCGTCTCATAGGCGTCGCGCAAGCCGTCGTCGACGACGATGCCGCCCGACGGAAAGTCGGGGCCGGGCAGCACGGCCATGAGTTCGTCGATTGTCGGCTTGGGCCGACGCTTGGTCATGACGATCTCGATCGCATCGGCGACCTCGCGCAGGTTGTGCGGGGCCATGTTGGTGGCCATGCCGACCGCAATGCCGCTGGTGCCGTTGACGAGAATGTTGGGCAGCGCCGCCGGCAACACGACCGGCTCATCGCCCTCACCGTCGTAGGTGGTGCGGAAGTCGACCGTGTCCTCGTCGAGTTCGCGGACCATGTCCATCGCCGGCTCGGCCAGCCGGCACTCGGTGTAACGCGCGGCAGCGGGCGGATCGTCGAGCGAACCGAAATTGCCCTGCGGATCGATGAACGGAACCATCCGCGAGAAGTCCTGGCCCATGCGGGTCAAGGTGTCGTAGATGGCGGCATCGCCGTGCGGGTGGTAGCGGCCCATCGTGTCGCCCACGATGCGAGCCGACTTGCGATACGGCGTGCCGGGACGGATGCCCATCTGCAACATCGACCAGAGAATGCGGCGCTGCACCGGCTTGAGGCCGTCGCGCACATCGGGAATGGCACGAGACGTGATGACCGAGAGGGAGTAGGCGAGGAAACTCTCGCTCATCTCCTCGGCAACGGGGACCTCCACGACTTCGCGAGCGAACCCGCCGTCGAATTCGAGCTGTCGAGACATGGCGCCGACCGTAGTCAGGGGCTGTGACCCTCAGGTGGAGGGGCGGATGCCTCGGCTCGTCGTGCGCTCAGCTCAACGTGTCGAGGTACTCGGTGACGAGCGGCAGGCCGACGTCGAAGGCCGCGGTGTTGTTCCCGAAACCGACCCGGACGAAGCCCTCCATGCCCAAGGCGCTGCCCGGCGTGAACATCACACTCCCAGCGCCCTCCACGAGGCCGACACAGAATTCGCGGGAGGTCAGGTCGGCGGCGTAGCGCAGCAAGGTGACCGTGCCACCCTGAGGACGGGTCCACGAGACACGGGACTCCGTCTCGACCCAGGCAGCGAGCGTGGCGAGGTTGGCTCGCACGAGCGCCCGGTTGCGATCGAGGATCGCCTCGGCGTTCTCCAGCGCGAGCGACGCAAGATGGTCGTCGATCATGCCGACACTGATCGTGTTGTAGTCGCGGTGGATCGTGACGTCGTGCAGAAGCCCGGCTGGGCCGGTGATCCAACCGAGGCGAAGCCCGGCGAGCGAGAACGCTTTCGACATCGACCCGACGGCGATCGCCCGATCGGAGAGATCGACCACCGACACCGTCGTCCCACTCCCCCGCTGATCGATGCCCCGGTAGACCTCATCGCAGAGCAGCCAGGCGCCGGCTCGCTCACACGCATCGGCAATCGTCTGCAGCGTCGACCGCTCGAGCAGTGCTCCGGTCGGGTTGTTCGGGTTGGTGAGCGAGACGACCTTCGTTCCTGGCGTGATCGCGCCGACGAGCTCGTCGACATCGAGCTGCCAACCGCGCTCCTCGCGCAGGGGCACCTGGGTGACCTTCGCGCCGAGCGACTCGGGGATCGACGTGTGTTGCTGATAGCTCGGCACGACCGATACGACATGGTCGCCCGGCTCGACCAGGGCCAGGTACACGAGCTGATTCGCCCCGATGGCACCGTGGGTGACCAGCGTGTTCTCGCCGGTCTGGTGCTCGTACAGGGCGGCGATGGCCGAGCGCAGACGATCGGATCCCTCGATGGCGCCGTAGGTCAGCTTCATGTCGAGGAGTTCGTGGAGATGCTCGGGGCTCTGACCTGACAACTGCAGGAGCTCCTCGACGGTGATCGAGTCACAGCAGGTCTCGGCCAGGTTGTGTCGGCAGCGGGTCTCGTATTCGTTCATCCACTGCTCGACACCGAACGGAGCGATCTGCATGACGGCGAGGCTAGACCAGCGATCGTCCCCGGCTCAGATCGGTTGCCAGGCCCGCACCAGCGCAGCCGGCAGCACCGCGGCGCCGAAGTCGGTCAGGCAGTTGTCGGGGTCGACCACACCGAGGGGGCCCCAGGCCTCGACCGCCACAGCGAACGCCCAGGCGACCCGAGCCCGGTCGCTCTTCGGGATCGTCGACGTGACCTCCGGACAACGGTTCACGTGATCGACCAGGACGTCGGGGTCGACATGAGTCCCGGTGCCGGCCCGCACGACTCCGAGCACAGCGCCGAGCCAGTCGGCGAACTCGAGTTCCAGCACGGCCTGTCGGGCATCGCCGGTCAACGGCATGAGCGATGCCGGCGCGACTGCGGCAGCAAGCACGGCGAGTACGACATCGGCGTCGGATTCGTCGAGATCGATGGGCCCGACCGAAGCGGCCAACCACTGGGCAAGTTCGTCATCGGTGTCGGCTGCAGCGCGCAGGGTCGCGGCGGCAGCGCCGACGGCAGCCGGATCGAGTGCGTCCGGTGTCAGAGGCTCACCGAGGGCGCGGCGCACCACGTCCGCAGCCCACGCGTCGTCGTCGGGATCCCGCTCCGGAAGAGCAGGCACATCGGGTTCGATCCAGACAGGCGGTTCGAGGTCGTCGATGCCGAAGGACGAGAGTCGAGCCAGCACCACCCGACCGACAGCAACGAACGACGCCGATGGTTCAGACGTCGACCGCATCGCCCGGGCGACCCGCTCTGCCAGTTCGGGCGCCGGGACCGAACGGCTCTTCAGACCTGCGGACTCGTCCGCCGTGGCGTCGAGAAGTTCGGCGGGGCCGACCGTGGCCTCGCCGATCGTCTCACCGGTGTCACCTGCACCGGGGACCAGGTCAAGGACGAGCACGTGGCGTTCGTCGGCAGCATCGACGAAGCGGAACGCTGCCGAATCGCCCCGCCAGTCGCCGACGATCCACGCCGCCTCGCAGATCGACGTCAGCAACTGATCGGCCCAGGTCGGTGCCGGTTCGAGCGCGGGGTCGCCGAGGTCGACGAGATCCGACACGGCGTCGATCGCCCAGAGCCCAGCGGCAGGACCCGAGCCACCGGCGACGGCGAGTGCCTCGACCACCGCTGCAGGCCCCTCGGGATCGATCTCGGCTGCGAGCGCGACGAGGTCGGCAGCCCAGACCTCGGCACGAACAGCGTCGAGGTCGGGCAGCTCGTCGGCCTGCTCGATCGCATCTGCGATCAGGGAGGCGAGGGCGGGGTCCGGGGAGTCGTGGTGATGGTCGGGCACGGGCGGCTGAGCCTACCGGTGGCGTCTCGGGGAGGACGCGGCGGGCGTAGGGTGCAGCCGTGCCCGAACTGCCCGAGGTCGAGACGATCCGTCGACAACTCGAACCAAAGCTGATCGACGCAGCGATCGTCGACGCAGGTGCCCATTGGTCGGCAAAGTTCACACCGGCACTCGACGCCGTCGGCACGGAGATCGTTAGCGCCCGTCGACGCGGCAAGTATCTGCTGTTCGACCTCGACCCGGGCGCCGACGGTGGACCACCGCGGGAACTGGTCGTCCATCTCGGAATGACCGGTCGCCTCGCCGTCCACGAACCCGGCAGTGCGCTTGCACTCGACGACCCGGCCACCGAGCCGCACCTGCGGGCCTGGTGGCGCCTCGATGACGACCGGGTGTTGACGTTCCACGACATCCGCCGCTTCGGGCGCATCCACGTCGTCGACACAGGCGACTACCGCAACATCCCGACACTTCACGCCTTGGGACCCGAGCCATGGAATCCCGACTTCAACGGCAAGCACCTCGCCGCGTTCGTGAAACGCAGCGACCGGCACCTCAAGACCATCCTGCTGGCACAGCGGGTAGTCGCCGGTGTCGGCAACATCTACGCCGACGAGGCGCTGTGGGATGCCCGCATCAACCCGGCGACCCGGCGGCTCTCACGCCAACGAGCCGATGAGCTCGTCGTCGCGATCCGGCGGGCACTCGAATCCGGTCTTGCGCATGGCGGCACGACCCTTCGGGACTATGTCGACTCCGACGGCGCGCAGGGCGGCAATCAGCACGAACTCGCCTGCTACGGACGAGGAGGCGAACCGTGCCTGCGCTGTGGCGAGGAGCTCCGTACCCGGGTCATCGACGCTCGCACGACCACCTGGTGCCCGGCCTGCCAAGCTCGGTAATCGGGGTCAGCCGGTGCGGGATCGGGGGCGCTCAGGAACGCGTCACCCGAGCGGACTTGCGGGCTCCGGGCAGGGCCGTGAACGCAACGAGTTCGAGCCCGGCAAGCACACCGACCGCAGCAACGAAGCCGACACCGGCGGCGGGCTGGTCCTCCATGACCTCGAGCGGAGAACGGCCGGCGACCGCACCGAACGAGCACGCCGCGAGGGCGAGGTTGCCGAAGACGTGCAGCCACGTCGGCGGCGCGTCGACACGGCCGAAACAGCCGCACGACGTGGCACCGACCGATATCGCCCGCCACACCGCCAGGGCGAACACGACGTAGAGGACGCCGACAACAACACGAAACGCCGCCACGTCGGTCAACAGGGTGGCGATTCCGAGCGTGATCTCGGCAAGCCCGAGCGCACGCGCAAGGAGGGTGCCGGGGACCGACCCGCGCAGGACTGCGCCGAGCATCTCCATCAACGCAGCGGTAGTCGCTGGACGGACCACCTTCGCTGCCCCGGCGATCACCAGCACGACCGCTGCTGACGCATACAAGGCGGTGATGGCGTCCATGTCGTGCGCAACCCTAACCATGGCGGGCGACACCGCAACGAACCCAGCACCGGTACGGTGACCGCATGGCTGAGCGGCCCGACTTCTACGACCTGATTGCCCAGAACCGGCGTCGAACCTGGGTGCTGATGTTCTCGTTCTTCGTCCTGCTTGCGCTGGTCGGCATCGCCGTCAGCATCATCGTGGGCGGTGGACTCATCGGCGTGATGTTCGCCGTCACGCTCTCGTTCGGCATCTCGTTCAGTTCGTACTTCTCCTCGGCGTCCATCGCCCTCACCGCCACACGGGCGAAACCAGCCGCTCGAGAGGAATTCGGGCGCCTGCACAATCTGGTCGAGGAGGTCTCGATCGCTGCCGGCGTCCCCAAGCCGGGTGTCTACGTCGTCCACGACCCCTCCCCCAACGCCTTCGCCACCGGCCGCAACGCCGACAACGCAGCGGTTGCCGTCACCACGGGCTTGATGGACAAGATGAACCGGGCGGAACTCGAAGGGGTGATCGCCCACGAAGTTGCCCACATCCGCAATGGCGACATCTTGGTGATGACCGTCGCCGTCGCCACCGTCGGCGCCATCGCGATGATCTCCGACATCTTTTTCCGGATGCTCTACTGGGGTGGCGTCACCGGCGGAGGCGCCTCACACCGAAGCCGCAGCAGCAACAACGACAACAACGGCGCCATGTTGCTGATCGTCCTGGCCGCGATCGTCTTCGTTGCGGTTCTCGCCCCACTCGCAGCAACCCTGCTCAAGGCCGCGGTGTCGCGCAGCCGAGAGTCACTCGCTGATGCCACCGCGGTCGAGATCACCCGCTACCCGGGCGGTCTCCGCAGCGCACTCGAGAAACTCGACGCCGACATCACCGTCGTGAAGCGCACCTCCCACGCCACCTCGCACCTGTGGATCGAGTCGCCCGACGACCACGAAACCGACGACCGCGGCCGCAAGTTCAACGACCGCTTCTCGACCCATCCACCCCTCGCCGAACGGATCAACATCCTTCGCGAGATGGAGGGCATGCCGCCGTACGAGGGCCGCGACCCGGCCGTGTCCGAGGCGCTGCGCACCATGCAGGACGACCGCAACCACCCCGAGTCGGTGGCCGCCATGGTCGAGACTCCGGGCCGTACGGCGCTCTTCGAGGGTGCAGCCGCCCGCTCCGTCGATCTCGACTCGATCTTCGCCGGTGCCGGTGAGGTCGCCGACGAGGACGACGACCCCGATCACGCCCGGGCCGGTTGGTACGCCGACCCGTCGGGTGAACCCGCAACCCTGCGCTACTGGAACGGCTCGGACTGGACCGAACACGTCCACACGATCCCCGGCGGCAACGATCTCTGCGACGCCGGCGCACGCCGCGCATCGTGAGCGAGCCCGAGCCGACCGTCGGTGTCGGGCCTCATCCCGACCCGTGGCCCGACGACCCACGCCTCGATCCGGTGTTGTTGGCCGAGGGTGATCGCCGCAATGTGCTCGACGTCTACCGCTACTGGTCGGTCGAGGCGATCGTCGCCGACCTCGACACCCGTCGGCATCCGTTTCACGTTGCGATCGAGAACTGGGAACACGACCGCAACATCGGCACGGTGGTGCGGACCGCGAACGCGTTTCTGGCCGCCGAGGTGCACATCGTCGGGAAACGGAACTGGAACCGGCGCGGCGCGATGATGACCGACGTCTACCAGCACGTCCGCCACCACGAATCGGTCGAGTCGTTACTCGACTGGACTGCTGCCCACGACGACGGCCCGCTTCCGGTGATCGGGGTCGACAATCTGCCGGGATCCGTGCCGATCGAGTCGACCGAACTGCCCCAGCGATGCCTCCTGCTCTTCGGCCAGGAGGGTCCCGGCCTGTCGGCCGCCGCCCATGCCGCCGCCGAGCAGGTGTGTTCCATCGCCCAGTTCGGCTCGACCCGCAGCATCAATGCCGGTGTCGCCGCCGGCATCGCGATGCACGCCTGGGTGCGCCGCTGGGCTGGCTGACGCGTCTACTAGAGGCGAGACGCCGCCGGCTATTCGACCATGGCGATGAGTTCCTCGTCGGACGGGATCTCCACGCCCGGGAGATAGTACGTGTACAGCCCGCCGATCACGGTCTCGAGATCACCGAAGTCCGACGAGGCGAGCGTGACCGTGACCATGGAGCCGAAGACGTGCACTGCCGAGACGCCACCGGCATCGAAGAGCCGCTTGGCCAGCTCGGAGGCCGGATCATCGGCTCGGATCTCGTCGCCCATCTCGTAGCGGACGTGACCCATCCCGGTGAGGCTGCGATTCAGCTCGAAACGCAGGATGCCCGGACGGGGCGACGATGTCGTGATGAGGGTGACCGGCTGTCCCATAGCGCCTCGAAGACTAGCGACTCCGCGTCCGCCAGACCCACATCGCAGCACCGATCGAGATGACCATCAGCACCGAGTGGACGACCTTGAACGAGGCATCGTGGTTGGCGTCGAGCACGATCCCGCCACCGCGGACGAGCCAGTAGCCGATCGTCCACCAGATCAGGACCGGCAGGACCCGATTCCGAGCGGATCGACGAAGCGCGCCCACGGCCAACGCGACGAAGACGACGACCACCCCGAGGCGCCAGGCAGTCCCCCAGGCCGACAGTGCATCGTTCGACACGACGTTTCGGGTGCGCGACGCCCACAGGAAGAGCGTCCAGCCGATCAAGACGGTGAACGCCGGCCAGGCGCGGAGACGGTCGAGCACGATCAGAACAGACCGAGCTGGGTGTCGTCGACGGTGCGGGCCTGGCCGGTCCAGCGGAGGTCGTCCATGAACGCCCAGCGTCGACGATGGATCGCCGAGGGGCCGAACCCGGCGAGCGCCGCCTTGTGGCGGGGGCACGGGTACCCCTTGTTTCCGGCAAAGGCGTACGCCGGATAGATGCGGTGCCAGCGCTCCATCATGCGGTCGCGGGTGACCTTGGCGACGATCGATGCCGCAGCGATCGACAACGAGACGGTGTCGCCCTTCACCAGCATCGTGGCGGGGTGGGTTTCGACGAAGTCCCAGTTGCCGTCGACGAGGACATGATCCACTGCGATACCGAGCCCGCTGATGGCCCGCTGCGCCGCAAGCTTCTGGGCTGCCGACATGCCGAGTTCGTCGCACTCGGCCTGGCTTGCATGGGCGACGCTGACATGGTCGGCCCATTCGTTCACCCGGTCGAACATGACCTCACGCTCTCCGGCAGTGAGCATCTTGGAGTCACGCACCTTGTAGAGCCGCTTGTCACGCGGTACGACGACGGCAGCCAGCGTGAGTGGCCCAGCCCAGGCCCCGCGACCGACCTCGTCGATACCGACGACGATCTCATCGCCGGCATCCCAGCGTGCGCGTTCGACCCGAAGGCCGGGCGCCTTCGCCTTCAACGCTCCGCGCAGCTGCGGCGCTCTCGAGCTCACGACAGCGACGGTGGCGGATCGTTCGGGTCGAGCCGGACACCTTCCCGCTGCACCTCGGAGGCCGGTGGTGCGGTAGGCACCTCATCCACATCAGCGACGAGCAGCGTCTCGGACCCAGCCGGTGCCGCGAGCAGCGCCTCGCCGGACCGTTCGGAGCTCGACCAGTCCGGATCGAGGCCGGGGCAGCGGAGTACGGCACCGTCGGGGCCACCGTCGCGTTGCCACAGGACCGCAGGGCGTTCGCGGTGCCATCGGACACTGAACGAGAGCGAACCGAGGCCGGTCACCATGCCACGAACGTCGATCGGCTGACCGAACCAGGTCGTCGGCACCTCGGGCAACATGTCGATCCGTTCGACGAGATCGATGTCGCGGAAGAGATGACCGAGCACTCGCTCGGCACCACGGGCCACGGCGGAGCTCATGGCCCGATCTGCGAGGGTCAGCGTGTCGAGCAGGGCACGGGCATCGGCGGCGGCTCCGGGATGAGCGCCATCGAGCGCCCGGGCGACGAGCGACACGGTCTGACGGTCGAGTCGATCGCGGGCGAGCTTGGCAAGCGGGCCGGCGACCTCGGCGAGCGCCGACGATGCGCCCTGACGCAGATCCTTCGACGCAAGCGCTCGAAGGGCCACGACGGCAGCGTCGGAGCCGAGTCGGTCACGGTCGGCGGCGGCGAGGACCGCCTCGCGGCCCCGGTCGGCTTCGTCGTGCATGCCGGCCAGGTCGAGCCACCAGGCAGCTTCGCCGGCGGCGATCGGGTCGTCGTCACCGACGGCGAGCACGAGATCACCCAGCACTCGGCGCCAGGCGGCGGACAGATCGACGTCGGGCACATCGACCGTCATGGCGTCGGCGGTGATCGCCTTCCACCCCGCCGCGACGTCCTCGGGGGCAGTGGGGCGAGCCGGCAGGTCGCCGGTGATCGACACGAGCACCGTGATGGTCTGACGGTGTGGGAGCGGGACGAGCACGGCAGCTTCGTTCTCGCCGTCGGCCGACGCGGCAGTGGGATCGGCTTCCACCAGGGACCAGATTTCCGGCCCGGCGACGACCGCACCGGCATCGACACACGGCCGGATCCAGGGCACGCCATCGAGTTCGGTGCACGACAATTCGGCGTGGACGCGGCCCTGTGTGAGTCCGACGACGGCGACCACGACGGCGTCGGGCGAGGCGTTCTCGAACTGCCACACCAGGGCGTGGCCATTGCCATCGGTGACGACCGCCGACCGCTGGATGACATCGCCGCCCGGGACCCGCATCCATGTCTCGTACACAGGTGTGTCGTCGAGACGGTTCTGGCGCACGGCCGCCGACGTCGACGAGCGCTTCCACTCACGACCGGTGCGGACACCCCATTCGAGACGCCACGATCCGTCGAGGGTGGCGACGGCGCCGTCGGGGGCGATGCGGGCGATCGGCCCGGCGAGGTCGCCGATCAGGGCGCCGAACGACGGGTCGAGTGGCGTGAGGTTCCGGCGCCGGAGGCGGTCGAGGAGTCCCATGGGTTTGTTCGTCGTCCTTTCGAGCGCCCTAGTGGGGATCGATCTCTCGGGCGGCAGGGGTGTTGACGAGACCGGCATAGGCCTCGAGGGCGGTGCGACCCTCTTCGACGCATGCCTGCATCTGGTCGGCGATCGGCGTGTACACGCCGTTGGCCTCGGCCAGCTTGCACACGATCGAGTTACGAGCCAGATGGGCGACCGTGGTGCCCCATGATCCGGCGCCGACGACGGCCACACGCATGGACATGGCCCCACCCTAGACTCGCGCCGTGGTCGCCACCGACGCCGCCGTGCTGATCCCGCTCCGGTCGTTCGACGACGCCAAGACTCGCCTCGCCGGCGTGTTGTCCCCCACCGATCGTCGGCGCCTTGCAATGGCGATGGCGGAACGGGTCGTCCGAGCAGCACGAGATCTTCCGGTGCACGTCGTGAGCGACGACGCCGACGTGCTCCGCTGGGCCGAGCGTCTGGGCGCCAACGGGCTCGCCCCCGCCGTCAACGGACTCAACGAAAGTATTGACGCGGCCATCGCTCTTGTCGCCACCGAGGACGATCCGCCGAGCCGGGTGATCGTCGCCCACGCCGACCTGCCGCTCGCCGACGACCTTCGAGTGGTCGACGGACCCGGCCTCGCCATTGCGCCCGACCACGCGCGCGACGGCAGCAATGTGTTGTCGATCCCGCTCGGGTTGGGCTTCGAATTCCACTACGGGCCCGGTTCGTTCGCCGCCCACTGTGCCGAGGCTGAGCGCCTCGGACTCGAGATCACCGTCGTCGACGACCCCTCGCTTGCACTCGACGTCGACGATCCCGGCGACCTTGCCCGCCTCCAGGTGGAAGGATCCTGACGATGCGTGTCGATCTGCCCGTGCCGACCAGCGCGCTTGCGGTTGGTGCCCATCCCGACGACATCGAGTTCGAGTGCGGCGGCACCCTTGCCAAGTGGGGCGCCGCCGGCGCTGCGATCCATCTCCTGATCTGCACTGACGGGTCCAAAGGAACGTGGGATGTCGATGCCGACACCGACGTCCTCATCGCTCGCCGGCAGGCCGAACAACGAGAGGCCGCCCGTCGTATCCACCCCGACGCCCAGGTGCACTTCCTCGGCGAAGTCGACGGCGAACTCGCCAACACGGTCGAGCTGCGGGGGCGGGTCGCCCGGGTGATCCGTGAGACCACCCCCGACATCGTGCTCGGCCACGACCCCTGGCGCCGGTGGCGCATGCACCCCGACCATCGCAACGCCGGTTTCCTCACCGTCGATGCCGTGGTTGCCGCCCGTGATCCGCACTACCACCGCGAGCACATGGCCGACGGCCTGAACCACCACCGTCCACGAGCCCTTCTTCTGTTCGAGTGTGAGGAGCCCGATCATGTCGAGCGCATCGAGCAGCGACATGTCGACGCCAAGGTGGATGCGCTGCTCGCTCACGAGAGCCAGTTCGAGACGACGATGGTGATCGCTGCCGACGACGATGGCACCCAGGCAGCCGCGTTCCGTGAGCGAACTGAACGCGAGGCCCGCACCCACGGGCGAACTGGTGGTGTCGGACTCGGCGAGGCATTCCGCCTCATGGACCCGGCGTCTTGAGTCGGCCGGTCGCGCGGTGAAACGCTCCGTTGGCCCGGTGCGAGCAGGAGTCGTCCGCGGCGCGTGTCATCACGACTGCCCCGACACGTGCGTGTGGGAGGTCACCGTGGAGGACGGTCGAGCCGTTGCCCTTCGTGGACTCGCCGACCACCCCACCACCAAGGGCCAGTTGTGCCCCAAGGTCAACCGCTTCCTTGATCGAGTACATCACCCCGACCGGATCCTCACGCCGCTGAGACGAACCGGACCGAAGGGTTCCGGCGAGTTCACACCGGTCACCTGGGACGACGCCGTCGCCGAGATCGGTGAGCGCTTCCGTTCGATCATCGCCCAGTCGGGCCCGGCGGCGATCCTTCCCTACTCCTTCGACGGCACGCAGGGTGTCATTCAGAAAGGCATCCTCGCTCGCCGCTTCTTCGCTGCCCTCGGCACCTCCGATGTGCGGCGACATCTCTGCGGCGTGACCGCCTGGCTCGGAGCCGCCGACGTCCTCGGCACACCCCGCGGCATCGACCCGGAAGACCTCCATCTTGCTCGCACGGTGATCTTGTGGGGCACCAACACCTTTGTGACCAACCGGCACCTCTGGACGACGATCGAACAAGCCCGCGAGGCCGGCGCCGAGGTGATCGTCGTTGATCCGGTGCGCACGGCGACAGCCGAGCGAGCCGATCGCTTCTTGCAGTTACGGCCGGGCTCCGACGTCGCCCTCGTCGCCGGACTGATCCACGTGATGGATCGCGACGGCCTGCTCGACCCGACCTGGCTCGCCGAACACACCACCGATGCCACCGACCTTCTGGTATCCGTCGCGGATGCGACACCCCTGACCACCGAGGCACGCACCGGTATCCCCGCTGACGAGGTCGTTGCCGTGGCCCATCGGTTCGCCAACGTCAGGCCGGCGGCCGTCCGCTCACTCGTCGGCCCCGAACATCGGGGCAACGGTCGCGAGATCATGCGTGCGATCGCCATGTTGCCGACCGTGACCGGGGCCTGGCGGGATGCGGGTGGCGGGCTCGCCCGTTCGACCCAGGTCTGGTGGGAGGAAGCTTTCGGCCTCGACACCGAGGAAGCCCGGCTCGCGCCACCCGCTCGAAGCTTCAATATGGCCCGCCTCGGCGAGGTGCTCACCGACCCCACGATCGATCCACCGATCGAGGCCTTGTTCGTCCACAACAGCAACCCGGCGGTCATCGCTCCCGATCAGAACCGCATCATCGAGGGTCTCCGCCGCGAGAATCTCTTCACGGTCGTGGCGGAGCAGTTCCTGACCGACACCGCTCGTCACGCCGACCTCGTCCTTCCTGCGACCACCCAGATCGAGCATCTCGATCTTGCGCCGGCATGGGGCCATCTCAACGTCGCGCTCAACCGACCGGCGATTGCCCCGATGGGCGAGGCCAAACCCAACAACGAGATCTTCCGACTGCTCGCCACCGAACTCGGTCTCGACGCCCCCGAGCACCACGAGTCCGACGAGGACCTGATCCGTGGCCTGCTGGAGAACGAGCACCCGATGCTCGACGGCATCACGTGGGAACGGCTCGTCGATGATGGCTGGGCCCGGTTCGCGATCGACCCCGGCACGCGCCCCCATGCCGACACCACCTTCACGCTTGGTCCACTCGACATCGACATCGCCGAACCCGAGGCGCCGTTCCAGCTGATCAGCCTGAAGCAACACGTCGCCTTCCTCAACGCGAATTACGCACAGTTCCCCGCACACCTGCCAACGCCGCCCCATCCTCGGCTCGAGGTTCATCCGATCGATGCATCGGCGCTCGGTGTGACCGACGGCGGGCGTGTTCGGGTCCACAACGAGCGCGGCTCACTTACCGTTGAAGCCACCGTCAGCGACCGGGTCCAGCCCGGCCTCGTCGCACTACCGTTCGGTTGGGGGCATTCGTCGACTCCAGAGGGGCGGGCGGTCAACGCGCTCACCAACCCAGCCGTACCCGACGACGACACGGGATCGGCAGCATTCCACGACACGTGGGTGCACATCGAGGTTGTTTGACGCTCGACGATCCGGTCGACCATGAAGAGGTGACCGTCACCCTTGTCCACGCCGCGGCGACCTGGTTTCTCGTCGGGCTGATCTGGATCATCCAGGTCGTCCACTACCCATTGTTCGCCCGGGTCGGCGAGGACGGTTTCGTTGCGTACGAGGCGGCCCACACCCGCCTCATCTCCCTCGTCGTCGGTCCGGCGATGCTCGTCGAAGGCGTCGCCACCCTGTGGCTCTTTTTCGCCCCGCCCGACGGTCTGACCCGCACCCTGCCCCTCATCGCCGGGCTGGTGCTCGCAGGCGTCCACCTGTCGACCATCACCCTCCAAGTACCCGCCCACGGGCGGCTCGAACACGGATGGAATCCCATTGTCGCCGACCGGCTCGTGCACACGAACTGGATCCGCACCATCGGCTGGACCATCCGAGGGGTGCTCGCCCTGTTCATGATCGAGGCCGTCGCGTGACCGACGCTCGTCCCACGGTCTGGGTCCTCGGTGACCAGCTGCGTCGTACCGCCGGCGTGCTCGCCGACCACACCCCCGAAACCTGTCGAGTCCTACTCGTCGAGAGCGACTCGATTCTCGGCCGCCACCGGTGGCATCGCCAGCGGGCCCACATGGTGATCTCCGCGATGCGGCACTTCGCCGCCGAACTCGAAGCGGAGGGGTTCGATATCGACCACCGGCGGGCACCGACGCTCGCTGCGGGGCTGCGAGCCCACAGCGACGAGTTCGGGGTCGAACGGGTCCTGGCGACCTCGCCGTCGAGTCACGACGCCGTCACCCGGCTCGAAGCGCTCGGAGTCGAACTCTCGACCAACACGTTCTTCATCACCGATTACCGCGAGTTTGGCGAGTGGGCCGAGGGCCGGAAACGCATCCGGATGGAGGATTTCTACCGCCGGCAGCGCATCGATCTCGACGTCTTGATGGACGGCGACGAACCCGCCGGCGGGACATGGAACTTCGACCACGAGAACCGCGAGCCGCCACCCAAGGACGGGCGGGCGTGGCCAACCCTCGAACTTTTCCCGCTCGATGCCATCGACCGTGACGTGATGACCGAGCTGGAAGCGAGCGACGACGTCGCACTCTGGGGGGCCGCTCCCGATGGCCGCTGGCCGGTCACCCGGGCACAGGCGCTCGAACGACTGCAGCGCTTCGTCGACGAAGGACTGCCGGGCTTCGGTGCCCACGAGGACGCCATGCTCGCGGCCGAATGGAAGCTCGCCCACAGTGTGCTCAGCAGCGCGATGAACATCGGCCTGCTGGATCCGATGGAGGTGGTCCGGGCGGCCGAGGTCGCGTATCGAGAGGGTCGGGCCCCGATCAACAGTGTCGAGGGCTTCATTCGCCAGGTGATGGGCTGGCGGGAGTACGTCTGGGGTCTCTACTGGTTCTTCGGACCTGAATACCGCGCCGAGAACCAACTGGAGGCCCACCGCCCGGTGCCACCATCGTTCACCGGCGATGCCCCCACCGAGATGGCATGCGTGTCGTCGGTCGTGCAGGGCATCCACGACCGGGCCTATGCCCATCACATCGAACGGCTGATGGTGATCGGCAACTTCTCACTGCTCACCGGTGTCGAACCCTGGGCCCTCACGGAATGGATGTGGGCGAACTTCATCGACGGCGCCGAATGGGTGATGCTGCCCAATGTGATCGGCATGGCGTTGCACGCCGACGGCGGACGCATGGCCACCAAGCCCTATGCGGCCGGCGGGGCGTACATCAACAAGATGAGCGACCACTGCAAGGGCTGCCGGTTCAACCCGAAGAAGCGCACGGGGGATGACGCCTGCCCGTTCACCTCGCTCTACTGGGACTTCCTCGCCCGCAATGAGCACCAGCTGAAGGGCAATGCCCGGCTGGGCCAGCAGCTCGCCGGCATGCGCCGACTCGCCGACCTCGAGGCGACTCGCCAACGGGCGGCCGAGGTACTGGTCGGCCTGGATCGCGGCGAGCTCTGATTCGCCTGCCGGCACTCGGCTGTGGCCGAGGGCCTCCGGCCTGTCGGCACCGGATCAGTCCGACCGGGTCGGGAAATCGATGTAGCCCTGTGGGCCGGGGTCGTAGATGTGGTCGGCGCGGGTGGACGCCAACTCGTGCCCGCCGGCGATGCGATCGACGAGGTCCGGGTTGGTGATGAAACGCCGTCCGAACGCAACGGCATCGCCGCGTCCCTCGGCGAGGGCCTGGTTCGCCTCAGCTGGCTCGTAACTGTCGTTGATGATCAGCGGGCCCGAGAACCCCTGGCGACACAGTGCCTCGTTGTCGACCGGCCCTGTCGGCAGACGGAGCGTGTGGCAGTACGCGAGTCCGAGCGGGTCAAGCGCAGCCAGCAGGGCGCGGAATGTCTCCTCCGGATCGTCGTCGTGGAGATCGTTGTAGGGGTTGCCGGGACAGATCCGAAAGCCGATGCGGTCTGCGCCGTCGACGTCCGCCATTGCGCTCGACACCTCGACGAAGAAGCGGATCCGGCCGGCGACCGACCCGCCCCAGTCGTCGTCGCGATGGTTGGTTCCGGTCGATAGGAACTGGGCGGGCAGGTAGCCGCTGGTGCCGTGAAGTTCGACGCCATCGAAGCCGGCCTCGAACGCGAGTTCCGTGCTGCGCGCATAGTCGGCGATCACGGCGGCGATCTCATCGGCGTCGAGGTCCCGAGGCGGCTCGCAGGGCTGCATAGTGCCGCCGTCGACATCGGTGTACATCCGCAGACGAGCAACGACCGCCGAAGGCGCAACCGTCTCGGAACCGGCCGCCTTGTTAGCCGCCACCGCGACCCGGCCGACGTGCATCATCTGCATCACGATCGTGCCGCCCTCGGCATGAACCGCATCGGTGACCCGTCGCCACCCGGCGGCGTGATCGCTGCTCACCAACCCCGGCGTCCGGCAATAGCCCTTGCCGGCCTCGGACGGATACACGCCCTCGGTGATGATCATCCCGGCACCGGCTCGCTGGCGGTAGTACTCGACCATGATGTCGGTGACCGCTCCGTCGGGGGTTGCTCGTGAGCGGGTCATCGGCGCCATCACGACGCGATTTCGGAGTTCGAGTCGGCCGAACCGGGCCGGCGTCATGAGGTTGACGAATCGGGTGTCGCCGTCGGTGGAGGTCATCGGGTCATCAGCGCCTCGATCAGAGCCGCCATCTCGAGCGGTTTGTCGCCTTGGATCGAGTGCCCGGCACCGTCGACCACGACGTGAACCGTGTCGGGGCGGCGACGCATCCACTCGGCGACGTCTTCGTCGTCGATCACACTCCAGTTTCCGCCCTGCCACAGGGTGATTGGGACTTGGACCAGGTCGACCTTGCCCCACAGGTCCTCGAACGACGGCGCTGCATCGCCGCCGACCTTCCAGTCGCGCATGCGGTCGTACCGCCACGTCCAGCTGCCGTCGGGAAGCGGCTTCGCGTTGTGGAGGATCCCCCGACGCAAGCTCGACTCGCTCCGCCCCGGGTTGAACTCGATCGTGCGATCGAGCATCGCCTGGAACGACTCGAACACTTCGGGACCATCGACGAACGTGATGATCGGCTCGGCCTTGGCGTGATCGGTTCCCGGGGTGACATCGACGACACCGAGGCGGCGAACGAGGTGTGGGTGATCTGCAGCCAGACAGATCGAGGTCATCCCGCCGAGCGACATGCCGACGACCGCCTCGGCGGCCGGCGCCAGGCGCTCGATCGCGATGGCGAGGTCGGCCGCCATCGAGGTCGGTGTGTAGTCGTGGGCTGGTCGGTGGTCACTGTGGCCGTGTCCGGGGAGGTCGATCGCCACGAGCGGACGTCCGAGCGCCATGGCCACCGTGTCCCAGGTATGGGCGTTCTGGGCGCCACCGTGGACCAGCACCAGTTCGGGGTCACCCTTGCCCCACACCAGCGCCGAGATGCCGAGGCCGGATGGTAACTCGATGCGTTCCCGTCGCACGGACGGTGGCGCAGCGAACGGCAGGTCGTATTCGGCGGCGTTCTCGTGGAACAGCCCGAACTCGTCGTAGTCGTGCACGTCGGGACCCTAGAGCAGTCCCCGCCCCACGCTCACGTCGGTGGCCGAGCGCATGCCACCGGAACCCTGGGCGAGTTCATGATCCGGCACCACCGGGACCTTCTCAGTCGTAGGTCGGGGCGGCGAAGAACCCCTCGAGTCCGTAGGGCGCATATGGGCCGAGAATGTTCTGTTCGAGCACACCGATACCGGTTCGCTCGACCCCGGCACCGTCGGTGTAGGTGGCTCGCACGAGGTGCTGACAATGCTGGTTCTCGTACGCCGTGTCGTCGACATCGTCGAGTGCCCACGACTCGCTCGCCATCGCGAGTTCGTCGTGCCACTTGCCGTGAACCCAGATGGGGTGGGTGTAGCCGATCCCCTTCATCCGGAAGGTGAAGATCGGTTCGAGTCGGACCTCGTGGCGGGCGCCATCGGCCACCGAGGTCATCGCGATCGTCGCGCCGGTGATCATGCGATTGCCGGAGGCGAACGTCACCTCGTGTTCGAGATTGCGCATGTGCTCGACCGCCGGGTCCTCGACGCCGGGAAGCTCATCGGGTGAGCCGTACACCGGGAGCCGAGCACCGACCTGGAAGAGCGGACGGCCGACATTGTCGTCGAACAATTGGTAGTGCAGGCAGAGGTCGTCGAAGTTCAACGGCGCCCAGAGGAAGAAAATGCCGCCCATCTGCGAGGCCGCCGGCGCGCCACGGGTGTCGCCACCGATGAGCGGCCGGACCCCCCACGAACGATCCTTGGTGCCGACGACCTCCGACGGGTCGAGTTCGATCCGAACATCGCCGAACTGGACCCATCCCGTCCACCGGCCGAGTTGGGTGAACCGGGTCGTGTCCATGATCTTGCGAAGACCTCGACCGAGATGATGACGGGGTTCCTCGACATTGCCGGTACGCCCTTCCCACAGCAGGTCGCAGGTGAAGTCGGTGTCGTTCTCGGTCACGGTGATCCGGCACGAACGCATCGGTTCGATGATCTCGAGGGAGTACGGCCCGATGGTGAGGTCGCTCGGTTCGTCGCTCCGCCGTCCCGATACGTGGAATGCGTACTGCCGCCCCTCGTGGATGAACGACACATGGGCATCCTTCACGCCCAGGTGCTGGTAGAGCGCCGCCCCGGCGCCGAGGTAGAAGTCGCCCGAGGTCGAGTAGCCGTTGAACCAATACCGCTCGTAGACGTCCTTGTCGCTCGTCGCCGGGTGGGCAACGGGGTCGGGGGTCTGGTGGATCGGGTAGTCGTCGAACCTCGAGAGCATGACCCGCAGTGTGGCGGTTAGGCGGCGCTGCGTCGATTCCGTCGGCCTCGCCCCCGCCGAGAGGCACCGGGCACGGGCTCCCATCGGAAGCGTTTCGCGGCGACGAACGCGCCGATGACAGTCCAGCCGATCAGGACGACGAGACGGTCCCATTCGAAGGCGGGGGCATCGCTGAACGGCGACATCGCCTCGGTGAAGGCAACCGCAAACGGCTTCAGCGGGAAGATGTCGCCGATCAGGTTCAGCCATGACGGTGGATCGTCGAGGGGAACGAAGACGTTCGAGAGGAACGCCAGCGGAAGGATCGTCGCGTTTGCGATCGCAGGGGCCGCTGACGCGGTCTTCGAGACGGCCGCAAGGGCGACGCCGAGAGTTGCGAAGCAGGCCGTACCGGCGAGGAAGGCGACGATCATCGCCGGCAGCTGAGCAAGCTGGACGTCGACGCCGTAGGCGACGATGCCAATCCCCACCATCAGCGTCGTGGCGAAGGCCGCAATCCACATTCCGGACAAGATCGCACCGGCGAGGAACACCCACGGCGGGATCGGCGTGCCCCGGACCCGCTTCAGCACGCCGTCGTCTCGGCGCATGGTCAGGTTGATCGCCAGGTTCGTGTAGGTGGCCGATGCCGCTGCGAACACTCCGAGGCTCGCCGCATAGAACTGGGCGGTGGCGAACTCGCCGTAGCTCGTGCCGATCGGATCGTTGCCGAAGATGGCGACGAAGATCACCAACATGACGAGCGGTAGTCCGATCGTGAAGAAGGCACCGATCGGGGTTCGCCAGAACAGGCGGTTCTCGGCCCGGACCGAACGCACGAGCAGCTGCAGGTCACGCCGGAACGGAGATCGCCGGTCGGGTGCGAGAGAGGCGCTTGCGTCGCTCATGGCCCCATCATGGCGCCCCGTCAGGCTCATGACGACCACGGCATCTACGCTTTGGTCGTGGCCGACCTACCCGACCCCCTCGGATCCTCCGGCGAACGACACGATGTCGTCATCGCCGCCAACCGACTCCCCGTGCGCCTCGATGGTGACGGCGGCTGGGCGCTGAGCCCCGGCGGGCTCGTCACTGCGATGACCGCCGTGATGGAGGGCCGCGATGCGGTCTGGATCGGTTGGGACGGCGGTCTGGGCGATGCCGCCGACAGCGCACCGCCGGCCCGCTTCGGCGACATGGCGCTGCGGTCGGTGTCGCTCAGCGAGACCGACTACGCCGACTACTACGAAGGGTTCTCCAACGGCACCCTGTGGCCGCTCTATCACAACGGCCTGTTGTCGACCCGCTTTCGTCGATCCTGGTGGGCTGCCTATCGACGGGTCAACGAGCAGTTCGCCAAGGTCGCAATCGAGACCACCGAACAGAACGGCACGCTCTGGATCCACGACTATCACCTGCAGTTGATGCCGGCGTTCGTGCGTGAGGCCCGGCCCGACATTCGTATCGGCCTCTTTCTCCACACGCCCTTCCCGCCCTCGCAGCTCCTGATGCGCCTACCGTGGCGCGAAGCGATCACCGACGGCCTGCTCGCCACCGACGTCATCGGCTTCCAGACCCCGACCGACGCCCGCAACTTTCTCTCGCTCGCCCATCGCATGGGCCGCACCGAGGAGGTCATGCTGGTCGATCCTGTCACCGAGATCGTCGTCGAGGGTCGCCGGGTCGCCGTCGGGTCGTTCCCGATCTCGGTCGACGTCGACCGCATCGATCAGATGGTCCGCGACCCGGCCGCCCGGGAGGCGGCCGACGCGTTCCGGGCATCGCTCGGCTCGCCCAAGCATCTTCTGCTCGGCGTCGACCGTCTCGACTACACCAAGGGCATCGACGCCCGGCTCAAGGCCTTCGAGGAACTGCTCCGCGACGGCACGCTCGACCCTGCCGAGGTCGCGTTCGTCCAGGTCGCCACGCCCAGCCGCGACGATGTACGGGGCTACTCCAACACCCGCACCGAGATCGAGCAGTTGGTCGGTTCGATCAACGGCAACTACGCCCAGCTCGGCAAGCCAGTCCTGCACTATCTGCACCAGAGTCTGCCCTTCGAGGATCTCGTTCATCTGTTCCTCGCCGCCGACGTCATGCTGGTGACCCCGTTCGAGGACGGCATGAACCTTGTCGCCAAGGAATACATCGCCTGCCGCACCGACGGCACCGGCGTACTGGTGCTGTCAGAATTCGCCGGCACGGCGGTCGAACTTCATCAGGCGTTGCTCTGCAACCCGTTCGATACCGCCGGGATGAAGCGGGTGATCGAGACGGCGCTCACGCTGCCGGTCGAGGAACAGCGACACCGTGTGCGGGCGATGCGCACCCACCTCTGGGCGAACACCGTGCATGACTGGGCCGAGGGATTCTTCCGTCACCTCGACGATGTCCACCCTCGGGGCCAGCGGGGCTGAGCGCTCCGACGGTCAGGAGTCCGCGCCGACGAGACGCAGGTAGACGTCCTCCAAGGTGACGCTCGCGACCGACAGCCCGTCGAGTTCGATGCCGTGCTGGAGGGCCCATCCGGTGATGTGGGCGAGGTCGGCGGTCGGTTTCGTGGTGGAGATCTCGAGACGCCGATCACGCCCCGAGGCATCCCCATGAAGCGGGTCGAGAAGGCCGGCGAGCGAGGCGTCGACGCTGGGGAGCGCGAACCGGATGATGGTCGCCTCGCCGGCCTGGTCGCGCAACGACTCGGGCGTGCCCGCTGCGACGATTGTGCCCCCTGCCATCACGATGAGGTGATCGGCGAGTTCCTCGGCCTCTTCGAGGTAGTGGGTGGTGAGCACGATGGTGGTGCCGTTGTCGGCAAGGTCGCGCACCAGTTCCCAGCTCCGCCTGCGGGCAGCGGGGTCGAAGCCGGTAGTCGGCTCGTCAAGAAAAAGGACATCGGGTGTGCCGATGACGCCGAGCGCGAGATCGACTCGTCGTTGCTGCCCACCCGACAGACGGGAGATGCGTTCGTCAAGCTTGTCGGCGAGTTCGACCATCTCGATGACCTCGTCGATGCTCCGGCGACGGGTGTACGCAGTGCTGTAGAGATCGAGGGTCTCGCGAACGGTGAGTTCCTTGTCGACACCCGCCTCCTGCAACACGATGCCGATGCGGTTACGGAACGCTCGGCCTCCCTCGGTGGGGTCGACCCCGAGGACGGTAACCCGTCCGCCGTCGCGACGGCGGTGTCCCTCGAGGATCTCGACCGTGGTGGACTTTCCGGCACCGTTGGGACCGAGGATGGCGAACACCTCGCCGGGATCGACGGAAAAGGACACGCCGTCAACAGCCCGAAGGTCGCCGTAGGACTTGGAGAGATCCTCAACCTCGATCGCCATGGTCACGATCCCGACGCTACCCGAGCGACCGGAGACCGGCGCTGCGTGGAGCGCATCGATTCGTTCGCATGCGCGGCATGTCCGACTATGGTTCCGGCGATGCGTCACCCCGTCGGCTCGTTCCTGGCCGAGTGCAGCCACCTCCTCAAGGCTGTCGATGAGCCAATGGCCCAGCGCTTTGCCTCGCTGCTCGCCGCCGCAGCGGATACCGAAGGCGATCCCTCGGAACTTGCGTCGCCGTTCCCGCTGGGCCTCCGTCCCGACATGGGCGCCATCGCCACAGCACGCACCGCCGCTGCGCTCACCGGTCTGGACGCCGCCGATCCTCACATCGGATGGCGCCATCCGCCCGAGGAGCACGTGCCGCCCGGGTGGGCACATTCGGCGGCTGCCGCCGAGCTATTGGGGCCCGACGGCTCGATCACCGGACCGGACTCGGAGCGGTTCGGGCTCTTCTTCCTCAACCCCGGGGTCACCTACCCCGACCACTGGCACGACGCCGACGAGTTCTATTACGTGCTCGCCGGTTCAGCGGTGTGGACCGTCGACGATGAGACCACCCGCTCCTCGGCCGGCTCGTACATCCGGACGCCGTCGCAGGCAGTTCACCGCATCATCACCGACGATGAGCCCGTGCTCACGGTGTGGGGCTGGTCGGGCGACACCAGCTTCGATTCCTACGGTTACTGATCGACCTCGTCGGGAAGCAACGACCAGAACGCATCCACGAGCGGGTTGTGCAGGTGACGCTTCAGGGTGAACAACCCGAGTTCGTAGGGTTCCAGCACCGGGTCGACCTCGAGCACGCGGACACGTTCGGCATGAGGGCTGTTGTCAAGCACGATCTTCGGCACCACACCGAGGCCTAGCCCGAGACTGACCATGCTGACGATCGCCTCGTTACCGGCAACCTGGGCGTAGATCTTCGGCGTGACGTCGAGCCGGCGAAACCAGGCATCGACCCGGCGACGGGCGATGCCGCCGGCGGCGAGAATCATCGGGACCTCCGCCCAGGCCTCGCGTGCATCCGGCGGCAGGCTCGACGGCATCGGGTCGACGGTCTCGACCGACTCGATGAAGACGAGCGGTGAGACCCGGATCGGCTTGAACCGCACACCGGCGGGCAGGTTGGCGGGGCGGGCGGCGATCGCGAGATCCTCCTCCAACGCCTGCACTCGCGCGATCGCATATTCGGGGTCCCCGGTCTGGAGCCGGATCTCGACGCCCGGATGGGCGGGACGGAAGCGGTTCAGCAGGTCGAACAAGATGCTGTGGCTGGCTGTGACCGAGCAGTAGAGGCTGATCTCGCCCCGCAGGTGGTCAGCAGGGTCGGTGAGCTCGAAGCGGATCTGGTCCCATTGCTGCACGGCGTCACGGGCGTAACGCTGAAATCGGATACCCGCCGGCGTCAGCTCGACGGTTCGGTTGTCACGATCGAACAACGCCACATTGAGCTCGGCTTCGAGCTGTCGGATGTGGCGTGACAACGCCGATGTGCTGATGTTCGCCCGGGCGCTGGCTCGCCCGAAGTGCAGTGTCTCGCTCAGCTCGACGAAGTGGCGCAACACCGTGATGTTCACTCGTCCATCGTTGCAGATATCGGGACGCAACGTTGCACATATGTCCATTTACGAAACACATGTCGATCGGTAGCATTCGTGCGTTCGATCTCACGTGGAGACCTGTCATGGCCAACTACTTCAACACCCTTCCGCTTCGAGCACAGCTCGCCGAACTCGGCAAGTGCCGCTTCATGCACCTCGACGAGTTCTCCGACGGCGTCGAGGCGCTCCGCGGCAAGAAGATGGTCGTGATCGGTTGTGGCGCCCAGGGCCTCAACCAGGGTCTCAACCTCCGCGACAGCGGCCTCGACGTGTCCTACGCCCTTCGCGACGAGGCCATCGCCCAACAACGCCAGTCGTGGAAGAACGCCACCGAGAACGGCTTCACCGTCGGCACCTACGAAGAACTACTGCCCACCGCCGACGTGGTGCTCAACCTCACCCCCGACAAGCAGCACACCAATGTCGTCGAGACGATCATGCCGATGATGAAGCACGGTGCCTGCCTCTCGTACTCGCACGGCTTCAACATCGTCGAGGAGGGCATGCAGATCCGTGACGACATCACCGTCATCATGGTTGCGCCCAAGTGCCCCGGCTCCGAGGTCCGGGCCGAATACGTCCGTGGCTTCGGCGTACCGACCCTGATCGCCGTTCACGAGGACAACGACCCCAACGGAGAAGGCCTTGCGCTCGCCAAGGCCTACGCCGTCGGCACCGGCGGCCACAAGGCCGGCGTGTTGATGTCGTCGTTCATCGCCGAGGTCAAGTCCGACCTCATGGGCGAGCAGACCATCCTCTGCGGGATGCTGCAGACCGGCTCGTTGCTGTGCTTCGACAAGATGGTCGACGAGGGCACCGATCCGAGCTACGCCTCGAAGCTCATCCAGTACGGCTGGGAGACCATCACCGAGGCGCTCAAGTACGGCGGGGTCACCAACATGATGGACCGCCTGTCGAACCCGGCGAAGATCCGGGCCTTCGAGCTCTCCGAGGAGCTCAAGGACATCATGCGCGACCTCTACAACAAGCACCAGGACGACATCATGACCGGCGCCTTCTCGTCCGGCATGATGGCCGACTGGGCCGACGACGACGCCAAGCTGCTCGGCTGGCGCGCCGATACCGCCGAGACCGCGTTCGAGAAGACGCCGGCTGGCGACATGGAGATCGCCGAACAGGAATACTTCGACAACGGCATCCTCATGGTCGCCATGGTGAAGGCCGGCGTCGAACTCGCCTTCGAGACGATGACCGCCGCCGGCATCATCGCCGAGTCGGCCTACTACGAGTCGCTGCACGAGACCCCACTGATCGCCAACACGATCGCTCGCAAGAAGCTCTACGAGATGAACGCCACGATCTCCGACACGGCCGAGTACGGGTGCTACCTGTACAACCACGCGTGCGTTCCACTGCTCGCCGACTTCATGACCGGCATCACGAGCGACGTGATCGGCAAGGGTCTCGACGCGGCCGACAACGGCGTCGACAACGCCCGCCTGATCGAGGTCAACGAAGCCATCCGGAGCCACCCGGTCGAGGCGATCGGCTCGGTGCTCCGGGGCCACATGGCCGACATGAAGCGCATCGTCTGATCGTTCTCGCATGATCCATCTGGACGCGCTGTCGGTCGACTTCGACGAGCGCTTTCAGCTCCTCGACATCGACTGGACACTCCGTCCGGGCGAGCACTGGCTGATCGCCGGCGCCAACGGCTCCGGCAAGTCGGCGCTCGCCGCGGTGCTGGCCGGCGACGGAGACATCCTGTCGGGGAGCATCGAGGGAGTCCCCAAGCGGATCGCGCTCGTGTCCTATGAGCGGCAGGCCGAGCTGATCGCCGCCGAACGCCGAAAAGACGACGCCGACATCCTCGACGTGATCTCCGAAGGCACACCGGTTGCCGAGATCATCGAGGACGGCTGCCAGGACCTCAATCTGGCTCGGAGCCTGGTCGACACGCTGGGTCTCCGGCCCCTGATGAGCCGGGCGTTCCGCAAACTCTCGACCGGCGAGACCCGCAAGGTCATGTTGATCCGGGCGCTCACGAGTCGGCCGGATCTGCTCGTCCTCGATGAGCCGTTCGACGGCCTCGACCACGACTCGCTCGTCTGGCTGCAGGGCCATCTACGCACGTTGGCCGAGACGACCCCCATGGTGATCGTGCTCAACCGCTTCGACGAGTGCCCCGACTTCGTCACCCACGTCGCCTACGTCGACGACGGCCGACTTCCGCTCTGCGTCGAGCGAGCCGACGAGCAGGCCTACGCCGAGCTCTACCAGCTCCTTCATCTCAAGACGAGCGATCTCGAGATCCCTGCGGCCGACCCAGCGGCGAAGCTGCCGGCGCTCGACCCCGCCACGCCGCTCGTGCAACTCACCGGCGCCACCGTCCGCTACACCGACAACACCGTGTTCGATGGCCTCGACTGGACGATCGAACCGAACCAGAGCTGGCAGCTGAGCGGCCCCAACGGCAGCGGCAAGACCTGCCTGCTGCAGTTGATCACCGGCGATCATCCGCAGTGCTATGTCAACGACATCAATGTCTTCGGCTACCAGCGCGGCACCGGCGAGAGCATCTGGGAGATCAAGCAGTTCATCGGGTACGTCTCGACCGCCCTCCAGTGGGAGTACACGGTGAGCACCAGCCTCCGGAACGTCATCATCTCCGGCTTCCACGACAGCATCGGGCTCTACACGAAGAGCACCGACACCGAGAAGGCCATCGCCAACGAATGGCTCGCCCTGCTCGGCATGTCTGACCGAGCCGACGAGCCGTTCAACCGGCTCTCGTTCGGCGACCAACGCCTCGTGTTGATCGCACGCGCCATGGTGAAGCACCCACCACTGCTGATCCTCGACGAACCGTGCCTCGGCCTCGATGACATGAACCGGCAGCTCGTGCTCGCCCTCGTCGAGCGGATCTGTCTCGGCAGCGAGACGAGCGTGCTCTATGTCAACCATCGCGAGCAGGATCGCGTCGCCGGGATCGACAACCACCTGACGCTGACCGGAAACACACCTGCCTGACCCGGGGCGCAGCCTGGGGGGCGATCACGCACTCAGTTGAGCAACTCGATGAACTCGCAGCCGATCTCGGCACAAACCGCTCCGAGCTGATCCGGCGAGGCGCCCAAGCCGTGCTCGATGCTGAACAGTTCGCCGAGGCCGACCGAGAACTGCAAGCCGCATACCGCCGGACTCCAGCCGACCCTGCACTGGTCCGATCGGCCAGGAGACTTGCTGCTGAGACCAGCCCCGCGTGGTAGCCCGAAACGAGATCTATTGGGCAGATCTCGGCCCACCCTCGGGTCGCCGTCCCGTGTGCGTGCTCACCCGCAACGCAGCCATCGAAGTGCTCGCCGCCGTCACCTGTGCACCGATCACACGCACGGCCCGAGGGATCCGGTCAGAGGTCGAACTGGGCCCCGAGCATGGGCTTCCCGAGGCGTGTGTCGTCAGCTGCGACAACGTCATCACCGTGCCGGTCGACGCACTCGACGACGAGGCCATCGGCCATCTCGATGAGCTCGCACGGGCGCGGCTCGACCAAGCGCTGCGCTACGCACTGGACATCGTCTACTGAGCCTCGGAACGTCAGGTACCGAGTGACGGGAGGGTCACGCGACCGGTGCGCTGCATGTCGACGATCCCGAAGGGGCGCAGACGCGCTTCCAGCTCGTCGAGTCGGCTCGGGCGAGCCGACCACGACATCAGGACCTTGCCGTCGCCCTCGTTGAGCACATAGGCGCGGTAGTCGTCGACGATCTCCATCAGCTCCTTGCGCTGCTCCCCCACCTCGACGATGACAAGCATGAGTTCACGCTCGACCGATGCATCAGGATCGAGCTGGGAGATGTCGACGACATTGATCAGCTTGTCGAGTTGCTTCACCACCTGATCGAGCGGCGTGCCCTCGATGTCGACGGTGAAGGTGATGCGACTGAACTTCTCGTCCTCGGTGGGCGCAACGGCCAACGAGTGGATGTTGAAGCCACGACGGGAAAACAGCCCGGCAACGCGTGCGAGCACACCCGGCTTGTTCTCGACGGTGGCGGCGATCGTGTGCCAGCGCGGGCTGGTGGGCGAGACGTTCATGACGCGGCTCCCTTCCCGGAGGTGTCACCGTCGATCAGGTGCTGCTGGCTCGGGTCGACGACCAGTTCGGAGTTGGTCTTGCCGGCCGGGACCATCGGGAACACGTTCTCCCGGGCGTCGGTGACGAATTCGACGACGACCGAGCGGTCGTCGATCTCGTTGGCCTTGGCGATCGCCGGGGCGACCTCCTCCGGCGACTCGACACGGATGCCGACGGCACCCATCGCCTCGGCCCACTTCACATAGTCCGGGACGTTGTCGCTGAGGTGCACCTCGGAGAAACGCTCGTCGTAGAACATTTCCTGCCACTGGCGGACCATGCCGAGATAGCTGTTGTTGAAGAGGGCGACCTTGATCGGGATGTCCTCGACGGTGGCCGTGACCAACTCCTGGGCCGTCATCTGGAAGTTGCCATCGCCATCGACCGCCCACACCCGCCGGTCGGGCATCCCGGCCTTGGCGCCGATCGCCGCCGGAATCGAGAAGCCCATCGTGCCCAGACCTCCGGAGTTGATCCAGGTGTAAGGGTGGTCGAACTTCCAGAACTGGCTGGCGTGCATCTGGTGCTGGCCGACGCCCGAGCACAGGATCGTGTCGTGCGGGTTACCGTCGCGCAGTTGTTCCATCACGAACTGCGGCTTGAGCTTGTCGCCCGGCAGCGAATCCTCGTAGACGAGCGGGAACTTCTCCTGCCAACCGGAGACGGTGGAGCGCCAGTCGGAGCGGTCGGCCTGGGCCGAGGTACCGAGTTTCTCCGTGGCCTCGATGAGCCCCTCGATGACGAGCTTGCAGTCGCCCTGGATGCCGACGTTGTACTGCCGAACCTTGCCGAGCTCCGCCGGGTCGATGTCGACATGGATGATCTTCGCCGTGGGGGCGAAGCCGTCGAGCTTGCCGGTGATGCGATCGTCGAAGCGGGCGCCGAGCGAGATGAGCAGGTCGCTCTCTTGCATGGCGGTGACGGCGGTGTAGTTGCCGTGCATGCCGGGCATGCCGAGGCAGAGCTCGTGGCGATCAGGGAACGCGCCCCGGGCCATCAGGGTGGTGACGACCGGGATCTGCAGCAGTTCGGCGAGTTTGAGCAGCGGTTCGGCGGCCCGGGCCTTGAGCACACCACCGCCGACATAGAGCACCGGCCGCTCGGCCTGGGCGATCAGGGCAGCAGCCTCTTCGATGAGGGCCGGGTCGCCCTCCATGACGGGCCGGTAGCCGGGCAGCTCCATCGGGACGGAATCGGGGTCGTACCAGGTCATCGCCGACTTCGGATTGGTCGGGTCGACGATGTCTTTCGGAATATCGACCAACACGGGGCCGGGGCGGCCCGTGGTCGCAATGTGGAATGCCTCGTGGATGATCCGCGGGATGTCCTGGGCGTCGGTGACCAGGAAGTTGTGCTTGGTCACCGCCATCGTGATGCCGGTGGTGTCGCACTCCTGGAACGCGTCGGTGCCGATTGCGGCGAGCGGAACCTGACCGGTGATGCACACCATCGGAACCGAATCGAGCATGGCATCGGCGAGGGGGGTGACGACGTTGGTTGCGGCCGGGCCGGAGGTGACCATGCACACCCCGGGTTTGCCGGTGGCGTGGGCGTACCCCTCGGCCATGTGGCCGGCGCCCTGCTCGTGACGCACGAGCACGTGGCGGATCGACGAATCAAGGATCGGGTCGTAGACCGGCAGGATCGCGCCGCCGGGCAGGCCGAACATCACGTCGACGCCCTCGTACTCGAGGGCTTTCACCAGTGCTTCGCCACCGTTGTTGGGGTTGGAGCTCGTCATGAGATGGGTTTCCAGATGTTGGACGCAGAGCGACGGACAAAAACTACCGGCCGAGAACGCAGGATCGTTCGAAAACGACAACGACCTCCCGTTGTGGGGAGGTCGAGGCACACGATCGGGTCGGTTGGAGGGGCGCGAACGTGTGCTAGCGGGCTACTACTACGAGGAGGCCGACGGCGTGGTTCACGGCGCCCAGTATGACGGGCGCCGTCGGGCATGGCAACGTTCGGACTCGTGACTGCCCCTCACCTGCCCCTCGACGCCCGCCTGGGCGTGTACCCGGGTTCGTTCAACCCACCTACGGTCGCCCACCTCGAGATCGCCCTGACCGCCCGTGAGCACCACGGTCTGCACCGGGTGGACTTTGCCGTCTCGACGGTCACGCTCGGGAAAGAATCGGTGATGCGGCCGCCCTTCGAGGAACGCCTCGCGGTCATCGAGGCGTCGATCGCCGAGGTCGACGGGCTCGGCCTGATCGTCACTGAACACCAACTCATCGCCGACATCGCCGATGGGTACGACGTCGTCGTGATGGGTGCCGACAAATGGGCCCAGGTCAATGACGTCGCCTGGTACCCCGACCATGCTGCCCGTGACGCTGCGCTCGCAGCTCTGCCGGCCCTCGCGCTCGCGCCCCGAACCGGCTTCGACGTACCCGACGAGCATGCGCTCCCGGTCGGGGCCGCGCTCCTCGACGTCTCATCGTCGGCGGTTCGAGCAGGGCGCACCGAGTGGATGACCGACGCCGCCCGCCGTCACCACGAAGCGACCGGCGCCTGGGCACCGTAGCGTCTCCCTGATGGGGTGGTTGACGGCGCGCATCGGGTGGGGTGAGACCGATCGGCGGATCCTCGCCCTGGCCTTGCCCGCGCTCGGCGCGCTGGTCGCCGAGCCGCTGTACATCCTCGCCGACACCGCCGTGGTCGGGAACCTCGGCACCCCGCAGCTCGCCGGACTTGCGCTGGCGTCGTCGCTCCTGTTGATCGCCTTCTCCGTTTTCATCTTCCTCGCCTACGGCACCACCTCGGCGGTCGCCCGTCTGCTGGGCGCCGGCGAGCACCGGCAGGCCGCTCACCAGGCGGTGCAGAGCCTGTGGCTTGCCTTCGTTGTCGGTGTTGTCATCGCCGGCATCAGCTACCTCTGCCGGAACCCATTGATCGAGTTGATGGGCGGACAGGGCGAAACCGCCATCAATGCGGAGATCTATCTCCGGATCTCGCTCCTCGGCCTCCCGGCAATGCTGTTGACCCTCGCCGGGGTCGGCTATCTCCGCGGCCTCCAGGACACCAAACGGCCGCTCTATGTTGCGATCGGAACCGCCGTGCTCAACCTCGTCGTCGAGGTCGTGCTGATCTTCGGTCTCGACTTCGGGATCGGCGCGTCGGCGCTCTCGACCGTCATCGCCCAGTGGGTCGGAGCAATGGCGTACCTCGTGTGGATCGCCCGGGCAATCGCCGAACATGCCGTGGGGCTCGGCCCTGACTGGCGCATCATCGGACGACTCGCCGGCGCAGGCGCCGATCTCCTCGTCCGCACTGCCGCGCTGCGAGGCGGTCTCACCGTCACCGTCGCTGTCGCAGCCCGACTCGGTGATGCCGATCTGGCCGCTCATGAGATCGCGTTCCAGATCTGGTCGGCTCTCGCCTTTGCGCTCGATGCCGTCGCGATCGCAGCGCAAGCGATGATCGGACACGCCCTCGGTGCTGGCGACGCGACCGAAGCCCGACGCCTCGGGGACCGCATGATCCAGTGGGGCTGGTTCGGTGGGTTCGTTTTCCTCGCGCTCATCCTCGCCTCGACCCCGGTGCTGCCCGACCTCTTCTCGAATGATCCGGCCGTGATCTCGCTCGTTGCGTTCTTGTTCATCCATGTGGCGCTGTGGCAGCCGATCGCCGGCATCGTCTTCGCCCTCGACGGCATCCTCATCGGCGCAGGAGATTTGCGCTTCCTCGCCATCTCCATGGTCGCCGCCACCGCCGTGCTCATCACCGGCTCATTCGCCGTACTGGAGCTCGATCTCGGCATCGGCTGGTTGTGGGGCGCACTCGGCGCCTGGATGGCCGTCCGAGGCGCGGCCCTGTACGCCCGCTATCGCACCGACGCGTGGCTGATCACCGGCGCCGTGCGCTGAGTCGCCGTTCGGTCAGGCCGACTGCGGCCTGAATACAACTCAGCCGGCGGATTTCTGACCGAGCAGTTGCGCAACGGCTCGGCCGTCGGCTTGCCCCTTGGTCGCCTTCATGATCTGACCGGTGAAGAACCCCTGCATCTTCTTGCGGTCGCCGTCATCGCCACCGACGAAGCGAGACCACTCATCGGGGTGGTCGACGATCAGCTGGTCGACCAGCGTTTCGAGCTCGTCGCTCTCCATCGCCTCGAACCCGTGCGCAGCGGCGATCGCCTTGGGATCGCCGCCGTGCTCGCCGGCCGCCATCTCACCGAGGACCTGCTTGGCCTGGGTTGCCGTGAGTTCCCCGCCGGTCTCCATCTGGATCAGCATCGCCAGCGACTCACTCGTCACGGCCGACCAGTCGTCGACGGCAAGATCGTTCTGAATCCGGGTGAGCACCTTGTCGGCATCGGCGCCGGCCTCGATCGCGCCGAGAGCAAGACCGTCTTGGCCACGCTCGACGACCGTGACGATGACCTCGTCGGCCACCGACGAACACTCCCCCAGCCGCGCCCGACGAGCGGCGGGCAACACCGGCATCGAAGCGTCGATCTCGGCGATCTGCGCTGCGGTCGGCGCGAGCGGCACCAGGTCGGGCTCCTGGAAATACCGGTAGTCGTCCGCATCCTCCTTGGAGCGGCCGGCGGTCGAACGGCCACCCTCCTCGTCCCAGTGACGAGTCTCCTGCCGGGGCACCTCCCCGCTGGTGTAGAGATCGACATGGCGGCGAGCCTCGTACTCGATCGCCCGGCCCAGCGAGCGCACCGAGTTGAGGTTCTTCAGCTCGCAGCGAGTGCGCAGCTCGTCGGACCCCGTCGGACGCACCGAAACGTTGGCGTCGACTCGCATCGAACCCTCTTCCATCTTGGCGTCGCTGACCTCGATGGCGAGGAGGATGTCGCGCAACTCCGAGACGTAGGCCTTGGCGTGCTCGACGGTGCGGATGTCGGGCCGACTCACGATCTCGACGAGCGGCACACCGGCGCGGTTGTAGTCGACCAGGGAGTAGGTGGCGTCGTTGATTCGACCACCGCCACCGACGTGGGTGGTCTTGCCGGCGTCCTCTTCGATGTGGGCCCGCTCGATACCGACGACCGTGCCGTCGGCGAGGGCGAGCCGGCCGTCGGCGTTGGTCGGCTGGTCGTACTGGGTGGTCTGAAAGTCCTTGGCCATGTCGGGGTAGAAGTAGTTCTTCCTCGCCATGACCGACGGGTGGATCTCACAACCGAGCGCCCGGCCGAGCCGCATGGCGAACTCGACCGCCTTTTCGTTCATCACCGGCAGCGATCCGGGCAGCCCGACACAGGTCGGGCAGGTCAGCGTGTTGGGGATATGGCTGAATTTGTTCTCACAGCCGCAGAACAATTTCGTCTTCGTGGCGAGTTCGACATGGACCTCGAGGCCGACGACGAGCTCCCACTCCTCGGGCAGGGACGGTTCGTGCACGGTCACGACAGGCTCCCTTCGCCGGGGGCAGCAGCTTCGAGCGCAGCGGCCGCCTGATAGATCGTTGGTTCCGACAGGGCCGGGCCGAGCAGCTGGACCCCGACGGGAAGGCCGTCGTCGCCGACGCCGAACGGCACCGAGATCGCCGGATGCCCGACGAGATTCGAGGGGATCGTGCAGACATCGTTGACGTACATCGTCATCGGGTCGGCGGTGCGGTCGCCCAGCGGGAACGCCGTCGTGGGCGCCGTCGGGGTGAGCAGCAGGTCGACCGTGGCGTACACCGACGCGAACTCCTGCAGCATCATCGTGCGAACCTTCAGCGCCTTGCCGTAGAAGGCGTCGTAGTAGCCGGCCGAGAGGGCGTAGGTGCCGAGCATGATGCGACGCTTCACCTCGGGACCGAAGCCGGCGGTTCGTGTGGCGGTCATCATCTCGCCCGTGGTCGGAGCATCGACCCGGAGTCCGTAGCGCACACCGTCGAACCGACTCAGGTTCGACGACGCCTCGGCCGGGGCGACCAGGTAGTACGCCGAGAGGCCGAGTGTCGCCGACGGCACCGAGACCTCGACGACGGTGGCACCGGCCTTTTCGAGCGCAGCGGCCGCCTCGTTGGTGCGAGCGATCACGTCGGTCGAAAGACCCTCGACACCACCCTCGCCTCCGGACAACTCACGGAGGATGCCGATCCGCATGCCTTCGACCCCGCGATCGAGCACCGAGGTGAGATCGAACGCCGGCTGATCGATTGATGTGGAATCGAGCGGATCGTGTCCGCCGATCACTTCGAGCAGAGCCGCCGACTCGGCGACCGTCTTGGAGAACGGGCCGATCTGGTCGAGCGACGACCCGAAGGCGATCAGGCCGGAGCGGCTGACGGCGCCGTACGTCGGCTTCATGCCGACGAGGCCACAGAACGCGGCCGGCTGGCGGATCGAACCGCCGGTATCGGAACCCAATGACAGCGAAGCGAAATCAGCGGCGACTGCTGCAGCCGAGCCGCCACTCGAACCACCCGGGACACGAGTCGTGTCGAGCGGATTCTTCGTCGGGCCGAACGCCGAGTTCTCCGTGGACGAACCCATCGCGAACTCGTCGAGGTTGGTCTTACCGACCATGACGGCACCTGCAGCCGTCACTCGCTGCACGACCGTGGCGTCGTAGGGCGGTTCCCATCCCTCGAGGATCTTCGACGAGCACGTTGTGGCGACGCCCGTGGTGCACATGTTGTCCTTGATCGCGATCGGCACGCCGGCGAGCGGGCCGGGATCGTTTCCGGCGGCGACGGCAGCGTCGACCGCAGCCGCCGCCTCACGGGCAGCGTCGGCGGTGACCAGATTGAAGGCGTTGATCTCGCCGTCGCGCGCATCGATACGAGCGAGATGCTCGTCGATCACATCGACCGCGGAGCGCTCACCCGACCGGACGGCGGAGGCGAGATCGAGGGCGCTCACGGCTCCTCCCCCAAAATCGGCGGGACACGGAACTGGCCGTCCTCCGCCGCGGGAGCCTGTGACAGCAAGAGGTCACGATCAAGCGCCGGGCGCAGCTCATCGGGCCGCAGCACGTTCACCATCGGAAGCGGGTGCGAGGTCGGCTCGACATCACCGACGTCGAGCGCCTCGATGTCGGCGGCGTGCTCGAGAATGTCCCCCAGCTGGCCGGTGAACTCGTCGATCTCGGCGTCGCTCAACGACAGGCGGGCGAGCCGAGCCACGTGAACCACCTCGTCACGGGTGATGCGTTGCGTCATGGCGCCCAAGGATACGGCGCCGCTCCATTCCATCTACGCTCGTTGCCGATGCCCTACCCGTTTCTGAGCCCCGAGTGGATCGCTGCCATGCGCGAACTCCGCGCCGAGTACGCAGAACACGACCGTGAAGTCGAGTTCGATCTGGCTGCGAACGTCACCGTTACCGAACCGCCCTTCGGGGACGGCGCCATTCTCGGCCACATCGATACCACCGGTCCGGCGCTCACCATCGAGGAAGGTCATCTCGACAACGCCGACTTCGGCATCGAGGTGCCGTGGGAGGTCGCGAAACAGTTCTTCGTCGACCGCGATCCCGCCCTCGTGATGCCGGCGCTCATGGGTGGCAAGGTCAAGCTCACTGGCGACTCGTCGAAAGTCCTTGCGTTCGCTGCCCTCCTTGCGCCCCAGGCCGGCCAATCGCTGCCGGTCCCCGAAGATGCCGAGGTCGATGTCGACGTCGTGAAGAGCCTCGTCGCCCGCATCGACGAGATCACCGAGACATAGCCACGTACGGGCGACCACCTTCCCGGCACGGTGAGGGTGGAGCTGTGAACCGCCCGGCTCCGAGTAACCCGCCAAAATCTGGCACGATCATTCGGTGCCCCGTCGTCAAAAGCTCGTCTTCGCCGGCCTGATCCTGGCCGGCTTCGCCATGTTCGTCTTCGCCGGCCTCGTCAGCGACGGCGACGGCAGCGACATGTCCGTGTCGCAGAACCCGGCCATCGATCGCATCATCCCGAACCGGGGCGACGAAGTCCTTCAACAGCAGACCGTCGGCATCGACCTCGCGTCGGGCTACCGGCTGGTCCGGCTCACGATCTCACCCGATGGGGCCTGCCGCTTTCCCGTCGATGTGACATCCCAGGTCCGCCACGTCGAAGGCCTGCAGCAGTACCTCTTCACGCCGAATCCGGGGCAGCTCGTGGAGCAACTTGCGGCCGACGACAACTGCGCAATCGCGACCTTCGAGGAAATCGCCAATCCCGGCACGACCCAGCAGATCGACTGGACGTTCACCGTCAGCTGAGCGAGGCCGTCAGCCGATCGGGTCGCCGAGCACCAACGAGCGCAACTCGGTCATCGCCGGCGCCGGATCCGAGCCGACCAACACCGTCTGCATACCGACCAATCGGGCGCCGTCGAGATTGACCGGCGTGTCGTCGACAAGCACGGCCTCGTCGGCGTCGACACCGAGTTCGCCCAGGAGATGGGCGAAGATCTCGGCGTCGGGCTTGCGCATCCCGACCACCGAACTATCGACGACGACCGTCATGTGCTCCATCGGCACCATCCGCCGCCACCCGCGCCCGTCGCCCATGTCGGCGAACTCACGAACATTGTTGGTGACGACCGCTTGGGCGAGACCGGCCTCGGCGAAGGCGGCTGCCGTGTCGTGCACGATCGAACGATCGAAGGGATCAGCACCCATGCGCCGCATGATGTCGCGCATCGACAAATCGATCCCGATTGCAGCGATGCGTTCCTCGATCAGCGGCCACGCCTCGCGCAAGCTCAGGCGCCCCACCTCCAGTTCATGCCAGGGATGCCCGCGCTCGCCGGCGAGATCGCCAAAAACAGCTCCCGACAACTGCGCATGGGTGAGCCCGTGCTCGGCGGCGATCGCGGCGATCGCGTCGTGAGGGCTCCCGGTGAACACCCCGCCGACATCCCAACAGACGGCTCGGATCACGCCGGCAACTCCCCCGTCTCGAGGAGCGTGAGAAAGCCGGCTTCATCGAGGATCGGCACCCCGGTCTCCTCCGCCTTCGTGACCTTCGACGCTCCGGGATCGGTGCCCACGACGAGGGCGAGTGTCTTCTTGGAGACACTCCCCGGCGATTTGCCGCCGCGCTCGAGGATCGCCTCCTTCGCGCCGTCGCGGGTGAAGTGCTCGAGCGTGCCGCTCACCACGACCGCCTGGCCTTCGAGTGTCTGTTCCTTCGAACGATCGACCTGGGCGGCCTCCATCGTGAGGCCGGCAGCCTGCAGCCGGCCGATCAGATCGCGAGCTTGATCGGTTTCGAACCAGGCGTGGACCGCCTCGGCGATCACCTGACCGAAGCCGTCGACGGCGGCGATGTCCTCGATCGATGCCGCCATGATGGCGTCCATCGATCCGAAGGCGGCAGCGAGGGTCTGGCCGTTGACCTGGCCGATCTCGGGAATGCGCAGACCGAAGAGGAGATTGCCGAGTGGGCGCGACTTGGAGTTCTCGATGGAGGCCTTGAGGTTCTCGACCGACTTGGCGCCGATGCGGTCGAGTTCGAGCACCTTGTCGAAGTCGAGGGTGTAGAGGTCGGCGACGTCGGCGAGCAGGCCGAGGCTCACGAATCGGTCGATGTTCTTCTCGCCGAGGTACTCGATATCGAGGGCGTAGCGCCCGACAAAGTGCTCGATACGACCGCGGACCTGGCGATCACAGTGGAAGTTCACACAGTGGGTGGCGGCGGCGGCCTCGTCACGAACCAGCCGCTCGCCGCACACCGGACAGTCCGAGGGAAACACCCAGGGCTGCGACGACGGGTCGCGGTCGGACAACACCGGGCCGACGACCTCGGGGATCACATCGCCAGCCCGACGCACGATCACCGTGTCACCCGGCCGGACGTCCTTCGCTGCGACCTGATCCTGGTTGTGGAGTGTGGCGGTGCCGACGGTGACGCCACCGACGAAGACCGGGTCGAGGATCGCGAACGGGGTGGCGCGCCCCGACGGCCCGATCGAGACTTCGATGTCGAGCAAGGTCGTCGTCTGCTCCTCGGGTGGAAGCTTGTAGGCGATCGCCCAACGCGGGGCTTTGGCGTCGGCACCGAGCTCGGCTTGGAGGCGGAGGTGGTCGACCTTCACCACCACTCCGTCGAACTCGTAGTCGAGGTCATGGCGCATCGCCTGGAACTCGGCGATGCGCTGCTCGACATCGTCGATGGTGGCGAACGACTGCGTGTGTTCGTTGATCGGGAAGCCGAGCGAGCCGAGCCACGCAAGGGTCTCGGTGTGCGAGTCGGGTTCGGGACCGCCCTCGACCAGACCGAGCTGGTAGCAGAAAAACGACAGCTCACGTTCGGAGGTGACGGCTGCGTCGACCTGGCGCAACGAGCCGGCGGCGGTGTTCCGGGGATTGACGTAGAGCTTGGGCTCCTTGCCGGTCTCGGCGGCAAGCTCCCGTTGGCGTTGGTTGAGCCGCTCGAACGCCGACAACCGCAGATAGACCTCGCCTCGGACTTCGAGCAGCGGTGGAGCGCCGCCCGGCAACGTCTCGGGGATATCGGCGATCGTGCGAACATTGTGGGTGACGTCCTCGCCGACCTTGCCGTCGCCCCGAGTGGCGCCCTGGACGAGGACACCGTTCTCGTAGCGCAGCGAGATGGCGAGACCATCGAACTTCAGCTCGACACCGAACCGGGGCACCGCCTGACCCTCCAGGCGACGCTGTGCTCGCTCATTCCAGCTACGCAGATCGTCGATGTCGAAGGCGTTGTGCAACGACATCATCGGGACCGTGTGAGTGACCGGCGCGAACGCCTCGTTGACGCTGCCGCCGACCCGTTGGGTGATCGAGTCCGGGGTGACCAGCTCGGGATTGGCCTGCTCGAGCGCAACGAGTTCGTGGTAGAGCCGATCCCATTCGGCATCGGAGATCTCGGGTGCGTCGAGTTCGTAGTACTGCTTGGCGTGGTGGTCGAGGGTCGCCTGCAATTCGTCGATGCGGTCGGCCGCCGGGTTTCCGTCTGAGGGTGCCATCGACGGCGAGGATAGTTTGACCAGGTGACGCTCTCGCCACCCACCGGTTCGGTCCGTCTGGTCGCCATCGCCATCGCCGTCTGGATCGTGCAGCCGTTCAGCTCCGGTGCCGTGATCGGCACAGCCCTGAGTGACACCACCGAATCGTTCCGCACCACCGTTTCCGTGGCTGCGTGGATCGCCTGGCTGGTGATCCTGCTTGCGATCGCCGTCCCCCGCCCCGTCACCCTGACCATCGCTCGGGTCGGCACGGCAGGGGGCCTCATCGGCACCCTCTGGGCCGCATGGGACGTCGATGCGAACCACACCGATGCCGGCGCCGCCACCCTCGCGATCGGTCTGGTCGCCTCGATTGCGGCGGTCGCCACGGTCACGCTGCCCGGTGTCGCCGATCGCTTCCTCGATGGCGTCAGCTACGGCGACGAGCGCCGGTTCGCCCTCCGGGCGCCGGGGCCGGTGCTCGTCGTTGCGCTCATCCCATCGGTCCTCATCGTCATTGTGGGACTCACCGCCGGTCCGCTGCTCCTCGCCGATGAGCGCTGGGTCGGCGGCGCGATCGTGACCGTCGTCGGGTTTGGCGTGGCCTGGTTCCCCCTCAACGCGCTCCACCGGCTCACCAACCGGTTCCTCGTCTTCGTGCCCAACGGACTCGTCGTGCACGACCCCACCCAATTGCGTGAACCCGTCCTGTTCGTGAAGCGCGAGATCGCCGGCCTTGCGCCTGCTCCGGCCGACACGACCGCCAAGGACATCACGGCGGCCGCCCTGGGCCTCGCCCTCGAACTTCGATTCGCAACAGCGACCGAGCTGTCGTTCGTCAGCGGGCGCACCACGACCGACAACGAGACCGTGCGCTCCGTGCTCATCGCCCCCACTCGCCCCACTGCCGTCATGGCCACGGCGCTCGAGCGCGGGATCACGATCGCCTAGAGCGGCGTGCGACCGGCGATCCCCCCGCCGACCACCACATCGTCGGCGTCGTAACCGACGACCGACTGCCCGGCAGCGATACGGCGATGCGGTTCATCCCAGACGACCCGACGGCCGTCCTCGATCCGGCCGGACTCGACTCGTCCGTGAGCCGAGCACTGGAATCTGAGCGGACCGTCGACCGGCTCGCCGACCCAACGCCACGACTCGAGTTCGGTCACAGGCGCCACGAGATCGGCCTTCTCACCGACCATGACCCGACGATCGCCCTCGGCGGTGACGTCGACATCGACCACATACTTGGGGTCGCTGCCGCCGGCGAGACCGAGGCCCTTTCGCTGACCGATCGTGACCATCTCAACGGAGTCGACCTGGCCGACCTGCTCGCCTGAGCGGTCGACGACCGCCCCCGGCTTCAGCGGAATGCGCTGACCGAGAAACGCTGCCCGGCCGTGCTCATTGGTGATGAAGCAGACATCCTGGCTCTCGGGCTTCTGGGCGGTTCGCAAGTCGAGGTCCATGGCGAGGCGACGGACGTCCGCCTTGGTGAGTTCACCGACCGGCAACAGCATCCGAGCGAGAACGGACTCCTCGATGACGTGCAGGACGTATGACTGGTCCTTCGCAGCGTCGACGCCACGCCCCAGACGAGGACCGGCCGGGGTCGAGACGATACGGGCATGATGTCCGGTGGCGATCATGTCGAACCCGAGCGCATCGGCCCGCCGTACAAGGCGATCGAACTTGAGATGCCGGTTGCACTCGATGCAGGGATTGGGTGTCCGTCCGGCAGCGTGGTCGGCGACATAGGGCTCGATGACATCGCGTTCGAAGTCCTCGCCGAAATTGAACACGTGGTGCTCGATGCCGAGTCGATCTGCGACTCGGCGAGCGTCGTCGACGTCGGAAACGGCGCAGCAGCCGGTGTCGGACGGACCGCCCCAGAGCTTCATGGTGACACCGACGACCTCGTGACCGGCATCCATCAGCAAGGCGGCCGCAACCGACGAGTCGACCCCGCCCGACATGGCGACCATCACCGGGCTGCTCACGCGTCACCTCCCTGAGACATCAGCCGCCTCCGTGGGCGCGGAGCCGTTCGACTGCGGGCGGGATGTGCTCGAGGGCCGCCTCGATGTCGGCCTCGGTGGTGGTATGGCCGAGTGACAGGCGCAACGACCCCTGGGCGACCAGGCGATCGACCCCCATCGCCGCGAGAACGTGGGATGGGTCCTGCGCACCGCTGGAGCACGACGAGGCTGCCGACGCCCGCAGGCCGGCGGCATCGAGCAGGAACAGCAGCGCTTCGGCCTCGACATCGGCGAGCACGACATGAGCGATGCCGGCAGCGACCGGTGCGCCACCATCGAGCACGGTGGGCGTCACGACCTCACCGAGCCGATCACGGAGTCCCGCCACGAGGCGATCTCGGAGGGCGCCAAGGCGCTCCACATCGGTGCCGCGAGCGGCAACCGCGGCCGTGGCAGCCGCCGCAAAGGCCGCCGCCCCGGCGACGTCGGGCGTGCCCGCTCGTCGGCCGCGCTCCTGACCTCCGCCGAGGATCTGCGCATCGAGTTCGACCCCGTGACGAACAAAGAGCGCACCGGTGCCGACCGGCCCGCCGAACTTGTGACCCGTGATCGAGATCAGGTCGGCCTCCTCAACGTGGGCGGCAAGGTCGATCCACGCCAGCGCCTGGACGGCATCGGTATGAAACCACGCGCCGGGGGCGTGACGTCGGGTGACCTCAACGAGCGCCGGGATGTCGTTCACCACCCCCGTCTCGTTGTTGATGGCCATGATCGACACGACCGAGACCGGCTGGTCGGCAGCATCGAGAACGGCGGCGAGACGGTCGGGTGAGACGGTGCCGTCGGCCTCGAGTTCGACCGTGAGGCCCCCTGCGTGCTCCACCGGTTCGAGCACGGCGTGATGTTCACCGGCCGAGCAGACGGCGATCCCGCCCAGCGCGTGAAGGACACCGCGAATGGCGAGGTTGTCGGCCTCGCTGCCCCCGGACGTGAAGACGACCTCGGCAGGCGGTCGATCGAGCGCGGCAGCGATCTCGTCGCGAGAATCGTCGAGCGCCCGGCGCGCCGCTCGTGCTGCCCGGTGGGCACCGGTCGGGTTGGCGTGATGGTGGGCCGACGCGTCGAGCCAGGCCGTCTGCGCCTCAGAGCGCAGCGGGGTGCTCGCTGCGTGGTCGAGATAGACCTCGACCTCCTCGGTGTCGACGCTTGTCGCCATGAGTTCAGCCTACGACCGGGCACACTGTGTCGGTGATCGATCTCCCCGGACACGACGGCTACGGCGCCGACACCTACGGCGAGAGCTTCGCCGACGTCTACGACGATTGGTACGCCGATGTCAGCGACGTCGACGCCACGGTGGCGACGATCGCTCGGCTCGCCGGCGACGGTCCGGTACTCGAACTCGGTGTCGGCACCGGTCGGCTCGCAATCCCGCTCGCCGCCGCCGGGTTGCGCGTCGTCGGGGTCGACGCGTCGCCGTCGATGCTGCGTCTGCTCGCCGACAAGCCCGGCGCCGACGCCGTCACGGTGGTACTCGCCGACATGGCTCACCTCGCAGAGGGACCGGGCGCCGAGGAGATCGCCGCCGCCGGCCCGTACACGGTCGCGTTCGCAGCCTTCAACACCTTCTTCAACCTCGCCACACCCGACGACCAACGTCGCTGTCTGGAAGGCGTGTTCGATCTTCTCGTGCCGGGCGGGGTCCTCGTCATCGAGGGATTCGTCCCACCCGAGGACGGCATGACCGACGGCGGTGTCTCCGTGCGCGACATCACCGCCGACGCCGCCGTGCTCACCGTCTCCAAACACGACCCCGATGCACAGATCATCCGAGGGCATCACATCGAGATGCGAGCCGACGGGAACCGGATGCGGCCGTGGATCGTCCGCTACCTGACTCCGGAGCAGCTCGATGCATTCGCGGCGGCGGTCGGCTTCGTTAGGACGAACAGGTGGGCGACATGGTCCGGCTCCCCGTTCAACCCCTCTCCCCCGAACGGCCCAGACCATCCGCCCACATCATCGGACGTTCATGTGAGCGTCTATCAGCACCCTTCCGGCTGACATGTGAGTCCGGTGGCTCGGCCCCCTCTAGAAGAGCGGGTCGGGCCACTGCGACCCGGCCCAAAGAGCGCCGGCGGCGAAGACGGCCACCAGCAGCATTGCCACGGCGATCGACTCCCACTCCGGCCGCTTCGCCCGGATCTGGGGTACGAACGCGCCGGCGAGCACGACACCGCCGAGCAGACCGCCGACGTGACCACCGACCGAGAGCACCGGCACGGCGAACGTCAGCACCAGGTTGATACCGACGATCGCGCCGAGTCGATTGCCGATGTCACGGTTGCCCGAGGCGAGCGCCACGACAGTGGCGGCGCCGAACAGGCCGAAGATCGCCCCTGACGCGCCAACGGTGAAGCTGAGCGGGTCGACGAGCAGTGCGCCGAAGGACCCGGCGATGAGCGACGCGAAGTAGAGGGCGATGAACCGCGGCGCGCCCAGCGCCCGCTCGACGAGCGGACCGACGATCCAGAGGGAGTACATGTTGACGCCGAGATGGAACAGCCCGTCGTGCAACACCCCCGACGTGAGGATGCGATACGCCTCACCGTTGACATCGAGGGGTGGACCGGCGAGACCGAAGTCGAGCAAGACGGCAGCCGGAAGCGCGCCGCCACCGGAGATGATGACGGCCAGCGAGATGGCGACATTGACGACGAGTAGCGCCTTGGTGGCAACCGGTTCGACGGCGATCGGACCTCGGTGAACCTGCTGGCGACCCGAGATGGCGCACTCCGGGCAGTGAAACCCCACCGATGCCTGGGTCATGCAGTCACCGCAGATCGGCCGGTCGCATCGCTGGCAGAGAACACCCGAGCGGCGGTCTTCGTGCCGGTAGCAGTTGGTGACCTCGGACGTGCCCACGAAGCTGACCGTAGTTCCCCGAATCGGTGCAGCCTTCGTCGCCCGTCGGAGTAGCGTCGGCGCCCATGGCCAGTCATCTCCTCGACGACCCCGAAGTCGACGCTCGCATCCATGCGCTCGCCGCCGCACCTCACCTGCTGATCGCCTGCGACTACGACGGCACGATCGCGCCCCTCGTCGACGACCCGATGGCCGCACTGCCTCTTCGCGAGACATCGGTGGCGCTGCGAGGACTTGCTGCACTGGCCCAGACCGACGTCGCCGTGATCTCCGGCCGCTCGCTGCGGGACCTCGCTGCGCTCAGCCGCCTCCCGGCCGAGATCCACCTCGTCGGCTCCCACGGGAGCGAGTTCGACATCGATTTCGCGCTCGACCTCGATCCGGCACTTCAGGAACGCCGATCGAAGCTCCTTGACGCCCTTGGCCAACTCGTCGCCGACCATCCCAAGCTCTCGCTCGAGAAGAAACCAGCGTCGGTCGCCATTCACTACCGCGCGCTCGGCGATGACGAGAGCGAGAAGGCCGTCGCCGAGATCGAGCGGATCCACCTCACGATCGGGCAGCTCGACATCCGTCACGGCAAGAAGGTCTGCGAGCTGCTGCTCGTTCCAACCGACAAGGGCAAGGCGCTCAACACCGTGCGCGCCACCGTAGGCGCCACCGCCGTGCTCTTCCTTGGCGACGATGTCACCGACGAGGACGCATTCCGCACACTCCACGGTCCCGATGTCGGCGTAAAGGTCGGCGAGGGGGAGACGGCCGCCCCATTCCGGGTCGACTCACCCGAGGAGGTGGCCATCCTCCTCGCTGCGCTGTCCGCCCGGCGGGCTGACTGGCTCGCCGGTGCCGGCGTCACGCCCATCGATGAGCACTCGATGCTCTCGGATCAACGCACTGCAGCGATCGTCACCCCCGATGCTCGCATCACCTGGCTGTGCGTTCCCCGCATCGACTCCGGTGCGATCTTCGCCGAACTCCTCGGCGGGCCTGCAGCCGGCCACTTCTCGATCGGTCCCGCCGACGATGCGGCGATCGGGACGCCGTCCCAGGCCTATGTCGGCGATTCACTCATCCTTCGCACGTCGTGGCCGTCGATGAGCGTCACCGACTATCTCGACTGCTCCGAAGGGCGCCCGAAGCGCATCGCAGGCCGCACCGACCTGATCCGGGTGATCGAGGGCACCGGCACCGCTCGCATCGAGTTCGCGCCCCGCCTCGACTTCGGCCGCTTTCCGACCCAGCTCGAACGCCGCGACGGCGGCCTCGAGATCACGAATGCGGCCGACCTCGTCGTGCTCCGCTCCCCCGGCATTGAGTGGACCCTTGAGCACGCCGGTGTGCACCAGACTGCGATCGCCGAGGTCGACCTCAGCGCCGGTCCTGTCACGCTCGAACTCCGCTGCGGCACGGCGTCACTGCGTCCGGATCGCACGATCGAGGTCGACCGTCGTGCGGCGACCCACTCGTTCTGGTCCGACTGGGCCGCCCGTCTCGAACTGCCCGAGACCCTCGTCGACGTCGATCACGATCTCATCCGCCGCTCGGCGCTGACTCTGAAGGCCCTCTGCTATGGCCCGACCGGCGCCATCCTCGCTGCGGCCACGACAAGCCTTCCCGAGTTCATCGGCGGCGTCCGCAACTGGGACTACCGCTACTGCTGGATCCGCGACGCCTCGCTCTCGGCCGGCGCTCTCGTGAAACTCGGCTCGATCGACGAGGCGATGGATCTCCTCGACTGGCTCCTCCGGGTCATCGAGGCCTCCGAGGTCGGCCCTGAGCGCCTCTCGCCGCTCTACACCGTCAACGGCACAGCGCTGCCACCCGAGGCCACCATCGAGGAGCTGCCGGGCTACGCCGGCTCACGTCCGGTGCGGGTCGGCAACGCCGCCGACCACCAGGTCCAGCTCGACGTCTTCGGCCCAGTACTCGAGCTCATCCATCAACTCGGCGAGATCGATGCCCCGCTGTCGGCGCGCCACTGGCGCCTCGTCGAAGATCTTGTCGCCGCCGTCGAGCAACGCTGGACGGAGCCCGATCAGGGCATCTGGGAGGTGCGGTCCGCGCCGCGCCATCACGTGAACTCCAAGGTCATGTGCTGGGTCACCGTCGACCGGGCCGTCCAGATCGCGGGAGAGGTGTTCGGCCGCGAACGGCCCGAGTGGGTCAACCTCCGCGAAGCGATCAAGGACGACATCATCGCCAACGGCTGGAACGACGAGGTCGGCTCGTTCACCACGGCCTACGACGGCACCGATATCGATGCCTCAGTCCTCGCCATCGGCTTGTTCGGCATGCTCGAACACGATGATCCCCACTACATCGCAACCGTCCACGCCGTCGAGTCGTCGCTGCGCTCCGGCGACACCGTCTATCGCTACAAGCACGAGGACGGCCTGCCCGGCGAAGAGGGCGGCTTCAACCTCATGACCTCATGGCTGATCGACGCCAAGGTACAGATCGGCGACCTCGGCTCGGCTCGCGAGCTCTTCCGGGCCTACGTCGATCTCGCCGGACCGACCGGCCTGATCACCGAAGAGGTCGACCCGGCCACCGGGCGGGCGCTCGGCAACCACCCGCAGGCGTACTCCCACCTCGGGCTGATCTCGAACGCGCTGCATCTCGCCGCTCACGCCTGACCGTGGTGCTGGTCGTCGGGCTCGCTCGGCCCGGCCTACAGCTGGACGGGACTCTCCGACATGCCGAGAGCGTTGACCTCGAGCACCTCGGTGACGCCCTCGACCCGATCCTTCATGATCCGCTCGATACCGGCCTTGAGGGTTTGTGTCGACGCCGGGCAGGTGACGCAGGCGCCCATCAGTTCGACGGTGACGACACCGGTCGCCTCGTCGACGGAGACCAGTTCGATGTCACCCTCGTCGGCTTGGATGGCCGGACGAATCGCCTTGATGACTTTTTCGACCTGTTCGAGCACATCGTCTCCGATCGGGGAACTGCCCAAGTCTGGCATCTGCCGGTGCCAACGCCGACACCGGCAAAGACATTCCCGACGCCTACGATCACAATGTGAACAGCCTCACGTTGGCCCACCAAGGCGGGTGGGACGAGATCCTCATGGTCGCCGGTCCTGTGCTGATCTTCGCGTGGCTGTTGAGCGTCGCCCGCAAGCGGGCCCAGACGTTGGCTGATGCCAAAGCGGTCGACTCGCCCGAGTCGGGCCCGACCGGGAGTGTCTCACCCCCTTCGTAACGTGGCCATGTGGTCGAGTTGGCGAGCGTGCACGAAGGGTTGAAGGGGATCGATCCTCGGCCGCTGTCGCGCCGCGAGCTGTACAGCCTGATCTCGGATCTCGAACGGGTCCGGTCCCGGGTTGACGAGCGGTTGATGGCCGCCAAGGCCGCACTCGATTCGCTCGGCGATGCCGGCGCCGACTCGGCTGTCGTGGGCCGTTCGGTCGGGCGGCGCTCGGAGCGGCAAGCGAAGAAGGACATGGTCACCGCTCGAGGGCTGGCCGAGATGCCGGCCTTGGCCGAATCGCTGGCCGAGGGGCGGCTCAACGTTGAGCACGCGGCGATCATCGCCGACGCGGCCGAACACGTGACGCCCGAGATCGCACAGGCGTTGGTGAAGACGGCCGAGGCGATGCCGGCCGATCTGTTCGCACGTAAGGCTCGCGAGTTCGTGGGCAAGCACACGTCGGCGGCCGAGGCCGAAGAACGCCACGCGAAGCAGCGAGCCCGTCGAGCGGGCTGGCACACGACCCATGGCGACGGCTCGGTCGAGATCCACGCACGATTCGACAACGCCACCGGCGAACAGGTCCTCGCCGCGTGGCGACGACGCACCGACCACATGTGGCACGACGACGGCGGCCGCAACGGCTCCCCCGACGATGTGCGCACACATTCCCAACGCCGGGCCGATGCCTTGGCCGAGTTGATCTGCGAAGAGTCAACGGACGGCCCGGTACACCCCAAGCATCAAGTCCACATCGTCTGGAACCTTGACGAACCAGCAGCCACCTGGCTCGACGGCACACCCCTCCCCGACTCCGTCCTCATGCAACTCGGACCCTCAGCCGACGTCATCGGGCACCTCTTCGACGGCGCCGGACACACCCTCTGGCAAGGACGTCGGAAGCGGCTCGCCACCGAAGCCCAGTGGCGTGCCTTGATCGTCGCTACCCGAGGCTGCAACCGCTGCGGCGCCACCATCGACCGCTGCCAAGCCCACCACCTCCACGAATGGCTCGACGGTGGCGGCACCGACCTCCCCAACCTCGAACTCCTCTGCCACACCTGCCACGGTCACGCCCATCGTGGCAACCGAGGCGACCCCCGGCGACGCCGAAGAAGACAGCCCTACCGGGCCGCTTCACCACCCGAACAGCACCAACTCACCACCTGAGGTGACTTGACGACGGCCGTACCTGCGGAGGAGTTATTCGGCGATGACGTCGCCGCCGATGCCGCGGAGCTTGCCGGCGAGGTCGTCGTAGCCGCGGGCGATGTGGTCGGCGTCGGCCACAATCGTCTCACCGTCAGCGGCGAGGCCGGCGATCACGAGCGCTGATCCGGCGCGGATGTCGTGGGCGCGAACGGGCGCACCCGACAGCCTCTCCACGCCGCGGATGACGGCGTGGTGTGAATCGGTGCGGATGTCGGCACCCATGCGGCGGAGCTCGTCGACATAGCGGAATCGGCCGGAGAAGAGGTTCTCGGTGACGATGCCGACACCGTCGGCGGTGGCGAGCAAGGTCACGAGGAACGGCTTGAAGTCGGTGGCAATGCCGGGATAGGGCAAGGACTGGCAGTCGGCTGAGGTCATGCGCCGTGGGGCGAGCGCCCAGATGCCGTCGGGGTCATGCGAGATCCGCATCCCCATCTCACCGAGCTTCTGGCACAGCATCGACATGTGTTCGTGACGGGCGCCGGCGACGGTGATCTCGCCACCGGTGATGCCGACAGCGCAGAGATAGGTGGCGGCCTCGATGCGATCGGGGATGACGGTGTGATCTGCGCTGTGGAGCGCGTCCTGGGAGTCCACCCCAGCGATCGTGATGGTCGATGAGCCAGCACCGATGATCTGCGCGCCCATCTTGTTGAGCAACTCGCACAGGTCGGCGATCTCGGGCTCGCGAGCGGCGTTGTCGATGACGGTCGTGCCCTTCGCCCGCACGGCGGCCATCACGAGGTTCTCGGTCGCACCGACCGATGGGAACTCAAGCAGCACGCGAGCGCCCTGCAGATTCTGCGAACGGGCATGGATGTAGCCGTGCGCCGTGTCGAACTCGGCACCGAGTTCCTGCAGGCCACGCACGTGCATGTCGATCGGGCGCGGACCGAAATCATCGCCGCCGGGCATCGCCACGCGAGCCTCGCCACAGCGGGCAAGCATCGGACCCATGACGACAATCGAGGCACGGAACTGCTCGACGATCTCGTAGGGCGCGACTGGTTCGATCTCGGCGGGAACATCGATGCGCAAGGTCGTGCCATCGCGGGCGACGCTGCAGCCGGTGGCGCACAGCAGATCCGACATCAGGTCGACATCGGTGATGCGCGGCACGTTGTGCAGGTGGTACGCGCCCTCCGCGAGCAGGGTCGCCGCCATCAACTTCAGGACCGAGTTCTTGGCGCCGCCGACGGGAATGCTTCCCTCGAGCGGCCCTCCCCCACGGACGCGGATCTGTTCGATCGACTCCATCGGCGCTAAGTCTGCCAGCGGACGAACGCCGTCACAGCCATGGCGATGAGCACCACCACCACGAACGGAGCCTTCCGCCATACCGCTACCGAGCCGGCCGCCACACCCCAGACCCGGGCGTCGAGCACGAGGGTCTCGTCACCACCAACTGTCTGCACGGCGATCAGGCCGGCGAAGAGTGCAGCAGGAATCAGGGAAGTCAGGGGTTCGAGCCGGGCGCCGAGGGTCGAGTCCGGCCGCCCGAGCACGAGCACGCCAAAGGCCTTCAAGCCGTAGGCACCCACGACCAACACGATCAGCGCAGGCCAACTCATGCGGCTGCCTCCCGTCGCCCGACCAGCCAGCCCGGGATCACGGCGAGTACCGCCACGAGAAGTGGGACACCGGCGGGTGCGATCGGCGTGAACGCAACCGCAAGCGCAGCTCCGACCACAGCGGCGATCTGGCCGGGCCGTTTTCGGACATGCGGCGCAAGCAACGCAACGAAGGCGGCCGGGAACGCTGCATCGAGGCCCCACGTCTCCGGCGCTCCGATCACCGAGCCAAGAAGCGCACCACCGATCGATCCGACGTTCCACAAGGACCACAGCCAGATCGCTGTCCACCAGAACGCATCACGGGCGTCGTCGTCGGTCTCCTGGACGGAGGCCATGGCGGTTGTCTCGTCGATCACGAACTGCGCCGAGCCCGCTCTCGGAATCCACGCTTCAGGTAGAACACGAGCGACGACCGGCCCGTAGAGCGCATTGCGAGCGGCCAGGAGCAGCGCCGAGCCGACCGCAGCAACACCTGAGCCGCCGGTATCGACGACCGACACGGCCGCGAACTGGGATGCACCGGTGAAGACCAGCGCCGACATGACGACAACCTGCGCCAACGACAGACCGGCGGCATCGGCGAGCACACCGAAGGTCACGCCCACGATCCCGACCGCTGCGGCGAGGACGAACCCCTCTCGACGGTGCGTGCTCACTGGACGAGGCCCGTGAGCATCGCTGCGAGTTCGTCGATCAGCCCGCTGAGCTCGTCGATGCACGCGTCGAACACCGGTTGCTCGCCGGCACCCGGGTCGATGACTTCCTCCCATGGTTGGAACTCGTGGGAGACGAGGTCGAGTGCGGCGACTCGCTCATCGAGCGTCGAACCGCTCACCATCGGCAGCTGTTGCACGGCCCGCTTCAACGAACACGCGATCGGCAACGCCTCCGGGAGACGCCGCTGCATCCAGTGGATGTGGGACGGCTCCATGACGAGGAGCAACGAGCTGCGGTGCACGTCGGCGAGTTCGAGCTGCCGGGACCGGTGATGAGGGTCGGCGAGACCATGCCGTTCAAGCGCGGCGCGCGTGCGGGTGCTCATCGGGTGGCCCGGCAGCACGAGTGTCCCTGCGCTGGCGACCTCAACCGGGCCGTCGTCGCCGAGTCGATCGCGCAACAAGAGCGCCGCCATCACGGACCGGGCGGCGTTGCCGGTGCAGACCATGGTGACCATGGGGCGTTCCGTCATTGGCGCCTCACGAAGATCGCCTCGGCCTCGGCGGTGCGGACGGGTGCATCGGCGTCGAGCGTGTCGGCACGCACGCACTCGGCTCGCATATCGACGCGCATCCCTCGATCGCGTTCGACCCAGCATCGAAAGACCAGGTCGGTATCGAGCGGCGTCAGGTCGCGGTAGCGGATGGTCAAACGGCCGGTGACCCCACCGGGGCGCCCGGTCAGGCTCTGCGCAGCTCCCATCAGTTCGTCGAACAGGCCCGCCATCACGCCGCCGTGAACACTTTCGGGAGGCCCCTCACGCAGCCGCGAAAGACGGACATGCCCGAGCAGGCACGGCGAACCGTTTCGCTCCCCTTGCTCGATCCGCATCGGTGGTGCGACCGCGTTGATCGTTCCCGAGAAGGCCGAGAGCTCGCGGGTACGAGCCCGTCGGCCGTCACCATCGGTCTCGACCTCGTACCAACGGAGGCGCCGTTCGCCGGTGGCGAGCAGCGCATTGGCCTCGCGCAGCAGGTCGAGGGCGGTGACTCGACGCTCGTCATCGGTCACCGTCTCATGGAGGGTCCGGGCGAGCGACCGGAGCTCGTCGGCGAGGGCGTCGTCACTGGCCATCAGACGTCGGCGCCGATCTCTTCGCCGAGACGGGCGAGCAGGGCCAGCGTGGTGCGCTGCAATGCATCAGCAGCCGTCGCCAGATTGGCGCTGAACTGTTCGGCCGTGGCGACCGGCGAGTCGACCAGGTCCGTGATGGCCTTCACGGCACCGACCGGCACGTCATGCAGCGAACCGATCCAGGCGACGGCGGCCGCCTCCATCTCTTTCACCTCGGCACCCGAGGCCAGGATTCGCGCTGCGTCCTCCGGCGACTCATCGAGGCTGTCGCCGGTTGTGACAACCCCGAGCCGACAACCGAGAGCGTCGGCGTGACCTCGCAGGTCGGCGGCGGGGAGGTCGGCTCGGCCGAGGGCGTCAAAGCCGGGAAGATCGATGCGGCGGTCGTGACATACGAAACGATCCCAGGCGAGGTAGACGTCGCCGATCGACGCTCCGACCCGGTTCCACCCACCGGCGGTGCCGACGGTCAATATGAGATCGGGTCGACGCCCAAGGCCGGTTCGGGTGTGATCAAGGGCAACTTGTGTCGCAAGGGCCGCTGCCGTCGAGCCAATGCAGTCGACGCCGGTGCGAGGGTCGGTGCCGTTGGTGACCAAAACAACGTCGACACCCGCATGATCGGCGACAGCGAGACGAACGGGCAGCGAAGAAGCCCAGTCTGGTGACACCGCAGGTGCTGCGCCGAGGGAGGCCCGAAGCGGCGCAGCCTCGGCCTCCATGGCCATCACGATCACGACCAGTGGTTGCTCGGACACTTCGGCAGGTTAGGCAGTCGTCTGGCGGCTTTGCGACAGCTGTCGCTGCGCTCGCTCGTGGCGAGAAAGCGTCGAATCATCTGACGGCACAACTCAGCCGTTCGAACTCAGACACCGATGGCGGCAGCGACGCGATCACGGTGGAACCGCACGTCGCCGTGGGCGGCGGCAAGGGTCCACGCTCGTTTCAGCCACAGCTGGAGGTCGTACTCGAACGTGTAACCGATAGCGCCATGACATTGCAGTGCCTGGCGAGCAGCAAGATCGACCGCCTCCGACGCCTGTGCCTTCGCCATCGACACGTCGCGGCCACGGGCGACCGGATCGTCAACGTGGGCAACCGACCAGGCCGCTCGATAGACGAGCGGGGCCGCAAAGTCGAGGGCGATCTTCACGTTGGCGAGATGGTGCTTGACCGCCTGGTACGAACCGACCGGTTTGCCGAACTGATGTCGCTCGCCGACGTACTCGACCGTGGCCTCGAGGAGGCGACGGGCCACGCCGATGCACTGGGCGGCCGTGCCGAGCGCCGCTCGATCGAAGGCGAGTTCGGGGTCGGCGCCGTCAAGCGGATCGGCAGCGGTGATTTCGGTGAGCACGCCGAGACGGCGGGACTGATCGATCGACGTCGCCTCATCGGCCTGCCACTCGGTGACGAGCTGGAGCGTGTCGCCGGTTCGGTGAACCACGGCGTCGGCGGCCGCGCCGACGATGACCTCACCCGAAAGGTTCAGAGTGATGGTCGAGTCGCCGGCGATTGCCGCCTCCAGGGCAGCGTGACCTGCTTCGGCCAGTGCGGGGACGGCAACGGCAACGTGTTCGACGAGCGGCTCGGGAACACCTGCGTAGCCGGCCTCTTCGAGGATCCGGACGAGGTCGACCTCGTTCATGCCGAGGCCACCTGCGGCCTCGGGCGCCAGCACGGCGAGCACACCCATCTCGGCGAGCGCCGCCCACAGGCCGGGGACTCGACCGTCGTCGTTGTCCCAGCTCTGACGTACCGCGTCGGGTGGGCATCGGTCGGCGAAGAGTTCGCGAACCGTGTCGCGGAACATGTCCTGTTCGTCAGTGAAGCTGAACTTCATGTCGTCACCGCCTCGGAAGGCCGAGCACCCGCTCGGCGACGATGTTGCGCTGGATCTCGTTGGTGCCGGCGTAGATCGGGCCCGACAGGGCGAAGACGTAACCGTCGAGCCAGTCGTTTCCGGCATCGGCCACTTCGCCCATCGGCCCCATCAGCCGGAGGGCCGTGGCATGGAGTTCGAGGTCGAGTTCGGACCAGAAGACCTTGCCCTCGCTCGCCTCGGGGCCGATCTCGGCGCCCTCCATGAGATCGGCGGCCATCTGGTAGGTGTTCCATCGATAGGCCTGCGCCTTGATCCATGCGTCGACCACTTCGTCTCGCAGGCGAGGGTCAAGTTCGGTGACGTCGGCGGCCAGCGCCCGAAGGCGTTCCGCAGCCGCCATGAACCGGCCGGGGCTGCGCAGGCTGAGGCCTCGTTCGGAGCCGGCGGCGGCCATCGCGACGGCCCACCCCTGGCCGACACCACCGAGCACGTGTTCGGCGCTCACCCGGGCGTCGTCGAAGAAGAGTTCGGCGAAGCCCGGCTCGCCGTCGAGGCGGCCGATCGGGCGCCGTTCCATCCCGGGCGTCTCGGCGGGCACAAGGAGATAGGTGAGTCCCTGGTGGCGCTCGGCCTCAGGGTCGGTGCGCACGATGCAGAAGATCCAGTCGGCGAAGGCACCACGGGAGCACCAGGTCTTCTGTCCGTTGAGGATGAAGTCGTCGCCGTCGAGGATCGCCTTGGTTTTGATGCCGGCGAGGTCGGAACCCGCTTCGGGCTCACTCCAGCCCTGGGCCCAGATGTGTTCACCACTCGCCATCCGAGGCAGGAAGAAATCCTGCTGTTCCTGGGTGCCGAAGTTGAAGATCGTGGGCGCGAGCAGGCTGACGCCGTTGGCGCTGACCCGACCGGGCACGCCCGACAGCCAGTACTCCTCTTCGTAGATCAGCCACTCGATCAGGTCGCAGTCGCGGCCGCCATACACCGAAGGCCAGGCCGGTACCGACCAGCCGGCGTCGAAGAGGACCTTCTCCCATGCACGGTGTTCCTCGAAGCCGACGGCCGTGTCCATCGACGCGATACGGCCAGGGTGATTGTCGGACAGCCACTGGCGGCACTCGTCGCGGAAGGCGACGTACTGAGGCGAGAGATCGAGATCCATCAGCGGAACTCGCCGTTTCGGACACCGTTCGGGTCGAAGACCTCACGGATGAGGTGACGTTCCTCATCGGTGGGCAGTCGGCTCTCGGGAACCTCACCGGTCACGGTGAGTTCGAACGCCGAGGCTTCCTGCGCCTGCTCGAGCGTGACACCCGGGTGCAACGACCGCACCCGCATCGTGCCGTCGCTGGTTTCGAAGTCGTAGGCGCCGAGGTCGGTGACGACCCGACGAATTTCGTGGAACCGTCCGGTCGCCTCGGGCAAGGAAGCGATCGTGTCGTTACCGGGGCCGCTGACGACATCGACCGACTCGACGAAGGAGCGGACCTGCGTGGGGATCCAGTAGGTGGTGGCGTGGTTGATCAGGTTGCCGGGTGCGCCGCGCATGCCGAGCAGTTGGGCCTTCGGCTTGCGATAGTCGTCGCCGATGGCTGCGAAGTTCTGGTTGCCATAGCGATCGATCTGGGGGGCTCCCATGACGACATGGCGCTTGCCCGACCAGACCTGATCAAAGATCGTGCGGAACGGCATGTACGACTCGACGACGGCATCGGACGGGTCGCCACCGAGGGGAAGATTTCCCTCGATCGCATACGCAATCGTGTCGGTGAGCATCAGGTCGGGTTCGAACGTGGCCCGGGCGAGGCGACCGGCAATCACCGGCACGGGGCCCATCGGGTTGCACAGCACCTCGCCGTCGCCACGGAACGCCTCGGCGAGGGCGACGATGCAGATCTCGGCAAGCGTCGCTTCGGTGGTGTCACTCACGCCTGCCCCCTTTCCTCGAGCTTGGCTCGGTAGGCCTCGTGTGATTCGAGTTCGAGCCAGTCGGCTCGAAACTGCGCCCACGCCTCGGGATCCTTGGCCGTGGCGGCGTACTCACGCTGGAACGCCTCATCGCGGCCGTAGTCGGGCGGGCACTCCGTGAAGTGCGCTCCCATCGGAGCCTCGACGACGCCGTCGACGTGCGTGCGGGGGATTTTCAGCGTGTGGACCGGGCCCTCACGGAGAAAGTCCTCGGTGGCGATGATCTTCTCCGCCGACATGTAGGTCTTCGTGCCAGCCATCGCGAACAGATCGTCGAAGTAGAGGTCGGGGCCGAGGAACTGCCCGTTGCCTTTTTCGTCGGCACGGTTCATGTGGAGAAGCACGGCATCCATGTCGAAGGCGGGGATTGCGACGAGTTCCTCGCCGTCGCCATAGGGCGACGTGACGGTGCGAAGTTCGGGGTTCTCGCTCAGCATGGCCGAACCGAGGCCGGCCCGAGTCGGGTAGAAGGGCACCCGATGGGCAGCGGCCATCAACCCGAGATAGAAGGCGCCCTCGTCGAGTTCCATGAAGTCGGGCAGCAGACCGCCCTGGCGCACTGCCCGGAAGTGCGGTTCGAGCGGAATCGAGTCGAGCGACACGAAGCCGTAGGTGACCTTGCGGCACTTCCCGGCGGCGGTGAGGATCCCGACATCGGGACCGCCGTAGCTCACGATGTGAAGGTCGGTCAGGTCGCTTCGGAGGATCGCCCGCACCAACGACATCGGCTTGCGGCGCGACCCCCAACCGCCGATCCCGATCGTCATCCCGCTCTCGAGCTCGGCGACGACCTCGTCCTCGGTCATGCGCTTGTCGGCCACGCCGTTCCCCTTCTGGTCGGGCCCGTTTCTGACGATGCGTCAGATCAGTGCTGACCGTACCCGGGGAGGAGCCCACCATGCGACATCAGCGGCCCGAGCGGTAGTCTCGCCTCCGATGCGTCGCTCGTTCGCCCTGATTACCCTGACCGTCTCGATCGCCGGGATGACGGCGGCGTGTGGCGACGACGCCGACCCCGAGCGAGACGTGGCCGACACCACGACGACGAGCTCGACCAGCTCGACGACCACCACCGAACCAGCTGGGCCGCCAGCGACGTTCTGCGAGGGGGTCGAGCAGGTCAACATGCTCCTCGACAACATCGCCCGCACCATGCTGGCGACGATGGCCGGAGAGCCACCGGCGGAATTCATTGTGGTGCTCGGCGACACGGTCGATGTTCTCGATCAGACGGCGGCGCTTGCGCCTGACGAGGCCACAGACGCAATCGGGCTCTTGACCGATGCCTACGCCGGTTTCGAAGCGTTGCTCTTCGAGATCGACTTCGTCGTGAGCGACCTCCCCGTCGACGATCCCCGCGCCGCGGCGCTGAACGATGCCGCATTCGCCGAGGCGATCGTGACCATCACGGAGGTGTGTACGTGAGCAATCCCCTCGATCTGAACGGCCGCACGGCGATCGTCACCGGCGGAACGAAGGGCCTCGGCTGGGTCATTGCGACGACGCTTCTCGAGCACGGCGCCGAGGTGATCGTCTGTGCCCGAAACGCCCCCCAGACGCCGGTAAGCGCCGGCGGACGCGAGGCCCACTTCGTCGCCGCTGACGTTCGAGATGCGGAGCAGGTCGGTGCCGTGGTCGACGCCGCGGTCGAGCGCACCGGTCGGGTCGACATCCTCGTCAACAACGCCGGTGGCGCGCCACCAGCCGAGAGCGCCACAGTCTCACCCCGCTTCAACGAGAAAATCGTCGCCCTTAACCTGCTGGCCCCGATGCTCTTCAGCCAGGCGGTGCACGACATCATGCAGGCACAGGAAGATGGCGGCGTCATCGTCAATATCGCCTCGGTCTCGGGCACCCGGGCCAACCCCAAGGGCGTCGCCTACGGCGCTGCGAAGGCCGGGCTGATCAATATGACCGAAACGCTCGCCCACGAATGGGGTCCGAAGATCCGGGTGATCGCCCCGGTCGTCGGCATGATCGTCACCGAGGACGCCCACCTGTTCTACGGCGACCAGGCCGGCATCGATGCGGTCGGCGCGATGTTGCCGCTCGGCCGCATGGGCGACCCCGCTGACGTGGCCGACGTGGTGCTGTTCTGCGTCTCACCGCTCGCCCGCTGGATGAGCGGTTGCGCGATCCCCGTCGACGGTGGCGGCGAGGGGGCTGCCTACCTCGACGCAGCAACCGGCGAGGTCAACCAGACATGAGCGCCACGATGACCCTGCTCTCGACGGTCATCGAACTCGCCCAGGACTCGAGCGACGCCGACTACTACGACGACGCCGGCCGTATCATCGGCTCGCCTGCCGCCGGACCAAAGCCGGAGAATCCGGGCGACCGTGGCGGTTACGCCCAACTGCTCACGGCCTTCATGATCTTCGCTGGGCTTACCTTCATCGCCGTTCGCATCTGGCGGGAGACGGTCAAGGCCCGTCACGCCCGGGGAGCCTGAACATGGCCGGACCCATGTTCATCGTCGACTTCGAACCGCACTACGGCGAGATGGTCAATGTCTCGCCGCTGCTTCGCCGCATGGTGTGTCGCAACCCGTCGAAGTTCACCTTCCACGGCACGGGCACCTATGTGATCGGCCGAGGTGACGTGGCTGTCGTTGATCCGGGCCCACGAGATGAACGCCACGTCGAGGCGTTGTTGCAGGCGCTTGACGGTGAGCGCGTTCGCCACATCCTCATCACCCACACTCACGGCGACCACTCCCCTGCAGCAGCAGCACTATCCGATGCAACCGGCGCACCTGTGCTCGGGTTCGGACCCCACCCTGACACCGCCCTCGGCGAGGGTGAGGATCACGACGACGACCCCGACGATGAGGGGGAAGGCGACGACGAGAGCGACGAGACCCAGGCGCCTCAGATCGAGGACGACCCGGAGTTCCAACGGAAGCACGCACCCGACATCGACTTCGATCCGGAGACGGCACTCGCCCACGGCGACGTCGTCGACGGTCCTGGGTACACCGTCGAGGCGCTGCACACCCCCGGGCACATCAGCAACCACCTGTGCTTCGCATTGCACGAGGAACATGCCGTGCTCTCCGGCGACCATGTGATGGGGTGGTCTACGACGATCATTCCGCCACCCGACGGCGATGTTGGGGCCTATCTGGACTCGCTGCGCGTCCTGCTCGACCGCCCCCAAGATCGGCGGCTCTACCCGACCCACGGTGCTCCGGTCGAAGAGCACCACGGGTTCGTGGCGGCACTCCTCGATCATCGCCTCGCTCGCGAGGCCGGCATCCTGACCCAACTCGCCACGGGTCCGAAGTCTGCTCGCGACATCGTCGACGTGCTCTACGCCGATGTCCGCAAGGAACTGCACAAACCCGCAGCGCGCTCGGTGCTCTCACACCTCCGCAAGCTCCACGACGAGGATGTCGTTGAGGTGGCAATCGAAGGGGCCTCGACCGTGTCGTCGAAGACGGTCTGGGTTCGTCGCTGACGGGCCTCGGCGTCAGCGCTCGCCGACCGAGACCGAGACCTCGACCGGGTGGTGGCAGGCGAGGTAGTGGTCGCTGTCGCCGACCTGCTGCATCACCGGTTCGTCGGTGAAACAGATGTCCGTGGCGTGCTGGCACCGGGTGTTGAACCGGCATCCTGCGGGCGGGTGGATCGGCGAAGGAAGCTCACCCTCGATGTCGCTCTCGCTGACATCGACCGTCGGTGCCGGCTCAGGGATCGACGCCAGCAGCGCACGGGTGTACGGGTGTCGAGGGTGTTCGTAGAGCTCGTCGGCGTTGCCGATCTCGCAGACCTTGCCGAGGTACATCACGATGATGCGATCGGACACGTTCTTGACGACCGAGAGATCGTGGCTGATGAACAGCAACGTGAGGCCGTAGCGGGCCTTCATGTCCTCCAGGATGTTGAGGACTTGGGCCTGCACCGACACGTCGAGTGCGGACACTGGCTCGTCGCAGATCAACACCTTCGGATCGAGAGCGAGCGCACGAGCGATACCGATGCGCTGGCACTGACCACCGGAGAACTGGTGCGGGCGGCGTTCGCCGAACTTCGGGTCGATCCCGACCGCGACCATCAGTTCCTCGACGCGTTCCTGCGACCAGGAACCCTTCGTGTTGCCCCACACCGCGATGCCCTCGCTGATGACGTCGCGGATCTTGCGACGCGGGTTGAGCGACGAGATCGGGTCCTGGAAGATCATCTGCAGATCGGGACGGATCTGGCGGAGCGCCTCGCCTTCCATGTGCGCAAGGTCGTTGCCCTGGTAGTCGATGCTTCCGGACTTGATGTCGTTGAGGCGAATGATCGACTTGGCAACAGTGGACTTGCCACAACCCGATTCACCCACGATGCCCAGGGTCTCACCTTCGGCAACGTCGAAGCTGATGCCGCTCACGGCATGCACCACCTCGTTGCGGCCCACGGGGAACTCGACTTCGAGATCCCGGACCGTCAAGAGGACGTCGCGATCGTCACGCAGCGGCGCGTGTCCGGTACCGGCCATCAGTTCACTCCCGCATTGGCCTGGATCTGCAATCCGGTCACGGTCTGACCAGCGGCGAGATTCGCATCGAGCGCTTGTCGTCCCCGCTCGGTGTTCGCCGGATGGAAGCAGGCGAATTCGTGTTGACCCCTCACGCCACCGACCGGAGGGATTGTTCCGAGGCAGTCGGGCTGGGCGTAACGGCAGCGAGGCGCGAAGGCGCACTCCTCAGCCGGATCGATGAGTTCCGGCGGGCGGCCGGCGATCGGCTCGAGTCGCGTGTGGCTCGGCTGATCGATGCGCGGGATCGTGCGCAGCAGCGCCTCGGTGTACGGGTGCCGGGAGTCGGCGAAGAGGGTTTCGGTTGGTGCCCGCTCGACGAGTCGGCCGCCGTACATCACCGCCACGTCGTCGCAGCGGCCCCGGGCGACACCGAGGTCGTGGGTGATGAGGATCATCGACATGCCTCGGTCACGGCGAAGCCCGTCGAGCAGATCAAGGAGCCGCTTTTGCACCGTCACGTCGACGGCAGTCGTGGGTTCGTCGGCGATCAACAGCGACGGCTCGCAGGCAAGCGCCATCGCAATCACGACTCGTTGCCGCAGGCCGCCGGAGAGTTCGTGCGGGTATTGATCGACGCGCTTGGCCGGCTCGGGTACGCCGACCTGCTCGAGCAGGTCGATGGCCTTCTTCCTGGCCGTCGCCTTGTCGTCGCCGAGGTGGTAGCGGAGTGTTTCGGTGATCTGCTCACCGCAGCGCTTCACCGGGTTGAGCGAGGTCATCGGATCCTGGAAGACCATCGTCATCTTGACGCCCCAGAAGTGCTTGCGGCGCTCCTTGGCGACGGCTCGGACATCGTCTCCCTCGAAGGTGATGTTGCCGTCGACCTCGGCGGTGCGAGGCAGGAGGTTCATGAGCGTCTTGGCGGTGACCGACTTGCCCGAGCCGGACTCGCCGACGATGCCGAGCATCTGCCCCTTCTCCAGGGTGAAATTGACGCCGTTCACGGCCTCGACCGTTCCGCGAGAGGTCGGGAAGCGAACGTAAAGGTCTTCAACAGTGAGCTGCGGATCGCCCATCAGAACGCCGTCTCCCTGACATCGGTGTATTCACGGATCCGGTCGCCGGCGAAGTTCAGCGCCATCACAGTCAAGAACATGGCGAAGATCGGCACGAAGGCAACGTGCGAGTTCTGGTTGAGATCGCGAGTTTGGGAACCATCGACGATCGACTTGCCCCACGAGATCGCCTCACCCTCGACCGAGAGGCCAAGGAAGGCGAGGCCGCCCTCAGCGACGATGGAAATACCCATGCCGAGAAGCGTGAGCGCACCCATCGGAACCAAAACGTTGGGCAGCAGTTCCTTGATGATGATGCGTCGGCTCTTGGCCCCGATGACTCGAGCTGCCTGTACAAACTCGCGCTCGGCGAACTGGATCGTGGTAGCGCGCGCGAGACGACTGATCGGGGCGATGCCGACGATGCCGAGGGTCATCGCCACCGTCAGGAAGCTGCGATTGAGCGATGCGGTGATGAGCAGGGCCAGCACGAGGGACGGGAACGACAGGAGACTGAAGACCACGAAACTGATGACCTGATCGGTGAGGCCCTTGAAGTACCCGGCGGCGATCCCGATGGCACCACCGACGACGATCCCGAGAAGGATGCCGAGGAATCCAACTCCGAGCGAAATCCGAGCTCCCCAGATCGTGCGGGCAAACACATCGCGTCCGAGCGCGTCGGTGCCCATAAAGTTGTCGCCGAGGATGCCATCGCGTGGCGCACCGTTGGCGATCTCGTTCGGATCAGCGATCGGCAGCCACGGAGCGAGGAGCGCCGCGAGCGAGACGAGCCCGATCCAGGAGATGGCGACCCAGAACCCGAATCCGAGCCGCTTCTTGACGGCGTCGTCGAGCGCCTCGTCGTCGATGTCATCTACCACGGTGGTGAAGGCAACGGAGTTGGTCATGAAGCACGCACCCGAGGATCGAGCCAGGTGTAGAGGAGATCGACGAAGAAGTTGATCACGACGAAGCCGGTTGCGATCACGACCACCGAGCCGAGCACGACCGGGAAGTCGTCACGGACCACGGCGGTGACGATCTCCGAACCGATGCCCGGAATCGAGAAGATGCCTTCGATCACGAGCGAGCCGCCGATCAGCGCACCGGTGCTCACGCCGAACACCGTGATGAGTGAGAACAGCGAGGGTCGCAGCGCATGGCGGGTCATGATGTGACGGTCGGTCATGCCCTTCGCGCGGGCCATGTGCACGAAGTCCTCCTGCAACGTGGTGAGGAGGTCGGTGCGCAGGAGGCGCTGGTAGGTCGCGGCGATACCGAGACCGAGAACGGTTGCCGGCAGGATGAGTGAGTGGATCCGCGTTCCGATGGACGTGTCGTCGAAGGACGCGGGAAGCCATTGATTTCGCAGAGCGAAGAACTGCAAGACGATGACGCCAAACGCGAAGTTCGGGATGGAGAGCAGACCGAACGACGCCACCGAGGTCGCTCGATCGACGGCTCTGCCCGCCCGATAGGCCGAATACACACCAACGGGGATCGCAACGGCCAGCGCAATGATCTGGGCCATCACCATCAGCATCAGTGACTTCGGCAGCTTCTGGGCGATGATCTCACTAACCGGCAATTGGGTCTGGAACGAGGTTCCGAGATCGCCGGTGATGATGTTGCCCAGCCACGTGAAGTACCGCTGAATGACGGGCTTGTCCAGACCGAAATCAGCCTTGGCCTCACCGATGATCTCGCAATCGCCCCTGGAGTTGTTGATGGACGTGTAGGAGTCCTCGCGGAGCCCCGCTTCCACCTCGTCGCAGTAGTCGATGGCCGCAAGCGGGCCGACGATGTTGACGAGGGGGTCGCCGAGAAAGTTCAGGGCGCCGAAGGCGATGAACGTCACCGACAGCAACACCAGGATCAACTGCACGACGCGGCGTGCGATGAAACGAGCCACGTGCGTACTCCTCGAGATCTTGATGTGCTGCCGGTGACGATTCGTCCGCTTGCTTGGATCAGCCCTCGCCGAGCCAGACGTTGTGGAAGAACATCCGTCCCTGGTTGTTACAGAACAGGGTCTCTCCACCTGGGCCGGTCTGTCCGCACAGGTTGTTTACCTGGTCACCGAAGCCGATGGTCCAGTTGGCGTGGGTGGTGAAGATGTACGCGTAGGACTCGTTCATCTCCGCCTGGATCTCACGCCACATCTCGACGCGGGCGTCGAGATCGTCGGTGGCGCGCTGGGCGTAGAGCAACTCATCGCGCTCCGGGCTGCACCAACGCACCCAGTTGAGCGTGATGAAGCCCTCAGCGGTGGCGCACTCAAGCCACACAACCTCGTTGTCAGGCTCGACCGCACCGAACTGGCGCCACGTCACGACCTGGAACTGGCCGATTGCGACTTCAAGGATGTGGGAGTCCTGCAACAACTCCTGCTCAGTGACGTTGAAGAACGGCTCCCAACCAGCAGTGAGGATGTCGGCGATACGGGTCTGAGTCACCGACGGGCCCGAGTACTGGAGCTCCATGTCGATCTTGCCGTCGGTGCAGTTGTCCGGCACGTCCGCGCAGTAGGACTCGACCAGGGGGCCGGCCAGCTCAGGCATGTTGCCCTCCTGAACCACGTCAGGGTTGTTCCAGATGAGGTCCGGGTGGAACATCGAGTCGGCCAACGGCGACGTGCCCTGGTTGATCAGCGAAGAGAGGCGTTCACGGTCCGTTGCGTAGGTCAGCGCCTGACGCACCCGGATATCGTCGAACGGCGCAGCCCGAGTGTTCATCATGATGTCGTTCTCTGATGAGTAGACGTTCTCGATGGTGCTCACACCTTCGGCGTCACGCAGCGTCAAGATTGCGTCGGCACTCGACGTCACGACGAGATCAATGTCTCCTGCGGCCACACGCTCGGCAGCGATCGCGGCGTCGGTGATCGGCAGGAATTCGATGCCGTCGAGGTAGATGTTGTCGGTGCCCTGCCAGTAGTCCTCGTTGCGCTCGACGACGGTCTTGTCGTCTTGGGTGCGGCTGACGATCTTGAACGGACCCTGCCCGATCGGCATCTGGTCCATCGTCGGATCCTCAGCCGCCGCGGCGATGTAGCTTGCCGACGGGACCATGCCGAGCTGGCTGGTCAGGTTGGTCGGGAAGTGAGCCGACGGGCGCAGCAGGTTGTACTGCACCGTGTAGTCATCGATCCGCTCAACACGGTTCTCCGCCGGGAACGACGGAGCCACCGCAAGCGAGATGATCGGATCGGCAAGCTGCGCCTCAAACGCCGCAATCATGTCGTCAGCGGTCATCTCCGAACCGTCGTGGTACGTGACCCCCTGACGCAGCGTGATCTGCCACGAGCTCGTGCCCTCAACTGGGCTCGCGGACTCCGCCAGATACGGGAACCAGTTGCCGTCCTGGTCGAGCGTGAACAGCGGATCGAAGATCGACTGGCCCATCAGGTAGGCGGAGTTCGCGAAGTTGTTGGCGACCGGGTTGATGCCGTCGCCATCGGCCTCCATTGCGACCCGAAGGACGCCGCCGCGCTGGATCTCTTCCTCGGCAACCTCCTCCTCTTCCGGCGCAGTGATGGTCGGCACGACCGAGTCGCCGTCGCCAGCGTCGTCATCGGACGACTCGTCGCTACCGGTGTCGCTGTCCGACGGCGTGTCGGCAGCGTTGTCATCGCTGTCGTCGCTCCCGCCACAGGCCGCAGCGATCATCACGAAGGCCAACAGCAGGGCGAGCAGCCTCGCCAGGCTCGTACGGGCAAAATGAACGTGCATCGAAATCCCCCAAGGTCGATGGACGGGCTGCGCCACGCACGGCCCGCACCAAAGGGTTTACCACCTGCCGTCTGGGCTGGGAAGTGCCCGTCAGGAATGCTGAGAGCTGACCGACACGATTTCGCCCGTCATATACCCTGCAAGATCGCTGGCGAGGAACACCATCACGTTGGCAACCTCCCACGGTTCTGCGGCCCGACCGAACGCCTCGCCTGCAGCGAGATCGTCGAGAAGATCCGGGTCGGAGACCTTCTCGAGAAAGGCGTGCATGGCGATGCTCGGCGCAACCGCATTGATGTTGACGCCGTGTTCGGCGGCCTCAATCGCCGCACACCGGGTGAGTGCCATCACACCCGCCTTTGCGGCGGCGTAATGGCACTGTTCGGCCTGGGCTCGCCACCCGACAACCGATGCGTTGTTGACGATTGCGCCCTCGATACCGGCGTCGATCATGTGGCGCATGACGGCTCGGGTGCAACGCATCGTGCCGTCGAGGGTGACGGTGAGCACCGACGACCATTGCTCGTCGGTCATGTCGACGAGCTTGACCTGTCCGCCGAGCCCGGCATTGTTCATCATCACGTCGATGCCGCCCATGGCTTCGACCGCCGCCGCCACAAGCGCCTGCACATCATCCTCGACCGTGACGTTGCAGATCGCCGTGTGCGGTCGGACGCCGGTGGCCTCGGCGAGACGGTCGGCGGTCTCGCCGAGTCGGCGTTCGTGGATGTCGGAGATCAAAACCTGCGCGCCCTCGAGCAGGCAACGTTCCGCAACGGCAGAGCCGATACCGGTCCCGGCCGCCGCGGTAACGACCACCCGCTTGCCGGCGAGCAACTCGCGACCGGCCGGCGGCGTGGGCATCACTCGCCCTTCTCGGTGGCCATCTCCGCCATGCGACGTTCAAGGTCAGCGATGAACGGATTGGGTTCCTGCCCGACCTCGTCGAAACGATCGGCAATCGACTCCGGGGTCCAGCCATCGTCGCCCGCCATCATCGTGCGGACCTCCATCGGCTGGTTCCAGACGCTGATGCGCCCACCGACAACGGTGTAGATCTGGGCGTTGACATCACGACCGGCGTCGGAGAGCAGGTAGATCGCCATCGGGGCGATGTCCTCGGGTTCGCCGGTCTCGATCTCGAACGGGACGTTCTCGCTCATGCGGGTCTTGGCAACCGGCGCAATGCAGTTGGCGTTGATCGCGGGGCCGCCGCGCATGCGGAGGCTGGCTGCGGTCATGGCCGCCGAACGGGTGAGGCTGACGATGCCACCCTTTGCCGCCGAGTAGTTCGCCTGTGCCGTGGAGGCGGTGAAGGCACCCGAGGTGAAGCCCACGAGCGAGCCGCCCGTCTCCTGCTTGCGCATCCGGGCGAACGCAGCTCGGTACACGTTGAAGTGGCCCTTGAGATGCACGGCGACGACGTGATCCCACTCGTCTTCGCTCATGTTGAACAGCATGCGCTCACGCAGCACGCCCGCAGGGCAGACGACACCGTCGATCGAACCCCAGTTGTCGACGGCGCTGGCGACGACCTGCTCGCCGACATCGAACTGGGAGATATCACCGGCGACGGCGACGGCATTGCCGCCCTTGGCCGTGATCTCGGCGACAACGGCGTCGGCGACCTCGCTCGACGGATCACTGCCGTCCATCGCCACGCCGTAGTCGGCGACGACGATGTTGGCGCCCTCGTCGGCGCAGGCGAGGGCGATCGCCCTGCCGATGCCGGATCCACCGCCGGTGATTGCGATGTTTTTGCCTTCGAGATGTCCGGTCATGTCGAGCTCCTGAATGTGGGACGCCCGGATGCTAACCGGGGGTTCCCGCTCCGCCCCAACCTCTCGACTGGTGGAGGCGCCCAGGAATCGATGATCACACCCGGGCGGGAGTCCCGACGAGCATTCTCGCCGCGTGGGTGAGTTCGGCCTGCACGCTTTCGTCGGGGGCGATGCCGCTGACCCACCGAGAGAGCGCCGAAGACCACACATGGCCGATCACGCGGGCGATGCCCTCGGCATCGAGTCCCCGATCAGGACCGAGCGCGGTGACGACCAGCGCCCGCAGTTGGGTGTCGACATCGAGCTTGTGCTCGATCGCCGCCGGCGAAGTCGTGCCGAGCGCCCGGATCAACGCGCCCATCAGCGTGGGCCGGTTCTGGGCGTGAGCGGCTGAACGCTCGAGCAGGAAGACGAGTCGGTCGCCCGGCGTGTCGCCGGCAAGCGAACCGGACTCGACCCGGCGACGGGTGCGTCGCAGCCAGCCGGCGAGGCCGGCGATGAGCATCTCGTCCTTGCCGGAGTAGTAGCGGTAGATCGTGCCGAGCGCGACGCCAGACTCCTCGGCCACCGCACGCATCTGCACGGCTTCGTACCCACCCTCGCCCGCTAGGCGCATGGCGGTCTCCAGGATTCGGATGCGGCGCTCCTGTTGCGCCTGCGTGCGTCGGGGCTCGTCGGCCATCGGTCAACTGTGGACGAACCGACCCCGGCGATGCGAATCGAGTTCGGTCGTCCAGACGCCAACGGGCCCACTTCCCGCCGACGTCGAGGTCACACAGCGACTGGCCGACCGGTCAGGCTTCCGGTGCTGGCGGCGGAGGAGGAAGCTCCGAATCCGCCTGGTCGCTGCGCATCGAGCCGAGAATGTCGACACCGGTGGCGGCCTCGATCTGTTCGGTGAGCGAGACGACCGCACCCGGCAGCTGCGACACGAGGCTGGGAATCCCCCCGCCCTGACCGCCGCCGTTGTCGACGATGGCGACCCGGTCGATGTCGACATTGTTAACCGTCGACACGATCTTGTCGACGAGCTCCGGCAGCATGTTAAGCACGAAGATGCGCTGGCCGTCGTCGCCGGCGGCCTGGTACTGCTCCGTCAGTCGCTGGAACACCTCGACCTGGGCCTTGCCGTCCTCGATGATCTTGGCGGCCTCCGCCTGAGCGGCGAGCTGCTTGGCTTCGAGGTTGGCCTTGGCGGGCGTGACGACATCGGCCTCGAGGCGTCGGCGCTCCAGCTCGATGCGCTGCTGCTCGAGCTCCTGCTCGGCGGTGGCACGCGCGATGTCGCCGGCGACGGACGCTTCCTCCTCCTTCGCCTTGGCGATCGCTTCGAGCTCGGCGGTGCGGACACGGAGCTGGTTCTGCTCCTCGACGATGTTCTTGTCGGCCTGCGCCGTGGCGATCTGGGCTCGCTCTCGGGCGGCCGCCTCGGCTGCCTCGGACTCGGCCATCCGTTCGGCCTCGGCCACACGGGCCTGCTTGACGACCTCGGCCGTAAGTCGACGGCCGACCGAGTCGAGGTACTGGTTGTCGTCGGTGACGTTCTGAATCTTCATCACGTCGAGTTCGAGGCCCAAGGTCTTGATGTCGTCGTCGGCTTCGTCGATCAGCTGATGAGAGAACTTCAACCGGTCCTCGTTGACCTCTTCGGGCGAGAGCGTGGCGAGCACACCGCGCAGGTTGGCTTCGAGGGTCTCCTTGGCGATCTGGCCGATCTGTTCGGTGGGGCGGTCGAGGAAGCGCTCGGCGGCGTTCTCGAGCAGACCCTCCGCGCTCGACACCTTCACGTTGGCAATGCCCTGCACGTTGAGCGGGATCGCGCCCTTCGAGTAGGCGTTGGTGACCGAGACCTCGAGTGGAATCGTGCTGAGATCCATCCAGGAGACCTTCTCCAGGATCGGGATTCGTAGCGTGCGGCCACCCTTGAGAATGCGATAGCCGACCGTTCGCCCATCCGACAGGGTGCGCGTTCGACCGGAGATCACAGCGACCTTGTTGGGGGGACAGATCACGATCAGCGAACTGACGATCATGATCACGAAAAGGACGGCGAGCACGGCGACGATCGCCAAGGCGATTGCGGTAGCCATCAGTGGTCTCTCTTTCCTGGTTGTCTCCGGCCGGACCGGAGGTTGGTTCCCGGCGAGCCGGGTAATCGAGTAAGGGTCAGCCGAGTTCGAGATCGGGTCCGAGGGGTGCGACAAGGGCGACCCCGCCTTCCACCCGGACGATCACGACGCGCTCCCCCGGATCGATCGTGGAGCCGTCGACCGGGGTCGCGGTCATCTGTTCGCGAGCGCCGGCCTTCGTGAGGACGATCTTGCCACGGTGTTCGCCGCTGATCGGGAGGGCCACGTCGGCGATCATGCCCTCGAGTTCGTGGTCCATGACCTCGCTGGAGTTGGAGTTTCTTCGAAGCCAACGAAAGGCCGCGCTGTTGAAGGCGCCGGCGGCGATGGCGGTGATGATCGCCACGAGCAAGGTGAGGAGACCAGCGGTACCGACGATGTCGAGCAACAGACCGGTCAGGCCGAAGAACCCCAGCACGAACGACAACGTCGACAACGACAAGAACGCAAGGGGGCCGTCGGCATCGGCGTCGCCGAACCCGTCGCCACCATCGGCATCGCCGGCCAAGGAGAACCACAGCAGCAACGGAATGCCGACCGCCGCACAAAAAAGATAGAGAGCCGTCATACCCGCATCACCGTCCCGCCCAACCGTACTCCGATTCCTTGCGGGGGTCTCGGCGGGTACGGTCCCACGCCATGTCCGACACCACGGAAACCGTCGTCATCAACCACAGTGAGTTCCCGCTTCCGTCCCAGGTCCACGAGTGGCCGGGGATACGCGTCGTCGAATGCCCACGCGAAGGCGAGATCCCTCCCGATATCGACGGCGAGGTCGTCTTGACCCGCACCGACGGCGGCCCCAACCTCGCCGACCTGCTGGCCCGGAGTCCGAGGTGGGTGCACACCGTCGGCACCGGTGTCGACAGCTTCCCGTTCGACGCCCTCCAGGGACAGACACTCACCTGCTCACGCGGCATCAGCGGCGAATTGATCGGCGAGTGGGTCTTCGCCCAGATGCTCGCAGCCGCCAAGGGACTCCCCGACGTCTTCCTCGACCAACCACCGGCCGATTGGTCCCGACCCGACTTCCGAGTCGGAACCCTGCGGGGCGCCACCGTCGTGATTCTCGGCATGGGTGGCATCGGGTCCGAGGTCGCCCGCCTCGCACTTGCGCTCGACATGAACGTCATCAGCGTCCGCCGACGAGGCACCGACGCACCCCACCCGGGCATGACCGTGGTGAACGACATCGCGACCGTGATCGGCGAAGCCGATCATGTCGTGGTCGCCGCTCCCTCGACCCCCGACACCCAGGGCATGTTCGACACCCAACTCTTTGCGAAAATGAAGCCGGGCGTGCACTTCTGCAACATCGCCCGGGGCACCCTCGTCGACCAGGACGCACTGCGCACTGCGCTCGACAACGACACGATCGCCCGGGCCTCGCTCGACGTCTGCACCCCCGAGCCGCTGCCCGAGGGGCACTGGATGTACCACCACCCCAAGGTGCTCCTCACACCCCACACCTCGTGGATGGGCCCGGGCGCGTACGAGACAATGATCGAGACGTTCCACCACAATTACCTCGCCTGGCGCGCAGGTGAACCCCTCGACGGGCTGGTCGACATCGACGCCGGCTACTAGGAAGGACTCCATGTCGTTCAACGATCGCTTCCACGAGATCAGTACCGAAGTCCGCAACTGGGGCCGGTGGGGTGACGACGACCGCCTCGGCACGCTCAACCTGCTCACCGACGAAGCCGTTGCCCACGCTGCGTCGACAATCCGTTCGGGTCGGCGGGTCCCGATGGCGATCGATCTCTCGCCGAACGGACCCCAGATCGGTTCGATACCCGGCCGGGTCAACCCACTGCGGGCGATGAACTACATCAACAACCCGGATCTCGGCGACCCCGACGGCAACGCCATGGTCCCCCACTTCAACGACGACCATGTCGTGATGGGTTTGCAGGCTGCGACCCACTGGGACGCACTCGGCCATGTCAGCTACGCAGGCTCGCTGTACAACGGTGTCCCGGCCGACACCGTCACTGCACTTGGCGGATCGACCGTGCTCGGGATCGAGAACGTACGCACGCTTGTCGGTCGCGGCGTGCTCCTCGATGTCGCTGCGATGCGAGGAGTCGACCAACTCCCCGGCGGTCACGAGATCACGAGTGACGAACTCGACGAGACGGCTGCGTGGGCGGGCGTCGAGATGCGGCCCGGCGACATCGTGCTGATCCGCACGGGCCGAATCCGTTCGTTCAAGGACGGTGGCGGGCTCTCGTACATCATGGGTCCCGCCGGCGACGCCTCGAACCCCGGCCCGGGCATCGACGCGTGTCGGTGGTTCCACCGCAACGACGTCGCTGCGGTCGCCGACGACGTCCTGACCTTCGAGGTCTTTCCTGGCCCGGAGCCCGAGAACATGCTCGCGGTCCACTGCCTGGCGATCGTCGACATGGGACTCACCACCGGACAGATCTGGGATCTCGAGGCGTTGTCGGTCGCCTGCGCCGAGGAGGGCCGCCACACCTTCTTCCTCGCAGCGAACCCCGAGCCCTTCGTCGGCGGCTGCGGCGCACCAGTCAGCCCGGTCGCCGTCTTCTGATAGACACGGGACCGTCCCGAGCGGGGACGATCGCTCATTCGGGGGTGCATGCACATGTCGTCGTTGGTCGAACGCCTCGCCAGCATCGAACTGTTCTCCGAGCTCACCGGCAAGGAGATCAAGAAGGTCGCGTCGTACATGACGACGACCGATGTGCGTCAGGGCCGAGATCTCACCGTGCAGGGCACCACCGGACGTGACTTCATGATCATCGTCGACGGCGAGGCCAGCGTGCGCCGCAACGGGCGCCTTGTCGCCACCCTCGGCCCGGGCGACTTCTTCGGCGAGCTCGCCGTAATCGCCGGCGTGCCCCGCACGGCCACCGTCACCGCCGAGAGCCCGATGGTGGTCGAGACCCTCAACCGGCGCGAGTTCTCATCGCTGCTCGACGAGAGCCCCAAGCTCGCCCGCAAGATCCTCGTCGGTGCGGTCAAGCGCCTGTACGAGCTCGAAGACGGCGTGGTCCGCTGATCCGATGACCGAGATCGCCGTCGTCGGTAGCGCAAACCTCGACCTCGTCGTCGAGGTCGACACCATCCCGCTGGTCGGGGAAACCGTCCTCGGAGGCGACCTGCGTCGGATCCCCGGCGGCAAGGGCGCCAACCAGGCCGTCGCGGCTGCACGCCTCGGACGACATGTTGCGATGATCGGGCGTCTCGGCGATGACGAGGGCGGCACCATGCTCCGATCCGCCCTCGACGGTGACGGCGTCGACACCCGCCATCTCCTCACCACCGCCGATGTCCCCAACGGCGTCGCGTTGATCTCGGTCGGAGCCGACGGCGACAACGCGATCGTGGTGAGTCCCGGCGCGAATGGCCGGGTCGCGCCCGCCGACATCGAGGCAGCTGGCGCCGTCCTCGATACCGCCGCCGTCACCCTTCTGCAGCTCGAGGTGCCGCTCGACGCCGTTGCCGCTGCCGCCGCCCGAGCGGGCGGCACCGTGATCCTCAACCCGGCACCTGCTTCGCCGGAACCCCTCCCGATGTCGCTGCTCGCCGACGTCGACGTGCTCGTGCCCAACCAGACGGAACTCGCCACCATCGCCGGCCACGACGGCCCCGTCGACCGAGCCACTGCCGCCGAGCTCGCGATCCGTCTGCCGAGCCCGTCGGTGATCGTCACCCTCGGCGCCGAGGGTGCCCTCGTGGTGCTCGACGGCGAGGCGACCCACGTGCCCGCTCCCGTTGTGCGTCCGGTCGACACCACGGCGGCGGGTGATTCGTTCTGTGGCGCGCTCGCCGATGGCCTGGTGCGCGGGCTAGATCTGGTCGAGGCGACCCATTGGGCCGTCCGGGTTGGTGCGGCCACGACCCAGCGTCCGGGGGCGCAGCCATCGCTGCCGACCCCCGACGAGGTCGGGCGCCTCATCGGCGACTGACCTGCGGCCGGCGGCGCTCGCCCGTAGCATCGTCGCCATGTCACGCCTCTCGATGCTGATCGACTGCGACCCCGGCCTCGACGACGCCATCGCGCTCTTGGCCGCCGCCCAGCTCACCGACCTTGTGGGCATCACAACGGTGAACGGCAACGTCGGGATCGAGCATACGACCCATAACGCGCTCGCTGTCGCCCAGGTCAGTGGCCGCAACATCCCGGTTCACCGTGGCGCCACACGCCCGCTGATCGCCCCGACGATCGATGCCGCCTACGTTCACGGCCCGACCGGTCTCGGCTCGGTCGAGATCCCGGACCTCGACCGTGATATCGACTCCGATGATGCGGTGGGCTTCATCCTCGACATGGCCCGTTCGGTCGACGATCTCCAGTTGGTGGCCGTCGGACCACTCACCAACATCGCCTTGGCGCTGCGCCGCGATCCCTCTCTGCCGAGCCGGCTCGGTGGGTTCACGATCATGGGTGGCGGTGCCCATGTCGGCAACGTGACCGCAGTTGCCGAGTTCAACGTCTGGGCCGACCCCGAGGCTGCGGCGATCGTGTTCCGCGAGTTCCCGATGACCACGATGGTCGGACTGGACGTCACTCATCGAGTCCTGATGGGCGCAACCGACCGCGATCGCATGCGAGCAGCAGGCGGCCCGGCCGCCACTCTCGCCGCCGACCTTCTCGACTTCGCCGTTGCCCGTGCCGACGAGATCACCGGGCGCGACGGCGCACCGATCCACGACGCCACTGCGGTGATGTCGGTCGTGGCGCCCGAACTTTTCACCGGTGTCGAGCGTCCCGTCGAGGTCGAACTGTCGGGCACGATCACTCGCGGCATGACCGTCGTCGACGACCGGCCGGGCGGGCGAGCGGGCGAGGGCCCTGCGCCTGCCAATGCCCGCGTCCTTCTCGACGCCGATGAGCAGGCTGTCATCGATGGCATCGTCGATGCGATCGTCGCTCTCGATGCCTCCCGATGATTGGCGAGTTCATCGACGAGATCCTCTCCGGCGATCGGGTCGTCTTCTCGTTTGTCAGTGTCTGGGTCATCGCAGGGGCCATCTGGATCGTGCTCGACTGGCTCGGCAATACGAGCCGAGGCCGGTTCGTCCCCGAGAGCGAGCAACACCACGGCACCCGAGCGGAACGCCTCGAGGCCCGTCGCCGACAGCGAGCCGAGGACGACGCTGCCGTCCGGTCCACCCTTCGCGATGCGTACGGAACGTCGAGTCTTCGAGTCACCTGGACCACATCGCACGAAACGGTGGCGATCGATGCCGACAACCAGCTTGTCCGGCCCAACCCACGCCGGCCGGCGGCGTCGCTCCGTGAGCCGGTCCGGCTCGGCACGTTCAGCGAATCCGGGGTCGAACCACTGCTCGGCACCTTCGACCCCGACACGCCCTTCATCGTGGAGCCGTCGATGCCTCGCGGGCGCTGGAGCGTCGGCGCCGACCCCTTGATGCTGAGCCGCAGCGGAAAGCCGCCGACGGCGGCGACCCTTCGCGCTCGTGTCTGGAAGAACCACGCCGGTGATCCCATGTGGGGTCC
>JAKMFW010000095.1 GCA_022425325.1 Acidimicrobiales bacterium | reverse complement strand
GGGTCGAGCAGGAAGGGGTCGGCGTCGCCGCCGGTCAGGACGGCGTTGTGGTCGAGGGCCGCTCGGAACTCGTCGACGATGTGATCGGCGGGAACGCTCATGTCAGTCCCAGGCTAGGTGCAGCTGTTCGGGGCCCCGGAACGTGATGTTCGGGAAGTAGTCGAACGCCTGCTCGACGAGTCGCAGCGAGGGCAGGCGCTCGGCCAGTACCTCGAGCATGAGTCCGGTCTCGAACTTGGCGAACTTGGCCCCGAGACAGAAGTGCACACCCTTGCCGAACGCAATGTGACGGTTGGCGTTTGGGCGGTGGATGTCGAATTTGTCGGGATCGTCCCAGATGTCGGTCTGGCGATGGGCCGAGGCGAAGTTGAGGAAGATGCCGGTACCCGCGGGGACGTCGAAGCCGCCGACCGTCGTGTCCGTCGCGGTGATTCGACGCCATGAGATCTGTGACGAGTTGAACCGCAGCACCTCCTCGATCGCATTCGGGATGAGTGACGGGTCGTTGCAGATCTGATCCCACTGGTCGCGGCGGGGGAGCAGGCATTGGAGGGTGTTGCAGATGAGGGCGGTGACGGCCTCGTGGCCGGCGAAGGAGAGGCCGTAGATGATCGACTCGACCTCTCGGTAGGTCAGGTCGTCGGGGTGGTTCTCGTGGGCAGTGATCAACTCCGATGCGAGATCGTCGCCCCGGTGTTCGCGCTTCTGGGCGACGAACTCCCGGCAGTAGCGCCAGTAGCTCACCATGTCCGCAGCGATACGGGCCTGTTCTGCTCCGGTGGGGTTGCCCCATGAGAAGCCCTTGCGCTCTGCGCACCAGACCTTCAGTTGATCGTCGTCGGTCTCCGGGAAGCCGATGAAGCGGAAGACGGTCTCGCCGGGAAGCGGGAAGCCGAACGCCTCGACGAATTCAGCCGGCGAACCGGCCTCCATCATGGTGTCGATCAGCTCGTTGCTGCGGCGGCGGATGTACGGCTCGAGGGTCTGGATCCTCCGGTTGCTGAACCCTTGGCGTGTGAAGTGGCGGATGCGACCGTGGTCGGGCTCGGGACGGTTCGACATCACCGCGATCGGGTTGTAATCCGGCACCGCCAACACGTCCTGCGCCTCGGCGCTCAGTGGGAAGACCGGGTCCTGCACATTGACCGAGGCGAAGGTTTCGTGGTCGGTAAAGATGCGATCGATCTCGTCCATCTCGGTGACGACGAGATAGTTGAGCTGCTGCGAGTAGAAGGTCGGGTGATCGGCCTGAAGCTGGATGGCGATCTCGTACGGGTCGGCGAGATAGTCGTCGTTCAGTGGACTCCATGTCTGGTGCACCGGGCAGCCGCTCGGGGGTGGTGGCGTCTCGCCACGCTCCTGGTGGTAGCCCCGCTTGTGGTCGTCGCTGCTCATGAGAATTCCAGTCCGAACGAGCCGAGGTCGCCGAAGTCAAAGTGAAACTCGTCCCCGGCTGCGATGTCGATCGGGCGGGTGAAGGAGCCAGCGAGGATCGTCTGGCCCGCTTCGAGCGAGAGACCCTGTTCGGCGTAGCGGCGGGCCAGCCAGATGATGCCGTTGGCCGGGTGGCCGAGCACCCCGCCAGCGAGGCCCGTCTCCTCAATGACGCCGTTGCGGCTTCCCATGGCGCCGATCCATCGAAGATCGACCTCTCGCGGACCGACCGGGTGTCCGCCGCAGACGATGCCGGCGTCGGCGGCGTTGTCGCTGATGGTGTCGAGGACCGTGCGGGTGCGTCCGGTCTCGGCATCGACCCGGAACGACCGGGCGGCGATCAGTTCGATCGAGGGGGTCACGAAGTCGGTGGCGTCGAGTACATCGTCGATGGTGAGGTCGCTGCCGGCGAGGTCGGTGGCGAGCACGAAGGCAAGCTCGATCTCGAGCTTCGGGTCGGTGAAGCGAGCGGCGTCGATGGTGGTGTTCGGCTCGAACACCATGTCGGCGGTGAGGAAGCCCGAGTCGGGCGTGTCGATCTTCATCGCCGCCTGCATCGCTCGCGAGGTGAGCCCGATCTTGTGGCCGACGACTGCCTCGCCGCGCTCGACCTTGATGTCGAGCCATGCGCTCTGGATCGCATAGGCGTCGTCCATCGTCATGGTGGGATACACGGAGGTGGTCTGGCGTATCTGGGTTCGTGTGCGTTCGGCCTCGTCGAGCAGTGCGGCTTCGGCAGCGATCTGCTCAGGACTCATGGTGAGGGTCACGAGGCCTCCCGGGCGTCGTCGACGGCGTCGAGCACGACGGTGAGATCGTCGAGTTCATCGAGCAGGGCGGCCAGTCGGTCGGCGCCGAAGGCGGCCTCGATCCCGGCGTAGGTCGCCTCGGACTGCGGCGCAATGCGGGTGACGAGGCGCCGCCCTCTCGTGGTGAGGGCAAGCGTCGATCGGCGTGCGTCGCCCACGACGGCGTCGCGGCGAATCATGCCGTCGTCGGCGAGACGGGCGACGATGCGGGTGACCGAGGGTGCGAGCAGCGCCGTGCGTTCGGCCAGGACGGAGACCTCGATCGGCTGATCGGCTGAGGCGAGCGCTCGGAGCACCCGCCACTGTTGCTCGGTGAGGCCGTGTTCGGCGAGTGACGGCCGAAATCTCCGCATGGTCGCCTCGCGGGCGAGCAGCAAGGCCATGGGCAGCGACGCGGAGAACGGGCGCATCGGGAGTGGCTCGGTGCTCACTGCTTCTCCGGTGGGACGATGTCGGTCGGGCCGTCGAACTCGGCAGCGACCGGATTTCGCAGCGTGCCGATCTCGGGCACCGAGACCTCGACGACGTCGCCGGGCGTCAGCCAGATCGGCGGATCGAAACGGGCGCCGGCGCCGGTCGGCGTACCGGTGTAGATGACATCGCCGGGCTGGAGCTCGCAGAAGGTCGACAGGTAGTGGACCTGGTACTCGATGGAGTACTTCATCGTGGCGGGACTGTCGTCTTGACGGAGTTCGCCGTTGACGTGGGTCTGGATCCACAGCTCGTCGAATGGCGGGATCTCGTCGATCGGCACCAGCCATGGCCCCATCGAGCCGGTGTTCGGCCAGTTCTTGCCCTGGGTGACATTGAACTTCGCGTGCCGCACCCAGTCACGGATCGTGCCTTCGTTGCCGAGCGACACGCCGGCGATGTGCGAACGGGCCTCGGCCATCGGGATGCGGCGGCCCGCCTTCCCGTCAGGGTGGCGGCCGATGACGACGACGATCTCGCCCTCGTAGTCGAGTTGCTCGCTTTCGGGTGGACGGATCACCGGCTGCTCGTGCCCGGTGAAGGACGGTGGGAAGCGCACGAATACCGACGGGTATGCGGCGTCGGCAGGATCGTCGTACTCCTGGGCCCGGCCGCCGTAGTTGACGCCGATGCAGAAGATTTTGCCGGGGGAGGGAAGCAGGCGCTCGAAGACGATGTCGGCCACTGCGTGATCGGAGGGCTCGTCAAGGAACGGACGGGCTGCATCGAGACCCTCGCCCGCAAGCAACGCGCCGAGGTCCTCAGCGTCGAGGCGGCATCCGAGATCGATCACGCCTGCACGGTCGGCGGTGAGCAGGCCGAAGCCGTGGTCGCCGTCGATCGAGTAGCTCAGCAGTCGCATCCATCCCCCGGGTGGTTCCAGTCTCTGCGTGCCGTTGGCGAGCAGATACTACACATGTTAAACATATGCCGTGCCGCACGTCATCATCGAGTACTCCGCCAACGTCGCCGACCACCACGACATTGATGCCCTCGTCGGTGTCGTGCACGATGCCGTGGTCACCAACGGCATCGGCCCCCACGGTGGTGTCCGCACCCGGGCGATCGTTCGCAACCACTACCGGGTGGGCGATACCGATCCAGCCAACGCCATGATCGCGATGGTGGCCCGTCTCGGTCCCGGCCGTGACGCCGAGACCAAGAAGGCATTCATCGACGAGATCCTCGACGCCGCCGAAGCCCACACGATGGGGGAGTCGGATGCGCTCGACATCGCCTGGTCGTTGGAGGTGCAGGAAATCGACGCCGAGTTCCGGGTCAACCGCAACCATGTCGCCACCGCGATGCGAGATCGAGGAGAGCACTGATGGCGGGCTCCGCCACCAGCTATGAGGAGAACCTCGCCCTCGCCCAGTCGGCGATGGGTCGCTACGCCGACGCACCGTTGCCGCACCTGATTGCGGGTCGACGGGTGCTGAGCAGATCGGGCGAGACGTTCACGAACTACTCGCCGATCGACGGGAGGGTGCTCGGCGAGGTCGCCGCCGGCGACGCAGCCGACATCGACGCCGCAGCGCAGGCGGCCCACGACGCGTTCCTTGACTGGCGCAGCCGTTCCGGCACCGAGCGCAAGGCGATCCTGCATGCCGTGGCCGACCTCATCGTCGAACGCCGTCACGAGATTGCCGTCACCGAGTGCGTCGACACCGGCCAGACCATGCGGTTCATGTCGGCGGCTGCCCTGCGAGGAGCCGACAATTTCCGCTTCTTCGCCGACCGGGCGCCGAGTGCTGCCGACGGGCTGTCGCTGCCGTCAGCCGACCACGTCAACTACACGACTCGCCATCCGATCGGCCCTGTCGGCGTGATCACACCGTGGAATACGCCGTTCATGTTGAGCACCTGGAAGATTGCCCCGGCGCTCGCCACCGGTTGCACGGTGGTGCACAAGCCGGCCGAATGGTCGCCCTACACCGCACAACTCCTGTCGGAGATCGCGCTTGAGGCGGGCCTGCCGCCGGGTGTGCTGAACGTCGTGCACGGAATGGGCGAGTCCGCCGGTGCGTCGCTCACCGAGCACCCGCTGATCAAGGCGATCGCATTCGTCGGCGAGTCGTCCACCGGTTCGATGATCCAGGCACAGGGCGCGCCGACGCTGAAGCGGGTGCACTTCGAGCTCGGCGGCAAGAATCCGGTGATCGTCTTCGACGACGCCGATCTCGACCGAGCACTGAACGCCGTCACCTTCATGATCTACAGCCTCAACGGTGAGCGTTGCACCAGTTCGAGTCGTGTGCTCGTGCAGGAGTCGATCTACGACGAGTTCACCGGACGCCTCGTCGAAAAGATGCGTCACATCCCGGTCGGTCACCCGCTCGACCCGTCGTCGGTGATCGGCCCGCTCATCCACCCCCGCCACCGCGAGAAGGTCGAGCGTTATCGCAGCATCGCTGCGGATGACGGTGCCACCGTGCACGAAGGCACGCCGTGGGCCGACGCTCCCGACGGCGGCAACTGGGTGTCACCGATGCTCTTCACCGGCGGTCGCGCCGAGATGCGTATCGCCCAAGAGGAGATCTTCGGACCTGCGCTCACTGCTATCCCGTTCACCGACGAACGCGATGCGGTTCGCATCGCCAACGACGTCGACTACGGCCTCGCCGGATACCTGTGGACCAGCGACGTCGGCCGGGCCCACCGGGTCAGTCACGCACTCGAAGCCGGAATGATCTGGGTCAACTCCCAGAACGTCCGTCATCTGCCCACCCCGTTCGGTGGTACCAAGGCCAGTGGCATCGGTCGCGACGGTGGTGACTGGAGCTTCGACTTCTACATGGAGACGAAGAACATCGCGATCGCCCTCGACACCCACGCCGTGCCGGACCTGTCAGCATGAGCCTCTACTACGTGCAGAAGTTTCTCTTCGAGCTCAACCGGAGCCCTCAGTTGCAGGAGGCGTACACCGCCGATCGGCGCGCCGTGCTGGAGCCGTACGCGCTCAGCGACGAGGAGGCCGAGGCGCTCACGGCCCCCGATATCGGGAAGCTCTATGTGCTCGGCGTGAACGGGCAGATCCTCATGCACTTCGCGGCCTTCCATCAGATCGAGTGGCAGGACTACCTCCAACGCATGCGAGATGGCATCGACGATCACGGGCCCGTGCGTGCGGGCGTGTACGCCATCACCGGCTACGAGGGAACCCGAGCCCACAGCGAATCGCTCGGGCAGGACAGAGGAGTGGAGTGATGGATCCGACCCGAAAGCTTGAGGTGGCGTAATGCCGCTCGTCTACGCCGGCGTGTGCAGTCACGCCCCGGGTATCCGCGGCCGCAAAGACCTCGCCGATCCAGAGGTGCGCGATGCCTTCTATGGCGCGTTCGACGGCATGCGGGCCGACCTCGAGGCGAGCGGCGCGGAGGCGGTGATCGTGATTGCCGCCGAGCACTTCGCGAACTTCTTCATGAACAACATGCCGAGCTTCGCCATCGGGATGGCCGACTTCTACGACGGCCCGATCGAGGATCCGGGTTGGCTCGGGATCGAGCGGTTCCGGGCCACGGGCGATCGAGACCTGTCCGAGCGAGTCATCACCGAGGTGATGAACACGGTCGACATCGCCTACGCGGAAGAGTGGCTTTTCGATCACGGCATCGCGGTGCCGCTGAGTTTCCTCACACCGCGCTTCGATCTTCCGGTGATCCCGGTGAACATCAACTGCCAGGGGCCTCCGCTCACCCCTCTGCATCGGGCATGGGCCTTCGGCGAAGCGTTGCGGCGAGCCGTCGATGCTGTGCCGGAGAAGGTCGCCATCATCGGTACGGGTGGGATCTCGCACTGGCCTGCCACCCCCGATTCCGGGAAGATCAACTGGGAGTGGGACCAGGACTTCATGGTGAAGTGGTGCGACAACGATCGCGATGCACTGCTCGACTACGACGATCTCCAGGTCTACGCCGACGCGGGCCAGGGCGGCTTCGAGATCCGCACCTTCCTTGCCGTCAGCGCGGCAGCGGGTGGGGCACAGGGCACGGTGCACTTCATGGAACCGATCCCGATCTTCGCGGTCAGCTGCACCATTGCCTCCTACGACCTTTCGACATCGGATCCGGCGGACTGATCAGTCCGACAGCTGTTCGGTGATGCCGGCAGCGGCGTCGGCCAACTGGAGGCCGATGTCGTGGGTGCGTTCGGGGTCCGGGAATCGGTAGGCGGGTCCGTGGACGTGCAACGCCGCGATCGGGAGTCCTTCCCCGT
>JAKMFW010000056.1 GCA_022425325.1 Acidimicrobiales bacterium | reverse complement strand
CGTCTCAGAGGGAGGCGCGGCCGTCGCCACGGACCGTGGCGTCGATGACCGCCGCCATCGTTGCGGCGAGTTCGTCAGCTGAGACGCCCCACGACTCGAAGCCCCGACGGTGCGAGCTGACCTGGGTGAGCATGGTGGTGAGCACGCTCGCAATGCCGCCCGGCGATGCCGATGCGTCAATCGCCCCCACCGCCCGCGCCTCGTGGGCAAGATCCTTGAGGGCCAGGAACACCCCGTTGAACAGCCGGGTGCGGAGCTGACGGAAGCGGTCATCGCCCTCGAGCGCCGCCAGGTCGGCGACGCGGAGGAGTTCCCCGTGCTCAGCAAAGAAGGCGAGGAATCCCTGCGAAAGTCCGGCTGCGGCATCGCCACTCTCCCACGCCGCATCGGTGACGAGAGCTCGGAGCTGACGGCCCCCGGCGTCGGTGAGTTCATCGATCAGTGCGAGAACGGCCGCCTCGACGTCGGGGAAGTACTGGTAGAAGGTCGCCGGGCTTGTGTCCGCTCGTCGCGAGATGTCGACCACGGTGAGATCGCGGTACGGACTGTCGGCAACTGCGGTTCGAGTGGCGGTGAGCAATCGCTGACGGGTCGCCTGACCGCGGCGACCCGCAACTCGCCCATCGGCGGCGCGTGGTGCCTCATCGGCGGCGAGTTCAGTTCGCGGATCGCTCACGGCGAGCGAGGCTAGCGCTCGGAGAACTCGGCGCGCAGCGCTTCCCCGTGCGAGTCGAGCGGCGCGGCCTCACCGCGGGATCTCGTGACCGTCGGCGAAGCGACGGCGACACGCTCTCCGCCCAACGCCACCACCCACCCATCGCCCTCGGGTTCGACAGGTGCAGTGATCGGGCGGTGCTGCGCCCAGGCGGCGGCACGACTCAGCGGTACCTCGACCGCCGAAGCCCGCTCGGCGACCAGGAGTTCGGCGGCCATCGCTGCAGCACCAAGGCCCGCTACGGGGTCGGCGACAGCGTCGGCCACGAACATCGGGCCGCCGGGATCATCGATCCAGAGTCCGCCCGCCACCGCCGCATCGTCGCCGAACCCGATGCGATCAGGGTCGTCGATTCGGCCGTGACCGGTGATCGACAGCCACGAGGTCGCCGACGCCTCGACGACGGTGGAGGGATCGAGTCCCACGGCGGTCATCGCACGCGGCCGGGAGGCTTCGATGACGAGATCAGCGGCGGCGACCATCCGCCGCAGGAGCGCCTGATCGGCTCGGTCGCCGAAGTCGATCGTGATCGTCTCCTTGCCAGCGTTCAGGAGATCGTAGAACGCCACCGGGCCGGATCTAGCTCCGTCGGGCCGACCCTGTCCCTCCACCTTGATCACCCGTGCGCCTGCGTCGGCGAGGAAGGAACTGGCGAGCGGCCCAGCCCACAGCGACGAAAAATCGAGCACCACGGGCCGAGCGCGAACCGTTCTCGTAAGGCCTCGGTGGATTTCGTGCCCCGGGGCGGGCGTCTGTGGTCGCTCGTCGGGCCGGGCGATCGCCAAGCCGAGCAGACGCCCGCGTTGGATGAGATCAGCGGCCGACCGACGGCGGAGCTCACGCCGGAGGGCCTCCCAGTCTTCGGGGTCGACGGCAGCCTCGACCAGTGCCGGCAGGGCAGCGACGTCCTCGGGCCGGGGCAGGTTGAGCACCACCCAACCGTCACCGCAACGTTCGAATCGGGCGGCGCCACCAACCGAGACGGAACCCCGACGTTGAAGTCCAGCGAAGGCCGCCCGCTCGGCCAGCAGCGACGGGCCGTCGATCGTCACCTCGTGACCGAGCCGTTTGGTCATTGCCGCCAGATCCGCCGCCAACGACGCGGCCGCGTCGACCAGACCGGCGGGTCCGGCCAACGGCGGACCGTCGACCCGACCGGTCAACGACATTGCGCCGCAGTTGGCCCAGGTCGCCATCTGATCGAGCTCCGCCATGGCGCCGACGCTAGCGAAGCCCGCACGGACTTTTCGCCCGACCTCCTCTCGGGCCAAACTGAGGAACGCCGATCGGCGAACCAAGGGGGAAACCAACATGGTCGAGTTGAAGCCAGGTGCACGCTTCCAGAGCACGGTGTGCAGCACCGAGGTGATCGTCGTCAAGGGGGGCGGCGAGGTCGACCTGACCTGTGGTGGCGCGCCGATGGTCGCATCGGGCACCGGTGAGATCAGTGGCAGCCCGTCCGACGACGCCGCCGGCGGCACCCAACTCGGCAAGCGGTACGGCAACGCCGACGAGACGATCGAACTGCTGGCCACCAAGGCCGGCGACGGATCGCTGGCAGCCGACGGCGGGGCTCTCGAGATCGCCCAGGCGAAGACCCTTCCCGCCTCGGACTAAGCCACACCCGCCCATGAACCTGATGATGCTGCTGGAGATGGCGGCGGAAGGGCTCGGCGATCGGGTGGCCGTGGGATCACTCGACGACGGGCTCACCTACCGCCAGCTCTACGACCGCGCCCACGGCGCAGCCAACCGCTACCGGGCTGCGGGAGTCGAGTCCGCAGTCGTGTGCGACGAGTCGAGCCCGGCGCTGCCGATCGCCCTGTTCGGCTCGGCGTGGGCGGGCATCCCCTACGTACCGCTCAACTATCGCCTTCCCGCCGACGACCTTCTGGCGCTCGCCGAGCGGGCCGGTTCCGCCGTCGCCATCGCCGACGAACCCAACCTCGAGCGGCTGGGCGGACTCCCGGGGGTCTCGTCCGTCTCCGCCCAGGTGTTCAGCGCCGACCCGGCCGCAGGAACAGACGGACACGCCAGTCCTGGCGACTGGAACATGGACCCCGACGACCTCGCCGTGCTGCTCTTCACCAGCGGCACGACCGGCAGCCCGAAGTCCGCCGTGCTGCGCCACAAGCATCTCGTCTCCTACATCCTCGGCTCGGTCGAGTTCATGGGCGCCGGCGAGGACGAAGCCACCCTCGTGAGCGTGCCGCCGTACCACATCGCCGGTGTTGCCTCGATGCTGTCGTCGATCTACGCAGGCCGTCGGATCGTGCAGCTGCCCCGGTTCGATCCCGACGTCTGGATCGACACGGTCGAACGCGAAGGCGTGACCCACGCCATGGTCGTGCCGACCATGCTCACCCGCATCGTCGATGCGCTCGACGCCCGCGGCGGAGCGCCGATGCTCGGCATCCGAGCACTCTCCTACGGTGGCGGCAAGATGCCCCGGCCCGTGATCGAGCGGGCGCTCGAACTCTTTCCGATCACCAACTTCGTCAACGCCTATGGGCTCACGGAGACGTCGTCGACCATCTCCCTGCTCGGCCCCGACGACCACCGTGTCGCCCAGTACAGCGACGATCCGGTCGAGCAGCAGCGCCTGGCCAGCGTCGGGCGTCCGCTTCCGGGTGTCGAAGTCCAGGTCCGAGACGACGACGGCACCGTGCTCGGTCCCGGCGACGTCGGCGAGATCTTCGTCCGAGGTGAACAAGTGGCCGGCGAGTACCGCGAGAAGGGGTCGCTGCTCGATGCCGACGGATGGTTCCCGACCCGCGACGGCGGCTTCGTCGACGACGACGGCTACCTGTTCATCCAGGGCCGCAACGACGACGTGATCATTCGCGGCGGCGAGAACATGTCGCCGGGCGAGATCGAAGACGTCGCCATCAGCCATCCCGGCGTGCGCGACGCAGCAGCGATCGGGGTGCCATGCCGAGAATGGGGCGAGAAGGTCGTGTTGCTGATCGTGCCTGACGGCGACGCACCCGACCCGGACGAGCTCGATGACCTGATCCAGGAGCGTCTGCGTTCCAGCCGCGTTCCCTCGCACGTCGAGGTGGTCGACGAGCTCCCCTACAACGAGACGGGCAAGCTCCTCCGCCGGGTCCTGCGCGAGCAGTTCGCGCATCTCGGCGACGACCCGACGGACTGACGATGACCGACACGCCACGGTGGGATCTCGCCGCGGCGGAGTCCGCCATCGCGTCGCTCGATCTCGCTCGCGAGGTCGGTGCGGCGGTGGGCGTGCCTGCTGTTGTCCTCGACCCGAGTCCGACGGATCCCGACGACCGGTGGGATGCGGTCCTCGAGCGGCTCGCCCCACTCGCCGTCGTCACGGTCGCCGAGTGGGGTCGTGCCGATGTGATCGGACCGGTCGACGAACTCGTCGCTGCGATCATCGCCCGACCCCAGGCCGCCACCACCACGGCGGTCCACCTCCGCACCCTGCCGGGAGAATCCCTCGCCGCCCTCCACCAGGAATCGCTGGCCTACGCCACCCTGCAGGGTGGATCTGAGCACGCCGCCTGGCTGGCGTCGCAGGGGCGGCGTACCCGCAACGATGACGCCCCTCGAGTCGCCCTCACCGACGAACCCGACCTCACGATCACCTTGACGCGATCTCGACTCCACAACCTGCTCGACCGTCGAGGGCGGGATGAGCTCACCGAGGCGTTCCGCGCCGCGGCGTTGATCGCCCCTGATCGGCCGATCCGGTGGCGGGCCGACGGGCCGTCGTTCTGTGCCGGGGGCGATCCGGCTGAATTCGGCTCGGTCCCGGACCCGGCGACCGCGCACGTGATCCGGATGGCCTCGTCTCCCGGCCCGGCGGTGCTCGCCGTAGCCGATCGGCTCTCGGTCGATGTTCACGGCGCCTGTGTCGGTGCCGGCATCGAGTTGGCGGCGATGGCGTCGAGCGTCGTGGCCCATCCCAACACCCGGTTCCGTCTACCCGAGTTGACGATGGGGCTCATGCCCGGCATCGGTGGCACCTGGAGCATCGGTCGCCGTATCGGTCGTCGGCTGCTCCTGCAGTGGCTGCTGCTCGATCTTGAGATCGATGTCGACACGGCGCTCGCCTGGCGCCTCATCGACGGTGTCGCTGCGAACGACGAGGCGCCGTAGACCCTGATCAGCGGTGTCGGTGTGCCGTCGGTCCGTCAGGGACGCGGCTCTCGGGGCAGGCCAAGGACGCGCTCGCCGAGCACGTTGCGCTGAACCTGGTTGGAGCCGCCATAGATGGTGTGCGCCCGGGTGTACAGGAAGGTCCGCTGGAGCGTGTCGAGCGGATAGTCGGGTCCATCGCCGTGTCCGTTGTGGCCGTCGGCACCCGCGACCATGCCTTCGGGTCCGGCGACGAGCATGGCGAGTTCGCCCATGCGGCGATGCCAGCCCGCCCAGTAGAGCTTGCCGATCGACGCCTCGGCGCCGGGCACGCCGTCGTGGGTGAGGGCGGTGAGCATGCGCAGTTGGTTGAACTTGAGAATCTCGAGACGGATGTGGGCCTCGGTGAGTTCCTGTCGCACGACGGGGTCATCCCAGCGGCCGTTGGCTTTGGCGAGCGCGAGCAGATCCTCGAACTCCTGACGGAACGAGACCTGCTGACCGAGGGTTGATGCGCCTCGTTCGAACGCAAGCGTTCCCATGGCGACCTTCCAGCCGTTGCCGACACCACCGACGACCATGTCCTCGTCGCACACGGCATCGGAGAAGAAGGTCTCGTTGAATTCAGTACCGCCGGTGATCTGCACGATCGGACGGATCTCGATCCCGGGCTGATTCATCGGCATGAGCAGATAGCTGAGCCCGGCATGGCGTTCGGAGCCCGCCTCGGTGCGGGCAACGACGAAGATCCAGTCGGCGAACTGGGCCAGCGACGTCCAGACTTTCTGGCCGTTCACGACCCACTGCCCATCGACGAGATCGGCGCGGGTCTTCACGTTGGAGAGATCGGAGCCGGCGTCGGGTTCGGAGTAGCCCTGGCACCAGAGTTCGTCACCCGAGAGGATCTTCGGCACGAACCGCTGCTGCTGCGCCTCGGAGCCGAACGCCATCAGGGTCGGGCCGAGCAGGGTGACACCCATGTTGGGAATGCGTCCCGGCGCCTTGGCCTCGACATAGGTGAGGTGGAAGACGACCTGTTCGGCAAGCGTGCACTCACGGCCGCCGATCGAGGCGGGAAAGTCGATGCCGAGCCAGCCACCTGTGGCGAGTTCCTTCTCCCACGCAATCTGGACTTCCGCCGGGATGTCCTCGTGGCCGGTGAGACCCTTGCCGCGGTAGGCCCCGAACTCGCCGGAGAGATGCTCCTCCAGCCAGGTGCGGACCTCGTCGCGGAAGTCGTTCAGGGAGTCATCGAGCCGGACGTCCATAGCGTGCGAGCGTACAACCCGACCTGACGGACCGTCAGAATCGGGCGCCTAGGTCGTCCTGTGCGATGATCCGGGACATGGCTGAACCGACCATGTCAATCGCCGACGTCGATGCGATGCTCACGGGCGAAGGGGGCTTCTTCGAGACCGTTCCCGTCATCGTGAACGGCGTTGAGGTGACCACGGCGAAGAACCGCGCACCGCACCTGCGCGCCCTGCTCCAGAACTCTGCGAATCACGGCGGCGACGGCAGCGCCCGCTACTACGTGTTCGACGACGGGACCGAGGCGACCTTTGCCGAGAACATCGCCACCGCGGCATCGCTCGCAGCGGGGCTCGCCGAGCGGTACGACATCGGTCACGGCGACCGCGTCGCCATCCTCGCCGCCAACACGCCCGAGTGGATCCAATCGTTCTGGGCGATCACCTCGCTCGGTGCCATCGCCGTTGCCATGAACGGGTGGTGGACCAAGGACGAGATCCGATACGGCCTCGAGCTCACCACGCCAAAGCTGCTGCTCGCCGACGCCAAACGGGCCGAACGCATCACCGGCGACCCGGGAGTCCCGCTCGTCGTGTTCGAGCAGGACTTCGCCGAACTTCGCGATCACGCACCAGGAGCCGAACTGCCCGACACCCCGATCGACGAGGACGACGCCGCCACGATCCTGTTCACCTCCGGCACCACTGGGCGACCGAAGGGCGCGATCATCACCCACCGGAACTTCAACGCCTACCTCACGTGCGCGTTCATCCTCGGCGCCCGCGACGCGTTCCGCTTCCCGACCGATCCCAACGACCCGCCGAAACCCCCGATGCTGTCGCTGGCCGCCAGCCCCCTCTTCCACATCTCCGGGCTCCATTCATGCTGCGTCACCGCCGTGGCCTCGGGCATGGGCCATGTGTGGACCACGGGCCGGTTCGATCCGGAGAAGGTCCTGCAACTCACCGAGACGTACAAGATCACCCGTCTCAGCGGTGTCACCACCCAGGTCTGGCGGATCATCGAACACCCGAAGTTCCACGAGTACGACACGTCGAGCGTGACGGCCATCGGCGGCGGCGGTTCGGTCTGGTCACCGGAGCTTCTGCGGGCGTGCCGCGAGGCGCTCCCCCACGCCGAGCGTCCCGTGGGCGTCGGGTACGGCCTGACCGAGTGTTCGGGCCTCGCCACCTCGGCGAGCGACGACGTGCTCCGAGAACACCCAGAGTCGGTCGGTGCGGCGATCCCGACCTGCGACCTCGCGATCCACGACGATGACGACAACCCGCTCCCCGACGGCGAGATCGGCAACGTCATGTTGCGCGGCCCGATGGTCACGCCCGGCTACTGGGACAACCCTGAGGCGACCGCCGACACGATCCGACCGGGCGGATGGCTCCGAACCGGTGACTTCGGCCGCATCGAGAACGGGCTGCTCTTCCTTGCGAGCCGCCGCACTGATCTCATCATCCGAGGTGGCGAGAACATCTATCCGGTCGAGATCGAGAACCGACTCGACGAACACCCGGCCGTCCGCGAGGTCGTCGTGCTCGGGGTCGATCACCGCGAACTCGGCCAGGAGGTCAAGGCCTACGTCGTGCCCTTCGACGACACCGATGTCACCACGGACGAACTCGCCGCGTTCGTCGGCGAGACCCTTGCTCCCCACAAGGTGCCTGCGCACTGGGAGATCCGCACCGAGCCGCTTCCTCGCAACGCCACCGGCAAGATCCTCAAGCAGGTCGTCGCTGGCAACGCCGAGAACACCTTCATCGAGGAGTAGGGGTCAGGGTGCTCACCGAGATCGCCCGCCGCGCCGCGGTCGAATTCGCCGACACCAAGGCATTCGTCACCGAACACGGCTGGTCGATCACCTATGCCCAGCTCGATCGCGCCGCGGACGAGGCCGCCACCGGGCTTTTCGACCAAGGGATCCGGCCGGGGTCGGTGCTCGCGCTCGCAACGCCGTCCAACGTCGACTTCGTCGTGCTGTACCTCGCCGCCGCTCGTCTCGGCGCCGTGACTGCCGGCCTCAATCCACGTTTCACCGGGCCAGAGCTGCGGGCGTGCATCGACGTGCTGGACGCCGATCTCGTGATCGCCTCGCCGACCCTCGCTGCGGCGATGGGGCCGATCGACTCGTCAATCGCTGTCGTCGACGCTGGAGACAGCGCCCACACCGTGGCGGCCAGATTTCGGGTGTCGGATGCGGCACCGGTACCCGACCTGCCCGCGGATCCCGAACGCCCAGTGTGTATCTGCTTCACCAGCGGCTCCACCGGCCAGCCGCGCGGCGGTTGGTACGCCAATCGGCAACTTCAGGCAATCGCCGATCTCGACACTGGCGGCGCCTGGGGTGGTGGCGGCCATGGCCTCTCGTCGGTTGCGATGGCCCACGTCGGCTTCATGACCAAGTTGCCGTGGATGCTGGCCAGCGGTCGCACCACACATCTCCTCGAGCGGTGGCGGGCCCGCCCGATTCTCGATCTGATCACCCGGTACCAGATGCCAGCCATCACCGGCGTCGCGCCCCAGATCGCCCTCCTGCTCAACCTGCCCGACATCGCCGAGCACGACTTCGATCACGTGAAGGCGATCGTCGCCGGTGGAGCCGCCTCTCCCCCGGCGCTCGTCGACGAGGCCCGTCGGGTCTTCGGTGCCCCGTACTCGATTCGCTACAGCTCGACCGAGAGCGGCGGGATCGGGATCGGCACCGCCCTCGACGCCGACGACGACGAGGCGTTGCACTCGATCGGCCGACCTCGCCCGGGAGTCGAGGCCGACATCCGCAATGAGGACGGCACTTCGCTGCCCGATGGCGAGGTTGGCGAACTTTGGCTCACGTCGCCGGCCGTGATGTCGGGCTATTGGAACGACCCGGTGGGCACGGCGGAGACGCTCGTCAACGGCTGGCTCCGCACAGGCGACCTCGCCACCCGTGACGACAAGGGCATCTTCCGGCTGCGAGGACGGGTGAAAGAGATGTTCATTCGCGGTGGCTACAACGTCTACCCGATGGAGGTCGAGGGCGTCCTGCTCGACCATTCGGGCGTGGCCGAAATCGCGCTTGTTCCTCGCCCGGATCCCGTCATGGGAGAGATCGGTGTGGCTGTCATCGTGCCCGTCGATCCGAGCGCGCCACCGACGCTCGACGATCTCCGAGTCCACGGGGAGGCGACGCTCGCCCATCACAAACTGCCGGAGGCGATCCGTGTCGTCACTGAACTCCCGCGAAACGCAAGCGACAAGATCGACCGGCGCGCGCTTGCTCGGGTCGAGGCCGAGCACCCGTCGACCTAACGTCGCCGGCGCCCGCCACCCTTCTCCCGCCGGGCCCGCTGCGCTTCCCGTTTCCGGAGATTGTCGAGTTCGTCGACGAGTTCGAGAAAAAGTCGTACCCGCATCGCCGGCAGGTCGCCGGTATCGATCGCAGCCTGCACTGCGCAGCCGGGTTCACCTCGGTGTGCACAATCCCGGAACCGGCAGTGCTCGGCGAGTTCGACGAGGTCTCCGAAGACGAGATCGACAGCATGTTCGGCCTCCCAGAGTCCGAGCGTCCGGATTCCGGGCGTATCGAGGATCAGGCCGGCGTCACCGGGAAGACGGATCAACTCGCGGGCAGTGGTCGTGTGACGCCCCTCGGCATCACTCGCCCGAACCTCCCCCACCTCGAGGCGTTCCTCGCCGACGAGCGCATTCACGATCGATGACTTGCCGACACCGCTCTCACCGACGAGCGCGAGCGTGCGTTCTGCCCCGATTCGGGCGAGAAGTTCGTCGAGTCCCGTGCGATCGACGACGCTCGTGACGATCACCGGGACCGAGCCCGCAACCGCCTCCACGATCGAGAAGGCCGGTGTGTCGACATCGGCCTCGTCGGCCTTCGTCAACACGATCAACGGCTCGGCACCGCTGTCGATTGCCATCACGAGCAGACGCTCGAGCCAACCGGCCTGCACCGGCCGGTCGAGCCCGAGAACCGCAGCCACCACGTCGACGTTGCTGGCCAGGACCTGCTCGAGATCCTTCTCCGCCGGATCGCGGCGGCTCACGGCGGTGCGGCGGGGCAGCACTCGGGCGATCACCGTGCCGAGGCCTTCGGTGTCCTCGATCTCGACCCAGTCACCGGTGACCGGTGCAATCTCTCCCTGCGCCCGCTGCGAGTCCGAGAGCACGCGCACGCGAGCATCGGGAGTCATGACGTCGCACTCCCCTCGGTCGACCCGGACCACCCGAGCCTGCCTCGCTCCCTCGCGCCAGTCGCCAGCCGGGACGCGACCGACTCCCCAGTCGACGAGCGACTCGCTCAACGGGCGTCATCCTGGCGGTGCACGTCGCCAAGTCTGCCCTATTGCGCCCGCACGAGAGCCATCTCCGCTGCCAAATCGTTCCCTCCGCCGGCGCGAGACGGCATGGTGGACACCGTGAGTACTCAGCACCCGTCGCAGTCGGCGCCCTGGTGGATGGGCGCGATCGCCGGTGTCGCCGCCGCTGCGGTCGCGTTGGCATTCGGCCAGTTCATCGAAGGCGTGTCCGACACGATGCCGGGTCTCGTGCTCGGGGTCGGTGAGCTCATCATCGACTACACGCCCGGGTGGGCCGCAGAGGAATCGATCGAGAACCTCGGCACCGCCGGCAAGGGCAACCTCCTGCTCGGCATCACGATCGTTGCGTTCGTGCTCGCCGGACTCCTCGGCGAGCAGGCGCTGAAGCGCGGCGATCGCGTCGGCGTGGCCGGGTTCCTTGCCTTCGGTCTCCTCGGCGGGTGGGCTGCAGCCCGCAACCCGCAGTCATCCTTCATCGCCGGCTGGTTCTGGGCCCTCGTCGCCGCCGGCCTCGGCATCGCCACCCTGCGCGTGCTGCTCAACAAGGCGCGGGCATCAGCAACCCCAACGGCCGAGATCTCCTCGGAGCGCGCGGAGATCGCTGCAAGTCCGCTCGAGCCACCGCACAGTCGTCGAGCGTTCATGCGATGGAGCGCCGGTGCCGGTGCGGTGGCGCTCACCGGCGTCGGCGTCGGTCGCGCCGCCGAAGGCACCGGTGCTGGCGATCTTGCTCGCCGCAAGATCGTGTTGCCCGGCGCAACCGCCGAAACGGCAACGACGACGTTCGCCGACGGCACAGCTGGCACCGTCAGCACTGAACCGTTCGACGTTCCCGGCTTGTCGAGTTGGATCACTCCCTCGACCGACGATGAGTTCTACCGGATCGACTCCGCCCTCTCGTTCCCGCAGATCGACCCGGCCACATGGCGACTTTCGTTCACCGGCATGGTCGACGATCCCTACGAGCTCACCTATGACGAGATCCTCAACATGGATCTCGTCGAACGCACCATCACCCTGGCGTGCGTCTCCAATCCCGTCGGCGGCGACTATGTCGGGAACGCCGTGTGGACCGGTGTCCCCCTCGCCGACCTCCTCGACCGAGCCGGGGTCCAGGACGGCGCCACCCAGATCGTGGGTCGGTCCGTCGACGACTTCACCGCCGGCTTCCCGACCGAGACGGCCTACGACGGCCGCAACGCAATGCTGGTCGTCGGGCAGAATGGCGAACCGCTCCAAGTCCGCCACGGCTTTCCCGCCCGACTCGTGGTCGCCGGCCTTTACGGCTATGTCTCTGCCACCAAATGGATCGAGGAGATCAACCTCACCACCTGGGAGGCGTTCAACGGGTACTGGATCGATCTCGGCTGGTCCAAAGACGGCCCGATGAAAACCGCGTCGCGCATCGACGTCCCCCAGCACCGCAGTCGAATCACTGCCGGAACGACACCGATCGCCGGCGTCGCCTGGTCTCCTGTGCGTGGCATCCAGGCGGTGGAGATCTCGATCGACGAGGGCCTCTGGCAGATCTGTGACCTCGCCGTTCCGGGTACCGACGAATCCTGGGTCCAGTGGAAAGCCGATTGGAACGCGTCGCCCGGGGTGCACCGCATCGACGTTCGAGCCATCGACAAGTACGGCGAGATCCAGCCGGTCGGCCCCAAGGACGTCGCTCCCAACGGCGCCGAGGGCTACCACGCCATCCTCGTCGAGGTCGTCGCCTGAACGACCCGTCGAGCGCTCCCGCACGACACGGCGTGGAGCCCATCTCGCCGAAACCAACTGTTCATCTGAGGATCCACCCGACGCCCTCGTTGTCGTGCGTACGGTGAGCGGGCACATGACGAGTTCACGTCGTACCTACGTCCTCGACACATCGGTCCTGCTGAGCGAACCGCAGGCCCTCCGACAGTTCGAGGAACACGCCGTCATTCTTCCGCTGGTCGTCCTGACCGAACTGGAAGCCAAACGCAACCATCCGGAGCTCGGATGGGCGGCGCGGACCGCGCTTCGAAGTCTCGAGGAACTCCGGGAACGACACGCCTCACTCCTCGAGGAGCTACCGGTCAACGAGCACGGTGGCACGATTCGCGTCGAGCTCAACCACACCTCCGCCGAGCCACTGCCCGAAGCGCTGCGATCAGAGGCCAACGATCACCGCATCCTCACCGTCGCGCACAACCTGGCTCGCGAAGGACTCGACGTCACCCTCGTCACCAAGGATCTGCCGCTTCGTCTCAAGGCCGGCGTGGTCGGGCTTGACGCCGCCGAGTATCGAGACACCGAGGTCGCCGACGGCAGCTGGACCGGCTTCACCGACCTCGCCGTCGAGAGCGCCGTCGTCGACGAGTTCTACGACGAAGGTGTGGTCGACCTGTACGAGGCTCGGGATCTCCCGGTCAACACCGGCATCACGTTGGTCGCCGGCTCGCAGTCGGGCCTCGGCCGCGTGCGAGAGGACAAGCAGATCCATCGCATCCCCGACCGGTCCGTGTTCGACGTCCGGCCCCGCTCTCGAGAGCAACACATCGCCCTCGATCTGCTCACCGATGACTCGGTCGGCATCGTGTCGCTCGGTGGCCGTGCCGGCACCGGCAAGAGCATGCTTGCGCTCGCTGCCGCGCTCGAGGCCGTCCTCGAGAACCGCACCCACTCGAAGGTGATCGTCTTCCGTCCGCTGTACGCCGTCGGCGGGCAGGACATCGGCTACCTCCCCGGCTCCGAGGCCGAGAAGATGTCGCCGTGGGCTGCAGCGGTCACCGACGCGCTGGAGGCGATCGCCGGACCAGAGGTCGTCGACGAGATCATCCATCGCGACCTGCTCGAGATCATGCCGCTGACCCATATCCGAGGACGCTCGATCACCGACGCGTTCATCATCGTCGACGAGGCGCAGAATCTGGAGCGCAACGTCCTGCTCACCGCCCTCACCCGCATCGGCGAGAACTCCAAGGTCGTGCTCACCCACGACGTCGCCCAGCGCGACAACCTTCGCGTCGGCCGCTACGACGGCATCGGCGCCGTCGTCGATCATCTGCGGGGCCATCCGTTGTTCGGCCACATCACCCTGACGCGCAGCGAGCGCAGCCCGGTGGCCGCGCTCGTCGCCGGATTGCTCGACGGACACGGCTGAGCCGCATCCGAGGCGGCGTCGCTCAGTCCTTCATGAGGTAGTCGGCGTCGTCGTCGCCGAGCAACAGCTCGAGCTCGTCGGCGAGGCCGGGGTGGCGATCGAGTTCCTCATCGGCATCGATGATCTCGATCGCAACCTGGCGGGCGGCGGCGACCCACTCCTTATCCCGACGAAGCGACGCAAGCTTGAGATCGTTCCGTCCCTTTTGCCGCTCCCCCATGATCGTGCCTTCGCCGCGCAGGTCGAGATCAACTTCGGCGAGTTCGAAACCGTCGGTTGACGCAACGAGTGCCTCGAGTCGTGCCTCGCCATCAGCGGTCGAGGGATCCCCGACGAGGAAGCAGCGGCTGGCGTGCTGGCCTCGACCGACTCGACCACGAAGCTGATGGAGTTGGGCGATCCCGAACCGATCGGCGTCGAGGATCACCATGACGGTGGCGTTCGGTACATCGACACCGACCTCGATCACGGTGGTGGCGACAAGCACGTCGAGGTCGCCCGCCCGGAAGTCGTCCATGACCGATGCCTTCTCCGCCGCCGTGACCCGGCCGTGGAGCAGCCCAAGTCTCAGATCCGACAGTTCGGCTGCCTGGAGGGCAGCGAACGTGTCCTCAGCCGAACGAACATCAAGCGCCTCGGACTCGTCGATCAGCGGACACACGACATAGACCTGTCGACCGGCACCGACCTCGGCGCGAACGACATCCCAAACCCCGTCCTCGGCGGCGTCGTCACGAGCCCACTCGGTGATGATCGGTGTCCGGCCCGGTGGAAGTTCATCGAGCACCGACACGTCGAGATCGCCGTAGACCGTCATCGCCGCAGTACGCGGAATCGGGGTGGCGGTCATGACCAGGACATCCGGCGCCGTGACAGCGTCACCCTTCTCTCGCAGCGCAGCCCGTTGCTCAACACCGAAACGGTGTTGCTCGTCGATGACGACGACCCCGAGAGCGGCGTATTCGACCTTTTCCTGGATCAAGGCATGCGTGCCGATGATGATGTCGACCTTGCCGGTGACCAGATCGGCGAGGATCTTGCGTCGATCGCCCGCCGCCACGCGGTTCGTGAGCAACTCGACCCGCAGCGGGCGCTCGCCCATGAGCGTGCTCGAGTCAGGAACCGACAGGTCGCCGAGCATGGCGGTCACGCCGGCGTGATGCTGTTCGGCGAGCACTTCGGTGGGAGCCATCAACGCACCCTGATACCCACCCTGCACCGCCGTGAGGAGCGCGTGCACCGCCACCAGTGTCTTGCCGGAACCAACATCGCCCTGCAGAAGACGATGCATGGGTCGGGCGAGTTCGAGATCCGCACCAATCTCACCAATCGCCCGCTGCTGCGCGTTGGTGAGCGGGAACGGCAGCCGTTCGAGGAACCGGTCGGTGAGCTCACCGGCGATCTCGTGGGCGATACCCGCCGTCTCCCGCTCGATACGACGCTTGCGACGAACCAACTCGAGCTGCACCCGCAACAACTCGTCGAACACGAGCCGGCGGCGGGCCTCAGTAACCTCGGCCATCGATTCAGGCTGATGGATACCGAACACGGCGGCGGCCCGATCGACAAAGTCGAAACGGTCGAGCACGCCATCAGGAACGGGATCGTCAAGGCCGCGGGGTCGGCAACGGGCGACCGCCTCCTCGACAAATCGAGCGAGGTCCTTGGTGAGGAGGCCGGACTTTTCCGACTGGGGATACACGGCGATGATCCGGCCGGTCTGGTCACCCACGAGGTCGACGATCGGGCTGGTCATCTGACGCTGGCCCTGGAACGTGTCGCACTTGCCGTGGACCAACACGCTCATGCCGGGGGTGAGCTGTTTCTCTCGCCACCGCTGGTTGAAGAAGGTCAACCGGAGCTGATGCCCACCGTCACCGATCACGACTTCGGTGAGCGTGCGCCGGCCTCGGAGCTGCCGGGTCCGACTGGAGCGCACCTCGCCGACGACCGTCGCCTCCTCGCCAGGTTGAAGGTCGCCGATCGACGCCTCTCGCGTGCGGTCGAGATGACGTCTCGGATAGTGCGTGAGCAGATCGAGGACGGTGCGGATCTCGGAACCGGCGAGGGCGGCATCCTTCTTGTCACCGACACCGCGAAGGCGAGAGACGGGGATCTGGTCGAGATCCCGCAGGGTGAGTGGCGGATCGCCCTCTGGCACGCCGTGCCCTCCGAGCGGGCTACTCGAGCCCGAAGTAGTAGGGGTAGAGCGGTTGACCGCCCTCGTGAACCTCGACCTCGACGTCCCCGTGATGCTCTTCGACCCACGACTCGATGCGAGCGGTGGTGTCGTCGTCGGCGTCTTCGCCGGCGATCACGGTGAGCAACTCGTGATCGCGAGTGATCATGACGTTGAGCAGTTCGATTGCAGCTTCCGCCATGGTCGACTGCACAGCGCAGATGCCCTCGCGGCGGATGCCGAGCCAGTCTCCGGTAGCGATCGGGCCGGCGTCAGAGGTCGATTCTCGGACCGCCTGCGTGACTTCACCGGCGAGCACACCCGATGCCACCTCCGCCATCGAGTCGGCGTTGGCCTCGGCCGTCGACTGCGGGTCGTAGGACATCAGGCTGGCGATGCCTTCGGCGATGCCTCGAGTCGGCACGACCCGGACGGTGCGGCTGGTCTGAGCATCGACCTGCTCTGCGACCGGGATGATGTTCTTGTTGTTCGGGAGGATGACGACCTCGGGTGCCGGGACCGACTCGACCGCTTGCACCAGGTCGGCGGTCGAGGGGTTCATCGACTGGCCACCGGTGACGACCGCATGCACTCCCATCGACTTCAGGATCGAGACCAATCCCTCGCCGACCGCGACCGCCACGACGGCGGTGGGGACGGGCGGGCCTGACGGCTCAGGGTCGCCGAGTTCACCCTTGACCCAATCCTCCTCGTGGGCGAGCCCTTCGAGCTCTTCCAGCAGATCGGTGACTCGGATCTTGTGGGGTCGGCCCACGTCGATGCCACACTCGATCGCAGCGCCGATGTCGTCGCAGTGGATGTGGCAGTTGAAGATGCCGTCGCCGCCGACGACCACGATCGAATCGCCGACCTCGGCCCACGCGGCCTTGAAGCCGGGGATCGATTCGTCGGGCGCATCGAGCAGGAACATGACCTCGTAGCGCAGGTCGGCAATCGAGGGTTCGTGATCGTCGCCATCGGGACGCTCCATCTCGAATTCCGGCGGCGCCTGCACATCGGGTTCGGGGAGCGGGCGTTCGTCGACGACGTTGAGCGCCGCATCGAGAAAGAGCAGGAAACCCGAACCGCCGGCGTCGACCACACCGGCATCGGCGAGCACCTTGAGCAGGGTCGGCGTGCGCTGCAGCGACTCGCCCCCTTCGGAGCGGGCGGCATCGAGGACGCCGAGCAAATCGGCGCCCGACTCGGCAGCGGCGACCGCAGCCTCACTCGACTCGCGCACGACGGTGAGGATCGTGCCTTCCACCGGGTTGCCGACTGCGCCGTACGCACCCTCGGCGGCGGCAGCCAGCGCCGAGGCGAAGGCTGCGCCGTCGACCGATGTCGAATCGGCGACGGTGGTGGAGAAGCCACGAAGAATCTGCGACATGATCACCCCGCTGTTGCCACGGGCGCCCATAAGCGAGCCATGGGCGATGGCCTTGCACACCGATGCCATGTCGGGGTCGGCGCCGTCGAGTTCGTCGACGACCGAGCGCAGGGTGAGCGACATGTTGGTGCCGGTGTCGCCGTCAGGGACGGGGTACACGTTCAGGTTGTTCACCGCCTCGCGGTGGTCGCCGAGCGCGTCGCGAAAGACGGTGACGACCTGGCGGAGTGCAGCGGCATCGAGAACGTTCAGAGGCACGTCTTCGGATCGTACAAGGCCGACGTCGCCGGGGGGACCTTGACCGGGGTACGCTTCGCCGCATGCAGGGTGTGATCAAGAGCTACGACCCCGGTACCGGCGACGGTGTACTGATCGACGAGACCGACCTTCGCGAGATCGATCTCGCCGAGAACGCGCTCGAGGGATCGCTCTTCCGGATGCTGCGTCAGGGCCAACGGGTGAATTTCGAACTCGACGACGCCGGCCGAGCCACGTCGCTCATGCTCGGATCCGAAGCCGACATGGAGACGCCCGACCTCTCCGAGTACGACCTCTGATCAGAGGTTGACGATCGGGCAGAGCAGGGTGCGCTCGACACCCTCGATCTTGCCGATGGTGTTCACCACCACCCCACCGAGTTCGTCCATGTCGGCGGCGCTCGCCCGGGCAATCACGTCGTACGGACCCATCGCGACGTCTGCGTTGACGACCTGGGGCAGCGCGCTTGTCTCGCGGGCGACATCAGCGGCTGCGCCGACGGCGGCCTGGATCAAGATGTAGGCAGTGACGGCCACAGCGGACCCCTTCTCGGTTGCGCTGGACGACCGCTTAACCGGCCATCACCGAGAACGATACGTCCGATCGCGTTTCGTGCACCGCTCTGGCTGGGTTAGCCCGTGCCGACGTTCTACGATGACGGGAACCTGTCTTTCACTTGTCTACCTCTCAGAGGGCTGGCGGTGAGCGGCAAGAAACGCACTTCGCGAGCGGGGAGCTCCCCATGACCACGACCGCCGACATCGCCACCCAGCTGGAGACCACCTTCGGACTCGCGGGCGTCGAACTCCGCTACGGACTCAGCCAGGACGAACTGTTCCACGAAGCCATCGCCCACGACCGAGGTCGAGTCGAGATCGACGGGCCCAACGACGCCCAGAAAGCCTTCGCCACCTCGCTCGGAGTCGACGGTCCACTCGTCTACTTCTCCGACCCCGAGTGCACCGGCCGTCCGGTGAAGGACACCTACTGCGTCGACCGACCCGGTACCACCGACCGGGTCTGGTGGAAGGACGGCTTCGCCAAATTCGACGCCGACGCGTTCGACACCCTCCTCCCCCGGGTCATCGATCACCTCAACCAACGACAGCGCCACCTGTACGTCGCCGACGTCTTTTGCGGCTGGGATCCGACCTTCGCCGAGCCATACCGATTCGTCGGCGAGTTCGCGACCCACGCCTACTTCTGCAACATCATGTTTCCGAAGGCCGTGCGTGAGGACAGCGACCGCGCCGAAGCCGGCTGGACCCTCATCAACGTGCCGTCGTTCGAGTGCGTGCCCGAGCGCGACGGCACCCGCAGCAACCGCGCCGTGATCATCGACATCGAGAACCGGGTGGGTCTCGTCCTCGGCCCCGCCGACTACTGCGGTGTGAACAAGAAGACCATGTTCACGATCATGAACTTCGTGCTGCCCGAGAAGGGCCAACTCTCCATGCACTGTTCGGCCAATGTCGGCGATCGCGGCGACACCGCCATCCTCTTCGGGCTCTCCGGCACGGGCAAGACCACCCTGTCCGCCGACCCCGATCGGGAGCTCATCGGCGACGACGAACACGTGTGGACCGACGCCGGCATCTCGAACTTCGAAGACGGCTGCTACGCGAAGCTCATCGATCTCGACAAGAGCGCCGAACCGGTGATCGCCGCCGCCATGTCGATGAAGGGCACCCTGATCGAGAACGTGCCCGCCCTGCCCGGCAAAGCGATCGCCGACACCGATCCGCAGGAGTTCGACCTCACCGACGGCTCCATCACCGAAAACACCCGGTTCGCGTACCCGCTCGACACGAACCCGAACGTCCGTGAGGGAGCGGCCGGCCCGCACCCCGAGACGATCGTGCTCCTTACCGCCGACGCGTTCGGCGTGCTGCCGCCCGTATCGATCCTCGACGGCAACGAGACGATGTACCACTTCGTCATGGGCTTCACGTCCAAGCTCGCCGGTACCGAGGTCGGTGTCACCGAGCCCGAGCCGTCGTTCTCCTCGTGCTTCGGAGCGGCGTTCATGTCGCAGAAGCCGGCCGTCTACGCCGAGTTGCTCGCCACGCGCATGGCCGAGAACAACACCCGATGCATCATGCTCAACACCGGCTGGACCGGCGGTCCCTACGGCAAGGGTGAGCGCATGTCGCTAAAGGACACCCGCGCCCTGCTGGACGCTGCGCTCAGCGGCGAATTCGACGGCGCCGATCTGCAGACCGAGCCGACACTCGGTGTGAAGATGCCGATCACCTGCGCGGCAGTCGACGACACGATCCTCAACCCCCGCGACACATGGGAAGATCCCGACGCGTACGACGAAGCTGCCGCTCGGCTCCGGGACATGTTCCGCGAGAACTTCGCCCGACAGAACTACGCCGAACTGGGGATCCAGCCGGCGATGTGACCGGCGACCGGTTTCACGCCGGGAACCACAGCACGAGGTAGGCAGCGCGGATACCGAGCCCCATCAGCCACAGGCTGCCGAGCCCGTACAGCAGGTAGGGACGGTCCTGCATGTAGCTGCGGTACGAGAAGATCATGCCGCACGACATGAACGCAACGAGCCCGTAGAGCAGGGGTTCGCCCGGCTCGATCGTGTCCTGCGCCTGCGCAGCCACGGCGAAGACCACATGGGCGGCGATTACCGCTTGAGCGACGCCGACGGCGTACCACAGCGACTGATGGCGCAGCCGTTCGTGGAGATGGGCGAACAGCGCCCAGATCGCCACCACAGCGTTCGCAATGATCCACGGCCAGATCGAGACCTCGTACAGGTCGAGCATCACCGCGTCCATCCCCTCGATCTCGGCATCGGGTCAGTCGAGCACGGCGTAGATGTCGTCGAGGTAGGGCGCACCCTGCTGCGACGAGCCGTAGTGCACGTACCACTCCTGCCCGAAGGCCATGGCGAAGGCGTCGTCGGGCAACGCGAGGAAGATGGAGTCCTCGGTGATCTGAGAGGCGTGGGCGGCCATCGCCGCCTTCTTCTCGGCAACGACGCCGGTGACGTCGACTGCGTGGGTGATGTCGGCAGCCGGTGTGCCGAGATCCTGCTCGAGAAATTCGCTGCGCTCAGCCTCGAGTTCGTCGGCTGACCGATCGGTGTCCTCGGCCATCTCGGCCCAGGCCGGATCTTCCCCGAACGACTTCATCTGCTCGCGGTTCATCGTCGACTCGAACACATGGGGCGTCCCGGCAAGCTCCGCAGCCCGCCTGCCGACCCGGTGAACCTGGATGTGATCGGGGTGGTTGTAGCCACCGATCGGGTCGTAGATCGTGACGATGTCGGCCTGCTCCTCGCGAAGGATCCGGGCAAGCCGCTCGGCCGCCTCCTCGACGTCGGCCTGCCAGAAGCAGTCGGGATCGTCGTTGGTCGGCGTGTTCTCCATCCCAGAGTCCTTGTAGCCGAGAAACTCGAGCCGGCTGACCGAGAGCTCATCGGCGGCCGCGGTCAACTCACGGGCCCGGACGTCAGCGAGGGTCTCCCCCTCGGGGATCATGTCGGGATCAGCCTCACCCACTGCGCCGTCGGTTGCGCACACCAGCACGATGCGATGACCGCGTCGGGCGCCGATCACCATCGTTCCGCCGGTGGCGATCGCCTCGTCGTCGGGGTGGGCGTGAAAGAAGACCGCAGTCGCCATCTACGCGACGCTACCGGCCTCGCGAAGCGCCGCGATCTCCTGGGCGGAGTACCCCAGATCGGCAAGCAGTTCATCGGTGTGCTGGCCGGCGTGAGCGGGCGGACGTTGAATCTCGGAGTCGGTGCGAGAGAAGCGAGGCGCCGGCCGTGGCTGTGTCACACCGTTGCGCTCGACGAACGTGCCGCGGGCAATGTTGTGCGGGTGCTGCGGGGCCTCCTCCATCGACAACACCGGAGCAAAGCAGATGTCGGTGTGCTCCATGATCTCGCACCATTCGTCGCGGGTCTTCTCTTTGAAACGCGCCGTGAGTTCGGTCTTGAGCTCAGGCCACGCGGAACGGCTCATCTGCTGATCCCACGCGGGGTCGGTGAGCTCCATCTTCTCCCGCAGAACGGCGTAGAACTGCGGCTCGATCGAGCCGATCGAGACAAAGTTGCCATCGGCACACTCGTAGACGTCGTAGAAGTGGGCGCCCGTGTCGAGCAGGTTGGTGCCGCGCTCGTCATTCCAGATGCCCATCGCGCGAAAGCCGTGGAAGAAGGTCATCAGCGACGCAGCACCGTCGACCATCGCCGCATCCACGACCTGGCCCTCGCCCGATGATCGGGCTTCGAGAAGTGCACACACCATGCCGAAGGCGAGGTACATGCCGCCACCGCCGAAGTCACCGACAAGGTTGAGCGGCGGAACCGGGGCCTCGCCCTGCCGGCCCATCGATTCGAGGGCGCCCGCAAGGGCGATGTAGTTGATGTCGTGGCCGGCGGCCTGCGCATACGGGCCTTCCTGTCCCCAACCGGTCATCCGGCCGTAGACGAGGCGAGGGTTGCGCGCGAGGCAGTCGTCGGGGCCGACGCCGAGCCGCTCGGTGACCCCGGGCCGGAAGCCCTCGATCAGGCCGTCGGCGGACTCGACGAGCCTCATCACGGTCTCGATGCCCTCCGGGGACTTCATGTCGACGCCGATCGAGCGACGGCCGCGCAACATGACGTCGGCCGGGGGGACATCGGGATCGCCGCCTCGAACCGCCGAGGATCGCTCGACGCGGATCACGTCGGCGCCCATGTCTGCCAGCATCATGGCGCAGAACGGCCCAGGGCCGATGCCTGCCAACTCGATGATGCGTACTCCGGAAAGGGGTCCCATGGCGTCCTCCGTCAGGCTGCGAACGGTCGGGACCCTAGCCCTCCCGTGCGATGCCAGGCGAAGCCGTCGATCAACCCTCGAAGGTGCGGGCGGTGAGGGCGGTCATCGCCTCCACCAGCGGCGGCCAGACCTGGTACACGAAGTCATGGGACATGCCCTCGATCTCGAGGAACTCCGCACCAGGGATCAGTTCCGCAGTTCGTCGACCGTGCTCGATCGGCAGGAGGGTGTCGTTCTCACCGTGGACGACCAGCGTCGGAACGTCGAGCGCTCGTAAGTCGTCGACCCGGCTCGGGCTGCGCAGCGCTGCCTCGAGTTGTCGCATACCGCCACCGGGGACGAACGCCCGCTGGTGAAGTTTGGTGAAGAACACCCGAAGTTGGTCGATGTCGAACCACTCCGGGTTGGCCCAGAGCTTGCGAGCGGCGATATCCGCTTCGATCTGCGCCTCCATCGTCTCCTTTGACGGTGCCGTCAGCGCTGCGACGACCTCATCGGACGCAGCCGGCAGGTCGGGCTCACCGGTGGTCGAGGCGAGCGACACGAGCGCCCGCACCCGCTCGGGGTGATCGACGGCGAGCTGCTGGGCGATCATGCCGCCAAGCGACAAACCGAGCACGACAGCGGTGCCGACACCGACGTCGTCAAGCACGGCGACGACGTCATCGGCCATGTCGGAGAGCGTGTACTCGTCGCCGTCTGCGGTGATCGACGACAACCCGGCATCACGATTGTCCATCCGGATCACGAAGAACCCCCGGTCGACGAGCGCCATGCAGAACGCCTCGGGATAGATGAGGAGCTGGTTTCCCATACCGGGCAGACAGACGACGACAGGGTCGTCCTGGATGCCGAACGTTTCGTAGTACAACTCGATCGCATCGCTCATCACGGTGGGCATGGACCCACACTAGGTTCCGCCCTATGAAGATCCGCGACCGGAAGTTCGCCAAGCTCACGACCGACGAGCTGCACGACATTCTGAAGCTCCGCATCGACGTCTTCGTCGCCGAGCAGGCGTGCGCGTACCCCGAACTCGACGGCCGCGACATTGAGCCCACGACCCGTCACGTGTGGATGGCCGACGACGTCGGTGTCGTCGCGTACGTGCGGGTGCTCCATGACGACGACGCACGCCGGATCTGCCGAGTCGCCACCCGGAAGGACGCTCGGTCAGGCGGGCTGGCCGGCGCCCTGATGGAGTACGTCCTCGACTCGACCGACGGGCCCTGGGTGCTCGACGCCCAGAGCTATCTGGCCGGCTGGTACCGCGAGCGAGGGTTCGAGGACGACGGCGAGGAATTTGTCGAGTACGGCATCGCCCACCTCCCGATGCGACGGGAGTCCTGAGCGTCAGTCGAACCGGATCACTCGCTCCGGGTCAATTCGCAGCCGCACGCTCGACCCGACCGTCGGGGCCGACGTGAGCACGAACCGCAGGCCGGTTCCATCTGCTGTCCGCAGGCGAACGTCGTGGTCGACCCCGCGAAAGTGCACCCGGTCAACCGTCGCCTCGACATCCCCGGCCGGGTCGATAACCGCAGCATCAGAGCGCCAAACCTCGATCCCCGCAGGGCCTTCGATGACATTGGTGTGCCCGAGTATTCGAGCGACGACGAGCGACCGAGGGGCGGCCCAGACCTCCGAAGGAGGATCGACCTGGTGCAGCCGGCCCTCGTGCATGACACCGACGCGATCCCCGAGAGCGAACGCCTCGTCATGATCGTGAGTGACATGGATCGCCGCCGTGCCGGTTGCGTCGAGCACGGCGGGCAGTTCCCCGATGAGCCGATCGCGAAGATGACGGTCGAGCGATCCGAGCGGTTCGTCGAGCAGCAGCACCCGGGGCGCCGGAGCGAGCGCCCGAGCGAGCGCAACACGCTGCGCCTCACCGCCCGAGAGTGTCGTGACCGCTCGCCGTTCGTAGCCGGCGAGACCGACCAGCTCGAGGAGTTCGACGACCCGCTCGCGCCGGGCGCCGGGATCGACGTCGTTCATCCGAAGCCCGAACTCGACGTTCTGCCCGACATTTCGATGTGGGAAGAGCGCGTGATCCTGGAACATCAGGCCGAACGGGCGGACCTCGGGTGAAACAGCGGTGATGTCGTCGCCGTCGAGTGAGATCGCGCCCGCCGCCAACGGCTCGAGTCCGGCGATCGCGCGCAACAGCGTGCTCTTGCCGCATCCGCTTGGTCCGAGCAACGCAAGCAGTTCTCCGGCACCAAGGTCGAGATCGGCGCCCGTCACTGCAGGCACATCACCGAAACGCACCTCGACGCCACGCACTGCCAGCATCACAACACCCCCTCATCGCCGCTGCGGCCCGATTCGATCACGAGCACCGCAGCCGCCACCAACACCATGAGGATGACCGAAAGGGCCATCGCCTGTCCCCGAAGCAGATCACCGGGCGTCGACAGCAGCCGGAACAGGGCAATCGGCGCGGTGAGATGCTCCGGACGTCGGGGCAGGAAGGAGGTCGCCCCGAACTCCCCGAGCGAGACCGCGAAGGCAAACCCGGCGCCCACGAGCAGGCCGCGCATCCCGATGGGCACATCGATTTCGCGGCGAGCGCGGACCGGTGACGCACCCAACACTGCCGCCGCCTCGTGGAGCACGGGATCGATCGACCGCAACACAGGCACCATCGTGCGAACAACGAACGGCACGCCGACAAGGGCATGAGCGATCGGAATGATCCACCAGCTCGTTCGGAGGTCGAGCGGTGGTTCATCAAGGGCGATGAGCATGCCGAAACCGATCGTCACCGCCGACGTCCCGAGCGGCAGCGTAAGGCCGAGATCGAAGATCCGAGCGACACCTCGGCGGCCGTGCACCACGACGAGCGAGGCCAGAAGCCCGACGAGCACAGCGATCGCCGTCGCCACAACAGCGAAGACCACCGAGTTCCACAGTGCCGTGGTTGCCGGTGCCGGAAGCTGCCGCGCCCGCTCACCGAGCGCTTCGTAATGGTCGAGGCCGTAGCTCCCACCGGTGGAGAACGACCGCTCGACCAGTACACCGATCGGTCCGCCGAGCAACACCAGGCCGACGATGAGGTTGCCGCGACGCCACGCGGGGGCTGCAGGACGACGACTCGACCGGGCGCCCCGACCGACGATCGGGCGACGGCGTTCCAGCCGGGTCGAGAGGATCACGAGGGCCAGAACGGCGACAAGCTGCAGGGCGGCAAGCGCAGCGGCGGTCTCGAGGTCGACGCGGGTGACCGCCTGCCGATAGATCTCGGTCTCGACCGTTGCTCGCCGAGGCCCGCCGAGGATCAGCACCACACCGAACGACGTGAACGAGAACAGGAAGACGATTGCTGCGGCAGAGGCGATAGCGGGGCGCAGCCGAGGGAGCGTGACCTCCCGGAAGGTCTGCCACGCCCCCGCTCCGAGCACACGGGCCGCCTCCTCCACGCGTTGGTCGAGGCCGGCCCAGTAGGAACCCACGGCCCGAACCACGACCGCATAGTTGAAGAAGACGTGGGCGATCAGGATCGCCCAGACGGTGTGACGAAGCCGAAACGCGCCGTCGTCGAGTCCGGCAATGGCGAACAGCTCTGTGAACGCGCCAGCGACGACGACCGTCGGCAGCACGAACGGCACGGTGACGAGCGCCCGAACGAGCCGCTGTCGTCGCCCCGACAATCGGGCGACAACGGACGCAGCGGGAAGGCCGACCGCAAGCGTGAGCACGGTGCTTGCGATCGCCTGCCAGATCGTGAACCAGGCGATGTCGCGTTGACGCGACGACTCAGCCAGGTCGAGCAACGTCGCGCCT
>JAKMFW010000080.1 GCA_022425325.1 Acidimicrobiales bacterium | reverse complement strand
TGGTCTTTGGCCTCTTTGCGATTGAACAGATAGCCGATGTCGCGTCCACGAGCGGCCAGGCCGATCGAGGCAGTGGCGACGAGCGGGATGCCCTTGTAGGCGGGACCAAAGAGGATGTCGACATCGTCAGGCCACGACTCATCGATCGCAGCGGCGTAGAACTCGCCGAGCTGCGCAAGTTGTTCGCCGGTGCGATAGCGGCCCGTATTGATGAAGAACGGGGTCTGGCGGCCGGACTTCGTGGTGAAGTCGCCGAACGTCAATACATCGGACCGAACCATGAACTCGATGAAGTCGCGCTTGTACTGCTGCACGGTTCGCAACCTAGCCGCAGTCAGCGCCGACCTTCGGCGTGCGGGCAGTGGTGTCGGGTGATCCGAGGGTTCGTGCCGGGCCGTACCGGGCGATCTGCCAACATCGCGTAGGGTCCCGCTCCGATGCGGATCGCCACGTGGAACATCAACTCGATCCGCACCCGGGTCGATCAGGTCGTTGCGTGGTCGACCGACCGGGCGGCCGACGTGGTGCTTTTGCAGGAAACCAAGTGCGGTGACGACGACTTTCCGTTCGACGCCTTCACCGAGGCGGGCTACGACGTCGTTCACTACGGCGTCGACCACTGGAATGGCGTTGCGATCGCCAGTCGGGTCGGCATCGACGATGTGCAACGGGGTTTCAGTGGCTCGGTCTCGGCCCCGTTCGATGAGCCCCGCCTCATCGCCGGAACCTGCGGAGGTATCCGGTGCTGGTCGGTCTACGTTCCCAACGGACGCGCGCTCGACGACCCGCACTACCTCGACAAACTCGTGTGGCTCGAACGCCTCCGCGGTGAGCTTCAGCAGCACCGCGCCGCCGAGGGACGCTCGATCGTGGCCGGCGACGTCAACGTCGCCCCCGCTGATCGTGATGTCTATGACCCGACGCGGTGGCGACGACGAACTCACACCAGCCCACCCGAACGCGACGCCGTCTGTCGGCTGCTCGAACTCGGGCTCATCGACCATGCCCGCGATCACCACCCCGACACGCCTGAGTTCACGTGGTGGAACTATCGGCCCGGTCAGTTCGACAAGGACCACGGGCTTCGCATCGACCTCGCCCTCTGCTCGTCGGTCGTCGCCAACAAGGCCACCGGTGTGTGGGTCGACCGAACGGCACGCGCCCACAAGCGGCCCTCAGACCACGCACCGCTCGTCGTCGATCTCGTCCTCTGAGCCGAAAACACGACCCAGGGCGACGCCATCGGTGGTGATGACCATCGGTTTCAATCTCCTCGGGCGTGCCTCCTAAGCTGCGGACATGCGACGCCTTCTTGCGATTCTCTTCCTCGCCGCGCTCACATCGGCCTGTGGCGGTGGCGGCGAGTCCACCACCTCCGAGGGGCCGGGCACCGACACGGCGACAGCAGACGACACGGCGACAACCGCACCGCCCGAGACGACCACGGCCCCGTCGACCACGACCACCGTTGCGACCACCACGACAACAGAGGTACCGACCGCCGTCTCGCAGGTGCCCACGCCCGAGGCATCGACCGTCGCCGATCTACTCTCCCTTGACCGGCCGGTCGTCGCCGCGCACGGCGGCGGTGATCGCTCCTACCCGCACTCGACGATGTACGCCTTCGTCGAGGCTGCTCTCGCAGGTACCGACGTGCTCGAGATGGATCTCCAGATGACCGCCGACGGCGTCCTCGTCGTCCACCACGACGCGACCGTCGACCGGCGCACCGAAGCGACCGGACGGGTGCGCGACCTCACCGTTGTCGAACTCCAGGAACTCGACAAGGCCTATTGGTTCCACGACCGCGGCGAGGAGCGGGACCTCCCCGACGACCAGTACCCGTTCCGGGGCATGCGGACGGGCGATGTCGAACCGCCAGCCGGCTACACCGCCGACGACTTCAAGATCGAGACCTTCCGAACCCTCGCCGAGACGTTCCCCGACCATGTACTCGACCTCGAGATCAAGGTCCCGCTCGACGATGACGGCGAAAACGACATCGCCTATGCAATCGAGGCCGCCCGGGTACTCGCCGCCGCGATCGAGGAACTCGACCGTACCGATTCGGTGATCGTCACCTCATTCTCGAGTGACGTGATGATCGCCTTCAGGGACTTCGCACCCGAGGTTGCAACCAGCCCCGGCGAGGACGAGATGGTGGCCTGGTACCTCGGGGCCGGCGAAATCGCCGAGCAAGACGTGCTCGCGCAGCTACCGCCAGAGCGTATCGGCATCGACATCCTCGATCCCGAACTCATCGCCCGCATCCAGGCGGAAGGCATCGGCTTGTGGATCTGGCCGAACTCCGACGACCAGGAGAACGAGGCGTTCTACCGTTCGCTGTTCGAACTCGGGATCGATGGCGTCATCGCTGGCGTTCCGGCTGAGGGCGTCGCGGCTGCGCTCGGCTGAACGCCGCCGGCGCGTCACTCGCCGATGTCTTCGTTCCAGAGCTGAGGCTCAGCGGCGATGAACTCGGTCATCATCTCGACGCACTGGCGGTCGTTGGCCCGCACGAGTTCGACGCCGCGTGACTCGAGGTACGCCTCGGCCCCCATGAAGGTCTCGTTCTCACCGATCACGATGCGGGGGATGCCGTAGAGCAGCGCTGCGCCCGTGCACATGTCGCATGGCGACAGAGTCGTGTAGAGCGTGGCTCGTCGGTAGTCGGCGGCGGGGCGTCGCCCGGCGTTTTCGAGACAGTCGGTCTCACCGTGGAGGATCGCGCTGCCGTTCTGCACGCGACGGTTGTGGCCTCGACCGACGATCTCACCGTCGATCATCAACGACGAGCCGATCGGGATACCGCCCTCAGACCGGCCGATCCTCGCTTCCTCGATCGCCGCATCGAGGCCACGACGATCGCCGGCGGAGAGTTCGGGCATCAGAACTCGTAGCTCCCGATGCCGTAGAAGCCCGACGAGGCGGTCTTCGGCAGCCCGAACGGTTCGCCGATCGCTCCCGGCGCATGAGCGGCGGGCCGGTCACCGAGCACGCTCACCCGACGCAACTCGCGACGCCCCTCTGTGTCGTTGACCATGATGTGGAGGGTCACCCGCTCGTCCCACATCACGACATCGCCAGGTGACCACCGCCACCGGGCCGAGAACTGGACCTGTTCCTGCCACCGAAAGAGGTACGACAACAGCATCTGGGACTCCGGTCGCGACAACTGCGGAATCCGGCGTGAGAACTGCTTGTTGACGAACAACGCCGGACGTCCCGTGTCGGGATGGGTGCGCACCACCGGATGCTCGGCGCTCTTGTCGCCGCGGGCGTCGTCGTGGATGCAGGTCAGCCCCGCAAGGAAACCCTGCATCGCAGGCGAGAGCGAGTCGTACGCCGCATGACCGTCGATGAACATGGTGTCGCCGCCGTGCGAGGGACAATCGACCATGTGCAGGAGCGCGATCGCCGGAGGCTGCTCGAGGAAGGTGGCGTCGGTGTGCCAGAGATCGGCCTTCACCTGGTACATCGAGTCGAGGCTGATGACCTCCGGGACGTCGGGGTCGACCGAGTCGAGATACGGCACCGGGTCGACCGTGCCGAAGAGGGCGGCGATGTCACGCAGGCCACGAAGCGAGGGGTCGAGGCCCGGCAGCGCCAGCATCAAGTGGTCACCCAGCGCCTTGGTGAGCTGGGCAGCGACGCCTTCGTCGATGGCGTCGAGGTCGAGTCCGTTTACTTCGGCACCCATTCCGGCCACCGGCCGGATGTCCAATTCGCTCATGAGGCCCTTCTCCGTGTGGTCTCGGGAGCTTAGGACCTCGATTCGTCGCAGACGAGATGGCAGTCACCGGTTACCGAGGGTGGATCCGGAACCATAGGATCGGGCCATGGATGCGCTGCCGGTCGTCGACCTCACCGCGTTCCGCAACGATCCGTCCGGCCCCGAAGGACTCGCCGTCGTCGAGGAACTACGCCGAGCAGCCCACGAGGTCGGTTTCGTCTATCTCCGCGGCCACGGCGTCGATCCCAACCTCGACGAGGCGGTGTTCGGGACGGCACGGGACTTCTTCGATCTGCCGGAGGCCGACCGACGCGCCCTCGCCATCGAGCACTCCCCCGCCTTCCGCGGCTACACGATTCTCGGTGACGAGATCACCGACGGGCGTTCCGACTGGCGTGACCAACTCGATCTCGGACCAGAGCAGCCCCCACCCGAACACGGTCCGGACGACCCCCCGTGGAAACGCCTGCGCGGCCCGAACCAGTGGCCCGCCGCGCTGCCGACGATGGCCCCGACCGTGCTGCGCTGGATGGCAGCGATGGACGACGTCGGCATCACCGCCCTTCGCGCCCTCGCCGTCGGGCTCGGCCTACAGATGGATCACTTCGACCACGGCTTCCTGCCCGAGAGCGACGTCCATCTCAAGATCATCCGCTACCCCTCGTCGACCACGGGTACCGGCGACGGCCAAGGTGTCGGTCTGCACTCGGATACCGGGCTCCTGACGTTCATTCTCCAGGACGAGGTCGGCGGTCTCCAGGTCGAGATTGGTGAGGAGATGATCGACGCGCCCGCCCGTCCCGGGATGTATCTGATGAATCTCGGCGAGATGCTCGAGACGGCGACCGACGGCTATCTCAAGGCCACGCCACACCGGGTCGTCAGCCCACCCGCCGGCCGCGAACGAATCTCGATCGCCTACTTCTTCAACCCTCGCTTCGAGCTCCCCTTCGAGCGGGTCGAGCTCCCCGACGAACTCGCCGCGGTTGCACCGGGGGCCGACCACGACGGCGTCGGCCTCCGTGTCTTCGGAGAGAACAACCTCAAGACCAGGCTTCGTTCACACCCCGACGTCGCCCGCCGCCACTACGCCGACCTGGCCTGACGCGCCTCGCCGGGGGTCGGGTTCGAGGGACGACCGGTCTCGCCGATCACGAACGCGATCCAGGCGACACCAGCGAGCAGGATGCCGCCGAGGACGAAGGCCGAGACATCGAGCCCGGCGACGTCGGCGACAGCACCGACGACGAGCGGACCGAGAAAGAGACCCAGATTCGACACCAGGGTGAACCCGGCGAGGTACGGACCCTCTTCGCCCTCCGGGGCGAGATCGGCCCCGAGGGTCAGGACCGCACCCGAGGTGACACCGTTCCCGGCGCCGATCAGCACGCTGGCGATCGCGACGTCGGTGGCGTCGTCGGCAAGGCCGAGCATCACCAATCCGATCGCCATGACCGTGAAAGCCGGGACGATCGAATACAGCCGCCCGAAGCGATCCATAATCACGCCCGAGATGGGAAAGACAACGAAGTCGATCACGGTGCCAACGGCAAGGAGGCCCCCGATCTCTGCGACCGAGAGCCCGAGCCGATCGGCGACCAGCGGGATGATCACGTAGCGACCTTCCCGGCCGGCCTGGATCAGCATCGGGCCGACACCGCCTCGGGCCACCCGACCTCGGTGGCGCCGCAACGATGCGCGCACCGCCACCGGCGGGGCGGCATCGACGATGCGCTGGTCCTCGCGGCCACCGGGGAGGACCCAGAAGACGGCACCGACCGCCATGACGGCACCGGCGAGCACGAAGGCGGCTCGAAAGCTCACCGCCTCGGCGACCGCCCCACCGAGAACAGGCCCGATGACGAGCGCGAGTCGGTGCGTACCCCCCATGCCCGAGTTGACGCGTCCCCGGAATCGGATCGGGACACCGCGGGTGATGAAGAGCTGGCGCGACTGACCCACCGCCCCGAATCCGGAACCGGCGACGAACCGTGCGAGGACCAACAGCACGGCGAGCTCGGTCAGTCCGAACACAACCACACTCGTGGCTGCAGCAGCGATGGCGATGAGGAGAAGGTGATCGTTCGTGCGCCGCTCTGCGAACGAACTGGCAGGAATCCCGACGAGCGCAGCACCGACGCCAAAGGCGCCCATCACCACGCCGACTGCCGTAAGACCGACGCCGGTGTCCTCGAGGTAGAGCGGGACGAGCGGCAAGATGATGCCGACGCCGAGCGTCATCATGGCGATGGGCACGTAGAGCGGCGGGATCAGCCGCCGCAACTCGGCCCACACGGATCGATCCGGATCGAGCTCCCGGGCCACGTCAGTCGCCGAGGTCAGGAGCCCACGACGATCCGTTGATGTGGCCACCGCCGTCGACGAACAAGGTGTTGCCGGTGAGATAGCGGCTGGCATCGCTCGCAAGGAAGACCGCGACCGGTGCGATGTCGTCGTCCGGGTCACCCATGCGACCCATCGGGTTGCCGGCGTCGGCCGCCGCCTCGAGTTCCGGATTCTGTTGCATGACCCGCCGGAACGAGGCCGACTTCGCCGCCGGGCAGATCACGTTGACGGTGATGCCGCTCGACGCCCACTCTCGGGCAGCAGTGCGGCTCGCCGCCCGCAGCGCCTCCTTGGCGCTGTTGTATTCGAGCGTGCCCATATGCGCATTGACCCCGTTGAGCGACGCCATGTTGATGATGCGGCCCCAGCCCTTCGGCTTCATCACGGCGTGCGCAGCGTTCATCGCCCAGAGCGGCCCCAGGAAACCGATGTCGAGACCACCCTGCACAAGCTCAGGGGTCTTGTGCTCGACCCGACTGATGCGACCACCGCCCCAGGCGTTGTTGACGAGCACGTCCAGCGTGCCGAAATGATCGACGGTGGCCGTGACCGCCGACTCGACCTGGCTCTTATCAGCGACATCGCACCCAACGAAGTGGCCCGCGTCGCCGAGCGAGTCGGCGACGGCACACCCCGTATCGGGGTTGATCTCGGCAACGACCACCCTCGCCCCCTCGGCGGCGAACACCCGAGCGATGCCCGCACCGATGCCATCACCGGCCCCGGTGACGAGCGCGACCTTTCCGTCCAACTGCCCCATGCCCCGACCGTATTCGGAATCGGGCGGATCCGCCTACTACGTTTCGCCCATGCTGCCCCGCCCCGACGTCGCCCATCCCGAACTCGGCTTCTACACCCTCGCCGGCGCGCCCGAAACGACACGAGCGCTGATCGACGAGGTACGCAAGGCCGAGGACCTCGGTCTGGGATACGCCTTCGTCTCCGAGCGCTACTACAAGAAGGAGGCCGCAGTGCAGAGCGGTGCGGTCGGCGCGGTGAGCGAGAAGATCGCCATCGCCACCGGCGTCACCAACCACAACACGCGTCATCCGATGGTCACCGCCGGCTACGCCCACACCATGCAGAGCCTCACCGGCGGCCGCTTCGTGCTCGGCCTCGGTCGCGGGATCACGCGGATGCAGGACGCGTTCGGCCTTGGCCGGATCACCACTGCGCAGATGGAGGATTTCGCCGGACTCATGCGCCGCCTCTTTCGTGGCGAAGCGATCATTGGCCATGACGGCCCGGCCGGGAAGTACCCCGTGCTCCACCTCAACGCCGGTCTCGATGAGCACCTCCCGATGGGGATCAGTGCCTTTGGCCCCGAGACACTGAAACTTGGCGGACGGGCGTTCGACCAGGTCATCCTGCACACCTTCTTCACCGAGGAGACGACTCGGCGATGTGTCGACACGGTGAAGCAGGCGGCGGTCGATGCGGGGCGAGATCCCGACGACGTACAGGTCTGGTCGTGCTTCGCCGTTGTGAGCGACGAAATCAGCGAGGACGTCCGGCTCAAGAAGACGGTGGGGCGGCTTGCGACCTATCTCCAGGGCTACGGCGACCTGATGGTGAAGACGAACGGGTGGGATCCTGCTGCGCTCGATGCGTTCCGTGCCGACGAGTTCGTCTCCACGTTCCGGGGCGCGCTCGACGATGTCGCCACACCCGACCAACTCGCCCACGTCGCCACCCTGATCCCCGATGAGTGGCTCGCTCCCATGGCGACCGGGTCACCCGCTCAATGCGCCGAGGCGGTGAAGGGCCAGCTCGACATGGGCTGCGACGGCGTGATCATGCACGGCGTCAACCCGAGCCAGCTCCGCTCGGTGATCGAGGCCTACTGAGCGGCGATTCGGGTGAGCTCGGTGATCGCGTTCGCGACGATCGTCTGCGGCTCGTCGATCCGGCTGAGACGGACGAGCGCGACACGGGCGTCGGCATCGGCGACCTTCACATAGGCCACGTTGGGGAGCTGAAGTCGGCGCACGCCGGCAGGCACGAGCGCGACTCCCTCCCCTGCTGCCACCAGACCGACGATCGTCGTGTACTCGGTTGCTTCGATCGCCGGGTCGTACCCGACGCCGTGACCGCCGAGCAGCGAACGGAGTTCGGCGTGCAACGAGGGTGAACTCGTTCGCGAGAACCCCACGAACGTCTCCTGTGCGAGCCGCCGCAGCGACACCGTCCGTTGGCCGGCAACGGTGTGGTCAGCCGGCACGGCGAGCATGAATCGGTCATGGCCGAGGACCGCCGAGTCGACCGCCGGCCGAACCGGCACCGTGCGGGCGACACCCAGGTCGATATCGCCGTCGACGAGCGCTCGGGCCTGCTCATCAGACGACATGGTGTGGAGTTCGACATCGGCCTCGGGCCACGCCGAGCGAAACCGGCGAAGGAACCATGGAACGAACTCGAAGGCGGTCGAGTCGACGAAACCCAGGCGGAGACGACCACGGGCACCAACGCGAAGCTCCTCGGCCGCCCTGGCAACCCCCTGCGCCGAGACCAGGAGCTGTCGGGCGTGGGGCAGAAAGGCGGCGCCGTCGGGCGTCAGTCCCACCCGTCGCGTGGTGCGCTCAAGGAGCGCGAGACCGAGGTCGGCTTCGAGTTGCCGGATCTGCTGACTGAGCGCCGGCTGGGCGATGTGAAGGCGGTCGGCGGCCCGTCCGAAGTGCAGTTCCTCGGCCACGGCGACGAAGGCATCGAGGCGCCGCAGGTTCGCCAACTCACTCATGCACGAATCATATCAATCGCACCGAATTCCCTCCTTCACCCGCATGAGCGGATCGGGCAGACTGGGGCGATGGGGAAGAACAAACCACCGGCCAAGTACTCCGCGGCCGGGCTGCTCTGGAGGGGTCTCCGGAAACAGTCGTGGCCGCGGGTCTGGCGTGAGCCGGAGTTCAAGAGCACCTACGACGTGGTGATCATCGGCGGCGGCGTCCACGGACTCGCCACGGCCTATTACCTGGCGTCGAACCACGGCATCACCAACATTGCGGTCGTCGACAAGCAGTACCTCGGCAGCGGTGGGTCGGGCCGAAACACCGCCATCGTTCGCTCCAACTATCTGACGCCTGAAGGCGTGGCGTTCTACGACCGCAGCCTCGACCTCTACAACTCGATGTCGAACGACTTGAACCTCAACGTGATGTTCAGCGAACGCGGCCACCTCACCCTCGCCCACACCGACTCGGCGCTGCGCACGATGAACTGGCGAGCCGAGGTCAACAAGCTGCAGGGCATCAACTCGTCGGTGATCACGCCGGCCGAGATCAAGAAGCTCACCCCATCGCTCGATGTCAGCGCCGACACCCGATACCCGATCCTCGGCGCCCTCTACCACCCGCCCGGCGGCACGATCCGTCACGACGCCGTCGTGTGGGGGTACGCCCGTGGCGCCGATGCCTATGGCGTCGACCTCCATCAGAAGACCGAAGTGCTCGACATCCTCGTCGAGGGCGGCTCCGGCCCGGAGGGCAAGGGCCCCAGCGGCAAGGTCACCGGCGTGCGAACCAGCAAGGGCGACATCCACGCACCCGTCGTCGTCAACTGCACGGCCGGTTGGGCCAGCCAGCTGTCGAACATGGCCGGCGTGACCCTCCCCATCACGACCCACCCGCTGCAGGCGGCCGTCACCGAACCGGTGAAGACCTTCCTGCCGACCGTGGTCGTGTCCGGCTCACTGCACGTCTATGTCAGCCAGACCGACCGCGGCGAACTCGTCTTTGGCGCCTCGGTCGACCCCGTCGCCACGTACAACATGAGCGGCACACTCGAATTCACCGAAGAACTCGCCGGGCACGTGCTCGAGCTCATGCCGGGCATCTCGAAGATGCGCCTGCTGCGACAGTGGGCCGGCCTCTGCGACATGACCCCCGACTACTCGCCCGTCATGGGCCCGACCCCAGTCGACGGGTTCTACGTCGACGTCGGGTGGGGCACCTACGGATTCAAAGCCGGACCCGTGTCAGGAGAACAGATGGCGGCCTGCGTCGCGAACGGCACCACGCCGGAACTCATCAAACCCTTCGAACTCAGCCGTTTCACCGAGGGAACCCTCGTCGGTGAAAAGGGCGCTGCTGCGGTGGGGCACTGATCATGTTGTTGGTTCCTTGCCCCAACTGCGGCCCGATGAACGCAGCCGACCTCTCGTACAACGGGGAGTCGCACCGCCGACCCGACCCGAAGACCTGCACGCCCGAGGAGTGGCGCACCTATCTGTACCTGCGGGAGAACCCGTCGGGCTGGTTGCTCGAGAACTGGTACTGCAGCTCTGGTTGCCGCAGGCACTTCAAGATCGAACGCCACACCCTCACCGGCGAGTTGCGGGCGCCGGTGCTGCCCGGCCGCAAGCCTGGCGCGACCCAGGGAGACATGAAGTGAGTCACCGACTTCCCGCGCCGTTGGGTGATGTCATCGATCGTTCGTCGGTGATCTCGTTCACCTGGAACGGCAAGAAGCTCCAGGGTTTCGAGGGCGACACCATCGCCTCGGCGCTCCTCGCCAACGGCGAACACATCCTCGGCCGTTCCATGAAATACCACCGGCCCCGCGGCGTGCTGACCGCCGACTTCTGGGATCCCAACACGACCGTGCAGGTCGACGACGAGCCGAACGTGCGTGCCTCGCATCGCAAGCTTGCGGACGGCATGGCCGTGTCGGCGCAGAACGTGTGGCCGTCGCTGAAGTTCGACGTGAAAGCCGCCAACGGCCTCGTCGGCCGCTTCCTCACCGCCGGCTTCTACTACAAGACCTTCATGAAGCCGGCGAAACTGTGGCCGGCCTACGAACACGTCCTGGCGAAATTCGCCCCGGGCGGCAGTGTCGACCTCGACACACCGCACGGTCGCTACGACAAGCGTCACGCCCATCCGGATGTCGTCGTTGCCGGCGGTGGGCCGTCGGGCATGGCTGCGGCGCTTGCCGCTGCGGAGGCCGGATCGTCGGTGATGCTCGTCGAGCACGAACATCAGCTCGGCGGACATCTGCTGTGGGGCTCTAACGACGACCGGGCCGCAGCCAACGAACTGGCGGCCGCCTGCGCTGCTGCGGGAGTCGAGATCCTCACGAACTCGACGGTCGCCGGGCGCTACGAGGACAACTGGATCTCGATCTCCCAGCGCAGCCATCCCGGTGTGATCGAGCGGCTCATCAAGGCGAGGGGCAAAACTCTCGTGGGTGCGGCCGGCACGATCGAGCGTCCATACGTGTTCCAGGGCAACGATCTTCCCGGCGTGATGACATCAGGTGCAGCCCAGCGGCTGATCCGGATGTACGGCGTGAAGCCGGGCACCCGAGCCGTGGTGTTCACGGCGAACGAATCCGGAGACTCGGCCGTCGAGGCCCTGCAGTCCGCCGGCATCTCGATCGCCCGAGTCGTCGACGCCCGAGCGGGTGAGGGCATCACATCCGCCTCCGGCTCGAAGAGCCGGGTGAAGCGGGTGACGTTGAGCGACGGCACCACGGTCGAGTGCGACCTGCTCGTCACCGCAGTCGGATGGACCACGCCGACGTCGCTGCTCAACATGGCGGGCGACCGGCCGGTGTACGACGCCGACGCTGCCCGCTTCTTCCCCGCCGGCCCACCCGACAACGTGCTCGCCACCGGTGGCATGATCGGCGACGGCAGCCGGGACGAACTCATCGCCCACGGGCGGGCAACAGGTGAACTCGCCGCCGGCCGAGCCGCCGTCGTTCGCCACCGTCTTCAGGCTGCGACGGCCCGAGCGGCCGCGGTCGATGGGCCCGAACCCGACTATCCCGCCGACGAACGCACCCCGCTCGATCGAGCCCAGCATCCCGAGCTGTATCGATCCACGACCCACGGCATCGTCGACTACTCCGAGGATGTCTCCTCGAAGGACCTCTTCAGCGCCGCCGGCGAGGGTTTCGACTCGGTCGAACTCATCAAGCGGTTCACGACGGCGACGATGGGCCCGAGCCAGGGAAAGCTCGAGACCGTCAACACCGTCGCCGTGCTGGCCGAGGCCCGGAACGAAACGATCGCCGAGGTCGGGACCACCGTGTGGCGTCCACCGTACGCGCCGATCTCGTTGGGGGCGCTCGCCGGTCGGATCAATGAGCCGACGAGGGTCAGCGTGCTGCAGCCCTGGCACGAGGCCAACGGCGCCACGCCCATCCTGGCTGGGCAGTGGGTGCGCCCCGAGCACTACGGCGACCCGGCCGCCGAGGTGCGCAACACGCGTACCAACGTCGGCATCATCGACGTCACGCCGCTCGGCAAACTCGACCTGCAGGGTCCTGACGTCCCGAAGCTGCTCAACCTGCTCTACACCAACAAATGGATGGCACTACCGATCGGGGGCGTTCGCTACGGCCTGATGTGCGCCGAGGACGGCGTCGTGCTCGACGACGGTGTCACCGCTCGCCTTGGTGAGGAGCACTACCTGATGACCACGACGTCGTCGGGCGCCGCCAAGATCTGGAACTGGATCGAGATGTGGCTCCAGACCGAGCATCCCGACTGGCAGGTCCACGTCACGCCGGTGACCACCGGCCTGACATCGATCAACATCGCCGGTCCGAACTCTCGCGAGTTGCTCGGCCGGCTCACCACCGACATTGATCTCGACCCGACAGCGTTCCCTTACATGAACGTGCGCCGGGGCACGATCGCCGGAGTCCAGAACTGCATCGCCTGGCGCATCGGCTTCACCGGCGAACTCTCCTATGAGATCCATGTGCCGTCTGGCCACGCGGTGCACGTCTGGGAGCAACTCCTCGACCAGGGTGCCGATCTCGGCGTGAAGGCGTTCGGCCTTGAGGCGCAGCGCATCATGCGACTCGAGAAGGGGCACTTCATCGTGGGCCAGGACACCGACGGCTTGTCGAAGGCGCCGGTCACCGGACTGAACCCGCTCCTCAAACTCGACAAGGACGACTGGGCGGGCATGCCCGAGGTCGCCTGGACCATGGAGTCCGGCGACCACCCGGTCATCGTGGCGTGTCAGCCCGACAATGGCTCGGTTGTTCCGGAGGAGGCGGCACAGATCCTGCGAGCCGGCACCACTGAGATCGTCGGCCGCATCACATCGAGTCGCATGTCACCGACCCTGAACCGGTCGATCTGCCTTGCGCAGGTCACCAAGGAGTTCGCCGCTCCCGGGACCTCGCTCGAGGTCCTGCTCGTCAGCGGCGAGCGCATCACGGCGACGGTGCAGGAGCACCACGCCCACTTCGATCCGGAAGGAGCGCGTCTTCGTGGTTGAGATCACCCACCTCGATGCATCGCCCGACACCCGCGTGCCCAAGGCCAGCGTGCGGGCCGCGGACGGCACCGCAGCGGCCGCGACACTCGGCCTGAACTTCGGCTCGGCGGAGCAGCGAGGCGAGACCCTCGTCGTGCGAATCCGGCCCGACGAGTGGTACCTGCTCGGCGATGGCGCTCCCGCGATGGCGGCCGGTCTCGACCTCTCGGGCTTCGCCTCGACGGTTGACATCAGCCACAGCCGCACCGCCGTTCGTATCACCGGCGATTGTGCCGCCGACACGTTGTCCAAGCTCGGGAGCGCGGACTTCAGCGATCACATGACCCCCAACGGCGCAGCGCTGGGCAACGGCATCGCCGGTGTCACATGCGACATCGTGCGTGACGACCAACGTGGCGTGCGGAGCTATCTGCTGTTGCTCGATGGCAGCTTCATCACGTATTTCCTGGGCGCGTTGCACGACGCCGCATCGGAGTTCTGATCACGAGCTGTGTTTGACCGGCGTCTAATCGGTCGAAAGTCCTTTCCGAGGTGCTGTCTCGTCAGCGCCGCCGAACCGTTCTTCGGGATCAAGGGACTTTCGTGGCGAACACGACACTCGAACACCAGGCCATCGACATCCGTCGGGCCTTCGACGTCCACGGCTCGACGATTTTCACCCTCTGTCGTCGGTTTCTCGGCGAGAAGAATGCTTCGGCGCTCACCCGCGACATCTTCGTGGCCGTCGCCGCTCAGGGCGAGGCCGATCAGGCTCCGGCCCTGCTCGACGAAACGGCACGGCGACTCGCCACCCATGCCGATCCGAGCGCGGTCGCAGACGCGGTCGAGCGCATCCGGATTGCCGACGGGCTCCGGAAGCTCACCGAGCCTCGTCGCCGTCTCGTCACACTCGCGCTCGTCGACCGCCTCGATCATGCAGAGATCGCGGCCCGCACCAGTACCCCGGCGCTCGAGGTTGCAGCAGAGATCCGAGCCGGACTCTCGGCGATCCGGAACCACATGACCGCCATGGCGCCGGTCTGATTGCCCGACTCCGTTCAGTGACGAGGCCGCTCGTGGAGCGGGTCGTAGATGCCGTGAGTGTGGCGGACGGCCGGCAAGTCGGCACCGTAACCATCGATCGTGAAGCCTTCGGTGGTGCCGCTATGGCGGCCCTCGACATAGCCGAGGCAGACCCGCTCGCCCGTGCGGAAGCCCATCGCCGCCGACGTGACGAAACCGACGGCTTCACCATGGACGCGGATCGGAGCTGACGGAGGTGGGTCGCCAACCGGACCGAGCATCGACGAGGGGTCGATCGTCCACACGCCGTAGCTCCAACCGGGCGGCTGATCGGCCATCGCACGAACGGCATCACGGCCGATGAAATCGGGCTTGTCGAGATCGAGGAATCGATCGAGGCCAACGTCGAACGGGGTGTACTCCACACCGAACTCGCTCCCCCATCCGTGGTACCCCTTCTCGACGCGCATCGAGTTGAGGGCGTAGGAGCCGAAGTCGCGCAGCCCGAGATCCGCGCCGACCGACCACAGCGCCTCGTAGAGCTCGATGAGGTCGGCGTCATCGACGTGAAGCTCCCAACCGAGTTCGCCGACAAAGCTCACCCGCAGTGCGGTGGCCATCACGCCGGCGATCTCGATCTCGCGCAGCGACATCCACGGGGCCGCCGACGCCGAAAGGTCGGCGTCGGTCAGGCGAGAAAGCAGCGCACGCGAGTTGGGCCCCATGACCATGAGGGTCGATGTTCGCTCGGTACCGAGCCTCAGCTCGACCGAACCATCGTCGGGCAGGTGCTGCTGGAGCCAGTCGACGTCACGCTCGCGCGCCGCGGTCGGGCCGAGCCACAAAAAGTGGTCGTCGGCAACGCGTCCGATCGTCGCCTCACTCCACACCGTGCCGTTCGGACGCAGCAGGTACGAAAGCCGTACGCGGCCGGTGCCCGGAAGGCGGGTGCAGATGACGCGATCGAGGAAGTCAGCTGCGCCGGGGCCGGAGATCTCGTAGCGGGTGAAGCCGCCGTGATCCATCACACCGACGGCATCGCGTACAGCTCGGCACTCCTCGGCGACCGCATCGTGCCAGTGCTCGTCGCGATAGCTGAGCGTGTCGTGGGAGTACTCGTCGGAACCGAACCAGAAGGCGCGCTCCCAACCGGCGATCTGCCCGAAGCGAGCCCCCTTGGCAGCGAGTGTGTCGTAGAGCGCGGTCTGCTGCACCGGGCGGCCTGAGGTCCACATGCGATGCGGGAACGGGGCACCGTACTGATGCTCGTACATCTCCCGCACCCGGGTGTTGGTGTAGGACTTGCGACCGGAACCAGCCAAGGCCCAGTTGCCGAAGCGGCGAGGATCCCACGGCCAAACGTCCCACTCAGTGTCGCCGCCGGTGATCATCTCGGTCAGGACCTTGCCGGCCGCTGCGGCGTGGGTGATACCGATCTGCACACCAACCGCTTGGTAGAAGCCCTCGACGCCTGCCGCCGGACCGATCAGCGGATTCATGTCCGGCGTGTAGGTGATGGGACCGTTGACGAACTCGGCGATACCGACCTCGCCCAACAGCGGGACGTGTGCCATCGCCAGTTCGGCGATCTCGGCGATGCCTTCGTCATCCGGCGCGAACAGTGACGCGTCGAAGACGTCGGGCGCACCGTTCTCCCACACGGTGCGACCCTCGTGGCCGTAGTTGCCGAACAGCAGACGGTCGTTCTCGCGTCGCAGGTAGAACATGATCTCCGGGTCACGGACGAGCGGGAAGATCTCGGTGTTCTCGACCAACTCCGGCACGGCGCCCGTGACGAGGTACTGGTGCTCGAGCACCGCAAGCGGCGCGCCGACACCCGCCATCGCCGAGATCTCGGCGCCGTAGAAACCAGCCGCGTTGACGACGATGTCGCAGTCGATCGCGTAGGCCTCACCCTTGGCCTCGACGTGCACGCGCCAGCGGGCATCGGTGCCCTTGAGGCGATCGATATCCACGACTCGGGAGTGACGCCGAACCTCGGCACCCATCGACCGCGATCTCCGGGCCAACGACTGCGTCAGGCCGCTGGGATCGATATCGCCCTCATAGGGGTCGAGCAGGCCGGCGATGACCGTGCCGTCGTCGAACCAGTACGGATGCATTGCCTCCATCTCGGCCGGCGAGACGACCTCGAGATCGAACCCGAGGCCGGTCGCGATGGCGACCAGATGGTGGAAGTGATCGATGCGCTCGGGCGTGTGGCCCGGCCAGAACGCCCTGGTGTGGCGATAGGTGATCGGGTCATCGGGATCATCGGCCAGCTTCGAGTAGGTCTCCCACGCGTAGTTCCCGGCGCGCTGACCGAGCCAGCTGTTGGAGAACGTCGGAACGTTGCCGGCTGCGTGCCACGTCGAACCGGCGGTGAGTTCGTGCTTCTCGATCAGAACCGAGTCGGTGCGTCCGGCCGCCGCCAAGTGCCATTGGATCGACGCGCCGACGGCTCCACCGCCGATGACGACAATCTCGAAACGGTCGGTCACGGGTGTTGCTCCAGATGGATCGGGAACGCTGCGCGAACCGCAGCCTCGTTCGTCGTGTCGAGATGGTCCGGTCGCCCGGCCGCCAAGATCTCAGCGACCTTCTGGCCGGCCGCATCCCAGATGCTCGGCTCGCCGGCCGACACCCACTCGGCGACCGACTGGCGATCACCGAGGTCGGGGTAGACATATTCGCTGCGCATCAACTCGAGCGTCTGCGGACTCCCGAGGTAGTGCCCCTCGCCGCTGACGACATCCTCGATGACGGCGAGGTCGAGATAGGACGGGTCGACCTCGACCCCTCGGACCGAGCGAAGGATGGCACCGCACATGTCGGCGTCGATCACGAGGATCTCGGGACTCGCCACCATGATCGAGCCGAGCATGCCGACGGAGAGTTGCACCATGTCGGCGCCGGCGTGCGCCGAGAGCGTGACGGTGTAGCTCTTCTCATAGCCTGCCTGAGCGTCGGCGGTCTTCGATTCGGTGATGCCGGCGGAAACGGCATTGGGAATGTCGAGATCTCGCAGCAGTTGAGCGGCCGCCGCCGACACGACCGCCGCCTCGCCACTGCCACCGGTCATGGCACCGGTACGCAGGTCGGAAACGAACGGCATGAACGCATGGATGCACGGATGGCTGGGCTTGATGGCATCGGCGAGCACCACACCGGCGAGAATCTCGGCAAGGCCCTGCGCCAGCGATCCGGCGAGCGACGGCGGCGAGGTGGCTCCGGCCTGTCCGGCGGAGCAGGTCTGGATGATCATCCCCCGCTCGATCGCCCGCTCCATGATCTCGCAGCCCTCGGGCGAGAAGCGGAGCGGTGGAACGACGTGGACGACCACCGCCATCGAGAACGGCTGGGCTGCGAAGCGCCCCGTGCCGCCGAGCATCATGTCGAACAGGTCGACGACGGGATCGACGGTGTCGGCCGACGTGAAGCTCACGCCCGTCGGCTTCGCGGTGGCGGCGGTGACCGCGAAGGCGGTGTTGAGATCGAGTTCCAGCGGATCCTCGATGTCACGAGCCACCAGCGGGCGCAGGCCGTAGTGAATGCTGGGCAACTCGTCGACGACGCGCATCATCGTCCAGAGGTCACCGAGCACCGAATCTCGGTAGGTGCCGGTGGCGGCATCGAGTATCTGCACGGCAGCACCTCCGGTGCCGATGTGCACACCCTTCCCTCCGATCGACACACCGTGGTCGTCGACGAAGCCAGGCAGTTCGACCGTCGACGGCGCGCGGTCGAGCGCCGCCTCGACCATCGGTCGGGGCAGTAGAACTCGGCCATCGTCGCGCCGGCGACCACCAGCGGCGATCAGGAGCTCGGCGTATCGATCGGGAGCGTCAGCCATACCGACGTGCTCGAGCATCTCGAACGCATGCTCGACGATGCGGTCGCGATCGATGTCCGACAGCGGGCGGTAGGCGCCACCCGACGGCGCGGGGGTGACGACCGGCAGCGGCGGCGGAGCCGGACGGGTGCGGTTGCCTCGGCGAGCCACGGGTCAGGACCCGGCCAGCCGATTGACGGTGGCGAGCAATTGCTCGACCTCGGCTCGGGTGTTGTAGTGGCTGGCCGACGCACGGATGCAGTTCTCGATGCCGAGCGGTTCGAGCACGCTCGCCGAGTAGTAGTCCTGCTTTCGAGCATGGGTGCGTACGCCCTCGGCGTTGAGGGTGTCGACGACGTCGAGGCTGTCGTGGCCCTCGATCCAAAACGACACCATCCCGGAGCGATGCTCACTCGCCTCAGGACCGACCACATGCACGCCATCGAGCTGACCCAGGCCGGGCAAGCCGCCCGTGCCCCACATCATGGCGTCCACGAGATCCTGCTCCTGGTCACGAATCGCTGCGGATGCGGCTTCGAGCTGGGCTCTCGGTTCGGTTTCGTCGCTGACCTCGGCACCGAGCCATTCGAGATAGCGCACGACCTCGGAGAATGCGGCATAGGCCGAAGCATCGCGTGTTCCGAGCTCCCAGACGTTGGCGGGCGCACCGGCGAGTTGATCGTGCGGTGCCGTTGCGAGGCGGTCAGAGACCCACGCGACGCCAAAATTGTGTCGCGAGAACAGCTTGTAGCCCGACACGACATAGCCGTCGATCCCATAGTCGTCGACGGCGACATGGCCGTGGGCGGCATGTTGGATGCCGTCGACGATGATAAAGCACTCGGGCGCGACCGCTCGGATCTCGGCAGCGATGGCCTTCACATCGACATGCATGCCCGTGACCGGGCTGGCGTGGATGATCGTCGCCACCGCAAGGTCGGGTGTGAGTGCGGGCCGGTACTGCTCCACGCTGACGACCGTCGACGCCGTGTCGAAGTCGACCTGCTCGTAGGTCATGCCGGCGACCTCGGCCCACCGGCGACCGGCGCTGTAGGTCGCCGGGTGCTCGAGATGGCTGCCGAGAATCTTCGCTCCGCTCGACGCAAGCGTTGCGTTGCGGATCAACCGGCCGAGCAGTTCCGTACCGGACTCTCCGATAAACACTTCGCCGCTCGACGCCCCCATCAGCAGCTTCATGTCGTTGCGGCCTTGGGCGATGATCGCCATGAGGTACTGCGAAGCGGCGTTCGCCCGGCCTTGGTTGTCGGGGAAGGCCATCAGTTCGGCCGTGCGTTCCACAGCCGCCTTCAAAGTGAGCGAGCCGCCGGCGTTCTCGAAGAAGGCTCGGGGTCCCTGGATGGGGCACACATCAGCGTGGTGAAAGCGATCGCGAATCTCGAGCAGTTGCTCCGACGTGAAGGGCATCGGGGCGGATACTACGGCCTCACGCCCGCCGGTCCGATTCGTCGAGGCCCTCCCCGTCACGCGTGGACGCAAGACCCGATCGGCGGGTGGGAAGCGGCTGCCGCACGGGCGGCCGGCTGCCATGATGGCGTCACGTACCGGTCCACCACCCGCACCACGGAGCCGCTGATGTCACCTTCACCGACCGAACGGCTGAACGCCATCGTCGAGCAGGGCCTCTGCATCGGCTGCGGACTCTGCGAGGCACTCGCGCCGCAGTCGATCACGGTCCGCAAGACCACCACCGGCTTCGAGGTGCCCGTGGTGATCGGAGAACTTCACGACACCACGGTCGACCGGATCTACGACGTCTGTCCCGGCACCCGCGTCGAAGGCCTCCCCGATCGACTGGTGGCTGACGACACCGTCGTCGACGCCGTCTGGGGTCCGGTGCGGCGCATCGTGCGGGCATGGGCCGGCGACCCCGACGTGCGCCACATCGGCTCGACCGGTGGCGTGCTCACCGCTCTCGCCCAGTTCCTCGTCGCGTCAGGCCGAGTCGAGTTCGTTCTGCATGTGAAGGCGTCGACCACCGAGCCGAGCTTCGGCGAGCCGACGATGAGCTTCACCGAGGCCGAGGTGCTCGCCGGGGCGGGGTCCCGCTACGGACCCACCGCCACGCTTCGCACCATCAACGACGCACTTGATCACGACCAGCCATTCGCCTTCATCGGCAAGCCGTGCGACCTCGCCGCCTTGCGCAACCACGCCCGCCACGACGACCGGGTCGACGAGCTCGTCCGCTACTGGCTCACGCCGGTGTGCGGGGGCTTCGGCGAACCGGGGTTCACCGACGGCTTCATCCGCAGTGTCGGCATCGAACCCGATGAGGTCACGGCGCTGCGCTATCGCGGCTACGGCTGCCCCGGCCCGACCCGAATCGAGGCCGGTGACCAGGTCGAGGAACGCCACTACCTCGATTACTGGGGTGACGACGACAGCAGTTGGGGCCTTCCGTGGCGCTGCAAGATCTGTCCCGACGGCATCGGCGAGGTCGCCGACATCGCCGTCTCCGACACCTGGCCGGGGGGCTCACCCACTCGGGAGGAGAGCGAGACCGATCTCGGGGTGAATGCGGCGATCGCACGCACGGTCGCTGGCCAGGAACTTCTCGCTGCGGCCGAGGCCGCAGGGGCACTCACGATCGAGCGGGACGTCACGGTCGACGACATGAGCGACTACCAGCCGCACCAGGTGCGCAAAAAGCACACGGCGGGGCTCCGCCACGAGGCGATGGCGAACGCCGGCCGCATCCGGCCCCAGACGGCTCGCCTGCGCATCGACGAGTTGGCGGCGACCGTCCCCGTCGACATCCGCACGAGCCAGATCGAGGGAACGCGCACCCGCATCGAGACCGGCAAGGCCTCGCTGCCCACTCCGGAGTAGACGGGACTCGCTGCGAAACATCGCCCGATCTTCAGCGGTTTCCGCTCGGTTTCGACGCCGTGTGGCCGAGCGACCCCTCGGTAGCCTCGAAAACATGTCGCAAAATGGCACCGTGCAGCGTGGCTCCCTCGAAATCGCCCAACCCCTCCACGACTTCGTCGAAACGGCGCTGACCCCCGACTCCGGGGTCACCGCCGACGAGTTCTGGGCAGCGCTCGAGGCCGTCCTCGTCGAGATGAGCCCCCGCAACGCCGCGCTGCTCGCCCGGCGTGACGAGATCCAGGACAAGATCGACGCCTACCTGATCGCCAACCGGGGCGGACACGACCAGGCCGACTATCTCGCCTTCCTTCGGGAGATCGGCTACCTCGAGGACGCTCCGAGCGACGTCGCCGTGGCCACCAGCAATGTCGACAACGAGATCGCGGGCACCGCTGGAGCCCAGCTCGTCGTTCCACTCGACAACGCCCGCTACGCCCTCAACGCCGCGAACGCCCGCTGGGGTTCGCTCTATGACGCGCTCTATGGCACCGACGTCATCGCCGACGATGACGGGGCTGAAGCCGGCTCGGGCTACAACCCGGTTCGTGGGACCAAGGTCATCGCGTGGGGTCGAGCATTTCTGGACGCACACGCCCCGCTCGGCCAGGGCAGCCACGCCGACGCCACCGGCTACACCGTCGTCGACGGTGCGCTGCAGGTCTCGCTCGGCGACACCACCACCGGCCTCGCCGACCCGAACCAGTTCGTCGGCTTCGCCGGCGATCCGACCGACCCGACCAATGTTGTGCTTCGCAAGCATGGCCTCCATGCCGACATCCGCATCGATCGCTCCGACAACATCGGCAAGGACGACGCCGCCGGGGTCGCCGACATCGATCTCGAGTCGGCGGTGTCGTCGATCATGGACTGTGAGGATTCGGTCAGCGCCGTCGACGCCGACGACAAGGTCGTCGTGTACGGCAACTGGCTCGGCCTGATGAAGGGCGACCTTGTCTCCACCTTCCAGAAGGGAGACAAGACCATGGAGCGCCGCCTCAACGGCGACCGCATCTACACCGCCGCCGACGGCTCCGAACTCGTGATGCAGGGCCGGGCGTGCATGCTCGTTCGCAACGTCGGCCATCACCTCACCACCGACGCCGTCACCATGCACGGCGAACCGATCTTCGAAACGATCCTTGACTGCTTCGTCACCTCGCTTGCCGGCAAGCACGACCTGCTCGGCAACAGCAGCTTCCGCAACAGCCGCACCGGCTCGATCTACATCGTCAAGCCCAAGATGCATGGCGCCGACGAAGTCGCCTGGGCTGTCGAATTGTTCGGCCGGGTCGAAGCGGCGCTCGGACTCGAGCCCAACACGCTCAAGATGGGAATCATGGACGAGGAGCGTCGAACCTCCCTCAACCTCGCGGCCGCCATCGACCAAGCCCGCGAGCGGGTCGTCTTCATCAACACCGGCTTCCTCGATCGCACCGGCGACGAGATCCACACCGACATGGAAGCCGGCCCGATGTTGAAGAAGGGCGACATGAAGGGTGCCACCTGGCTCCTCGCCTACGAGGACTCCAACGTCGACACCGGTCTCGCTGCCGGCATGCAGAACCGGGCCCAGATTGGCAAGGGCATGTGGGCCAAGCCGTCGGAGATGGCGGAGATGCTCGCCACCAAGGCAGGCCACCCCCAGTCCGGTGCGACCTGCGCCTGGGTGCCGTCGCCCACGGCGGCGACCCTGCACTCAACGCACTACTTCGACGTGAACGTCGCCGCCCGCCAGGAGGAGATTCAGGGCCGTCGCCGGCGGACGGTCGAAGAACTCACCACCATCCCGTTGCTCGAGGGCGAGCTCACCGAGGACGACATCCAGACCGAACTCGACAACAACTGTCAGTCGATTCTCGGCTATGTCGTGCGTTGGGTCGGCCAGGGCGTCGGCTGCTCGACGGTCCCCGACATTGACGATGTCGGCTTGATGGAGGATCTGGCCACCTTGCGGATCTCGAGTCAGCACGTCGCCAATTGGTTGCACCACGGCCTCGTGTCGGAGGCGCAGGTGACCGAGGCGATGCAGCGCATGGCGGTTGCGGTCGACGGCCAGAACGCCGACGACGCCGTGTATGAACCGATGGCAGTCGATTACGAGAACTCGATCCCGTTCCGGGCGGCGCTGTCGCTCGTGCTCGATGGCCGGGTGCAAAAGAATGGCTACACCGAGGCGATCCTCCGGGCCCACCGACGCAAACAGAAGGCGGCGTCAGCCGACTGACCCGGGAGCACAGAAGGCGGCGTCAGCCGACTGACCCAGGAACACAGAAGGCGGCGGGCACGGTCACAGCACCACTGTCGGGTCCGGCACAAGATCGCGGGCGAGCCATTGCCAGGTTCTCCAGCCCATCGCCGGATCCTCGAAGCTCTCGGCGATGTGCTTGGCCATCTCGTCGGAGATCGCCACACCGTTCGGTGCTTTCACATGGACCTCAGCGACCCGCTCGGCGATGACGAACCACCCGACCGCCTCTGCCGGCGACAGCCCACCGGTCAACAGGCCGTGGTTGCGGAGGATGACCAGGGTGTTGGCGCCCATTGCCTCGGCGATGCGGTAGCCGCCATCGGTCGAGTCGACCTCGAGGTCCTCTCCGTCGTACATCGCCTGGTTGAAGACGAAGGAGCACGACTCCTGGCTGATCGCTCGGAACGGTTCGACGTTTGCCGACCACGGTGTACCAAAGGCGGTGTGCGTGTGCGCCGCTGCGTTGATGTCCTGACGCACTTCGAGCAACGGATGATGGATGTTGTACCCAGCAATGTTGGCGGTGGCGTGGGCCGGGCCGTCGACGACCGAGCCGTCGGGGCCGATGAGAATCAAGTCGTGCACAGTTGCCTCACGGAACGGCACGCCGTAGCTCAACATCCAGAAGTGATCGCGATGCTCTGGATCACGACAGGTGATGTGGCCGTCGCCGAGCTGCCCCCAGCGCATCGCAGCGAAGATTCGATATCCGACCGCCGCCTCCCACTTCCAGAGTTGCCGGCGCTCGTCGATGCTCAGGTCGATGTCGCTCCCGGTGCCGTAGGCGATGTCCGGATAGGAGTCGAGCTCAAGGGTCATGGGCGAAATCCTGCCCTCGACACGCTCAGATGTCGAACGATTGCTGAGCCTGCTCGAGCGCAAGAAGACGCTGCTTCATTTCGAGTCCGCCGGCGAACCCGGTGAGCGAACCGTCGGCGCCGACGATGCGGTGGCACGGCAACACGATCGGAATGGGGTTCTTGCCGTTGGCTGCGCCGACGGCGCGAAAGGCACCAGTGCGACCGATGCATTCAGCCTGTTCGCCGTAGCTCCTCGTCTCGCCGTAGGGGACGTCGGCGAGCGCCAGCCACGCCGCTTTCTGGAAGTCGGTCCCGATCAGGTCGAGGGGAAGGTCGAACTCGGCTCGGTCGCCGGCGAAGTACTCGGTGAGCTGGGCCGACGCAGCGGCGAGGACCCGATGGGACGCGGCGACGGTGGCACCCCCGGCCTGCTCGGCTTGGTCTTCCCACAAGATCTTGCGAAGCCCTTCGTCACTCGCAACGAGCGTGAGCACACCGATCGGAGAGTCGAGTTGGGCTTGGAAGGTGTCGGTCATCACGTCTCCTGCCGGCAAGGATCGCCGAAGCAATGAGCGCCCACAAGTGACGTTCGACGTCGGGGCATCGCCATCGCGCTCCTTGCCGAGCCGATCTCACCCTGGCGCGCCCGCCAGGCCAGACTGGCCGCATGCGTCTCTCGGTCCTCGACCAGACCCCGATCCCCGCCGGATCCAGCGCGGGCGACGCGCTGCGCAACTCGATCGACCTCGCCGGACGCACCGAGGCCCTCGGTTATCACCGCTATTGGGTTGCCGAGCACCACAACACCCTTGGGCTCGCCGGCTCGGCGCCGGAGATCCTCGTCGGTCACATCGCCCAGGCGACCGAAACGCTGCGGGTCGGCACCGGGGGTGTGATGCTCCCCCACTACTCCCCGCTCAAGGTCGCGGAGTCGTTCAAGGTGTTGAGCGCCCTACATCCAGGGCGGATCGACCTTGGCCTCGGCCGCGCACCAGGGTCAGATCAGGTCACGGCCGTCGCCCTCTCACAGACCCGGCAGCCGCCTTCGGCCCAGCACTACCCGGCGATGGTGGCCGAGCTCGACGGGTGGCTCCGCGATGCACTGCCCGAGGAAAGCGCCTTCCACGGTCGGGTGACCGCCACGCCGGTTGTCGAGGAACCACCACCGATTTTCCTGCTCGGATCGAGTCCTGACTCCGCCGCCCTCGCTGCTCACTTCGGGCTGCCACTTGCCTTCGCCGACTTCATCACCATGGCCGACGGTCCGTCGATCACGCACGCCTACCGACGTCAGTACGACACTGACGGCCGCAATGCCGAGCCCTACGTGCTCATCGCGGCCAGCGTGATCTGTGCCGAGACCGACGAAGAAGCGCAGGCGCTCGCCGAACCGGTCAAACTCTGGCGTCAGCGGGGCCTCAGTGGCCCGATCCCGACTCCCGAGGAGACGGCGGCGCACCGGCCCGGGCCCCTCGACATCCCTGCACAGCGCAAACCGATGATCGTCGGCTCGCCGGCGACGGTGAAAGCCGGGGTCGAGGAGATGGTCCGGGCGTACGGTGCCGACGAGTTCATGGCGGTCACGATCGTCTGGAGCCATGAGGCACGGGTTCGGAGCTACGAACTCCTTGCGGACGCCTTCGCCCTGTGAGGCCGATCGTTCTTGCGCTCGTGATCGCGCTCGGCGCAGTCGCCTGCAGCGATGACCGGGAGCCATCAGCGGTCGTCCAACCGCCCACGACCTTCGAAGGCCAGCCCGAGTCGTTGACTACGGTGCCGGATTCAGGAAGCAACGACGCCGTCCCGACGACCACACTTCGCCCCGCCGTCCCGACCGGGATCACCGCCGCCGACCTTTGTGCGGGAGCCATGCTCATCGAACCGACGCCACAGATCGACACGGACCTGCTCCCCGAGACGTCGGGGGTGGTGTATTCGCGCACCGTCGACGGGCGAATGTACGCCCACAACGACTCAGGCAACCTTCCCCGGCTCTTCGGCATCGGCGCGAGTTCGACCGTGGACGAGGTCTGGACGGTCGGCACGGCGCTGCTCGACTGGGAAGACATCGCGGTCGCCGGCAGCACGCTCTACTTCGCCGACACCGGCGACAACCTGCACATCCGACCGACAGTCCGGCTGATCGCCTCGCCCGAACCCGATGGCAGCGGCGCCACCCTCGACGACCTCGATTTCTGGTCGTTCACCTTCGCTGAGGGCCGCCTCGACACCGAAGCGGTGATAGTCGATGTCGACGGCGCCGAGGCCGTCCTGATCACCAAAGGCATCGACAGCCCAGCTGGCGTCTACGTCCTGCCGCTCACGGACTCGAGTGACGCGGTGACCCTCGAGCGGGTGGCCGAGTTCGACGTCGGGGAATCGATCAGTGCTGCCGACCTGTCGGCGGATGGCAGAGTGATCGCCGTGCGCACCCCGACCCGAGTCCTGCTCTTCGACCGACCTGCCACATCGTCGATCGCCGACGCGCTTGCAGGGGAACCATGCGAGGCAGCATCAGCGCCGGAGCGGCAGGGCGAGGCGATCGCTCTGCATCCCGACGGGCGGGGCTACACGACATTGAGCGAACGCGAGAGCGCCACCCGCAACGACTTCCGGCTGCCCGAGTCATGAGCGGCGACGAAATCGCCGTCGCCCTTGCGGCGATCCTGCTCGGCTCGGCGATCAAGAGCATCAGCGGCATGGGCCTCCCACTCGTGTCGATCCCGATCATCTCCTTCGTCACCGATCTGGAGACGGCCGTCGCTGCAGTCGCCATTCCGAACTTGCTGATCAACGTCGCCATGGCCTGGCGATCCCGTGAGAGCCGCGCCGAAGCCCGAGACCTTCCGGTGTTGGGGGCGACCGGCGTCGTCGGCGGCATCGTCGGCACGTACGCCCTCGTGTCGTTCAGCGAGGCACCGCTCGTTGTCGCGCTCATCGCCGTTGTCGCGATCTATGTCATCACCTTCGTACGGATGCCGGACTTTCGGATCACGCCTGCAGCCTCGCGACGAGCCGCGCCCGGTGTCGGTCTTGCCACCGGGCTCCTTCAGGGGGCGATCGGGATCTCGGGCCCGCTGATCGGATCGTGGATCCACTGCTACCGACTCGAACGTCGCGCCCATATCTTCTCGATCACGACCCTGTTTGCGCTGGCCGGTGCCGCTCAGCTGGTGGCGCTCCTCATCGCCGGTGAGTTGTCCGGTCGCTGGACGGTCGCCGTGCTCGGCTGTCTCCCGGCGCTTGCCACCGTTCCGTTCGGCGAGCACCTTCGCAACCGGTTCAGCTCGGAAGGGTTCGACCGTTTTGTTGTCGCGACGATCGCGGTGACCGTGACCGCTTTGGCGATTCGGACGTTCGCCTGATCAGGCGAACTGCGGCGTGAAAAGCGACGGGTCGAGTCCGGAGTCCCAGCCGGCCTCGCCGAAGAGCGAGGCGCCCAGTCGACCGAGTTCGTCACTCGATTTCGCAGCCGAGCCGTTGCCGGCGATCGCAACACCGATGCCGTCGTCGACCGTGCCAATGTAGGGCATCCCGGTGGGGGTGCCAGTGATGACGCACGGCTGCGTCGTGACATCACCAAGCGGTGCGTCGGGCAACAGGGCGCGGAGGTTGTTGCCGAGGCAGTCGATCTCGGCCGGGTCGCCGTCACCGTGGAACCAGTCGACGAGTTCGTCGGGTTCGAGAAAGATCGTGTCCTTCATGTTGCCGCCGATCTTGATACGGACCGAGCCGTCGGGATACTCCACCGGAGGCACCCAATAGACCTCCTGGATCCGGTCGTCCGGCGGCTGGTCGAGGATCAGGCTGGGAATCCGACCGTCGTCAGCGAGGCGGGCCATCACGATGGTGCGGGCTCGGCGCTCGACATCGAGTTTCCAGTCGAAGAGTTCCGAACCGAAGCCACCGGTCGACACGAGGATTCGATCGGCCATGATCGAGCCGAACGCCCCGGAGAGTTCGAAACCACCGTCGCGACGCTCGACAGCTCGCACAGCATCATCGATCACCGTGCCCCCTGCGAGTTCGGTGAGGCGGGTCTGGGCGGCGACGAGTCGTCGCGGGTTGATATGGCCGGCCGGCGCTCCCTCGAACGCGATGTCGAGCCCGCTCTCGATCGCCACACCCGTCTCGCTCCGCACCCAATCCGGATCGACGAGGTGGGCGTCGCTCCCCCAGTGCTCGGCGCGGTCGACCCAGTCGGCGGCGTCGGGATACGAGACGAGCACACCCCGTGGGGTGTGGAATCCGATGCCGGAGCGGGCTTCGATGTCGGCGTATCGAGCGCAGGCGTGGGCGGCCACTTCGGTCCACATTGCGTTCCGGCCGGCGATGCGGGTGATGCGACCTTGGTCATGATGAGACGAGAACGGCCCGTCGGATGTGTTCCAGTCGGAGGGTTCTCCCGGCCCGATCAGTGCCATCGACCGGCCGGATTCGGCGAGATGACGTCCGGCGCCGGAGCCGATCAGGCCCCGACCGATGACAGCGACATCGACACGCTCGTGAGAGGTCATCGTCTGAGACTAACGAGCGGATCAGGGCGGCGAGTACGGTCCGAGGGATGCAGGATCTTTCCGACAAGACCGCCGTCGTCACGGGCGCCGCCAGCGGCATGGGCCGAGCGTTTGCCAACCGTTTCGCTCGTGAGGGCATGAATGTCGTCCTGAGCGACATCGAGGCCCCGAAGCTCGATGATGCTGTCGCCGAAGTGGCGGCTCACGGCACCCGCGTCATCGGCCAGATCACCGATGTCGCCGACGGCGCTGCGGTCGATCAGCTCGCCGATCTCGCCTTCGGAGAGTTCGGCGGTGTCCACGTGCTGTGCAACAACGCCGGCGTCGCCGAAGCCCCCAACCCGGACTTCATCTCGGTTGGCGCATGGGAGTGGGTGATGGGCGTGAACTTCTGGGGTGTCGTCCACGGTCACCGGGCATTCATCCCCCGCATGATCGAGCAGGGCGAAGGGCACGTCGTCAACACGGCATCGATGGCGGGCCACCTGCCGGGCCACTCGCCCTACACGGCGAGCAAGTGGGCTGTGGTCGGCATCACCCAGGGCCTGTACAACACGATGGCCACCGACCAGACAGGTATCGGTGTGTCGTGTCTGTGCCCGGGGTGGGTCCGCACCGAGATCGCCGAGGCGAGCCGCAACCAACCCGAGTCCGCAGCACCGCCTGCGCTCTACGAACCGACCGAGGAGCAGCAGGCCGCCCGAGCGTTCGTGAAGGCCGCCATCGACGGTGGCATGGAGCCCGACGCCGTCGCCGACCTCGTGCACGACGCGATCGTGAACAATCGCTTCTGGATCTTCACCGATCTGGGCATGGTCGAGATGCTGCGCGAGAAGCACGCCAGCATCGTCGAGAACCGAAACCCGCAGATCTTCGGGATTGTCGACCTCGACTAGTCGATGGCGTGATGGGCGACCGCCTTGCGGTCGAACGTAAAGCCGTGCCCTGGCCGGTCGGGAACGACGAGCTGGCCGTCGACGAGTTCGGGCGCTTCGTTGAAGAGCGGCTGGAACCAGTCGATCGACTCGATCGTGCGGCACCCGACTTCGCTGCCGCCGACGGCAAGCGAGTACTCGGTGAAGAAGTGCGATGAGATCGGCACATTCTTTGCGGCGGCAGCCGAGGCAGCGACCTTGAACTCGGTGTAGCCGCCGACCCGCTGAAGATCGGGCATGAGCACATCGACCGAGCCGGCATCGAGATACTGCTGCATGCCGAAGCGGGTGTATTCGGTCTCACCGGACGCCACGTCGATCGGAAGGGCAGCGCGGACCATCGCGTGCCCTGCGAAGTCGCCGGCGGCGACAGGTTCCTCGAACCAGGTGACGCCGGCGTCCGCGAGGGCGAGGCCGCGACGGATCGCCTCTTTCGGTTCGAATGCCTGATTGGCGTCGGTGTAGATCGCAATGCCGTCGCCGAGTTCGGACTGCACGGTGCGGATGCGTTCGAGGTCGGTGGGCAGGTCGTGACCGACTCGGATCTTCACCGCCCGGAACCCCATCTCGGTGAAGCGCTGCGCCTCACCGACGAGCGTCTCGGTGGAATCGCTGAGCCAGAAGCCGGCCGATGCGTAGGCGTCGACCCGGTCGGTGACCGCACCCCACATGCGGTGGAGCGGAAGCCCGACCGTCTTTGCGGCGGCGTCCCACACTGCAGTGTCGATCGCCGAGAAGCCGGCGACGGTGACGCCCTTGTGTCCGGTGGGGTTGATCGCACCCCAGACGTCGGCCCAGATACGGCCTGCTTCGAAGACCGAGCGGCCGATGGCGAACTGGGCGAGCCCCTTCACCATCTCGTCGAACGCTCGGATGCGGGCGCCGTCAATCGTGAAACAGAAGCCTTCACCGGTGACTCCGTCGGCGGTGCGTACCGTGACGAGCACACAGCCGACGGATTCGATCTGGTGGATCGATGTGCCGACCGGGCGCGTCAGCGGGACGAGGACGACCTCGGTCGAGATGTTCTCGATCAACGCACCCGAGTCGTGCACGACTACTGCTTGAAGCCGGGGTCGAGACGCTCGCAGAGGCGAACGAGTGCTGGCCACTCGTACTGCCCGAGCGGGAAGTGGTCGTACTGGCGCTTCGAGAGTTCCCAGATCTCCTTCGGGCCCGGGTCGAGTTCGAGTCCCGAGCCGGCGGCGGCGAGCAGCGCTCGGCAACCGCGGATCAGATAGTGCATGACCATGAAGGCCTCGCCGGCGGTCTCGCCGACGGTGAGGAACCCGTGGTTTCGCATGATGAGTGCCCGCTTGCCCTGCATGTTCTCGGCGAGACGTTCACGTTCTTCGAGCGTGAGCGAGAGGCCTTCCCAGTCGTGGTAGCCGATGTCGCCGTAGAGCATCGAAGTGTCCTGCACGAGGTGCTGGAACCCGTCCTTGAGCGCCGTGACCGCAAGCGCCTCGGGCACGTGGGCGTGGAACACAACCTTCCACTGGGGGAAGTCATTGTGGATCGCGCCGTGGATCACGAAACCGGCGGTGTTCACGTCGGCCGGCCCTTCGAGCACGTTGCCCTCGGCGTCGATCTTGATCAGGTTCGAGGCAGTGACCTCGTTGTAGAGCAGGCCGAACTTGTTCAGGAAGAAATCGTGGTCGCTGCCGGGCACCCGCATCGTGATGTGGTTCCAGATGGTGTCGTCGTACCCGAAGTGGGCCGACAGGCGGTACATCGCAGCGAGGTCGACGCGGGCCTGCCACTCTTCCCCGGCGTAACTGCCAGAGTTGACGGCAGCAAAGTCCTCGGCGACGACTTCACGGGGCTGCTGGGTATCGGTCATGACGCTCCTGTCAGGACTGTTCGCTGAAGATCAGCTCGTTGGCGGTTTCGGTCATCTGGGCGGCCAGCAGATGCGGCGCAGCTGGTCCATAGTGTGCCTCAGCGGCCGCGTAGCGCTCGGCGACACGGGCCATGAAGGGCAGGTCGGCGTCCATCGTGGACGCCATCTCCATCGCCAGTCGCATGTCCTTGGCGGCGAGGGCGATCGAGAACGACTCGTCGTAGGTGCCGGCAACGATCTCGGGACCGTAGACGTCGGCGACATAGCTGCGACCGGCCGACTTCTGGATCAGCTCGGTCATCTTGGCCGGGGCGACCCCGCCCTTGACGCCGAGCATCAGTGCTTCGACGAACGTGATGGTCTGGGTGTAGCAGAGCGTGACCTGGGCAATTTTGGCGACGTACCCGGCGCCGTGCGGGCCGAGATGGTCGACGTTGGCGCCGATCGCCTCGAAGACCGGCATCAGATCGATGACCGCCTGCTCGGGACCCCCGACATACACGCTCAGCGTGCCGGCAGCCGCTCCCTCGGGACCGCCCGAGACCGGCGCGTCGATCAGGGTGATGCCGCGTTCGGCAGCCGCTTCCGCCAGCATCCGCGCGGTGTCGAGATCATTGGTCGACAGGTCGATCCACACGGTTCCGGGTCGCATGTTCGGGAGCAGACCGTCGTCCATCTGAGCGGTCGACGAGATCTGCATCGGCCCGGGCAACGACGTCATGACGACATCGGCCGCAGCGGCACCGGCAGCGGTGGACTCGGCCGCCGTGCAGCCGTTCGCCACGGCGCGAGCGAGGTTGTCGTCGCTGATGTCGTAGGCGAGTACGTCAAAGCCGGCCTTTGCCAGGTTCGCCGCCATGCCGCCACCCATGTGGCCGACACCGAGAAAGAAGATGGTGGTCATGGCGAAGTCTCCACGGAGGATGAGTAGAAGCGACCCGGGATCAGGCGCCGCTTGCGCCGGACCATGGCGAGACCCGGCGACGGACGAGACGGAACGAGCAGGATGGCACCGAGCACCATCAGACCGGCGAGCCCCTGTTGCCAGGTGAGCGCCTCATCGAACCAGAGATAGCCCACAAGGAACATCATCGGAAGCTCGACCGAGCCGGCGACCGCAGCACGAGCGGGGCCGACGCGGGGTGCTGCCGACGAGTACATCCACTGTGGCCCGATCGCAGTGAACAGCGCGATGCCGAGAGCAAGGACCCACGTCGACAGGCTCGACGGGATCGACGCGTCGAACGGCTGGGTTGCCATGATCGGGAGCAGACCGACGGTGGAACCGAACGCGATCGGAGCGACCCGTTCGATCGGGCGCAACGACGCCAACCGTTCGGTGAGCACGGCGACGGCAAACCCGAAGGAGAGTGGCGCGGCGAACGCAACCACCAAAACGTCGGTCTCGCCGCCGAGTTCGGGTCCCATCGCAACGATGGAGGCGAGCAGCACGATCATGCCGGAGATCATTGCCCGTCGGGTCGGGGTCTCTCGGAACAACGCCCAGGCCAACACGATCGCGAAGAGCGGGTAGCTCATGTAGATGACGCCGGCGGTCGAGACGGGGACCACCTCGACGGCGCGCACATAGGCGGTCCAGCCGAGTCCCATGCCACACCCGGCACCGAGCGCCCACAGGGTCGCGCTCCGGCGAGCGCCGTCGAAGCGCAACAGGCGAAAGAGCACGACCGCCCCGAGAAGATTGCGGTAGAAGCTCACCGAGACGGCACTCAGGCCGGCGTCGGTGAGCTCTCGAGCAAACACCGGGACGGAACCCATCAGGATCGACGTCACGACGACGAGGAGGGTGGCAGTCGTCTCGCTCATCGGACGCTCGTTGGGCGTCGGTATCTCCGCAGGGCGGGTGTCGGTTTGCATGCGGCCCCCACCCGGGACTGGACGATCGTTCAGCCTCAGTGTACGGCCATCCTGAACAAACGTCCAGGGTCAGGGCTCGGCCGTTCAGGTCAAGAGGGATCCCAGAAGGGATAGCTCGACAAGGCCTCGACCCCGCCCGAGGTCACCCGAACCATCTGCTCGAGCTTGACCCCCTGCGATCCCCCTTCTGCGCCGACATAGGACTCGACGGACAGCACGACACCGTCCTCGAGTTCTCCGTCGTACCCGGTCCATTCCCAGTCCTGGGGGTAGGGGATCTTCGGATACTCATCGCTCATGCCGACGCCGTGGTACACGCAGGCGTAGCGGTTGGCGACGTACGCATCAGGCTGGCGGTAGGCGTTCTGTGAGAGCTCGGCAAACGAAGCGCCGACGTGCAGGAGCGACGTGTTGTGCCAGATCTCCTCGAGTGCCCGCTTGTAGAGATCCCGCTGGTCGGGGTTCGGGTCGTCGCCGCACACCCAGGTGCGGGAGATGTCGGCGCAGTAGCCGTACGGGCCGATCATGTCGGTGTCGAACGCGACCATGTCGCCCTGCTCGATCGTGCGATGACTCGCCTCCTGATACCAGGGATTGGTTCGGGGACCAGAGCACAGCATGCGGCCGTCGATCCAGTCGCCGTCGTGGGCGATGTTGGTCTGGTGCAACAGGGCGAACAGTTGGTTCTCGGTGACGCCAGGTTCGAGCGCCCGTTCCATCAGCGTCATGCCGTATTCGGCGACGGCAATCGAGTAGTCGAGCGCCACCATCTCGAGATCGGATTTACGACTTCGAGCGAGCTCGACCGTCGGTTCCGCGTCGAAGACGTTGAGGCCGATGTCGGCAAACGCGCGGTGCCCGGTCGGTGTGGTGCGTTCGATACCGATCGAGTCACGGGAGTCATAGCCCAGCTCGGTGAGCGCTCGTTCGATGTCGGCGGCAAAGCGGTCGGCGGCGATCGAGAGATCGAGGCCGGCATCGAAACTCGTGATGGCATGGGAGCGTCGGGAAACCTCGACGAGCGCAAGATCCTCGATGTAGGCGCCGTGCATGATGATCGGGCCGACGAGGGGCACGATGGCGTAGGCCGACGGAATTCGCGACTGGAAGGCGGAATACGCCCGGTAGCCGGTGGCGTAGCGGATGCTCACCGGATTGGTGAGGACGAGGAGCTGCAGACCGTCGGCCAGCATGGTGCCGCGCAGGTTCTCGAGCCGCTCAGCGGCGAGCAGATTCTCGTCGATCTCGGGTGACGGCAGGAGTTCGATCAGTCCGGACACGGTCGCGGAGACTAGACGTTCGTCCAGTTCTCGGAGAGGTCCGGCCGGCGTGCCTGAGCGCGATCAGATGCCGTGGCTTCGCATCTGGTAGCGGTTGGTCGAAATGGCGACGACGTTGCCGTCGGTGTCCTTCAGCTCCATCACGAGGTCGTAGTCGGCCTTCCCGTGCTCGTCGGCGGCCGCCGCGATGCGGGCGGCCTCCTCTTCCGACATCGATGCCTCGACGGTGATGTCGGTGCCGGCGAACTTCCGGAACGAAATGTCGACGCCTTTGACGATCGGGTAGTACCGCGACGCATCGAAGGTCGTCGAGAAGAGCGTGCCGCCGGGGAACTCACAGAGCGCGAAAAGCGCGCCGGCGTACATCGTGCCGATGTGGTTGCCGTTGCCTTCGAGGGGCATGCGCAGCACGACCCGCCCGCGTTCGGCCTCCACGACCTCAACCCGGGTCTGTGCCGCCATCGGCACCGACTGCCGGGTGGCCTCCGTCAGCCGCTCGACATCCCACAGGGTCTCGCTCATTGGCCCGCCCCCACCGGGGCGAACCCGACGCGGGTACTCTCGCGCCGCCACGCTGCGAGGTTGTTGCCGAGCACGGCCCGGAGATCCCCGCCGATGAGGCTTGCGATCCCGATACCACGCAGGCGGATGCCGCCAGCGAGTACAACGGCGAGCAGGCGAGCGGCACGGTTGGCTCGAACACGCATCTCGATTCCCCCTGACAACGGCTCAGTCGGCCGGTTCGTCGACCACCACCATTACTTCATCGAGGGGCTTCCGGTCGAAGTCGGGTACCTTCACGCCGGGAAGCGGGTAACCGATCGGGAACATCACGAAGGGCCGCTCGTTCTCGGGTCGCCCCAGGACGCGGGTGAGGAAAGCCATGGGCGATGGGGTGTGGGTGAGGGTGGCGAGCCCCATGTTGTGCAGTGCTGCGACGAAGAGTCCGGCGGCGATCCCGCAGCTTTCCTTCACGTAGTAGTTCTTGCGCTGCTCACCATCGGGCCGCACCTCGTAGCGCTCCTCGAACAACACGACGATCCAGGGTGCGATCTCGAGAAACTCCTTGTGGTGGTCGGTGCCGATGGGGGCCAGTGCTTCCTGCCATTCGTCATTCATCCGGTTCTCGAGATAGTTGACTCGCTCCTCCTCCTCGGCCGCCTCCCGGATCGCTCGTTTCACCGCCGGAGCCGACGTGGCGACGAAACGCCAGGGCTGCTTGTGCGCACCCGAGGGGGCGGTCGATGCGGTCCGGATTGCCGACTCGATCAGGTCGCGGGGCACGGGGCGATCCGAGAACAGCCGGGGGCTGCGGCGATGCGCCATCAAGGTCTCGAACGCCGCTGCCCGTTCGGCCATCTCCTCGGGCGGGTACTCGACGAAGTCGAGGGACCGGAAGGGATACGCCGCCTCGAGTTCGGGTGACGGATACGGGTGCTCGTAGTCGGGTTCTGAACGATCCACGGATGCATCGTGCCAGACTGCTTGCGTGCATTTCTCCGAGACCCAGGAACAGATCCTCGACGCGGCGATGGATGTCATCGTCCGCGACGGGCTTGACTCGACGAGCATGCGGGCGGTCGCCGAGGAGGCCGACGTGTCGCTGGGCCTCCTCAGCTACCACTTCGAGGGCAAGGAGAAGCTGGTCGTCGCCGCCTTCCAGCGGGCCACCGAACGCTTGATGCAACTCATCGCCGACCGTATGGCGGAGGTAGGCGACGACCCCCGAGCGCGGGTCAAGGCGGCGCTGCGCTCATGGTTCGACCCGGAGTTCAGTGATCCACAACATCTTGAGATGTGGCTCGCCATCTGGGCCGTGTCCCGCACCAACGACGAAGTGGCGGTCGCCGAGCGCGATCTCTACGACCGCTGCGCCGCTCAGCTCAATGCTGCGATCAAGGACGTCGACCGGTCGCTCAGCCCGGATGCGGTCGGGCGACGCACCACCGACGTGCTCGCCCTGCAGAACGGACTGTGGATCAACTGGAATCGGTGGGCTGACGAAGACGCGCTCGAGCGGGGCCTCCAACTCTGCGAATCGATCGCGTTCGGTGACGTGACGTGACCAGCCGACTCGCCGGGCTCACGACGATCGTCACCGGCGCATCGAGCGGGATCGGTGAGGGGGTCGCCGCCCGGTTCATTGCCGAGGGCGCCACCGTCTTCGCCGCCAGCCGCCGCCCGGTCACCCTCGACGGCGTCACATGGGTCGAGACCGATGTCGCCGACGCAGCATCGTGCGATGCCCTGATCGCTGCTGCGGTCGGTGCCACCGGTCGTCTCGACACGATCGTCAACAACGCCGGGGTGCAGGTCGAGAAACCGATCGAGGACACGACCGACGACGACTACGACCTCGTGATGAACGTCAATGTGCGCGGCGTCTTCAACTGCTGTCGTGCTGCGGTCCGCCAGATGGCAACCCAGCCGTCAGGAGGGTCGATCATCAATATCGGCTCGATCGCGGGAAATGTCGCCGATCATCAGATGGCGGCCTACAACGCCTCGAAGGGCGCCGTGCACGCGTTGACGCGAGCGATCGCCACCGACAACGGTCATCAGGGCGTGCGGTGTAATGCGATCAGCCCCGGCTGGATCATGACGGCCCTCGCCGATGCGGCCTTCGACCTCACCGACGATCCTGCCGCTGCGCGGGCCGAGGCAACGGCAGCGCATCCCGTCGGCCGCATGGGTACGCCGGACGACATCGCCGGACTCGCCGTGTACCTCGCGTCGGACGACGCCGCCTTCGTGACCGGTAGCTGTTTCACGATCGACGGGGGCCTCACATCCGGCTCGCCGATTGGCGGCTGAACCGACTCACTCGTTGAGATCGTCGTAGACCTCCGGGTGGTCGAGTGGAAAGTTCAGCCACGTCACCATCTGCCGGACCTGCTCGTAGGCGGCGAGACGGGCCTCGTCGGTGCCGGCGACCTCGGCCGTCTCGAACGGCTCGTGCAGACGTCGCACCATTCGCGGGCCGAGCTCCAACAAGGCGCTGCTGCCCTCGGATGCCCAGCGACAGAGGACGTAGTGCACGATCGCCCCGACGGGAACATCGACATTGTTGCTGAGGTTCGTGATCGTGCTCAACGGATCGAGGTGGGCGTGTGCCGCGATGTCGGCCTTGAGGTTCGCATCCTTGTCGTCCTCGGGCCACGGGCCGGTCCAGCCTGCCAATGTCAGCGTTGTCATACCGGTGAGGATGACAGATCTCGGCTCGACCTGATCGGAAGGCACAAAAATCTGACGGGGCGTCAGATCCGTGCTTGACTACGCGACTGCAAGCAAAACCCATGGAGGGGGACCCATGACGAAGCTGCGACATTCCGCGTTGCTCAGGTTGCTCGTCGCACTCTTCTCGTTCGCGCTGATCGCCAGCGCGTGCGTGAGCACGGAGGACGAGGAAGCCGATACCACAGCCGGGGCCGACACGGCCACCGACGACTCGATCGCCGACGACTCGACCGCTGACGACACCGCCGCCGAGGACGATTCGACCGACGATGCGGCCGATGAGCCCGTCGAACTCACCGCCTCGTGGCGCGGGGTCACCGAGGACACCATCTATGTCGGTGCCTCGATGCTCGACTTCGCCCTGCTCCAAGAACTTGGCTTCAGCCCGTCGGGTTGGGGCGATCAGGCTGGCATCTGGGACGCCTTGATCGACGACCTCAACGACCGCGGCGGCATCAACGGCCGCATGGTCGACATCATCTCGGAGTTCTACAGCCCGCTCGACGCCGCCGATGCCGAACGCGTCTGCGCCGTCCTGCACCAGGACAACGAGACCTTCGTCAACCTCGGCGGCTTCGTCGGTCCGGCCGGTTCGGCCGACCCCTGCGTGCCGGGCACCAACAACACCATCATGGTCGGCGGCGAGATCGGCTCGGCCGAAGAACTCGCCCAGGCGAACGTCGCCTGGTTCCACACCGGTCCGACTGTCGAGTTCCAGACGATCAACCTGTTCAACCTTCTCGTTCAGACCGGCAAGGCCGACGGCGCCAAGGTCTTCACCATCGGTGGCGCTGCCGCCGCCGACGAGGAGCGCTTCGTGATCGAACAACTCGAGGCCCGCGACATCGAGGTCGTCGGCTCGGCCCTCATCGAAGCTCCTGACGGCGACACGATCGCCCAGGACAACGAGATGGCCGTCGCCTTCGAGCGTTTCAATGCGTCGGGCGCCAACACGCTCATGGTGTTCGGCACCCCGTCGGCCTACATCCGTGGGGCCGGTGCCGCTGGCCTAACCGGGGAGATCGCCATCTGGACCAACGACTCGGGCGGCCTCGGCAACCTCGGTGCCACCATCGTCGACAAGTCGATCGCCGATGGCACGCTCGTCTCGACCGGTCCGACCGACGAGGAGATCTGGAACGACCAGGCCTTCCAGGATCAGTGCGTCGCTCCGGTCCAGGAGCGCATGCCGGAGTCTGACTTCCGGAACCCACTCGAGTACGCCCCTGAAGAGGACAACTGGTTCAACGCCTTGCGTCGCTACTGCCACGTCCTCGCGATCTTCGAGACCATCGCCACCGCTGCCGGCCCCGACCTGACCCCGGAAACCTTCGAGGCTGCGGCCTACGGCCCAGCCGGTGATGACTTCCAGATTCCGGGTATCGGCCCGGCCTCGCTGTCGCCCGACAAGCGCGGCGCTCAGGACGGCGTCCGCCTCTCGGTGTACGACTCGACCTCGGGCGACGGTGGCATCGTCGCCTTCACCGAGTTGCTCGACGCCTTCGAGTAGTCGACGCGGGATTACGAAATCCCGAACAATCCAACATCGTTGCCGGGCCGCCCTTCGGGGTGGCCCGGCCGCGTCTGGCACACTCTTCAACATGGCTGAGCAAGACTTTGACCTCGTCTACGACCTCGTCGTCGTTGGCGGCACTGCGGGCGGACTCAGCGTTGCGATCTCCTCCCAGCGTTCGGGGGTGCAGTCGGTCCGGTTGATCTCCCGCAGCAATGCCGTGACGTTCCCCGAACTCGTGCGCGACAACCAACTCGATATCGGCTACGGCGAACACGTCGAATCCGTCGACGCCGCCGACGACGGTGCGCTGTTGCTCACGACGAATCGGCACCGCTACCGGGCGCGAGCAGTGCTTCTCGCTCATCGGCCCCCGGTGCCGGAT
>JAKMFW010000051.1 GCA_022425325.1 Acidimicrobiales bacterium | reverse complement strand
CTGGGCGATCGCATCGCCGATCTGGTGGCGCTCACCGACGTGCTCGAACTCAGCGGCGACGTGGTCGTGGTCGCTCACGACTGGGGCGGGCCGGTCTCCTTGGGCTGGTTGCAGCACGTCCACGCGAGTCACGACAGCCTCGACATCGTCGGTCTGGTGCTCACGAACACGGCGGTGCACCAGCCGCCGGAGTCGTCGGCGCCGACCCTGATCCGAAACGCCCGCCGGCCGCTGTGGTTGGGGCAGGTCACGGTCGAGACCTCGGCGTTTTTGCGGGGCATGTTCGAGCTGTCGAACCCTCGGACCCCGGCCGAGGTCCGTCGCGGCTATCTGGCGCCGTACGACACGCCGAATCGTCGAAAGGCCATCGGCGAGTTCGTTGCGGACATTCCGCTCGAAGCCGACCATCCGTCGGCGGCGGTGCTCGATGCCGTGGCCGATGGGCTCGCCGACCTCGGTGATGTGCCGACCCTGCTGGTCTGGGGTGCCGGGGATCGGGTGTTCTCCGACATCTATCTGCATGATCTCGAGGCTCGGCTCCCCCACGCCGACGTGCACCGCCACCCGAAGGCGGGGCATCTCGTCTCCGAGGACACCGATGTCGCCTCGATCGTCGTCGACTGGCTCGAGAAGCTGGATGCCGACGAGACGTCACGGCCACCTTCGGCGCCGGTCGATCTGAGCGCGGCGTTGCGGGACCCGGCGATCGCCGATCGGGTCGCGGTCCGAGAGATGGGTGTCGACGGCCGCACGGTCACGTTCGGCGAGCTCGACGACATGGTGCAGCGCACCGCCGAGGGCCTCCTCGGCACGGGCGGTGTGCAGGTCGGCGACCGGGTGGCCCTGATGATCCCACCGGGCGTCGATCTCGCCATCGCCCTGTATGCCTGTTGGCGGATGGGCGCAGTGCCTGTACTCATCGATGGTGGGCTCGGCCCGGCCCAGATGAGCGCGGCGATGAAGGTGGCCGACCCCGACCACCTGATCGGGATTCGGCGGGCGCTTGCGGCAGCGAGGACACTTCGCTGGCCGGGGCGCCGCGTCGCCGTCGAGCCGACCAATCGTGTGGCCCGCCGCCTGCTCGGCGTGGAGCATGACCTGGCGTCGCTGCAGGATGCGCCGAGCGTGACCTTGCCGGCGGTCGATCCCGACGCTGAGGCGGCGGTGGTGTTCACGTCAGGTGCGACCGGCCCGTCGAAGGGGGTGCGGTACAGCGCGGCCCGCATCGATGCGCAGATCCGCACGCTGGTCGAGCAATACGACATTTCCGCCGACGATTCACTCGTCGCTGCGTTCGCTCCGTTTGCGCTGTACGGCCCGGCGATGGGTCTTCCCTCGACCGTGCCCGACATGGACGTGAGCTCCCCTGGCACGCTCACGGCAGCGACCCTCCTCGACGCCGTCGAGGCGGTCGACGCCTCGCTTGTGTTCGCCTCGCCGGCGGCGATCATGAGCGCGCTCGAAACGCTCGACGAGCTCGGTGGCAGGGACCGCACGTCGCTCGACCACGTTCGTCTTCTCCTTTCGGCCGGTGCACCGGTGCCCGGCCAGTTGCTGCGGGCTGCGGTCGATCGACTCGTTCCGAACGCGGCGGCGCACACGCCCTACGGCATGACCGAATGTCTGCCGGTCGCCGACATCGATCTGGTCTCGTTGGAGTCGCTCGGTCCCGACGCGCTCCACCACCTCGGGGTGTGTGTCGGGTCGCCGGTCGACGGTGTCGAGCTTCTGATCGATCCGCTCGACGAGCTCGGTGTGCCGACCGGTCGTCCCGCCGCCGAGCCGGGCGTGCTCGGCGAGGTCCGGGTGCGGGCCGCCCATCAGCGGCTCGGCTACGACCGCCTGTGGCACACGACCCACCTCGCCTCCCCCGCCGGCGGCTGGCACGCCACCGGCGATATCGGGGCGGTCGACACCGATGGCCGCCTCTGGATCGGTGGCCGGACCGGCCACGTGATCCGCACGGCGGCCGGTCCGGTTGCGCCGACCCCGATCGAACGGGCGGTCGACATGCTCGACGGCATCCGTCGGTCGGCTGCCGTCGGTGTGGGGCCTGCCGGTGCTCAGGTGGTGGTCGTGATTGCGGAGACGAGCGATGTTGGTCGGCGCCCTCGTCAGAGTTCGCTCGATCGCATCGACCGGATCCGTGCGGCGGTCACCGAGGCGACCGGCCTCGACGTGGCGGCGTGTCTCGAGGTCGCCTCCCTTCCGGTCGATCGCCGCCACAACTCCAAGATCGACCGCGCCCACCTCGCCGACTGGGCGACCGGGGTGCTCGAGGGCGGATCGGTTCGCAACCCATGAGGGTGCTCGTCACCGGCGCCACCAGCCTGCTCGGACGCCACACGGTCGCCCGGCTGCTCGACGCCGGCCACGACGTCGTCGTGTTGCAACGCACGCCCTGCGGTCTCGATGGGGTGGTCGAGCACCTCGGCTCGGTGACCGATGGCGACGTCGTCGACACCGCGATGGCAGGGGTCGACGGGGTGATCCACCTTGCGGCGAAGGTCGACCCGGTCGGCGACTGGGCCGATTTCGAGGCGATCAACGTCGAGGGCACCGCCACGGTGCACGCCGCCGCTCGTGCTGCGGGCGTGTCGCGGTTCGTGTACGTCTCAAGCCCCTCGGTCGCCCATGACGGTTCGTCGATCAGTGGCGACGGTGCTGCGCCGGCCGACCCGGAGCGGGCCCATGGTCACTACTCGGTGTCCAAAGCGGTGGCGGAGCGGGCTCTGCTTGCGGCCTCTGACGAGACGATGCCGGTCGTCGCCGTTCGCCCCCATCTCGTCATCGGGCCGGGCGACACCCAGTTGGTCGGCCGCATCGTCGACCGAGCCCGCACGGGCCGCATGCCGTTGATCGGCTCGGGGCTAGCGCTCGTCGACACGACCTGGGTCGACAATGCCGCCGCCTCGCTGCTCGCTGCGCTCGATGCCCTCCCCGGCGTCGGCGGTCGGGCGTTCGTCGTGTCGAATGGCGAGCCTCGAACCGTCCACGAGCTGATCGCCCGGATCACTGCCGCTGCGGGGGTCGACTGGTCGCCTCGTACGGTGCCCGCCCGGGCTGCCATCGCCGGCGGTGCCGCAGCGGAGGCCGTGTGGGAGCGCAGCGGACGCGACGGCGAACCACCGATGACGGCGTTCGGGGCCGAGCAGCTCTCCACCGCCCACTGGTTTGATCAGCGAGAGACTCGCACTGCGTTGGGTTGGGCGCCCGAGGTCAGCCTCGCTGACGGCTGGGTCCGACTCGCCGCCTCGTTCGCCGAGGGCTGAGCCGCCGGATCAGCTGCGTCGCTCGCCGCGCAGCTTGTCGATCGCCCGGCGATCCTTCTTCGTCGGGCGCCCGCTGCCCCGGTCGCGTTGGGCGAACACGGGGAGATCGAGATGATCCTGCTTCTTCGGCGGTGGCGGCGAACGGTCCTCGACGGCAGCGGCCGCCAGGGGGGCCGACACCCGCTTCTCGAGCAGTTCGTGGGCGACATAGATGATCGTGCGGTCACGCCGAGCGGCCTGGACGACGTCGCCGACCTTCACCTTTGACGCGGGCTTGGCGACCTCACCGTTGATGCGGATTCGCCCGGCCGTGCAGGCGTCGGTGGCCTGACGACGGGTCTTGAAGACCCGAACCGCCCATAACCATTTATCGACGCGCACAGCCATGGCCTCAGTGTGGCAGGCTGCCTGTTCACTTGTTCCGTTCGGACCGAACGGCCAAGCTGAGCACGGCGTTGATGATCTCCGGGGGGACGTATGCAGACACCGATGACCATCCGTGATCACCTCGAGCGGGCCCGGATCGTGTACGGCGACCGGGTGGGCATCTATGACGAGCCGGACCAGCCGGCGTCCAGCCTGGGCGACCTCACCTACGGGCAGTTCTACGACCTGGCCCAGGGCATGGCGGCCGGCCTCGACGACCTCGGTCTCGAGCAGGGTGCTCGTGTCGGCATCGTGTCGCAGAACTCCGCCCGTCTGCTCACCACGCTCTTCGGCGCCAGCGCGTGGGGGCGCGTGGCGGTGCCGATCAATTTCCGACTCGGGCCCGACGAGGTGGAGTACATCGTCGACCATTCAGGCTGTGATGTGTTGATCCTTGATCCCGAGCTCGAGGACACGCTCGGCGACATCAAGGTCAAACACCGCTTCATCTCGGGTGAGGAGTCCGACTCGCTGTTCAAGGTCGGCGCCGAGGCCCGCCCGTGGACCCCCGACGAGAACGCCACCGCCACCATCAACTACACCTCCGGCACCACCGCCCGCCCCAAGGGGGTGGAGATGACCCACCGCAATCTGTGGAGCAACGCCGCCATCTTCGGCTGGCACACGGGGGTCAACGATCGCGACGTCTATCTCCACACGCTTCCGCAGTTCCATTGCAACGGCTGGGGCATGCCGTACGCCACAACGGCGATGGGGGTGCCACAGGTCAACCTTCGCAAGGTCGATGGTCCGGAGATCCTGCGCCGCATCGAGACGTATGGTGTGACGCTGTTGTGCGGCGCACCGGCGGTGGTCGCCGCCATTCTCGACGCCGCCGCCGAGTGGGATGGTGAGATTCCCGGCAAGGACCGGGTCCGGATGGTCGTGGCCGGTGCTCCGCCGCCCACCCGCACGATCGAGCGGGTCGAGACCGAGCTCGGGTGGGAGTTCATCCAGATCTATGGCCTCACCGAGACGGCGCCGCTGCTGACGATCAACCGCTCGCGTCAGGAGTGGGACGACGACACTCCGGCCGCACGGGCGGCGAAGTTGAGCCGTCAGGGGGTGCCGGCGGTGGGGATCACCATGGCCACCGATCCCGAGGGCGAGGTGCTGGCCCGGGGCAACCACATCTTGAAGTCGTATTGGAACAACCCGGAGGCGTCCGCCGAGGCGCTTGCCGACGACTGGTTCCACACGGGCGACGGCGGCGTGATCGACGATGCCGGCTACCTCACCCTGCAGGATCGCAAGAAGGACGTGATCATCTCCGGCGGCGAGAACGTCTCGTCGATCGAGGTCGAGGACTGCCTGTTCTCGCATCCTGCCGTTGAGGAGGTGGCGGTGATCGGTGTGCCCGACGAGAAGTGGGGCGAGACGGTCAAGGCGCTCGTGGTGGTCGGCGGCGATGCCGACGTGAGCGAGCGGGATCTCATCGACCACTGCCGAGAGAAGATTGCCCATTACAAGTGTCCGACCTCGGTCGAGTTCCGTCAGGAACTCGCTCGCACGGCCACGGGCAAGCTGCAGAAGTTCAAGCTGCGCGCTCCCTATTGGGAGGGTGTCGAGAAGGGCATCAACTAGCGCGACGTCAGGGCCGGGGCGGCGGGCCCGGGACGACGTAACCGACACCGTCGACGTAGCGGGCGTTGGCCGGGACCGGACGTTCGTCGTCGGGGTCGAGCACCCAGCCGTGTCCGTCCACCCATGTCGGGGGGCGGGCTTTCGGCACGCCACCGGTCGGGACGGGGTCGGGCGGTGGTTCGGGGTCGCCGGTCCAGGCGGGCAGCGTCACCCGTTCGTTCGGCGCGGCGCGGGTCGGCAAGGTGGGGCGGAACGGTGGTGGTTCGATCGGCGGGTCGACGGTGGTGTCGCTGCCGGTGACGATCGGCGGCACCATACCGGAGTCCGGTCCGGATGTGAGCGGGATGTCGACCGGTGGGGCGAACGGGTCGGTCGGCGGCGCGGCGTCAGCCGGGACGACGGGGTTGGACGGTGGTGTGGCCCGCACGACCGGTGTCGACGGCGGGGTGACCGGCTGCTGGGGTGGCGCACTCGCCTGAGGGCGGACCGGTGCGATGTGGGTGGTTGGAACCGGGGTTGTGGGCGCGGACGGGGCCGGGGCTCGTGTGGGCTGGGACCGTTCGTCGGGCCAGAGCCAGGAGGCGAGGAGGAGTGCGGCGCCCACCCCGGCGAGCACGATCGAGGGGACGAGCGTCGTGCGCAGCAGGGCGGTGATGAGCGCAGCGAAGATCTCCGCCTGATCACCGATCGCGAGGCGCAGCAAGGCGGGTACGCCGTAGCCGACGATCAGGTAGACCGCCGTGGTGCCGATCGCCCAGAAGGCGGCTTTGCGGAGCACGGATGGTCGGTCGCTGGTGGTGAGAAAGGCCATCAGCACCATGACGAGCGAGATGCCGGCGAGGAAGGGCACCGAGGTTTCGAGGAAGGTCTTGACCGGGCTCGAGTTCGGGATGTTCTCGGTGGGGAGATCGATGGACCAGTCGGTGTCGGCGGGGATCGCGGCGGCGGCCTCGGGTGAGATCGATGCGATCTGTTCGCGAGCGACCTCGGCGACCGGGTTGAGGTCGACGGTTTGGGGGACGTCGTTGAGTCCGAGGAAGGAGCGGTGGGTTTCGCCGAGGGAGTTGATGACAAGGCCAGTGATGCGTCCGTCGTTGAGCACGGCGAGCGCTGCGGCGTCGATCTGTTCTTCGGTGACGGGCGTGCCGTCGGGCAGCGCCGACGAGATCGCGCCGGCGATGTTGGCCGCGACCTGTGCCTTCACCTTCTCGTTGTCGAGGAGCTCTTGGGCCACCGTGGCCGACCGGTTCTCGTCGAAGATCGTGCTGAGGGCGAGATAGCCCGACCACGCGAAAGAGCCGATCAGCAGAGCCGGGCCGAGGATGAGCCCGGCGATCACTCGCCTGAACATGGACGGCATGTTCTCACATCGGGCTGCGGTGCCGGTGTCGCCTGACGTTGGGCGGTTATTCGCCGAGCATTGCCAGGATCTGATCCTCGGTGGTCCAGTCGTAGGCCGTGTCGGCTCGGTTGCTGTTGCGCCACCAGGTATGGGCCCGGTCGAGCATCGAGGCGGTGGTGTGTTCGGGCGTCCACCCGACGTCGGTTTGCAGCCGATCGATGCTGAACGAGGTGTCCTGGTTCCACCAGTGGATGTTGGGAGCCAGGTGCTGCACGAGGTTGATGCAGAGCATGAAGCGGGTGCGCAGCATGGCTCGCGGACCCTGCGCATCCTGCTTCTTGGCGTTGCCGCTCGACCGGATGTCGAGGGCGCCGGACTGCTGGACGATGTCGATCGACCGCTCCCCTGTCCAGAGGTCTTCCATGACGTCGGCGGGGATGTGGTGGACGTCGGCGTCGACGCCGACGGCTGCAGCGCACAGGGCGATGTACTCGTTGCGGGTGACGGATTCGGCGCCGGTGAGGTTGTAGCGACGTCCGAAGGTGGCTGGTCTTCCCATGAGCTGTTCGAGCGCTCGGGCCTGGTCGTCGACGTCGCCGACCTGCAGTCGGGTCGAGCCGTCGCCAGGCACGAGGATCGGTCGGCCTGCCTGGAGTCGGGCGAACATGCGCTGTTCGCGGTCGGTCATCGCGTTATGGGGGCCGAGCACCATGGAGAACGGCACGGTCGTGGCGGGGAATCCCCAGTCGGCGTGCGCCGCGAAGAGCCGATCCTCGCAGAGCAGCTTGTGGAGGCCGTATTCGATCTGGGTCTCGCCTCGGTCGTCGGGGTCGTCTTCGGTGATGGGCCGGTTCTGCGACTGGTAGGTGACGGTGGAGCTGGCGAACACATAGTGGCCGACTGCGCCGCGGAAGAGCTCCATCATGATGTCGACGTCTTCGGGGTGGTACGCCGACACGTCGTGCACGCAGTCCCATTCGGTACCGCCGAGCACCGTCCGGAGTTGCTCGTGATCGGTGCGGTCGGCGACCAGTCGGCCGACCGATTCGGGGATGTCGGATTCGGTGCGGCCTCGATTACATACCGTGACCTCGTGGCCTTGGCGGACCAGTTCGTGCACGAGCGCCAGGCCGTTGAACTGGGTGCCACCCATCACCAGGACTCGCATGACATCTCCTTCGTCCCCGATCGTCGGTGGAGACTCTTGCACACGTCGTCTGCTGGGGGCATGGTCACATCCCGCCGAGGGGGTGTGACACGCTTTCGGGGATGGGTACCTGGTGGATCAACGGCGAACTCGTTCCCGGCGACGAGGCGAGTCTGTCGATCACGGACCATGGCCTCACCGTGGGCGACGGCTGTTTCGAGACGACGACGATCGTGCGCAGCGTGCCGTTCGCCATGCGGCGCCATCTCGCTCGGCTTCGCCACAGCCTGAACGGGCTCGGCATCGACCTGGCGATGACCGACGAGGCGCTTCGGGAGGCGGCCCAGATGGTGGCGGATGCCAATCCGGAGCATCACGTGCTGCGTTTCACCGTCACGGCGGGGCCGGGGCCGTTGGGTTCGGGCCGTGGTGACTCGGCTCCGTCGGTGTTCATCGGGTCGAGTCCGTCGCGTGGCTGGCCGCCGTCGGCTGCGGTCGTGACGGTGCCGTGGCCCCGCAACGAACGTGGCGCACTGGCGGGGATCAAGTCGACGAGTTACGCCGAGAATGTGGTGGCGCTCGCCCATGCCACGGCGCAGGGCGCATCGGAGGCGATCTTCGCCAACACGATCGGCAACCTGTGCGAGGGCACCGGGACGAACATCTTCGTCGAGCTTGAGGGCCGGCTCGTCACGCCGCCGCTCAGCAGCGGGTGTCTTGCGGGCGTCACCCGAGCGCTCGTCGTGGAGTCGATGGCGGTGGAGGAGCTCGATGTCCCGATCGAGATCCTGCAGACGACCACCGAGGCGTTTCTCACGTCGTCGACCCGCGACGTGATGCCGATCGATCGCATCGACGATCGCTCGATGGTGTCCGGCCCGCTCACTGCGGCGGCGATGACGGCGTTCGCCGATCTCGTCGCCGACTCCGTCGATCCGTAGCGCCGACGCTCCACCCGACAGCCATCCTTATTTGTCGCACGCTTGTGAGACGCCGGTGGGGTGGTGTCTCACAAGTGTGCGACAACACCGGTTGGATGCGTGAGGGGTGTCAGGCCGGATCTTCGCGGCGGCCGTCGGCGTGGATCGCGAAGCGGCCGGCATCGGGGCCGTGGTTCGGGTCGGGGCTCGGCCAGGGCCAGCCGCCGAACTCGGTGCGCCGGTAGTCCTCGAAGGCTTGCACGATCTCGGCCCGGGTGTTCATGACGAACGGGCCGTGCTGGGCGACGGGTTCGCCGATCGGGCGGCCTTGCAGGAGCATCATCTCGATGCCGCCGTCGCCGGCGACGAGTTCGAGATCACGGTCGGCCACGATCGCAGCGCCGGTGTGGGCGGCGATCGGGTCGGCCGTGCCGATCTGCACGCTGGAGCCCTCGAAGGCGTAGAGCACTCGGAGCGTCTCGGCGTTCGTGGCCTGCGGCAGCGCCCAGCGGCCACCAGCTTCGATGCGGATGTGCCACACGGCGAGGTCGGCGTCGGGCTTCGAGGCCCACGAGTTGGGAGGTGGTGTCGGGGCGGCGGTCTCGCCGAGGTGCCCGGCAATGACGGTGATCTCGGTGGTGATCCCGGCGTCGTCGACGACGCGAACCTTCGGTGTGCGCTCGTTCCAGAGCATCGTGAAGTAGGGGTCGACCATCTTGTCGGCGGCCGGCAGGTTCAACCAGATCTGGAAGAGTTCGCCGAGGTTGCCGGAGTCCTTGTTGACGAGCGGAAACATCTCGCAGTGCTGCACGCCCTTGCCGGCGGTCATCCACTGGGTGTCGCCGTGGCCGAAGCGGGCGGTGGCCCCCATCGAGTCGGCGTGATCGATCAGGCCGTGGCGCACATGGGTAATGGTCTCGAAGCCTCGGTGCGGATGCTGGGGGAAGCCCGGCACCCGGCTGCCGTGGTACATCGACCAGCCGTCCTG
>JAKMFW010000044.1 GCA_022425325.1 Acidimicrobiales bacterium | reverse complement strand
CGCATCCTGACCGTGGCGGTGCCCGTTGCGGCACCGGCCCTCGCAATCCGGCAGATGGCCGACGGTTTCCTGGTCCAGCAGAATCACCGTTTCGACGCCCAGCCCGACGACTGGACCGTCGTCACCGATCGGCAACCTTCAGCGCAGGAACTCGCCGACGCAGCGTTCGCATGGAGGGTCTGTGGCCATGTGAACTCAAACGCCATCGTGCTCGCCAAGGACGGGGTCGCCTGGGGAATCGGTGCCGGCCAGCAGAACCGGGTTGAGTCGGGTGAGATCGCAGCGTTGAAAGCGGCCGGACGAGCCGAGGGCGGGGCGTGCGCAAGCGATGCGTTCTACCCATTCCCTGATGGCATCCATGCTGCTGCCGATGCCGGCGCCGCGATCATCGTGCAGCCCGGTGGGTCGGTCGGTGACGAGCAGACCATCGCTGCAGCCAACGAGCGCAGTGTCGTCATGGTCTTCACCGGCGAACGCCAGTTCCTTCACTGATCTGCGGTACCGGGACGAGCCACTGATGAGCGAACGCCACGCAAAATCCGTCGACTGGGCGATGAAGGTCCAAGCGAGCCGGGCCGGAGGAGTCTTCTACTGGGCGGTCAGAGGCCTGCTCCGACTGACGCTGCTGCCATGGCTTCGGGTGACGGTTGAGGGCACCGAGCACCTCAACACTCCCGGCCCGGTCATCCTTGCGCCGGTGCACCGCAGCAACCTTGATTCGGTCCTCGTCGCATGCACGGCGCGACGTCGGCTTCGAGCCCTCGGCAAGGAATCGTTGTTCCTGCACCCGGTCTTCGCCTGGGCGAACGCTGCGCTGGGAGCCATCCCGGTCCGACGGGGCGAGGCCGACCGTCAGGCGATGAAGGCAGCACAGACGATCATCGCCGACGGCGCCATGATGATCGTCTTCCCTGAGGGCACTCGGCAGTCCGGTGATCAGGTGCGCGGGGTCTTCGACGGCACGACCTACCTGGCCCACAAGACCGGTGCACCGATCATTCCCATCGGGATCGGGGGAACGGAGACGGCGATGGCAAGCGGCTCGAAGGGCATCCGGCGGGTTCGGTGTTCGGTGGTGGTGGGCGAACCCATTGCTGCGCCAGAAGGAAGGCTGAGCCAGCCTCAGCGCCATGCCTTCAGCGAAAATGTGAGCGCCGAGCTCCAGAAGGTGTTCGATCGAGCGGTTTCGGTGGCGGCCGACTGAACGCGTCGGGTCGGATCGATGACCCCGTCACCCGCCCGAATCGGCCTCGGCCAGCTACCATCCGAGGTATGGCTGAGAAGATCACGATGCAGGAAAACGGCACGCTTCACGTGCCGGACAACCCGATCATTCCGTTCATCGAAGGCGACGGTACGGGTGTCGACATCTGGCCGGCCGCAAAGCTCGTCCTCGACGCTGCCGCCGCGAAATACGGCAAGACCATCGAGTGGATGGAAGTCCTCGCCGGCGAGAAAGCCTTCAACGAGACCGGCGACTGGCTGCCGCAGGACACGATCGACAAGTTCGAGGAGTACCTGATCGGCATCAAAGGTCCGCTCACCACGCCGATCGGTGGCGGCTTCCGCAGCCTCAATGTCGCGATCCGCCAGATCATGGATCTCTATGTGTGTCTGCGCCCGGTGCGCTGGTTCACCGGCGTGCCCTCACCGGTGAAGGAACCACACCTCGTCGACATGGTGATCTTCCGGGAGAACACCGAAGACATCTACGCCGGTATGGAGGTCGAGGCGGGCACGCCCGAGGCCAAGCGCATGATCGAGCTGCTCCACGACGCCTACGGCTGGGAGATCCGCGAGGACTCCGGCATCGGCATCAAGCCCGTCTCCAAGACCGGATCGCAGCGTCTGCAGCGGGCTGCCCTCGAGTACGCCGTGCGCCGCAACCGCAAGCGGGTTCACTGGGTGCACAAGGGCAACATCATGAAGTTCACCGAGGGCGCCTTCCAGAAGTGGGGCTACGAACTCGTTCGTGAGGAGTTCTCCGACGTGGCCGTCGGCTGGGACGACTGCGGTGGCGATGCGGGCGACAAGATCCTCGTGCAGGACGCCATCGCCGACATCGCCCTTCAGCAGGTGCTCACCCGGCCCGCCGAGTTCGACGTCATTGCGACGATGAACCTCAACGGCGATTATCTGTCCGATGCCCTCGCTGCCCAGGTGGGCGGCATCGGCATTGCGCCGGGCGCCAACATCAACTACGTCACGGGTCACGGCGTCTTCGAGGCCACCCATGGCACCGCCCCGAAGTACGCCGGCCAGGACAAGGTCAACCCGTCCTCGGTGCTGCTTTCGGGCGTCATGATGTTCGAGCACCTTGGCTGGCAGGATGCCGCCGACGACATCATTCGTGCGGTCGAAGCCACCATCGGGGACAAGGTCGTCACCTACGACTTCGCTCGCCTCATGGATGGCGCCACTGAGGTGGCGTGCTCGGAATTCGCAAGCGCGATCGTCGACCGCCTCTGAGTCGACCCCTCTGATCGGTGTCGAGCGGGCCCCTGCGGGGGTCCGCTCGCCGTTTTCACACGAAGTCGAGCGGTCCCGCTACCTCGTCGATCGGGGCGGCCATGGCGAAGAGTCGGCCCTGCGCGGCGTGGCAGCCGAGTTCGGTCACGGCGTCGAGTTGCGCTTCGGTCTCGATGCCTTCGGCGACGACCTTGACATCGAAGATGTCGGCAAGCGCGACGATCGCCGTGATCACGGCCCGGTCGTCGGATCGGTCGGCAACATTGGCCACGAAGCTCCGGTCGATTTTCAACACGTCGAACGCATTCGATCGAAGCCGATTGATCGACGAAAAGCCGGTACCGAAATCATCGAGCGCGACACGGATACCGACGCTCCGGAGGGCGCGGAGGTTGTCCTCGGCGACCTGACCGGCCTCCATGATCGCCGTCTCGGTGACCTCGACGATGAGTTTGTCGGGGTGAAGCCCGGCCTCTTCGGCAGCGAGCGTGACGCGATGCGCGTAGCCGGGACGGTCGAGTTCTCGGGGTGAGGCGTTGATGGCGACGATCGCGTCGGTGTCGTGGTGACGTCGCTGCCACGCAACGAGATCCCGGGCGGCTTTCCGGGCGACAAGTTCGCCGACGTCACCGATGAGCCCACTCTCCTCCGCTGTGGGGATGAAGATGTCGGGCATCAGCAGCGAGCCATCAGGCTGTCGCCAACGGGTCAGCGCCTCAAAGCCAATGACTCGGTGGCTCGTCAGGTCGACAATCGGCTGGTGGTGGACGACGAGCTCGTCGTCGCTGATCGCGTGGGGAAGCGCACGGCGGAGGTCGCGCTTCTCGTCGGACTCGGTGAGCAGGTCGTCGTCGAAAAGACGAACCCCGGCACCGGCCTGTTTGGCGGCGTACATCGCCGTGTCGGCCTGACGGACGAAGTCGGCGGGATCGAGGTCGGTGCGGCCGCGCAGCATGGCGACACCGATGCTGGCTCGGCAGCCGATCCCGCCGGTCGACTCCGGCGTGATCGATTCGACGGCATCGGCGATGCGGCCGGCGAGGCGGAGCGCATCCGGTTCGCCGATGTCGGAAACGATCACCATGAACTCGTCACCGCCCAGCCGACCGATCGTGTCGGAGGCGCGCATGGTCGCCCGCAACGCGTCGGCCACGCCGCGCAGAAGTTCATCGCCGGCGTCATGGCCGTACGTGTCGTTGATCAGTTTGAACCGGTCGAGATCGAGATAGAAGAGCGCAACATCACGGTCATAGCGGGCGGCCCGGGCGAGCTCGTTCTCGAGGTTCGCAGCAAGCAGTGTCCGGTTGGCGAGGCCGGTGAGTGGGTCCTCGATGCTGGAGCGGGTCGCGTCTTCGGCGATGCGTTCGGCCTCGCGACGAGCCGACCGCTCCCGATCGAGACGGCGTCGGAGCTGTTCGATCTCGGCGACGAGCGAAGCGTCGGGATCGGGGCCGGGCTCCGATGGACTCATGCCGTGAGGTGGATCCGGAGCTCGCAATGCGGATCGCCGTCGTGCGTGCAACTCGGCTGGTCGATGTGAAGTGTTCGACCCAAATGTGAGGCGACCCCGATCGTGAGTCCTTCGGCGAGGAAGCAGAGCTTGCGATCGGAGACGTACCGCATCGAGATGGTCTGGTCATCGATCGGCGAGATGTCGAAGTCGGGCGGCGTGGCGCCGGGGTAGAGCTTGCGCACCTCTGGGTGGATCATGTGATTGAGCGCCGGCAAGAACTCCTCGAGTGTGATTTCGTCGAAGAAGTGGGGGAAGGCCTCCACGAGGAACGGGACACAGTTGATCCCGACCCACCGCAGACGCTCAGGGATGGTGCAGCCGGTCTCGTCGGGGAGGGCACCGACGATGGCGGCGAGCTCCTCATCGTCGTAGTTGCCGAGCGATGTGTACGAGCCGTCGACCTTGGCTCGACCGAGGGTGTCGTCCCATCCATCAGCCCCGAACGCGCGCTCTACTGCGTCTTCTACTGCGTTGAAGATGACGCCCTTCATTGGGTGACCTTTCGACGGGATCCTGTGCCGTTCCTATCGGCAGAAACCGGTTCGGGATGAGTCCGATCCGGCGGATACGGTGCAACGAATGGGTGACGGCAGAAACACCGAACACATTTGGCGCCGGGGCTCCCGGCTGATCTGGCGCTCGTTGCGAGCGTACCCATGGCTCCATACGACGGCAATGGTCGGTGCGCTGGGCTTTGTTGCGGCGTCGATCGGCGGTGCGTGGGTCCTTCGGGCCGCCACCGACGACCTCGTCATCCCGGCGTTCGACGACGGCACGGTCGATCGATCCGATGTGTGGGTCGTCATGGGTCTGATCGTCGTGGTGTCGGTGGGTCGTGGTCTCGGGGTGATGATGCGGCGGTGGTATCTCTCGCTTGCCGAGAACAGCACCCAGCGCGACTGGCGGCGGGCGCTCGTCAACCACTACCTCGATGTGCCGCTGCGGTTCCATCGCGAGCGGCCGACCGGTGAACTGCTCGCCCACGCCGACATCGACCTCACCACGGCCACGATGGTCCTCAAACCGCTGGCCTTTTCGGTGAGTGTGCTGGCACTGGTGATCGCCGCCGTCGTCACCTTGTTCATCATCCACCCGCTTGTGGCGTTGTTCGGCATCGTGCTGTTCCCGCTCCTTGTGGTGATGAGCCAGATCTACACCTCCCGAGTGGAAGCGCCGTCGGCGAGGGCCCAGCAGGCGGTCGGCGAGGTCGCCTCGGTCGCCCACGAGAGCTTCGAGGGCGCCCTCGTCGTCAAGACGCTCGGACGCGAAGCCGCCGAGGTCGAACGGCTGCGCCGGGCGTCGGCAACCCTCCGAACGGAACGCCTTGTCGTCGGTCGGATCCGAGCGGTGTTCGAGCCGAGCATCGATGCCCTGCCCAACATCGGTGTCGTCCTGTTGCTGCTCATCGGCAGCTGGCTGGTCTCGCGTGGTGACGCCACCCCTGGCGACCTCGTCCTGGCCGCTGTCGTGTTCGGCCTGCTCGCCACGCCGCTTCGGGTCTTCGGCTTCTTTCTCGAGGAGATGCCGCGCTCTGTCGTTGCGTTGGATCGCGTCGACAAGGTGATGGCCCAGCCGGTCGAGCAACGCGCCGGCACCGCCACTGTCCCGGCCGGGCCGGTCGATGTGGCCGTGCACGGTCTGGTCGTCGGCTACGGCGAGCACCATGTGCTGCGGGGCGTCGACCTCGAGGTGGCTGCGGGCACGACCGCAGCGGTTGTCGGTGCCACAGGTTCTGGCAAGTCGACCCTGCTTGAGGCGGTCGCCGGGGTGCTCGACCGCACCGAGGGAACGATTGCGATCGGCGGCGTCGACATCGCTGACGTTGCCGCCGACGACTGGACTACTGCCGTTGCGATCGCCTTCCAGGAGTCGTTCCTCTTCACCGACACGATCGTCGAGAATGTCGCCCTCGGCGCCGTCGGTCTCGAGGAGGTCCATCGCACGCTGGCGATCGCCCGGGCCGATGGGTTCGTGGCCGATCTCGCCGATGCCGAGGTCACGGTCGTCGGTGAGCGGGGCACCACGCTGTCGGGTGGCCAGCGCCAGCGGGTCGCCCTCGCCCGAGCCCTGGCCCGTCGTCCGCAGGTTCTGCTGCTCGACGACGCGACGAGCGCGGTCGACCCACTGGTCGAGGCCGAGATCCTCGATGCCCTCCGCGCTGAACTCGACATGACGGTGCTGGTCGTTGCCCACCGGATCTCGACCATCCTGCTGGCCGACAACGTCGTCTATCTCGATGACGGACAGGTAGTCGCCACCGGCACTCACGAGGAACTGTTGCGACGCGACGACTACCAGGCGCTCGTCACCGCCTACGAACAGGGGGAGGGCTCGTGAGCGAACCCCTCGACCTGCCTGCGCTCGACGAGGCCGCCACGCTTCTCGACGACGAGACGCCGTCGATCGGTGCCCTCGCCGTGATGAGGCGCGGCATCAAGGTCTCGCCTGAGCTCCGCGCTGGTCTTGCGATCACCGTCGTCATGGCGCTCACCGCCGCAGTCGGCCGCCTCATCGTGCCGATCCTCGTGCAGCTCGTGCTTGACAACGGCGTGCTGTCCGACGACGGCTACGACGGCGCCTATGTGTGGACCGTCAGCCTGGCCGCGCTCGCTGTCGTCCTGCTCGTCGCTGCTGCGAGCCGCGTAGCCCTGATCCGGCTCGTCGACATGGCCGAGACGGTGCTGATGAATCTGCGGGTCCGTGTCTTCGAGCACATCCACCATCTGAGCCTCGCCGACCACACCGAAAGCCGACGCGGGGTGCTCGTCGCCCGGGTCACGTCCGACGTCGAGACCCTCGCCCGCTTTACCCAGTGGGGGTTGATCAGCTGGATCATCGACACCGCGATCATCGTCGGCACGATCGCCGTGATGCTCTGGTACTCGTGGCCGCTCACCCTGCTCGTGTTGGTCATCCATGTTCCGCTGGTGCCATTCCTGCGGTGGGTTCAGCGTTCCCAGTTCGTCTCCTACGGCAAGGTCCGCAGCCGGGTGGCCGAAACCCTCGGTCATGTCTCGGAGGCGGTCACGGGTGCCCAGGTCATCCGGGCGTACGGCTACGGCGGACCGGTTCGTGAGCGTCTCGACGACGCGATCGAGCGTCAGTTCGCCCAGCAGCAGCGCAGCCAGGTCTGGTTCGCCTGCATGCTCCCCGTCGTCGATGTCGTGTCGTCGATCTCGTTGGCCGCCGCCGTGGGGATCGGTGTCTGGTACCGCGACGATCTCGGCCTGGAGGTCGGTGAGCTGGTCGCCTTCTTGTTCCTCGTCAACCTGCTACTCCAGCCGATCGCCCAGCTGGGCGAGGTGCTCGATCAGACCCAGACCGCCCTCGCCGGTTGGTGGAAGGTCCTGCGGGTGCTCGACGTGCCGGTCGACGTCGTCGAACCTTCGGAGGGGACGGCGCCGGCGGCCGGCCCGCTCGAGGTCGAACTCGAAGGCATCGGGTTTTCGTACCGCACGGGTCCACCGGTGCTCCGCGATGTGTCGTTCACCATCCCGGCCGAGTCGGTCGTGGCCGTCGTTGGTGAGACCGGTTCCGGCAAGACCACATGCGCCCGACTCCTGACCCGCCTCGCGGATCCGACCGAAGGGGTCGTGCGCGTCGGCGGTGTCGATCTGCGCGAGGTCGATCCCGATGCGCGCCGGGCGGCGATCCGGATGGTGCCGCAGGACGGTTTCCTGTTCGACGTCAGCATCCGGGACAACATCGCCTACGGCCGCGGGGGCACCACCGCCGCCGAGGTCGAGCGGGCGATCGACGTCCTTGGTCTTCGTG
>JAKMFW010000030.1 GCA_022425325.1 Acidimicrobiales bacterium | reverse complement strand
GATCTCCTCGTGATCGGCGGCGGTCCTGCCGGCGCAGCCACCGCCATCCGTGCGGCTCGGGCCGGCGTCAACGTCACCGTGTTCGAGAAGGGGGTTCGTGGCCGGGACAAGGTCTGCGGCGACGGCTTGACACCCCGTGCGGTCGCTGCGCTCCACGAACTCGAGATCGACATGGACGATGCGCACCGGATCGACGGGCTGCGCATGATTGCCGGTACGACTCGACGGGAGCTTCACAGGCCCGACAACGGCCGCATCGCGCCCCCCGGAGCGGTCTGGCCCCGACGCCGACTCGATGAGGCGCTGATCAGCGTTGCGGAGAAAGCCGGTGCCGAGATCCGTTTCGAAACCGAAGCGCTCCCCATGCTCGATGGCGAACGCGTCGTGGGCGTCGAGGCGGGAGGCGAGAAGTTCGAGGCGCCGATGACCGTCGTCGCTGCCGGTGCGCCCGGGGCCGTCGCCCGGATGCTCGGGGCCGAGCGTGACCCGAACGAGCCCTTCGGCCTTGCGATCCGCACCTACGCCGAATCGCCGCGCCACACCGACCGGCATCTCGAGGCGTGCCTCACGCTCAAGGACGAGCACGGCACGGCGGTCCCCGGCTACGGCTGGATGTTCCCTGCCGGCGACGGCACCGTGAACATCGGCGTCGGGGCGCTCTCGACGATGAAGGGCTTCAAGAAGCTCAATCTCAACAAACTCCAGGAGAGCTACCGGCAACTCGTCACGCCCGAGTGGGATCTCGGGCCTGATCTCGAGAAGCCGCGGGCCTGGCGCCTGCCGATGAGCGCGCTGAAGCGCCACGGTGATGGTTGGGTTGCGATCGGCGACGCCGCCGGTCTCGTGAACCCGATGAACGGTGAGGGGATCGACTACGGCCTTGAGTCGGGGATGATCGCAGCCGACCTCTTCGTCGCCGACCCGTCCACGGCGCCAGCGATGTACGACGCCGCGGTCGGCGAACGTTTCGACGCGTTTCTTCGCACCGGTCGCCGCTTCAGCTTCCTGATCGGCCACCCCTGGATCCTTCGCAGCGGCCTCCGCCTCGCCGTCGGGACCCAGTACATCGCCGACATCACCCTGCAGGTCATGGGCAACCTCGTCGACAGCCAGACCCCCGGAGCCGCCGGCCGCGTCATGCGGTTGGCCGATCGCACGCTGGCGGCTGCCGACCCGATCCTGCGGAGGACCCGGGCAGCAGCCTGAGCGAGGACATCGGTCAGGCGTCGAAGCGTGAGCGGAGTGCGTCGTCGAGTTCCTCGAGGGAGCGGACGATTCCTTCGACGGAGTGCTCGATCATCAGGTTGACGACTTCATCGGCGAAGCGGCGGCGCCAGTCGGTGAAGAGCCCGATCACCGGGCGTCCGATGCCGACGGCGTAGCCGATTTCCCATGCCGTGCCGTCGTCGGTGGTGATGCCATTGAGGTTGGCGACGACGAGATCGCACCGGTCGATCGCGTCGCGGTCGTTCCGGAAGATCTCCAGCGTGTTGTCGGGGGTCTTGTCGGGATTGTCTCGGTGTGGAAGGAAGGTCGAAAGTCCGTGGGCGGCGATGCGTGCGTCGATCGTTTCGATCCACCACCTCTCGCCTTCGTCGAAGAGGGGGCCGGCGACATAGACGAGTGGTGAAGTCATGGGACCATTGTGCCTCTCTGCGTTCGGCCTGACGATGTGTCAGGAAGTACGCTGCTCGCATGAGCACGGATCCTTCGACCAGTGTCACCCCGGCTGAGGAAGAACTTCCTCTGATCATCTCCGTCGACGATCACGTCATGGAGCCCCGCGATCTGTGGCAACAGCAGCTTCCGCCGAGCAAGCGAGACCGTGGTCCGCGCACCGTGCAGGAAAAGGTGCGTCTGAAGTTCGAAGGCGGCCATTACGGGTTCGAACGCAACGACCCTGACGGCCACCTGTGCGACGTGTGGCTCTACGACGACCTGGTGACGCCCACCGGCTTCCTGCACGGCCCCGCCGGCGTGCCTCGTGAAGAGCAACGCAACGTCGCCGCCGTCTACGAGGATCTGCGACCGGGCACGTACAGCCAGCGTGAGCGGCTGGAGGACATGGAGCTCAACCATGTGTCCGCGGCGATCAACTACCCCAACATCTTTCCCCGCTTCTGTGGGCAGGGCTTCCTCGAGCGTGAGGACAAGGAGTTCGCGCTCGAGTGTCTGAAGATCTACAACGACTGGATCATCGACGACTGGGGCGGCGGTGCTGGCCGAGGCAAGCTCATCCCGTTGACGCTCGTCCCGCTCTGGGATCCCGAGCTCGCCGCCGAGGAAGTCCGTCGCTGTGCGTCGAAGGGCAGCTACGCCATCGCCTTCTCCGAGAATCCTTCGAAACTCGGCTGCGCCACGATGTACTCCGGTGAGTGGGATGTCCTCTGGGACGCATGCCAGGAAGCCGACGTCACGGTGTCGATGCACATCGGCTCGTCGTCGTCCATGCCCACCACCTCATCCGATGCGCCGTTGGCGACCTCGATGTCGCTGTACGCCCAGAATGCGGAGGGTTCCTTCGTCGACTGGGTGTTCTCGGGAACGCTGCAGCGATTCCCCTCCATCAAGATCGCGTACGCCGAGAGTCAGGTCGGCTGGATGCCGTTCCAGCTCGAGCGCATGGATTCCGTGTTCAAGGAAGGCCGCGGCGGTGTCGGCGGCGCAGGGCCGCTGCCCAGCGAAATCGCGAAGGGTCGGATCTACGGTTGCATTTTTGACGATCTCGTCGGCCTCAAGCAGCGTGACGACGTGGGCATCGATCAGATCTTGTTCGAGACCGACTACCCGCACTCCGACGGCACCTTCCCCCACAGCCGCAAGGTCGCACACTCGATGTTCGCGGCGGTCGGGATGAATGCGGAAGAGTGCTACAAGGTGCTCCGCGGCAACGCGATCGAGGCCTACGGACTTCAGCGCTTCGGGATCACCGAGTAAGCACCGCCAGTCTCGCATTAGCCGACGGGGCCGAGCACCCGATCGAGGTAGCTGTTGGTGAATCGCCCCTCAGGGTCGACGCGACGGCGTGCAGACTGGAAGTGGTCCCATTCGGGATAGCGAGGGGCGAGCGTCTCGGCGGTCTCGGCGTGCATCTTTCCCCAGTGCGGTCGGCCGTCGAATTCCCGAACGATCGACCACAGCCCGCTGAAATACTCGTCGTACGGGGTTCCCCAAAAAACATGGGCGGCGATGTAGCCGCGGTCGCTTCCGTTGGCAGTCGACAAGGGAATGTCGTCGGCCGCAGCGCAACGGACCTCGATCGGAAAGGTGACGGGCTTGCCCAGCGTTCGGGCGAACGCGTTGATCTGTCGGACCGCCGGCACGAGCGAGTCGAGCGGTAGCGACCATTCACTTTCATAGAAGTGCACCCATCGCGGAGTACTGAAGACCTTGTGGGACACGTCGACATAGTCGCGGTTCGTCTCGCTGCCGTTGAGCAGTTTGGCGACCGTTGGTGCCGCTCGGGGAAGGCGCCGGGCAACGCGGTTGATCACGCCGAAGCCGATGTTCTCCGCGACGAGTTTGTCGGCGACGTAGCGGCGGCGTGAGAGAGGCGCAGCCGGCTCGTCGGTTCGATTGTTGATCTTGCGAGCTGCATTCCGCCCGCCTGGCATGAAGAAGAACTCGGCGTGATCATTCGCCCGAATGGTGTCGGGCCATGCCTCCAGCACGTCGTCGAGCGAGTGGCTGGACTCGACCGCATGAAGACGGAAGGACGGAACGGCCTGGAGGGTGATGCGAGTGATGATGCCGAGCGCGCCGAGACCGACGCGGGCACACCGGAAGAGTTCCGGCTCATGATTGGCGTCGATGTCGACCACGTCGCCGTTCGGCGTGAGCATTCGAAGGCCTCGAACCTGTGTTGCGATACCGCCGTAGGCGAGGCCCGTGCCATGAGTGCCGGTACTCACCGCACCGGCGATCGACTGCTTGTCGATATCCCCCATGTTGGTCAACGCCAGGCCGTACCGGTCGAGCTCCCGGTTGAGCTTCTTCAACGTGATGCCGGCGCCGACCGTGACAACGCCTGAGGATTGGTCGACGTGGTGCAGTTGATCGAGCGCGTGAATCGTGACGTGAAAATCGGGTGTGACGGCGATGGCCGTGAACGAGTGCCCGGCCCCCATGACCTTGATCCGACGCCCTTCCACACCGGCTCGAGCGACAATCGCGGCGAGCTCGTCCTCGCTGCGGGGAGTGAAGATCTCGCGTGGCTGGAAACGCTGAAGCTGCGACCAATTCGTGATTTCTCGCCGTGCCATCACCAGTGCCTCAGGTCGACCGGAAACTCGTCGACAACCTCGGTGCCGTCGACGAGCCACATCGTCTCATGTCGAGCAACGGTCGGGTCGAGGTGGGCGGGTACAAGGCGGATTCGCTGATCGAGTTCGATGCGCTGCTCGGCGTTGGGAACGAGCGTGGTGTGTTCGTCGCTGCAGAACATGACCTGCCCCTCCGGCCAGCGCGGATCGCCGTGGTCCATCCCGAGCGCTTTGAGCCCCGCATTTGCGACGACGTAGCCATCGCCCTTCGAAACGATCGAGCACTCGAGAAAGATCGCCTGCCGGAAGGGCAGATCGAGACGGTGGTATTGCGTGTCCCCGAGGAGAAACGTGCCAGCTTGGATTTCGTTGGCCCATGTATTGGTGTCATAGGTGCCGGTGCCGCCGGCCGAGATGATGTCACCGCCGACCTGCGCCGCAGCGTCGAGCAACAGCGCCATGGCCTTCTCGACAAGGTGGACGCGCTTGGAGCGCTCCTCCACCATCATCAGGTGTCCTTCGTAGCCCATGACGCCACGGACCTCGAGGCCGGCGCTTCGGGCCCGATCAGCGAGTCGGCCGGCGTCGCCGGGCGCGATTCCACAGCGCGGCAAACCGACATTGATATCGATCAGGACGTTGCGAAGCCCCGTCGCCGCAGCGCGGTCGACCCCTTCATCGGAGTCAACAGCGATCGTGACGAGAGCATCGACGTCGGCAAGGCGCTGTAGTTGGGCCCGATCGAGCACCTCGTTTGCGAGCAGGAGATCATCGCCCAGGCCCGCAGCCGCCATTCCCTCGACCTCGCGCACCGTCGCGCAGGTAAATGCCTGGTGGCCGGCATCGGCAAGACGTTGCGCGAGCGCCGTCGACTTGAAGGCTTTGACGTGGGGACGCAGTCGTGACCCCGGGAGCGTCTCGCCGATGGTTCGAATGTTGTGATCCAGCGCGTCGGCGTCGACCACGAGTGCGGGCACCGGGATTGCCATGGCCGCACCGTAGTGCGTGAAGGTCAGGCGTAGACCTTCGCAAGCGCCTCGGCTGGCGGGACATAGGCGAGACCCTGGGCCTCAGCGACGTGTTGCTCGGTGAGCATGCCCCCACAGATATTCAGACCGCCGAGAAAATGGGCATCGGCCAGAAGGGCGTCGTGGGGTCCTTGATCAGCGAGGGCAAGGGTGAAGGGCAACGTTGCGTTGTTGAGGGCATAGGTGGACGTCCGTGGCACAGCACCCGGCATATTGGCAACGCAGTAGTGGACGACGTCGTGCAACACGTAGGTCGGCGTGGCGTGCGTGGTCGGCCGACTGGTCTCGAAGCAACCGCCTTGATCGATCGCCACATCGACCAGTACGGATCCCGGCTTCATCCGCTTTACCAGTTCCTCGGTGACCAGCTTTGGAGCCGTGGCGCCCTTGACCAGGACGGCACCGATCACGAGGTCAGCAGCAAGGACCTCGGCCTCGAGCGAGTCATTGGTCGAGTAGACCGTCTCGAGTTCAGCCCCGAAACGACGAGAAAGCCGGTCGAGCACGTCGAGATCGCGGTCGAGAACGGTGACTTGTGAGCCAAGGCCGATTGCCATCTCAATGGCGTTTTCACCAACGACCCCGCCACCGATCACGACCGTACGGCCCGACGCGACTCCAGGGACGCCGCCGAGAAGGATGCCGGCACCGCCGTTGGGGGACTCCAAACAATGCGCGCCCGCTTGCACGGCCATGCGACCGGCGACCTTGCTCATCGGGGCAAGAAGCGGCAGGCCACCGTTGGTATCTGTGACGGTTTCATAGGCGATGCAGGTGGCACCACTGTCGAGTAGTTCCTCGGTCTGGGGGACATCTGGTGCAAGGTGCAGGTACGTGAAAAGAAGCTGGTCCTCGCGGAGCTTCGCGCGTTCGGTTTCCTGCGGCTCCTTGACCTTCACGACCAAGTCCGCCTCGCTCCAAACCGCCTCGGCGTCAACGGCAACGGTGGCGCCTGCGGTGACGTACACCTCGTCGGGGGCACCAATGCCGTTGCCGGCGCCGGCCTCGATCGTCACCTCGTGGCCGTGGGCGACAAGCTCGCGCACACTTGCGGGTGTCAGCCCGACCCGTCGCTCAGCGACCTTGACTTCCTTCGGCACGCCAACATGCATCGGCTTTCTCCCCAGGCATCGATGTCCTCTCTGCAACATATGCTTTTTGGCGGGCCGAATCCCTGAAAGATCGTGTGCTGACGTCTAGCTGAATGCATGTTTCCTGCGTCCATCACCCGATTGCCGTATGCTTCGTGCATGCTCGCGCTTGACGCAACCGACCAGCAGATCATCGCCTTACTCCAGAGCGACGGGCGCATGACACACGCCGCCATTGCCGAACGGATCCACCTCTCCGCCAGCGCCTGTTTGCGCCGCGTTCGCCGACTTGAGGCCACCGGCGTCATCAGTGGCTACCACGCGGCAATCGACCGCGAGCGGGTCGGGCTCGGAACCACGATCTTCGTCGAGATCTCGCTCGACAGTCAGCACGAGGATCATCTCGACGAATTTGAGGCGGCGGTCGCAGCGGTACCCGAAGTCATCGGCTGTCATCTCATGGCAGGCGACTTCGACTATCTCGTTCATGTCGTTGCTGCCGACGTCAGCGATTATGAGCGAATCCACCGCACCCAGATGGCTCGCCTGCCACATGTCGCCAATGTCCGATCCAGCTTCGCGCTCCGGTCAGTCGTCGAACGAGGAACAATCGAGGCGCGTGTCGCCCTGGCCGGCACCGATCACACCGACAGATGAGATGAACGAGCGTCGGTTAGCCGTTGGCCTTGGCGAGCGACTCGACCACCTCAGCAGTGGGCAACGCAGCAAGCGCCTGGGGCAGGCACAGAATCTTTCGGTCTCGACTTCCCCCACCGACAATCACCTGCGTTCGCTGCATGACCAGCGCATCGATCCAGACCGGTAGGTCGCCAGGAAGGCCGAAGGGGGTGACGCCGCCGATCATCATCCCGCCGGAGCGCTCCATCGTCTCGTCAGGCGAGGCAAAGGATGCCTTGCGGCTCCCAAGGCGCTTCCGAACCACACCGTTGACGTCGAGCCGGGTCGAGGCCAGAACGACACAGCACGCCATGGGGCGCTCCTGGGACTTTCCGGCCACAAGAATCGCGTTGGCACTGTCGGCGAGTGCATAGCCGTAGTGCTCGCAAAAGGCCGCCGTATCTGCGAGGTCTGGGTCGCAGTCGACGATGTCGTACGGGAAGTCGGTCGCACGCAGGGCCGCGAGAACGGGATCCATCTCGGCGAGTCTGCCACTCAGATTGCGATCAACGTCGTAGCGGCCATCGCGGCGACGAATCCGCTCTGCTGAAGACGGGTGAGGCGCTCGCCGAGCACGAGTCGGGCGAGTATCACCGTGGCGATCGGGTAGAGCGACGAGAGCACGGCGACGATCGCCAGATCCCCTTCGAGGGTGGCGTAGAGGAACAGCGCGTTCGAGAACGTGTCCACGAGTCCGGCAATGGCAGGGAGTCGGATATCGGCACGAACGGGCGGAAGCGGCGACTCTCGCTTCACGATGAAGAAGAAGACGGCCATCGCGCTCACGGTCATCAGGCGACCACCCACGACCGGCCAAGGCGCGGAGGCCTCGACGGTCTGATCCAGCCCCACGAACATCAGGCCGAAGCCAACGCCGGCAAGCAACGCCTCCAGAATGGCGGCGAGGCTGACCGACGACTGCTCGATCGGTGAGGCACTCGCCAGGCCGATAGCGAGCAACGCCACGACGACACCAATCCATGCGGTGCCGGCGAGCGACTCGTCGTCGATGAGGAGTCCCCAACCGGCGGGTACTGCAGCTGATGTGATCGCCGTAAGGGGTGCGACAACCCCCATCGGGCCGCGCGCGAGGCCCCGATACAAGAGCGCGAGCCCGATGAACCCGGCAATCCCCGCCAGCGCCCCCCAGGCAAGATCGCGGAGAAGGAACTCGTCTGCGATGACAACGGCACCGATCGTGATCAGCACGAGTCCGAGCGTGTGGGAGATGGCCAGTACGCGAAGGACACTCATTCGCTTCCCTGCCAAGCCCCCGAGGAAATCCCCAGTCCCGAAAAGGGCGGCGGTGAGCAGTGCGAGGGTGATGGCCACGGGCGCAGGCTACGGGCAGGCACGTCCGGTCGGACCGACCTCGCCCGCCGTGCTCTTCGTGCGAGCTGTTGACCAGACAGGGCCACCAATGCAGCGTTGGCCTCGCCGAGCGGCCAGACTACAGCTGCTATTCGTCACAGGGGGACAACGTGCAGGGACTCATCTGCGAAGGGACGACCGAAGACAGCGTTCGACTGTCAGATGACATTCGGCTTGTCGGCGACCTCTCGCCACGACAGGTTCGCGTCGAGATCCACGCTGCCGGTGTCTGCGGCAGTGACATGAGCTGTATCCACGGCAAGTACTACATGCCGACGCCGCTGATTCCCGGCCATGAGGCCGCCGGCAAGGTTGTCGAGGTCGGCTCGGCCGTCACCTACTGCGATGTCGGCGACCACGTCATCCTTTCCACGTTCGGCAACTGCGGCCACTGCTCGGACTGTGAGGTCGGCGACCCAGGCAACTGCGCCGTCGGCATGGGCGGCCTCTCGCAGCCCTACGCCGAGGGTGATCAACCCCTCTACAACTTCGCCAACATCGGCGCATTCGTGCAGGAGACGATCGTCGCCGAGAACCAATGCATCCCGATCCCGAAGGAGATGCCGCTGACCAGCGCAGCGCTCATCGGCTGCGGTGTGATGACCGGCACCGGCGCAGTCTTCAACCGTGCACAGGTACAGCTGGGCGACACCTGTGTCGTGATTGGTGCTGGCGGCGTCGGTCTCAACGTCATCCAGGCCGCGAAGCTGGTCGGCGCACGTCAGATCATCGCCATCGACCGGATTCCCGAAAAGGAAGGGCTCGCCACCGAATTCGGCGCCACCGACTTCATCCTGGCCGAAGACGATCTCGACATGGTCAACGCTGTGAAGCAGCTGAGTGGCGGCGGGGTCCATCATGCGTTCGAGGTGGTCGGCCACACCGGGCTGCTCGCCGACGCGATCAACATGACCCGCGCCGGCGGGAACGTCTGCGCTGTGGGCGTGCCCGACCTCACCGCGACCGTCACCTACAACTTCCAGTCGCTGCATCAGAACAAGAACCTGATGGGTATCCGTGCGGGAGGCGCCAAGCCGCGCAAGGACTTCCGCACGCTCACCAATCTGTACATGAACGGTCAGCTCAAACTCGACGAGATGATCTCGAACACCGCAGGCCTCGACGGGCTCATCGGTGCATTCGACGCCATGCGGGCCGGAACCGAGGCCCGCACGGTCCTCCTGCCCCACGGCTGAGGTCTACGACGCTCGCATGACGTCGATCACCTGCTCAGCGAACCGGAGCACGTGCTCCGGGGTCAACGGGTGCCCGAAGTCCATGGTGAAGTGGGTGATCTCGAGATCCCGCAAATGTGCGAGGTGCTCAAGGAGCGCCTCGCTTTCGGCGTCCGTCGTCGGCAATGGACGCTCGATCGTCGTACCAACCTCGATCGCCAGAGGATCGCGGCCCGCCTTCTCCGCAGACTCGCGGACAATACCGAGCCGCATACGCCAGTCGTCATCACCAAGAAAGAAGCAATTCCACTGATCGGCCTGACGTCCGACGAGCGGCAGGCCGACCTTGGGGCCGAAGGCGCCAATACAGATCCGCGGCACGGGCTCCGGAAGGGGCGGGGCACTTGCGTCGGTGATCGAGTAGTGCTCACCCTCGAAGCTCGGATGATCCTCGGTCCACATCAGACGGCAGATCTGGATGAGTTCTTCGAGCTGGGCGAAACGCACGGATGGCTTCGGGAAGTCGTAGCCATAGGCCGCGTACTCGTCGGCGCGCCACCCAGCTCCGATACCGAGCACGAACCGGCCACCGGTCAAGGTCTGCAGCGTTGCCGCCATCTTCGCCGTGAGGGCAGGTGGTCGATAGCCGTGGCCGAGGACGTGGTGACACAGGGTGACATTGGGAAACTTGGCGCCCAACCAGGTGAGGGTGGTCCAGGCTTCAAGGAAAGGGTCGGTACGAGCGTCGAACCCGTAGAAGTGGTCAGCGATCCACAGGCTGTCAAAGTACGGAAGGGCAGTCGGGAGAATGTGCTCCTGTTGGTACAGGACGATCGACTGGTGGTCGCTGCCGGCGTTGCCGATCACCGGTGACAGCCAGCCGAACTTGGGATCGTGGGTCATAGCTCGCACGGTACGCCCTTCTCACGGTGCTCGGGTGGCTCTTGGCTGAGCGCTTCGCGAGGATGCCGTCATGATCGTTGTTCGCTCCGAGACCCACCGGCGTCACCACAGCCTTGAGCTCGACGGCGCAACGATCGTGCCCTCGTGGGAGGCTCCGGGCCGAGCCGAGCATGTTGACCGGGCACTTGACGAGCAAGGGACGCACAAGACGATCGGACCCGACGCCTTCGACGCGGAGCTCGTCGATGAGGTCCATGACCCGGAGTACGTCCGCTTTCTCGCCGGGGCGTGGACTCGGTGGCAGGCCGAGGGCCATACGGCAGCGGGGGCTATGGCGTTCGGTTGGCCCGCCCGCCGGTTCCGCCACCTGCGCCCGGCCACGCTCGAAGCCCAACTCGGCTACTACTCGTTTGCTGCAGATTGTTCGATCAGCGAAGGCACCTGGGAGGCCGTGCGCGATAGCGCTGCCATCGCCGACACGGCGGCACGACAGGTGCTCGGCGGCGCGTCGGTGGTCTTCGCCCGCTGCCGACCGCCGGGCCACCACGCGATGAAGGATCAATTCGGGGGGTATTGCTATCTCAACAACGCCGCCATCGCCGCACAGCGGCTTCGTTCCGGAGGACATGCCGAGGTCGCCATCCTCGACGTCGACTACCACCATGGAAATGGTACGCAGGACATCTTCTACGAGCGCGACGACGTTCGATTCTGCAGTATCCATGGCGATCCTTCGGAAGAGTTTCCCTACTTTTTGGGCCACGCAGACGAACACGGCGCCGGTCGGGGCACCGGCCACAACCGCAACCTCCCGCTCCCGCGGGGAACCGAGGCGGAGACGTGGTTCGACACGCTCGAGCAGGCCATCGGCTGGCTGAACGACTCCTCCCCCACGGCACTCGTCGTCTCGCTCGGACTCGACACCTTCGTCGACGATCCGATCTCCCACTTCCGGCTCCAGCAGCCGGACTTCATCCGGCTCGGCCGGCGTCTGGCCGCCATCGGACTGCCGACGGTGCTCGTGATGGAGGGCGGTTATGCCACTGAGGAACTCGGCCGGAACGTGGGGGCCGTACTTTCAGGTTTCGAAACTGCCCGGCGCAGCTAGCTGATGACCTCTGCGAGCGCAGCAAGGAATCGATCGTTTTCGGCCGGTGTCCCGATGGTGACCCGAATACCTTCACCGGCGAATGGGCGAGTCACGACGCCACGACGCTCCAGTTCCACATAGATCCCGTCGGTGCGGTCACCGAGCTCGAGGTAGACGAAGTTCGCTTGGGTCGGGAAGAGTTGCCAGCCGGCCGCCTCGAGTTCCGATACGACCCGCTCGCGCTCGCTGATGATCGCGTCGATCTTGGGCTGGTAGTCCGCACGATGCCGGACGGCCGCAAGTGCGCCTGCCTGCGCCACGAGGTTGACGGCGAACGGCAGCAAGGTCTTGTCGACCTCGGTGACAACGGCTGGGTCGGCGACGAGATAGCCGACGCGGAGTCCGGCGAGGCCGTAGGCCTTCGACATCGACCGGCTGACGACGACGTTCGGAAAGTCGGGAAGAAGGTCATGAACCGGATCACCGAAGGACGGGTCGACGAACTCCCGATAGGCCTCGTCGACGAGGACGATCACGCGGCGTGGGATCTGTTCGAGCATCGCTCGCAGGGCGTCGGTGCTCACCGCAGGCCCGGTCGGATTGTTCGGAGTGGCGATGAGCACGAGCTTCGTGCGCTCGGTTACGGCGTCTGCGACGGCATCGAGATCGAAGGCACCGTCGACAAGGGGCACCGAAACGAGTTGTGCGCCCATCAGCATCGTGTCGATCGGGTACACCTCGAACGAACGCCATGGTGTGACGACGTCGTCACCCGGGTCGACATACGTCAAGAAGAGCTGCTGGATGAGGCCGACCGAGCCGCACCCCACGGTGATGTGGTCATCGCGAACGCCATGCCACTCGGCGATCGCGGAACGGAGCTCTCCGGCGCGGTGGTCGCTGTAGCGGTTCACCTCGACCGCCGCCGCAGCGATCGCGTCGACAACCTGTGGGATCGGTGCATAGGGGTTCTCGTTCGACGCCAACTTGATCGCATCGGTAATGCCGTGCTCAGCCTCAGCCTGTGCCGCGCCTTTCCCAGGTCGATAGGCGGGAAGCTGGGACACGGCGGGGCGGACAACACCGGGAGACTCTGCGCTCATGACGGCAAGTATGACCCCTTCGGACGAGCGCGCACCGCGTTGAGCCCGAACTCGCGTGCCAGAATCCGGCCCGTGGATCCGCTGACCATTGCCGCCCTGCTCGTCTTCGCGGGCGTTGTCGGCGTCTACGGATCGGTGATCGGTGCCGGCGGTGGCTTCGTCCTGATTCCGGGCCTCGTCCTGTTCTTCGACCTCGAGGGGGTCGAGGCGGTCGGTACGGGCGCAGTAGCGCTGGCCGCCATCGGCATTGGCGGCGCCCGGACCTATGACCAGAAGGGACTGGTCGACCGGCGGGGAGCGTGCTGGTTCGCGGTGGGTGCGATCCCCTCAGCCCTCTTCTTCGCAGCTGTCGTCGCGGACCGCATCGATCGGGCCGTCTTCGTGGACCTCCTCGGCTTGGTGCTCTTGGCGCTCGCGGTGTTCGTGGTTGTGATGCCGACGACGTTCGAAGAGCACGGCGAACCTGATCTTCGCTCCCTGCGGGCCTTGCCGGCTGGCGGGATTCTGGTCGGTTTTCTCGGCGGAACGTTCGCCGTCGGTGGTGGGCTCATCACCCTTCCCTTTCTTGCCCGGCTTCGGCGTCTCGATCCGCACCGGGCTGCCGCGACCACGGCAGCTACCGCCATGCTCAGTTCGTTGGCGTCATCCTCTGGTCATGCCATCGTCGGAAACGTGCGGTGGTCGCATGCGGCCGTGCTCGTCGTCGGTGCCGCGATCGGCTCGACGTTCGGCGCCAGTCGCGCCGGTCGTCTTCGGCCGCGGACGGTGCTCGTTCTTGTCGCCTGCGGACTTGTCGCGACCGGGGTGCCGCTCCTTCTGCACTGATCATCCGGGCGGGCGTGCGATCACAGAGCTCAGTTGTCGTCGACCCGCCGAGGAAGGCTGCTGTTCTCGATCGCGGCGAGGAAGGGGTACCGGAGTGGCTCGATGCGATCGAACGCGGCGTCGACCTCGACCGCCCGCCCTCCTTCTCGTGAGCGAAGCTCAGCGAGCACCGAGCGAGGATCATCGGCGAGCAACTGCAGCTCGGCATAGCGACCGGGCGCGAAGACCGAGCCGAATCGCAGTGATGCCGCGACACCCGGAGCGAGCGAGGCAACCCGCTCCTCGCGATCGATCACGAGGCGGAGCCCGACGTGGCCGACATGGACGAGGTCGTGCTCGTCGAGGCGCAAGGCGGTGTCCGATGCGGTCGACAACAGCGTCAAGGCGTCGCCGCTTCGGACGATCCGTGCGCCGGCGCCGTCCATCCGGCCAGCCCCTTCGAGTTCGTCGCGGCGTGTACTCATGGTCGCGATCGCAGCGGCGGGGTCGACCGACGTTGCGTACCAGGTGAGGTAGACGCTCCGCCCCTGACCCCACACCGGGTCATCGTCAGCAGCGACGCGAACGTCGTGGAGGTCGGGTGGCGCCACATAGCGATGGCCCGACACGACATCCGGAAGGGCGAGGTTCGGTGCCAGATGCTCGAGGTCGTACCACCGGTTCCAGCGCGCCCCGTTGTCGACGTCGACGTCGAGCGCCGCCAGAATCAGGCCGACGGCCCGTTCACCCATGGGCGGCCTGCTCAGCCATGAACCGACATCGACGAGTTCGGATTGATCTCCCGGTTGCGGCTGAAGAAGCCGATGTCGAGATCCACACCCGAGTAGCGGCCCTTCACGACGAGAGGGTCGCGGTCGTGGTCGTGTCCGGCCTCGACCGCCTCGATGAGGTCACCCATCATCTGCGCTGCCGAACCGGCGTTCTTGTACTGGTTCCCGCTGGTACCGATCGCGACATAGAAGCCATCGAGATCGGTTCGGTCATAGATCGGGATCCAGTCGTCGCTGACGTCGTACAGGTCGACGATGCCCTTCTTTTCGTGTGGCATTCCGAGGGCCGGCAGGCGACGGTTGGCCCGCAGCATCTGGACCTCCCACTGCTCCGCGTTGATGGTCTGGTCGTAATCGTCGGGATCGACGTACTCGCGTTCGTCGCACACCGGATCGCCGGAGCCGATGAGGATGTGATTGCCGACCTCGGGCCGGAAATAGATACCGAGGTCATCGTCGGCGGCGGTGACCCCGTCGGCTTCAAAGTCGACACCCTGGGGCGCCGGCGCGTGGTGAACCTCGTGGCGCAGCGCCCTGGTCTTGATGTTCATCGACTCGTAGACCCCGGCCATCTCGTTGATGATGTAGCTGTGGGGGCCGGCGACGTTGACCACGACCTTGGCTCGTGGGGACCGGCCGTCGGCGAGCGCGACCCCGGCGACACGACCATCAGCTCGATCGACGGAGACGACCTGGGCGCCGAACCAGAACTCGGCACCGTTCGCTTCGGCTCCGCGTTGGAGGTTGTGGCAGGAGAGCTGGGGATCGCTCACATACCCCGCGTCGGGGGCGAAATAGCCACGCTCGATTGCCCCCTGCGCGTCCTTCCAGAACGCATCATCGTCGGGACGTGTCGGGGGCCCGAACAGACCCGGGTCGAGGTACGGGAGCCGTTCCTTGATCGTGTCGGCATCCCACGTCTCGTGCGGGATGTCCATCTCGTCCCACAGTGCCTTGACCCGAGCTGCGTGGGTGCCCTCACCGGGTGGCTGGAAGACGAGTTGGCCGGTCATGTGGTAGTCGATCAGCCCGAGCTCGTCGTCGGTGCCGATGTACGCCGGCCAGTCCTTCCAGTAGTGCATGCCCTCCCACGCAAGGTTGGTCCCCTCCACGCTTGAGTAGCTGAAGCGCACAATGGCACACGAGTTGATCGTCGAACCGGCCCCGGCAGACGCCGCCTTGTCGACGGTGAGTGTCTTCCAGCCGCGGCCGGCGAGCTCGTGGGCGATCGCGGCGCCGATCACGCCGGCTCCGATGATGATGGCGTCGTAGGCCTCAGGCGTTTCGCTCATAGCGCGAAAGGTACCGACGAACGTCTGGGGTGTCGATACATGGGCGGACATTCCCGCGGGATGGGAGGTTGCGGATTCCAGGACCTGACGGTGTGTCAGGTATGGTGGCGGCATGCCGGTGTCGCTCGAGGACTTCCCAAAGATCATCAGCGTCGACGACCATGTCGTCGAACCACCACACGTCTGGCAGGACCGTCTGCCAGAGAAGTACAAGGACGCAGGCCCGCGCATCGTGCTTGCCCCCCAGGGCGAGATGACGCTGGTCGATGGGTCCTGGGTCGAGACGCCGGGTGACGGCGACAAGATGGCGGCCTGGTGGCACTACGAAGATCATCGCTACCAGATCAAGGAGATGATCGCCTGCGCCGGCCGTGATCCCAAGACCGTCACGATGCAAGGTGTCACCTACGACGACATCCGACCTGGCTGCTACGAACCCAAAGCGCGGCTGGAGGACATGGACGACAACCATGTCGAGGCCTCCATCTGTTTCCCGAATTACCCCCGCTTCTGCGGCCAGCTGTTCGCAGAGCGCAAGGACAAGGAGCTGTCGAAGCTCTGTGTGGAGGCCTACAACGACTGGATGGTCGAGGAGTGGTGTGGTGATTCGGACGGCCGCCTGATTCCGCTGTGCCTCGTGCCTCTCTGGGATGCGGAACTGGCAGCAGCGGAGATCCGCCGCAACGCCGCTCGTGGCGTCAACGCTGTTGCCTGGTCGGAGCTGCCGGCTTGGCTTGGATTGCCGTCGATCCACTCAGGCCATTGGGACCCCTTCTTCCAGGCCTGTGAAGAGACCGGCACCGTCATCACGATGCACATCGGTTCGGGCACACGCACCGTGCGTCCGGCCGACGACTGCCCGACGATCGTCACTGCGGCCATGATCTCGGCGAACTCGGCCGCCTCGATGATCGACTTCCTCTTCTCAGGGGTGCTGGTGCGCTACCCGAACTTGAAGCTGATGTACGCGGAGAGCCAGATCGGCTGGATTCCGTATTACCTCGAACGCGCCGACGACAACTACAACACGCACATGTGGGCGCAGGGCGAGGAGCGTCTGCCCGAGCCGCCGTCGTACTACTACCACCGCCAGATCTACAGCTGCTTCTTCAAGGACACGGCTGGCATGAAGCTGCTCGACGAGGTCGGCGTCGACAATGTGCTCTTCGAGACCGACTACCCCCACAGCGACGGGACCTTCCCACGCTCGAAAGAAGTCGCTCACGAACTGTTCGGCCACCTCGACCCCGAGGTCGTGCACAAGATCGCCCGCGGCAACGCCATCAAGCTGTTCAACCTCCCGTTCGACTGACATGTCGGCCACAGTGGCCGGATCCGGAGTGGCGACCCTCCTGGTCGTGCATCACTCCCCTGGCACAGCGCTCCCTGCGATGGTCGACGCCGCGCTGGCCGGGGCCCGCTCCGACGGACTCGAACGACTCAGGGTCGCGGTCGTCTCCGCACTGGAGGTGACCTCGGCAGAGGTGTTGGGCGCAGCGGGCTATCTCCTCGCGACACCTGCAAACCTGGGCTACATGAGTGGCGCGCTCAAGCACGCCTTCGACACGACCTACAACGACGCGCTCGACAGAACGCAGGGCCGGCCCTACGGGGTTCTCGTTCACGGCGAATCCGATACCGACGGAGCGTTGCTTGGTATCCAGAAGATCGTCACCGGCCTCGCCTGGCGCGCCGTGGCCGAGCCGGTATCGGTGATCGGCTCCGTGGAGAAGCGGCTTGACGATTGCCGAGAACTCGGCGCCGTGGTCGCCGCCACCACACTCGGTTACTGATCGAGCGCCCGGGCGAGATCCGCCCAGAGATCCTCCGTGCCCTCACAGCCGACACTGAGGCGAACGAGGCCCGGCGGCACCGTGTCCGAGTAACGGCTTCGGCGTTCAATTAGGGACTCGACGCCACCGAGGCTGGTTGCGTGACGAATCACCCGAAGCGACTGACAGACGCGGTCGGCCGTCTCGGCGTCAGCAACATCGAAGCTGACCATCGCACCGAAGCCCGGATACCGCACGACGTCGACCGCGACATGCTCGGCGAGGCGCGCAGCGATCGTGGCCGCGCTCGCCTCAGCAGTGGCAAGCCGCATGGCGAGGGTTCGTACCCCTCGCAGTGCGAGGAACGTCTCGAGGGTGCCGGGTACCGACCCGGCGAGCGTTCGTGCGGACCGAAGGGTGTCGGCGTACGCCGCGTCGCGGGTTGTGACGATGCCGCCGAGAAGGTCGCTGTGGCCGCCGATGAACTTCGTACTCGATTGCATTACGGCGTCGGCACCGAGGTCGAGTGGTTGTTGCCGTAGGGCCGTTGCGAACGTGTTGTCGACGACGAACCGTGCGTGCGGCCGGTGAGGCGCTCGACCGATCGCCTCGAGATCACCCACGATCAGCATGGGATTCGTAGGGCTTTCGGCCCACACGAGATCGGCGGTAGCTCGGGCTTCGACCCATCGGGCTGTGTCGTCCATGGGCAGCGACGTAACGGCCCAACGGCCGAGCTTCTCGCCCGTTGCGGCGACCTGGCTCACCCCGTGGTAGCAGTCGTCGGGAATCACCACGGTGGCACCGACGCTCAGCTGATCGAAGACCGCCGACACCGCCGCCATTCCCGATGCGTACGCGACGCCGTGCGCCCGCTCGAGTCCGCCGACGACGAGCTCCAATGCCTCCCAGGCCTCAGTGGCTTCGCCTCGGCTATAGACCCGCTGGCCCCCGTGTTCGAATGTCGAGGTCGCGATGATCGGGTGATTCAGCGCATCGCCCGGCCCCTCGGGGCGACCGGCAGCGATCAACCAGGTCGCTGGATCAAGGTCGTGCGGATCAAGGCTCATCGTGGGGAGGGTAGTGGGCAGACGCAGTCACCACCTGCGAGACTCACCGGCGTGGACGACGCCGTCGAGATCAACCGATCGAGCGGCCTGCGCCGCCCTGAGCGAGCCGTGCCGTTCCCCGTCGGACCATCGACCTTCGAGGAGGTCTGGAGCCGGCGCGCCGACGAGTCGATTGCCGTCATCGACGCTGACCGTGCGTGGACCACGCGTGAGTTGCACGGCGAGGTTGAACGCGTCGCTCGGGCGCTGACGGCAGCGGGACACGGTGGTGGAAGTCGGCTGGCCTGGGTGCTTGGGAACGACGTCCGCAGCCTGATCTCTCTTCTTGCCACCGTCCGCGTCGGGGCGGTGTGGATCGGACTGAGCGTTCGGGCGACGAAGCCCGAGCGAGACGTGGTGCTCGCCGACGCTGATCCCGATGCGGTCCTCGAGACGCTTCCGAACGCTGCCCCCGCGGTCGACCTGCCGGAGCCACCGGCGCCGACTGCGCCAGCCGCCATCGCCTACACCTCGGGCACCACTGGGCGACCGAAGGGTGCCGTCCACTCACAGCAACAGTTGCTGTATCCCGCCGCTGCGGCGATCGCCACGGAGGGCCTCGACGAAGACGCCCGTATCGGCACTCCCCTGCCGCTGTCGACGCTCAACATTCTTCTGCTCGGTCCTCTTACTGCCCTTGCGTGCGGTGGCGTTGCCGTGATGATGACGCGCACCAGCGGCTCCGAGGTCGCGGAGGACCTCGAGCGGTATGCGGTGACGCGGGCGCTTGTCGTGCCCACCATCGTGCACGACCTCCTCTCGCAGGGCGTCTCGCCGGCGCAACTCCAGGCCGTCGACCGCCTGATCGTCGGCGGTGCCGGCTACGACCACCGTCGAGCAGCAGCCGCGCAGGACATCCTCGGCGTGCCGCTGGTGACCAGCTACGGACTGTCGGAGGCGCCCACCGGCGTTGCTCGGATGCGCATCGGCGATGGTGGAGCCAGCCCGCTTCCCGGCGTCGATGTCCGTATCGAAGATGACGGCGAGATCACGCTGTCGAGCGTCACCGAGGGTCCGTGGGCCGGTTGCTGGCAGGGAACGCTGGGCTACTGGGGTGATCCGGCAGCAACGTCAGAACTCTGGCGCAGCGGCCGACTTCACACCGGCGATGCTGGCTCACTCGGAGCGGACGGGCGTCTCCTCGTCAGCGGCCGTCTCGGCGAGATGATCAATCGGGGCGGTGCGAGCATTGCCCCTGCCGAAGTCGAGGCGGCACTCCTCACCCTCGATGGCGTCTTGGACGCTGCGGTCTTCGGCGTCCCTGACGAACGCCTCGGAGACATCGTGGCGGCAGCGGTGGTCGGCGATGCCGACGTCGAGGCCCTCGGCATTGCGCTTCGCTCGACCCTCAGCGGCTACAAGGTGCCGGAACACTGGATTCGTGTCGGCATCCTGCCCCGCAACGCCAATGGAAAGGTCGACAGAGCGGCGCTGCGAGCGATGGTCGGAAACTAGAGCCCGCCGGTATCGGTTTCGAGTCCGAACCCAAAGCGGCCGAGCGGCTCGTACACCCGAGCGGCAACCATCGCATGTTGCGATGCAACATGTATGTCCCGGAAGACACGCTGGAGCGGCGACCGGCGGTAGACCGCTTCTCCCCCGGCGGACGTGTAGCAGCGATCGACTGCGCCGAGCGCGCTCTCGGCTGCTGCGTTCGCGGCCAGCCGGAGGGCAACCTTTCGTACATCGGTGACCCGTCCGCTGGCAACGACCTCGTCCCACGAGCGACCGACTTCATCAGCGACATAGGCACGGGCGCCGCGCACCGCAGCGACCGACCGGGCGAGGTCGGCCTGCACCGGCGCGCGATGAGCAAGGCCTTTGCTTGATCCCTGCGGGATCTTCTCAGCGAGCAGCATCAGTTCCTCAACCGCCCGCTCGGCGAGACCGACCATGGTCATGGCAACGCCAAGGGCAAGCGCGCCGAACGTCGAAAATCGATACAGGGGCTCGTCGACGACGAGTGACCGTCGATCCATCGAGACGATCCGATCGAGCGGCACCCGCGCATTGTCGACTCGGTAATCCGTCGAATGCGTGCCCTGAAGGCCACTGACCTGCCAGGTATCGAGTTCCTCGACCTCCGCAAAGAAGGCAAAGCCGACTCGTCCACCGTCGGGTAACGCAGCGGGCGAGCCATCGGTATCGACGATGCGGACACCACCGCCCATCGTGGTCGCATGGCTGGAGCCGCTCCCCCATGCCCACTCACCGCTCACATGGGCCGCACCATCACGAAGGGTTGCGACACCCATCGGGGCGGCGAACCCGCCCGCTACGGCATCGGTGCGGGCGAAGATCTCGTGTGCGACCTCACGATCGAGACGCGCCGCAAGGAGCCCGGTCGTGTTGGCGATCATCACACACCAGCCGGCAGCGCCATCCGCACGAGCGATCTCCGCGATTGCATCGAGGCCGTCCTGCAAGGACGTGCCGGCACCGCCGTAGTCCTCGGGCACCCACAGTTTGAACGAGCCAGCCTCGACGAGCGCGGCGACCGTGCTGGGCGCGAGACGGCCGGCGGCTTCCGTGGCGGTTGCGTCGTTGCGGATCGTGTCGAGCATGTCCATGTCGATGGTCGTTCGGGCCTTCGGTACTGCGCCGGGGTGGGAGGATAGGGTCCCATGCATGGGAGAGATGATCGAATTGGACGACCATGCACGCGCCTATCTCGCGTTGCCCGACAGCGGTTCGGGACCCGGCGTCCTGGTGATCCAGGAGTGGTGGGGACTGAATCCCCAGATGAAGGGTACGGCCGACCATCTCGCCGAGAACGGCTTTGTCGCCCTTGCCCCTGATCTCTACCGAGGTGAGCTCGCCGGGCATGACGAAATGGACAAGGCGGGTCACCTGATGAGCACGCTCCCGGCCGAACGGGCGGCTGCCGACATGAGCCTCGCGGTCGACGCGTTGCGTGAACACGCGTCCACGACGGGGAGCACGATCGGTGCGATCGGCTTCTGCATGGGAGGGATGCTGAGCCTCCTGGTCGCAGCGCTGCGAGGCGACGCCATCGGGGCAGCGGTGCCGTTCTACGGGTATCCGACCGGTGACGAACCCGACTGGACCGGCCTTCAGGCCACGGTTCGCGGGCACTTCTGCGAGCATGACGACTTCTTCCCGGCTGACGGTGCACGGGACCTTGAGGCTCGGCTTCAGGGCATGGGAAAGGATGTGCAGATCAGCTTCCATCCCGCAGGGCACGCCTTCATGAACGAGACCGACCCGTTCGGCATTCACGACGCGGAGCTCGCAGCACAGCTTTGGCCGGAGGTCATCGAGTTCCTTCACGTCGAGCTGTCGTGAGGCTGTCGGACATGGATGACCTCTGCTGCACGCCCATCCTCGCTGCCCCGATCAGCGAACGTGAAGCAGCCGAGGTGGCGGTCGTCCTGAAGGCGCTCGCAGACCCGATTCGACTGCGCCTCGTGAGCGTCGTCGCCGCCGGGGGCGAGGCGTGCGCCTGTGACTTACCGGCGCTCGTTGGCAGAACGCAACCGACCGTCAGCCATCACCTGTCGCAGCTGGTGAAAGCAGGCATCCTCGAACGCGAACAGCGAGGCAAGTGGGCGTGGTTCGCAGTGAACGAGGCCAGGATCGCTCACGTCCGCGCTCTTCTCGGGTCGGATGACTCGCTCCGGGACCACTCCGACACGTAGCCTGACGCCATGACCGACACCCAGGAACCCGATCTCGGCGCGTTCGAGCCCGACCAAGAGGGCATCACGCTCGAGCGTCCCGAAACGCAGGTCGACATCGAGGCCGAGCGTCTCAACCGGAAGCAGCGACTCGCAGCGGGTCTGCGGATCATGGGACGCCTCCGGCTCGCCGAGGGAGTCGCCGGCCATGTCACGGTCCGTGATCCCGAGTATCCCGATCGCTTCTGGGTGAATCCATTCGGGCTCAACTTCAAGCTGATGACCGTGTCGGATCTCATCTGTGTCGACCATGACGGCACGGTCGTCGAAGGCGACAAGCCCGTCAACGCAGCAGCATTCGCGATTCACTCGCAACTGCACGCCGCCAGGCCTGACATCATTGCGGCCGCACATTCGCACTCGATGTACGGCAAGACGTTCTCGACGCTGGGCAAGCCGCTCAAGATGATCAGCCAGGACTCGACGATGTTCTACAACGACGTCGCGTTGTGCGACGCAGGGGCCGGTGCCGTCGTGCTCGACACGGCAGTCGGCGCCGCGATGGCCGAGGCCCTCGGTTCCCGCAAGGCGCTCATCCACCAGAATCACGGGATCATTACGGCCGGCGGGTCGGTCGATGCCACCGTGTGGTGGTTCGTTGCCCTCGAGCGCTGCTGTCAGAGCCAGCTGGTGGCCGAGGCAGCCGGAACGCCTATCGAGATTCCTGAGGATCTCTGCCAGAGCGGCTACGACGCGCAGGGCCACGATCTCGCCGGCTGGTTCCAGTTCCAGCCGTGGTGGGACGAACTCTGCCGCGACGAACCCGAGTTCCTGAACTAGACGCCCCGTTCAGAGGCCGCAGTCAGCTCCGGCCGGTTGCGCCGGCGATCGGCGGGAAGCGTGTGGTCGCCGCAGCCACGGTCCAATCCATATGGTTGCGGACGTACTCCTCGGAGGCATCCCGCGTCGGCTGATAGTCCCAGTCGACCCGACGGCCGGCCGACATGCCGGCGTGCACGGCGCGGCGCATCCGCTGGGAAGCAAGGACGTCCGCACGAATCTGGGCGCTGTCCCAGCGCTCGCGGACCTCGGCGGCGAAGGCAGCTTCGACCTCGGCGTAGGACGGATCCGCGGCGAGATTCTGCAGCTCGTCGGGGTCGGCGTCCATGTCGAACAGCATCGGAGGGTCGATATCGCACTGGACGTACTTCCACCGGCCACGGCGAATCATGAAGATCGGGTGCGCTGAGCCCTCCGCGCAGTATTCGCCGAGCGCCGTCGCGCCAGGGTCGGTCTCCGCACCTGCTGCTGCGCCGACCAGCGAACGGCCGTCGAGGTCCATGCCCAACGCCGGCCACGCGCCCGGTGCCGCCCAATCGAGCATGGTCGGCAGCAGGTCGACCAACGAGCAGGGTTCCGGCGACACCCCGTGCACGATGCCCGGCCCGGCCATGACGAGCGGTACCCGCATCGAGTGATCCAACGTCGACATCTTGTACCAGAGACCGCGCTCGCCGAGCATGTCGCCGTGATCGCCGGTGAAAACCACGATCGTGTCGTCGAGGAGTTCCGCCTCCTCAAGAGTCCGGACGATCTCGCCGATCTTGCTGTCGACGTAGGTGGTGTTCGCGTAGTAGGCCCGACGCGCATTCGCGATCTGCTCGTCGGTCACCGAGATGTCGGTGGCCTCGATGGCACTGCGAAGCCGCAGGGAGTGCGGATCCTCAGCATGCGGAGATGTCGGGAGGTCGATCTCGACGCCCTCGTAGCGGTCCCAGAACTCTGGTCGGGCGACATACGGATCGTGTGGGTGGATGAAGCTGACCGTCATCGCGAACGGCAGGTCTCGATACTTGGCGTAATCGAAGATCCGCCGCTTTGCCGTAAAGGCGACCTCCTCGTCGTATTCGAGCTGGAAGGTTGTCGCCGCTGAGCCGGCCTGCTTCACCGAATCCATGTTGTGGTACCACTTGTCGATCCGCTCGTGAGGGTCGTCCCAGTTGGGGGTCCAGGCGTGATCGCTGGGGTAGACATCGGTGGTGAGGCGTTCCTCGAAGCCGTGAAGTTGGTCGGGTCCGACGAAGTGCATCTTGCCGGTGAGGCACGTGCGGTAGCCGAGTTGGCGCAGATAGTGGGCGAACGTGGGAATGGAGGCAGGGAACTCCGCAGCGTTGTCATAGGCGCCGATCTTGGTGACGAGCTGACCGGCCATGAACGCGAACCGTGCGGGGGCGCACAGTGGCGAGTTGCAGTACGCAGCGTCAAAGCGCATGCCGCGTGCGGCGAGCGCATCAAGGTTCGGCGTCTGCACGATCGGGTGCCCGTAGGTGCTGGTGAACTGCGGCGCGAGCTGGTCCGCCATGATCACCACGATGTTTGGTCGCTTGGTCACGGGCAGGACGCTACCGCCACCCTGAACGCTCGTTCAATGACCGTTTCGAGCGGGCCTCAGAGGCCGAGTTGCTCCAGGATGTGTGTGACGCACGCATCGATCGGCCGGCTCGTGTCGACCCGGATCTCCGGTGTCGTCGGCGCCTCGTAGGGTGCCGAGATTCCGCTGAATTCCGGGATATCGCCGGCTCGAGCCTTCGCATAGAGACCCTTGACATCTCGGGCCTCACATACCTCGATCGGTGTGTCGACGAACACCTCGACGAACTGCCCCGGGCCGTGCAGCGCCCGAACCTGGTCCCGGTCGGCCTGGTACGGCGAGATGAAGGCCGTGAGCACGACCAGCCCGGCGTCATGAAAGAGGCGACAAACCTCCCCGATGCGCCGGATGTTCTCGGTGCGGTCTTCCGGCGAGAAACCGAGATCACGGTTGAGACCAAAGCGGACATTGTCTCCGTCGAGCACGTAGCACGCAACACCCTTGTCGACGAGGGCCCGCTCGACCGCGAAGGCGAGTGTGGACTTGCCCGAACCCGACAGGCCGGTGAACCAGACGGTTCGGGAGCTATGGCCGTAGAGGGCAGCTCGGTCGTCACCGCTCACGTGTCCGTCAGCACGGACGATGTTGCGGCTGACCGGCGTGTCAGGCACGGAGGTGACCGCGGTCGCCGAGCATCTTGACGATGGCGGCGACGCTTTCCTCGATGCTCAGAACCGATGCGTCGAGCCGGAGATCGAATGTCTCGGCGTGGTCGTAGGGTGCCGAGACGCCGGGAAAGTCGGTGATCTCGCCGGCATCGGCCCGGTCATAGAGTCCACTGGTGTCCCGCTCGCGACACACCTCGATCGGCGTGTCGACGAACACCTCGATCGAGCGCTCGTCACCGACAAGTTCTTTGAAACGCGAACGAACGGTGGCGTCGGGCGAGACGAACGCGGCAATCACGGTGATGCCCTGGTTGTTGAGCAAGCGGGCGATCTCAGCGGCGCGTCGGAGATTCTCGGACCGGTCCGCCGCCGTGAAGCCGAGGTCGCGGCTGATGCCGAGCCGGATGTTCTCCCCGTCGAGTCGAACGGCGACCTTTCCGCGATCGAACAGTTGCCGTTCGAGGGCCGTGGCGATGGTCGACTTGCCGGCGGCGGTGAGCCCCGTGAGGAGCACGGTGGCCGGTTGCTGACCGAATCGCACAGCACGCTCGGCCGCCGACACCATCGAGACCTGGCGCTGCAGTGAGTCCTCCGGCGCACGATCCCACGAGGACCCGGCACCCGTGATCATCCCGGCGCCGACCGTCGCGTTGGTGAGCCGATCGACGAGGATGAAGGCACCGGTCTGGCGGTTGTCGGCATAGCGATCGAAGAGCAACTCGCGATCGGTGCTTACCTGCAGCCAGGCGATGTCGTTGAGCACAAGTTCGTCAGCGGACTGCTGCTCGAGGGTGTTGATGTCGACGCGATGATGGATCGTCGTGACCGTGGCGTTCGACAGACCGTTTGCATGCTGCAGGAGGTACTGACGGCCGGGAGTCATCACCTCGTCGGTCATCCAGACGACCATGGCGTCCACGTCGTGGGCGCGAAGCGGCTCTTGTCCTTCGGACACGAGGACGTCGCCGCGGCTGACATCGATCTCATCGGTGAGCGTGAGGGTGATGGCGCGGCCCGGTCCGGCCATCGGGAGATCGCCGTCCATCGTGACGATGCGGTCGACGGTCGACGAGACGCCGGATGGCAGGCTGATCACCTTGTCGCCGGGCCGGACGACGCCCGAAGCGATGGTGCCGGCGAAGCCCCGGAAGTCAAGATCGGGCCGGGTGACCATCTGAACAGGCAAGCGGAAGGTCTCGAGGTCGATCCCGGCCTCGACATCGACCGTCTCAAGATGCTCCATCATCGTCGGCCCGTCGAACCACGCCAGGTTGTCACCCTTTTCGACGACGTTGTCGCCGAGCAGAGCCGACATGGGCAAGAACACCGGGTCGATCAGGTCGAGCGGCTTCGCGAACTCGAGGTACTGCTCGCGAATTTCGTCGAAGCGCTCCTGGCTCCAATCGACGAGATCCATCTTGTTGATCGCGACGGCGACGTTGCGAATCCCGAGGAGGTTGGCGATGTAGCTGTGCCGTTTGGTCTGGCTGATGACCCCATGGCGCGCGTCGATCAGGATGATCGCAAGCTGACAGGTCGACGCGCCGGTGACCATGTTTCGTGTGTACTGCTCGTGGCCAGGCGTGTCGGCGATGATGAACTTTCGCTTCGCCGTGGAGAAGTATCGATAGGCGACGTCGATCGTGATGCCCTGCTCCCGCTCGGCCTTGAGGCCGTCGGTGAGCAGCGCAAGGTCGACCTGGTCCCCGGCGCTGCCCTGGGTGGTGGAGTCGGCTTCGAGACTCGCAAGTTGATCTTCGTAGATCATGTGCGAGTCGTGCAGAAGGCGGCCAATCAGGGTTGATTTCCCGTCGTCGACCGATCCGCAGGTGAGGAACCGAAGGAGGTCCTTGCGCTCGTGTTCGGCGAGATAGGCCTCGATGTCGGTGGCGATGAGTTCGGACTGATGGCTCATGTCGCACCACCGTCGGTGCGTGCCTGCGTGACGAGGGGATGCATCAGAAATAGCCCTCCCGCTTCTTCTCCTCCATCGAGCCGGACTGGTCGTAATCGATCACGCGGCCCTCCCGTTCGGAACGCGTGGCGAGCAGCATCTCCTGGATGATCTCCGGGAGTGTCGTCGCGGTGGACTCGACACCGCCAGACAGCGGATAGCAACCCAACGTTCGGAAGCGCACCCACTTCTCCTCGGCCTCTTCGCCAGGTTCGAACTGGAAGCGGTCGTCGTCGACCATGATCGTCACGCCGTCTCGCGTCACGACCGGGCGGGGCGCCGAGAAGTACAGCGGGACAATGTCGATGCTCTCCAGGTGGATGTACTGCCAGATGTCGAGCTCGGTCCAGTTCGAGATGGGGAAGACACGGATGCTCTCGCCCTTGTTGACCCGGCCGTTGTAGAGGCTCCAGAGTTCGGGGCGCTGGTTCTTTGGGTCCCAGCGGTGGAATTTGTCGCGGAAGCTGAAGACCCGCTCCTTCGCTCTCGACTTCTCCTCGTCGCGTCGAGCACCGCCGAATGCGGCGTCGTAGCCCCCGGCGTCGAGCGCCTGCTTGAGCGCCTGGGTCTTCATGATGTCGGTGTAGTTCTTGGAGCCGTGGTCGAAGGGGTTGATGCCCTTCTCGATCCCCTCCTGGTTGGTCCACGAGATGAGTTCGAGTCCCAGTTCCTGCACGATGCGATCTCGGAACTCGATCATCTCCCGGAACTTCCACGTCGTGTTGACGTGGACGAGTGGGAACGGGAGTGGCCCGGGGAAAAACGCCTTGCGGGCGAGATGCAACAGAACGGAGGAATCCTTGCCGATCGAGTAGAGCATCACCGGACGCTCGAACTGCGCCACGACCTCGCGCATGATGTGGATGGCCTCGGCTTCCAGTTGCTTGAGATGTGTCAGCCGGAGCTCGTCGGGGAGTGTCGATACGGTCATAGCGGTGTCGCGATACGTTAGTCGTCGACCTCTGCCGAGCCCGCACTTCGTCAGTCCGGGTGAACGAGGCAGGGCTTGACGGGGGACTGAACAAACGTCCAGGATCGGTGCATGTTGGTGCTGTGGGCTACTCCCCGATCGACCTCGACCGCCTTCGAGTGGATGATGCGACAGCGCGGCGACTTCACCTGCTTCCACGAACCCTTCAACGAGGCCTACTACTACGGCAGTGACCGGCGCAGCCGGCGCGACGCCGGCGTGGCCGATACGGAAGGACTCTCCTTCTCGGCCTTGTGGTCCTCGCTGGCTGAGGCCGAAGCCAAGAACCCCGTCTTCGTGAAAGAGTTCGCCTACTCCGTGGAGCATGATCTGAGCGACGAGCGCCTCGCCGGCATCACGAGCACGTTCCTGCTCCGAGACCCTCGACGGGTGATCCAAGGGCTTGCCAAGTATTGGCCGGATTGCACCCGCGACGAGGTCGGATTCATCGCGCTCCATCGGCTCTTCCACCGAGTCGCCGATCGTGACGGCGTGGCGCCTCCGGTCCTGTTGTCGGCTGACCTGCTCGACCGCCCCGCGCAGGCCACCCGCGCCTTCTGCCAGGCCGTCGAAATCGAGTTCAAACCAGAAGCGCTCGAATGGGACGCCGGTGATCGCCGTGAGGTGAGCTGGTACGGCGAGGGCACCGGCCCGTGGCACGACACCCTGCGCGAGAGCACCGGCATCCAGAAACCGACGACGATCTACCCGCCACTTGAGGACACACCCCGCCTCGTCGAGCTGTACGAGGAAGCGCTGCCGCTGTACGAGGATCTACTGGCCCACGCCCTCCCCGTGGAGGCCGCGACCTGATCAGGCCCAGTGAACACGGGCGAGCGTGAGGGTGCTGCAGTAGTAGAGATCACGATCGTCGCCAGCGCTGAGGAACATGCCGTTCGCAATCCGCGAGCCGGTGTCGACGCAATCGAGCAACTCACCGGTCTCGACATCGACGACCACGAGATAGTCGATGCCGTCGTCGGCAAAATCGTTGATCACAAGCTCACCTGAGTCCGGGTAGACGATCGGTTGCATGCTCGGGCGGATGTCGAGTGTCCACGTTGGCGCCATCTCGTCGATCGAGACACCCGCAAGGCCGCCATTGATCGAATCCCACGCAACAGCGACACCTCGCTCGGGTACGACCACCGGCGGCGCGATGATGCCGCCCCCCGGCAGGCCGAACGGTGCGACGCTCGTGGTCTCACCCGTCAGCGGATCAATACGGTGCAGCCGTTGTGGGCCGTCCCATGGTGCCGGTTGCCGCCACGAGAGATCCGGAGGGGTGTCGAACCGGCCATTCGGCGTTGTGGTGTGGATATGACGCACGGAGGGCACGTCGCCGTTGTCCATCAGCCACACCGCCTCACCCGACAGGCAGGCATCCCACGCGAGGCCGTGCGGTCCCCCGACGGACCGGTAGCGAGGGCGCCATCCGTCGAGCGCCATGCGGTCGCCATCGATCACGACTCGGAACACGTGCTCCGTGCCCGGCACGTAGACACACTCGACCCCATCTGCGTCGATATCAGCGGCGATGCGGCCCATCGAGCCTTCGGGCAGGGTGAGTGCCTGTCCGACCGGTTCGAGCGTTTCCGGGTCGAACCGGCTCAAGGTCGTGTCACCCTGCCCGTCGAGGCGGAGGTCCTTCGTGAACAGCGAGCCGTCGCTCAAGGCCAAGAGGCCGTTGTGGCTGCAGTCGACGAGCGCGCGCTCCTCCTCGACGTGGAGGTCATCTGCGTCGAGACGGTGCAGATACGAGCCGTTGACGGAGTAGATCGATCCGTTTGCATGGGCGAGGATCGCCCCGCACCAGACATGGTTTCCGGACGGCAGCCTCGGTGATGCAGCCAGAGGCTCAAGCGTGACCGGATCAAACCTCTCGACCCAGCCGAATGGCGGAGGTCCACTGAAGGCCGCCATCGTGCCTCCCACGTACCACTGCCCTGGTTCGCGTCGAACGGCCATGACGTCCCACCGTCCGGTACGACGAGTGGTCACCTGCGCCGTGCCGGAGGCAGCGTCGAGCCGACCGGACGCCGACTTCTGTCGACGGTTGCCGCCGCATTCAACGGGCCACGTCGAGGGCCAGTAGCCCGTGGCGGTGGCGGTCCGGTCAGTGGCGAACATCGCCGGACCCTAGGCGAGGCGACCGAACCCAGCACAGCTCCGCGGTCCAGGCTCGTGCGGGAAAACGCACACGGCCCCGGCGCCCAGGTGGACACACCCAGGGGCCGAGGCCGGAACGCAGATCAGGCGCGAGCGCCGAGAATGGCCTTGCTCTCGATGAACTCCTCGAAGCCGAGCTCGCCCCATTCGCGACCGTTACCCGACTGCTTGTAGCCGCCGAACGGGGCGTTGAAGTCGGGGCCGGCTCCGTTGACGTGCATCATCCCGGTGCGGATGCGCTTGGCGACGGCGACCGCCTCGTCCTGGTCGCCAGAGATGTAGCCGGCCAGGCCGTACTCGGTGTCGTTCGCAATCTCGATCGCCTGCTCGACGGAGTTGTAGCCGATGATCGAGACGACCGGGCCGAAGATCTCCTCTTGGGCGATGCTCATGTCGTTGGTGACGTCGGCGAACACGGTCGGCTTCACGAAGTAGCCCTCGTCGAGTCCGTCGGGGCGTCCGGTGCCGCCTGCGGCGAGGGTTGCGCCCTCGTCGATGCCCGTCTGGATCAGGCCTTGCACCTTATTCCACTGGGCCTCCGAGACGACCGGGCCCATCACGACACCATCGGAGGTCGGATCACCGACCGTGATCGCGCCGGCCGCGGCAGCGGCCGCAGCGGCGGCTTCGTCCATCTTCTCGGCCGGGACGAGGATGCGAGTACCGGCGTTGCAGCTCTGCCCGGTGTTCATGCACATGCCGAAAAAGTCGCGACCGACGGTCTCGCCGACATCAGCAGACGGCAGGACGATGTTGGCCGACTTGCCGCCGAGTTCCTGTGCGACCCGCTTGACCGTGGGAGCAGCGTTCTTGGCGACCTCCACGCCGGCGCGGGTCGAGCCGGTGAAGCTCATCATGTCGACGTCGTGGTGCGAGGAGAGGTGGGCGCCAACGGTGGGACCGTCGCCGTTGACGAGGTTGAACACGCCGGCGGGCACGCCCGCATCGTGAAGTACCTCGGCGAAGAGAAGTGCGTTGAGAGGTGCGATCTCCGAGGGCTTGAGCACCATGGTGCATCCGGTTGCGATCGCCGGCGCGACCTTGCAAGCGATCTGGTTGAGCGGCCAGTTCCAGGGCGTGATCATTCCCACGACACCGGCCGGTTCCTTGACGAGCAGGAAGTTCTCGTGCTGCTCCTCGAACTCGTAGTTGCGCAGGATCTGGGCAGCCGTGGCGAAGTGCATCAGGCCGGTCGGCGCCTGGGCAGCCTTGGCGAGGCCGCCGGGTGCACCCATCTCCGCCGAGATCGTGTTGGCAAACTCCTCGGAACGGGCACCGATCAGTTCGGTGATCTTGTCGAGGAGGGCGATGCGCTCCTCGACCGAGGTCTGCGAGAACGTCTCGAAGGCGGCCTTTGCCGCGGCGACGGCGGCGTCTACGTCCGCCGCACCCCCCATGGCGATCGATGCGATCGGCTTTTCCGTCGCCGGGTTGATGACATCGATCGTGTCGGTGGTGCTGGGCTCGACCCATGCTCCGTTGATGTAAAACTTTTGTGCGTTGTCCATGGGACTCCTCCAGGTGGATCCTTCGCAAACTGGCCTGAGGGTAGCGGGAGACCAGACGCAGTGAGCAAGCCTGGACGTGCCGGTCCCGTTGCATCACGAGGACAGTCGGGTCGACGCGGCGGTAGCGTTCTCCGGCGTGAAACTGGCCGTCCTCTCGAGAGCCCCGCGCTCGTACAGCACCCAGCGACTTGTCGCGGCTGCGACCGAGCGAGGCCACGAGGCACGCGTCCTCGACACGCTCCGTTTCGCCATCGACCTCTCCGGCGATGTCCCGGATCTCCAGTACCGCGGACGTCAGCTCGACGATTTCGACGCCGTCCTCCCCCGTATCGGTGCATCGATCACGTTCTTTGGACTCGCCGTCGTTCGCCAGTTCGAGCAGATGGACGTGTACACGCCGACTCCCTCCAATGGCATTGCGAACTCGCGAGACAAGCTCCGGTCGATTCAGATCCTCTCCCGACACGACATCGCCATCCCGGCCACAACGTTCGTACGCGATCGTGCCGACGTGCTGCCCGCGATCGACCGCGTCGGCGGTGCTCCCGTCGTGATCAAGCTGCTCGAGGGAACACAGGGAATCGGGGTGATCCTCGCCCCGGATACCAAGATCGCCGAGGCGGTCATAGAAACGCTGCAGTCCACTCGACAGAACGTCCTCATCCAAAAGTTTGTGGCCGAGAGCAGGGGACGCGATGTTCGGGCCCTGGTGGTCGGCGATCGCGTGGTGGCAGCGATGCGCCGGCAGGCCAGCGGTGACGAGTTCCGTTCCAATGTCCACCGCGGCGGCAGTGTCGAGGCCATCGATCTCGATCCTGTGTACGCCGACACCGCCGTACGCGCCGCTCAGATCATGGGTCTCCGAGTCGCAGGGGTCGACATGCTCGAGGGCGCCGAGGGGCCGGTCGTCATGGAGGTCAACTCCTCGCCGGGGTTCGAGGGGATCGAGCGTGCAACCGGGCTCGACATCGCGGGCGCGATCATCGATTACGTCGCCGCTCAGGTGGCATTCCCCGAGATCGATGTCCGGCAGCGCCTGTCCGTATCGGCCGGCTACGGCGTCGTCGAACTCAGCATCAACGAGGGTGCGGCTCTCGTGGCAGCCGGAACCACGATCGGCGAACTCCGTGAGCAGGACATCTCGGTGCTCACGCTCAACCGCGGCACCACCGTGATTCCTAATCCGAGAAGCGACCGCATCATCGAGGTCGACGACCGTCTGCTCTGCTTCGGAAACCTTGAGGCAATGCGGGGCCTCGTTCCGGAACGTCGACGGAGCCGGCTCCGTGTGCAGCCGCTCCCCGACGAACCACTGCTCGAGGAGCAGCGGTAGTGCCGAAGCGTCCCCCATTTCCGATCGGCGACACTGAAGCAGTCGCCGGAAAGCGCACGCAGACCGAGATTCCGATCGGTCGCCTGATGTCGGGCACGCCGCTTGCGCTCCCGGTCATCGTGGTCCACGGTAAGTCGGATGGTCCGACCATGTGGATCAATGCCGCCACCCACGGTGATGAGATCTGCGGGGTCGAGATCATTCGACGGGTGCTCGACGCCGTCGATCCGAAATCGGTGTCGGGCACGATCATCGCGGCCCCGATCGTGAACGTGCACGGGTTCAACACCGGAGATCGCTACCTGCCGGACCGTCGCGATCTCAATCGTTCGTTCCCTGGCTCTGCGCGTGGGTCGCTGGCGAGTCGGATCGCCCACCTGTTCATGACCGAAATCGTGAGCCGTTGTGAGCTGGGCATCGATCTCCACACGGGCTCCGATCACCGATCGAATCATCCACAGCTCCGAGGTGATCTCGATGACGAGCGCACTCTCCACTTGGCGAATCTCTTCGGCGCACCCGTTGCGATTCACTCGCGTGTTCGCGATGGATCGCTGCGCGGAGCAGCCGTTGCGCAAGGCGCCACCTGCCTCCTGTTCGAGGGCGGTGAGGCCTATCGCTTCGATGAGGAGGCGATCACGATCGGCACCGATGGTGCGCTCCGTGTGCTCCATTCGCTGGGGATGATCGACGAACTCGTGCCGCCTGCACCAGCGCCCCACATCGCCCGATCGAGCCGGTGGGTCCGAGCTGCTCGTAGCGGCATCGTCGACTGCCGACTCGCGCTCGGTGCTGACGTCGAGAAGGGCGAGCAGGTCGGGGTCTTGCGCGACCCGTACGGCAAAACGCTCGCCAGGCTGAAGGCTCCGGCCACTGGCATGCTGATCGGAAAGCTTCAGCACCCGCTCGTCAACCGCGGAGATGCCATCTTGCACATCGCTGCCCTCGGGTAGGCGGGCGATTCGGCAAAGCCCCAAGCGACCGCGATACTGGCGGCATGGACACCGCTGCCATTCGAGACAGGTACCGAGCCGAGCGTGACAAGCGCCTGCGACCAGACGGGAACGATCAGTACATCGAACCCACGGGGCGGTACGCCCACTATCTCGAAGATCCCTACGTCGAGCCTGCGCCACGCGATCCCCTCTCCGACGAGGTCGAATTTGCCTTCATCGGCGGGGGCTTTGCGGGGTTGACCACCGGCGCTGCGCTGAAGCAGGCCGGAATCAACGATGTCCGCATCATCGAAAAGGGCGGTGACTTCGGCGGGACCTGGTACTGGAACCGCTACCCCGGCGCAATGTGCGACACCGCAGCCATGGTCTACATGCCGCTGCTCGAGGAGACGGGCCACATGCCGTCCCAGAAGTATGTGCACGCGCCCGAGATCCTCGATCACTGCCGGCGAATCGGAGACCACTTCGACCTCTACGACAACGCGATCCTGTCAACCGAGGTCACGGCGCTCGACTGGGATGACACGGCGAAGCGGTGGATCATCCGCACGAATCGCGGCGACGAGATGCGGGCGAAGTTCGTCGCTATGGGCACGGGTCCCCTCCACCGGCCGAAACTGCCTGGCATCCCGGGAATCGAGACCTTCGAGGGTCATTCGTTCCACACCAGCCGCTGGGACTACGAGTACACCGGAGGCAACCCTGCCGGCGGCTTGATGACCGGCCTGGCCGACAAGCGGGTCGGCATCATCGGGACCGGCGCCACGTCGGTGCAGTGCATCCCGCACCTCTCCGCAGCCGCCGGCGAGTTGTTCGTGTTCCAACGGACGCCTTCGTCGATCGACATCCGCAACAACCACGACATCGACCCGGCGTGGTTCGGTGAGCTTGAGCCTGGCTGGCAGGACCAATGGCTCATGAATTTCACCACCCTGCAGACGGGCGGGTTCGCCGACGAGGATCTCGTCAAAGACGGCTGGACCGACCTCAGTCAGCGCATTCGAGACCGCATGGTCGAGATGGTGAACGACGACCCATCGGCGTTCAGCCGGGAGGCGTTCGTGGCCGCCTACCGGGACTGCGATGACGAAAAGATGGAGGAGATCCGGGCACGAGTCGATTCGCTGGTGGCCGACGACGCTACAGCCGATGCCCTCAAGCCGTGGTACCGGCAACTCTGCAAGCGGCCGTGCTTCCATGACGAGTACCTGCAGTCCTACAACAACCCGAACACCCGCCTCATCGACACCGACGGAAATGGTGTCACCGAGATCACGCCAACCGGTGTCGTCGTTGGTGACACCCACTACGAACTCGACTGCCTCGTTTTCGCCTCGGGGTTCGAGGTCGGCACGACCTACGCCCGACGCTCCGGCTTCGAGACGACCGGTCGCGACGGTCTCACGCTCACCAAGCACTGGGCGACCGACGGCATGCGGTCGCTGCACGGCCGCAACGTCCACGGGTTCCCCAATCTGTTCGTGGTGGGGTTCTCTCAGGCCGCCAACCTGATCTCGAACGTGCCGCACAACCTGGTCGAAGCCGGCCGAACCGTGGCCGCCATGGTGAAACACGCCGTCGAGGTCGGCGCCGACGAGGTCGAGGTGACGGCGGAAGCCGAGCAGGCATGGATCGACCGGCTCAAGGCTGGCGACCGTCGCTTCGCTGCTGATCCCGACTGCACCCCGGGCTACTACAACAACGAAGGGCAGCCCGACGACACGGCGTCACAGATCGGAGGCTTGGGCTTCCCTGAGGGCCCCGTCGCGTACTTCCAGTACATCGACGCGTGGCGCTCATCGGGCGAGTTCGCCGGTCTCGAATTCCGCTGAGCGACACCCGCGACCTCGACCCCCGGACCCCCGCTTTACGTTAGGGCGTTGGGCTACCGTCATTCCTCGTGACCAGTCCGGGTTCCCTGCAGCGTCGCCTTGGCGTGACCGACGCCGTCGTGATCGGCGCTGGCTCGATGATTGGTGCCGGTGTCTACGTGGCGTGGGCGCCCGCGGCTCGCGCCGCAGGCGATTGGTTGTTGGTCGGACTCGCAATCGCAAGTGTCGTCGCCTTCTGCAACGCAACCTCCTCGGCGCAGTTGGCGGCGATCTATCCGGAGTCCGGAGGCACCTATGTCTACGGTCGAGGGCAGCTCTCGCCCTTTTGGGGGCATGTCGCCGGGTGGGGGTTCGTTGTCGGCAAGACGGCGTCGTGCTCCGCAATGGCACTCACGCTCGGCGCCTATCTCTGGCCGGAGCAGCAGCGTGTCACCGCTGCGTTTGCGGTGATGGTGATCACCGGCGTCAACATCGGAGGCTTGCAACGCACGGTAGCCGTGACGAAGGCGCTCCTCGCCGTCTCGCTTGTGGCGATCGGTGGTGTGGTGTGGGTCGGGGTCACCGGCCCCTCCCCGGCCGGTGCCGTGACGACGTCGGGCCCTGACGAGAGTCTGCTCGGCGCTCTCCAGGCGGCCGGCTTTCTCTTCTTCGCCTTTGCCGGATACGCCCGGATCGCCACGCTTGGCGAAGAGGTTCGAGACCCTGAGCGCACGATCCCGAGAGCGATTCCCCTTGCGCTTTTCGGTGTGCTCGCCCTCTACGCCCTCGTCGGGGCAGTCACCATCGACTTCGGTGGTGTCGAGCGATTGGGGGCCAGCGACTCGCCGCTCCGAGATCTCGTCGGGAGCGTCGACTCACCTCTCGAGCCGCTCGTTCAGCTGGGTGCGAGCATCGCGTCGCTCGGTGTCCTCCTCAACCTCATCCCGGGCGTTTCTCGAACCACACTCGCAATGGCCCGCAACCGGGACGTTCCCGGCTGGTTCGCCCACATCGACGAGAAGCGTTCCCTCCCGTTGCGTGCCGAACTCACCGTTGCTGCGGTGGTGATCGCGCTTGTTCTCACCATCGACATCACCAGTTCGATCGCCGTGAGTGGCGTGGCGGTGCTCACCTACTACGCCGTCACCAACGCCGCCGCGATCACGCTGCGACCCGATCAGCGGCGGTGGCCCAGGGTGATCGCCGTCGTCGGGTTACTCGGCTGTGTTGTGCTCGTGGCAGCGCTTCCCCACTCGGCGCTGCTGGGCGGCGGTCTGGTGTTGGCGACCGGTGTTGCAGCGCGCCAGATCGCGGTTCGCACACCGGGAGACGAGCGCCCGTAGTGCCGACGACTGCCTCGAGCAGTGGCAGACTGACGTCATGCAGCGCATGCACGTCGGCCTGAAGGTCAGCAACATCGGCGAAGCGGTCGCCTTCTACTCGAAGCTCTTCGGCGCCGAACCCGATCTCCTCCGCTCGGATTATGCGAAGTGGATGCTGGACGACCCGTTCGTGAACTTCAGCGTCGACCTCCATGGCGATGGACCGGCCGGTTCCGCGCACTTCGGGCTCCAGCAGCTTGACGCTCCCGAGCTTGCGCATGCCCGCAAGCGCATCGATGACGCTTCGCTCCCCCGCGAGGACCAGAACGACCTCGTCTGCGGCTACCAACTCCAACACAAAAGCTGGGTGTTCGGTCCTGACGGTGAGGCCTGGGAGGTCTTCCACACGGAGGGCCTGGCACCCGACGGCACGTATGGCTGCGACGAGATGCCCCACACTGGCACCGAGTGATCAGCCTCCTCGGTGGGTGAAGCTGTCGCGCCGGAAGCTGTAGAGCGCGGCGGGGTCGACGGCGACGTCCACGACGGCAGGCCCATCACACTCGAGTGCCTCCCGCACGGCATCGCCGACTTCGTCGACCGTTTCGGCCCGGTAGCCGGCCGCTCCGTAGGCCTCGGCAACCTGGTCGAACGGCGGGCTCGAAACGTCGGCGCCGATGTAGCGACCGTCGAAGAAGTCTCGCTGGTACGCCTTCTCCGCACCCCAGGAGCCGTTGTTCATCACGACGGTGACGGTGTTGATCCCATGGTCGACGGCAGTGGAGAGCTCTGACATCGTCATGCCGAAGCCACCATCACCCATCAGCGAGACCACCGGCCGGTCGGGCTGCGCAAGCTTCACGCCAAGGCCACAGGCGAACGAGAATCCGACGAGCCCGAAGTCGAGCGGCGTGAACAGACTGTGCGGGCCGCCGTAGCTCAGCTGGTCCGTGGCCTGGAGACACATCGTGCCCGCATCCATGGTGATGGCTGCGTCCTCGGGAAGTACACCGCGGAGCGCCTTGAACAGCCCTGACGGCTGGATCGGTGTGCGGTCGACGGCGTCGGCATCACGCTGCACAAGGAAGTCCGTGCGAGCCTCGATCGCCGAGCGCATCCAGTGCTCCCGAGTGGCAGACCGGGCCAATCCACACGCAGCGGCAAGGTCGGCGGCAGTGCGGGCGGCATCGGCCCAGATCCCGACCTCGACGTCGAAGAAGCGACCGATCGCCGTGGGGTCGATCTCGACCTGGATGATCTTCGTTGCAGGGCTGATGTTGTCGTGACTGTAGAAGGTGCTGTTGAAGCCGAGCCGGGAGCCGAGCACGATCAAGACGTCGGCATCGAGCACGAGTCGGGAGGCCACCGGGTTGCCACGAGGCCCCATCTGCCCCATGGCGCGTTCGACCCGGACCGGGACCGCATCACCGTGACCAGGTGAACACACGATGGGCGCATCGATCACCTCCGAGAGCGCCGCTGCGGGTTCCCACGCTCCCGGATCCTTGATGCCGCCTCCCGCAACGATCACGGGCCGTTCGCTCGATTCGATGAGACGAACCGCCGCAGCGAGCGCCGCCGGGTCGGGTGCTGGGGAACTGTGGTTGCGGTATCGATCCGGGCTTCGTGTCGCCGCCACCGGTGTCTGGGCAGACAGCACATCGCGGGGCAGGTTGATGTGCACTGGTCCCTTGCGCGGCGCAAGCGCCACGCGATGCGCCTCTTGGATGAATTCCTGCACGCGGTCGGCAGACGGGACGGTCCAGGTCTTCTTGGTGACCGGCGTGAAGAGCGCTTGTTGGTCGACTTCCTGGAACGCGTCGCGGTGGACATGCCCACTCGACAACATGCCGGCGAGCGCAATCACGGGCGAGTACGCCGCTTTCGCTTGTGCCAACCCGGTGACGAGATTCGTGGCTCCCGGCCCGTTTTGTCCGGCCAAGACCACACCGGCGTGTCCGGATGCGCGTGCGTAGCCGTCGGCCATGTGGGTGCCGGTTCGTTCGTCGTGGACGGCGATCAGCTCCACGCTGCTGTCGTACAGCGCATCGAACAACTCCATCGTTGCCGAGCCGATCAGCCCGAAGACGTAGCGGGTCGCTTCGGCCTCGAGTGCGGCGACGGCGGCCTGGCCGCCTGAGTGCGTATCGGTCATGGGTGCATCCTTGTCAGGAAGTCGATCACGGGTTCGGTGAAGGCGCTGGGATCCTCGAGCAGACCCAGGTGCTGATAGCCCGGCACGATGTGGGCGGCCTCGGCCCCGGTCTGCGTTGCGATCGCATGCGCCATCGCCGGTGTACTGCCGGTGTCGTTTTCGCCGGTGAGCACGAATGCCGGGTGAGGGGTCGACGGCGAAGAGGTCAGCTCACGAACCCCATGGGCGAGGACCCAGGCGGCCTGGGCGTAACTCTCGGCATCAACCTGCTCGCGCCAGGCGGTCACGGCGGCAGCTCGTTCGGGGTGATCGGCGAGCGACCCGGGCGTAAACCAGCGAACCAGCGCATCCCCGAGCGTCGCCATCGTGCCTTCTTCGCGGACGCGGCCGGCCCGTGCCTCGACGGCAGCCTGCGCCTCTGCACCGCGATCATGAGGCGAGCTCATGATGACGAGGGAGCTGATCCGCTCTCCAGCGTCGAGAGCGAGCCGACGATTGATCATGCCGCCGATCGAAAAACCGACGATCACAGCTCGCTCGATGCGGAGGGTGTCCAAGAGTTCGACGACTTGCCCCGCGAAGAGCGAGAGGTCGGCAACACGCCGACAGGGTGCGCTTTCGCCGTGGCCGTAGAGGTCGTAGGCCACAACCTGGTGGCGAGCGCCGTACTGGGCAATGTGGGAATCCCAGAGCCGGCGCGAGAGTCCGAGTCCGTGGATCAGAACGACGGGCGGACGAGCCGACGAATCGCCATGGACCTCGTAGGCCGTCCCGCTCGGCGTGTGGTGGATGCCGGACACCGGTGGCCGCTCAGACACCAGCGGGATTGTCGGGGTCGTGACCCATCTCTTCGAGGTCCTGGTAGCGATCGCCGATGCGGTGGTGCGGGTGTCCACCGACCGAGGCGCCGAGCGCCACGATGATCTCGTCGTCGGCCGGCGCATCCGGGATCTGCAGGTGGATCGTCTGGTAGTGCGATCGACGCCCACCGTCTTCTTTGTCCATCAGCGGGATCATCAACGACGTGCCGGAGGCACCTCGGGTATTGGTGAACGCGAGGTACGTCTTGGCGTTAACGGCGTTGCGGTACTGATTCCCGAAGAAAAGGGTGTGGGTGAGTGCCTGGGCGTGCTCGACCTCGCCACCCATTCCCACGAGCGACGCCTTGCCGTATCCCTCCACACGATCGCCGCATACCGACAGGATCATGTCGGTGAGCGTCTTGCCGAGGACCGGGCCGTGCTCGCGGATCTCGGGCCGGAGGTCCTCGACCCAGCCGCGCCCGAACCACGGGTTGCGCACGATCGCAACGGCAGCGACGAGCAGGGTCGGTTCGTCGACCGTCTTGCCACCCTCTTCGTGGGTGGTCTGGACGTGGAGCAGGGTGCGACGGATCGTGACAGCCATACGAAATCTCCTCAGGTGAACTCGGGGAGCACGTGGTCGATGAACAACTGCAGGGATCGCTTCTGCTGCTCCATGCCGAGGCCCATCGAGGCGTAGTAGATGAACGCATCGACACCGAGCGCTTCGTAGGCCTTGAGTTTCGCAATGACCTGCTCGGGTGAACCGAAAGCGAGGTTCTCCTCGAGCATCACCGGGTCGACCCGGACGTTCCCGTCGAGTTCGTCGAGCGGCACCTCGTCGGGGAAGCCGTTGCGTACCTCGCCAGTCTTGGTCATCAGGTTGCCGAATTTGCCAAGGACGCTGCGGATGGCGTCAAGTGCTGCCCGGCGGTCTGTCTCGTCCTCGTACACGGCGGTGTGACGCATGAGCGCGAACGTGCCGTTGTAGGTGCCGCCGGCCTTTGCGATGGCGTCGTCGAGTTGGGCTCGATACTTCTCGGCCTCGGTCATGGGCAGCGTGAGTGGCCAACACATGATGTGACAGTCGTTGGCGACGGCGTAATCGAAGGTGATCGGCGACCGGGCCGCTACCCACATCGGGACCTGCGGTTGCACCGGCTTGGGGCACGAGGTCGCCGTCGGGAAGGCCCAGAAGTCGCCCTCGTGAGCAACGTCGCCCTCCCATAGCTGCCGCACAAGAGGGAGCATCTCCTGCATGTAGCGATAGGAGTCGGGCTGGGCGAGCCCGGGCCGCATCCGGTCGAACTCTCGCTGATACGCGCCCGAGCCGAGGCCGAGTTCGAGTCGGCCACCACTGATCAGGTCGACCATCGCGGCCTCGCCCGCAAGATTGATCGGATGCCAGTAGGCGGCGTTGGCCACGCCGGAGCCCATCCGAATGTCGTCGGTGTGTGCTGCCCACCAGGTCAGCAGTTGGAAGGGGTTCGGGGCGATGGTCATCTCGAGCGCGTGATGCTCGGCGGCCCAGGCGATGTCGAAACCGGCTCGATCAGCCATCTGCACCATCTCGAGCGTGTGGTCCCTCACGTCGTGCATCGACGTGGAATCGTCCATGCGCTCGAGGTTGACGGCGATGTGGAACTTCACGGATCCTCCTCTCGGCGTTCGGTCAGCGAGGCTGGAACGGGTTGGCGACCGGCTCGTCGGACGTATTGAGCCAGACGGTTTTCACGGTCGTGTAGTCCTCCATCGCCTGGAATCCGGCTTCGCGTCCGTAGCCGGAGTGCTTCATCCCGCCGAAGGACGCAATCGGCGAGATCACCCGATAGGTGTTGATCCAGACGATGCCTGCGTTGATCTGCTCGGCCATCCGCACCGAGCGGGCGCTGTCCGTGGTGAAGATGCCCGCCGCGAGGCCGTGTGCCGTGTCGTTGGCAAGGGACAGCACTTCCTCCTCGGTGGCGAAGCGCTGAACGGCGAGGACGGGCCCGAAGAGTTCGGTGTCGACGATCGTGAGGTCCTGTCGGGGGCATTCGACGATGGTCGGCTCGTAGAAGAGCCCAAGGAGATCTTCGGGCTGTTGACCGCCGTGGCGGATGGTCGCGCCCTCGTCGACGGCCAGCGCGACCTGAGCGTGCACATGGTCGAGCTGAGCAGCGGTGCAGAGCGGGCCCATCTGGGTGTCCTCGGCCATGGGGTCGCCAAGACGGATGGAGGCGGCGATTGCGGTGAGGCGATCGAGGAACTCGTCGGCAATCGACTCGTGGACATAGAGACGAGAACCGGCGACACAGCTCTGCCCCGTTGCCCCGAAGATGCCGGCTACGCAGCCGTTCACGGCGGAATCAAGGTCGGCGTCCTCGAAGACGATGAACGGCGATTTGCCGCCGAGTTCGAGCGATACCTTCGCGAAGTTCTCCGCCGCATTCCGGATGACATGCGCCGCCGCCTGTGGCCCACCGGTGAACGCGATCTTGGCCACGAGCGGATGGGTCGTGAGGGCGCGACCGCATGGTTCGGCGTGTCCGGTGACGATATTGACGACGCCATCAGGGATGCCGGCTTCCGCGACAAGACGTCCGAACTCGAGGAGCGGCGCGGCTGCGTGCTCACTGGCCTTCAGCACGATCGCGTTTCCGGCGGCGAGCGCCGGAGCGATCTTGGTGGCGCTGAGGAACATCTGCGAGTTCCACGGCACGACGGCGGCGACCACACCGATCGGCACTCGCCGGGTGTAGACGAACAAGTCCGGCTTGTCGATCGGCAGTGTTTCGCCGGCGAGCTTGTCGGCCGCTCCACCGAAGTAGCGGAAGTATTCGGCGATGTAGGTGGCCTGCCATCGGGTCTCGGCGAAGAGTTTGCCGGTGTCTCGAGTTTCGATTTCACCAAGGCGCTCCGACGACGCTTCCAGCAGGTCGCCGAGCCGAGAAAGGCATTTCCCGCGCTCCGTGGGCGTCATCGATGCCCACGGCCCGGTCGTCATCGCTTCGTGCGCAGCCTGGACGGCCAGGTCGACGTCGGCTTCCGTCGCCTCTGGTGTGGTCGACCAGACCGCACCGGTCGACGGGTCGATCGACTCGTAGGTGCCTCCGTCGCTCGCAGCGACCCACTCGCCGTCGATCAGCATCGATAGCGCGGTGATGGTTTCCGTCCCCCCAGACATGTCGCCACCGTACGCCGTGCGCACGCTTTGGGAAATCGAAACCTTTCGAACGTACGATTCAGGATCTCCGAAGCAAAGGCCGAAGGGCACGCATGAACCTCGACGTGCTGATCACGTACGTGACGATCCTCGACGCCGGCTCACTCGCCGGCGCCGCCGACCGGCTCCATGTCACCCCCTCGACGGTGACCGCACGCCTTCAGGCGTTGGAGGGGCGACTCGGGCACGAATTGATCAAACGCTCCAAGGCTGGTGCGGTGCCCACGGCAGCCGGGGAACGTATTGCCCAGAACATCGACACGATCGTTGCGCTCTGGGAACAGATCGAGCGCACCTCGGCGCTCGGAGCGATCATCGGCGACCACGTCACCATCGGCAGCCATCCCGATCTCTGGCCGGTCCACGGCGAAGAACTGATGGCCAAGCTGGATCACGAGGATTTGAGCGTGGCCCGAACGGTTCGTCACGGCTCGTCCGATGAGCTGGCGAGCTGGCAACGCGACGGCCGCACCGACCTGTCCTTGACCCACGCTCCGTCCCCTCGAGCCGACCACCGGGTGTGGGACCTTCCCGCCGACGAACTCGTGCTGGTGGCCGACCGTCCTGACCGGCCGACGAGCTTTGACCCCGGCTACGTGTTCGTCGATGCCGGCGATGACTTCGCTCGTGAGCACGCCGCCACGTTCGCGTGGGCCGACATCGCACGCGTCACCTTCGAATCCTCGACGGCAGCGCGTTCCCATCTTCACCATCACGGCGGCTCGGCCTACCTCCCACACCGTCTGGTCGCAGGTGACCTCACCGCAGGTCGGCTCCACCGCCTCGAAGGGGCCCCGGCGTTCACTCGCCGGGCATCGCTCGTGGCACCGTCGGACGCGGAGCAGCGCTGGCCATGGTTCGCTGTAATCGTGACCGCACTTGGTCTTCGACCCGTGGGGGAAGCGCCGACACCAGGCCGATCGCGCCCGTAGCCCGCACGCGTCAGGCGATCGGGTTCTTGTACGTGTCGAGGTAGGTGATCTCCTCGACGGGCGGGCGCGATGCGGGCTTGAAGTCGGTGCCTTTCGTGTAGGCGACGGGAATGAGCCCGGCCTGGGTCATGTGAGGCGGGATGCCAAGCAGTTCGGCGGCTTCCCCCTCCAATCCGAGGTGGAGGGTGGTGTAGCAACTGCCCAGACCTCGGCTCCGAAGCGCCAGCTGGAAGCTCCACATCGCCGGGATGATGGAGCCCATCAAGCCCGCTGCGGCGTTGGTGATGCCCCCGCCGGCAGGGGCAGCAAGAGCCGGATCGTCGAGGCGACCGATGATCAACGGGATCACCATCACCGGGACCTTCTCGAGGTTCTGGGCGAGATAGTTGGCCGAATCCATGACCCGACCGCTCTGGGTACCAGCCGGCGTCTCTGCGGCGGCCGCCGCCAGGTAGTCGCCACCGGCTCGACGGTAGAGCTCGGCGAGACCTGCCTTCTTCTCGGCGTCCTTGACCACCATCCAGCGCCAACCCTGGCGGTTCGAGCCGGTCGGGGCCTGAACGGCCAACTGCAGGCACTCGAGGATCACATCGTCGGGCACCTCGCGATCAAGATCGAGGCGTTTGCGGACGGCGCGGGTCGTCGAGAGCAGGGCGTCGGTGTGGGTGAGATCGAACTCCATGCCTGCATCGTGGCATGGGACAACGGGTCAGCGCCCGTATCGCACCTGGACGTGCCGCCGACGTTCGGCTCGTTGCGCATCACGGGCATCGGTGCCGATACGACCTGCGTCGAAATCCGGGATTGTGTTGGGCAGCGCACTGATGGAGACGAGCTCCGCCGTCGGTGCCTCGGCGGGTTGATCGTCGAGACCGTCGAAGCGGAGTTGGACGATGCCCTTCGCCACCCCGGCGGGATCGAGCCAGTTGGCGTAGCCAGGATCTTCGAGACTCACGACGAGGTACTGGACGCCGTCGGGGGCGTGATGAGCCTGTTCCGCGGTGATGCTTGAGGTCGCGCTTGCGTATTCGAGAGAGCCGAACCAGAGGTCGGCGAGCTGGCTGCCCTGGTAGGGAGCGCCTGTGGGTGGAATGCGGATGACGAGGGCCTGGTCGGGTGCGAGGTCGTAGTGCCCGAGGGACATCCAACGGCCGACGACCCCGGCCTTCGCTCCGGGAGACATGAGTGGCCCGAGGGTGTTGGCCTCGAGGAAGGTGAGTGGGCCGTTCTCGATGAGCTCCGGCCAGCAGCGAACCGACGAGGCGATGTCGTCGGCGGCTCCGCGGATTCGTGCGGCAACCATCGTCGGCGAGTCTGTCGTCTTCCGGGCGCCCTCCCAGCCGACGCGATCGACGTAGACCGCCCCTGGATCCGTGTCGTCCCAGACCGACCAGATCTGGCGAATATTGAGGATCGTTGCCTCAGGTGGATTCACGAGCGTGCTTGCTCCGGTCACATCGGGGCCGAGCTCTACCGTAAAGGTGCTGTCGTCACCGAACGCGATGGCCTCGTCGGGCAGGTAGCCGACGCTGACGTCCTCCGCCCCATACGGCTCCCGACGGTAGAGCTGGAGTTCGATGCGGGCAGCCGATCCCTTGCGTCCCCAGACTCGGTATGCCTCGCCACCTCGGATCGGGGCGAACAGGTAACGCTGGTCGGGATTGTCGCCCCCGGTGCGAATGCGATCGTCGAGCACCCGACCGAAGGGATGGTCGGCATCTCGCAATAGATGCTCTTCGAATCCCTTCACGAGCTGGCGGCCGAGATGCTGGTAGCCGCGGGCGAGCCCTATGGGGTCGTCGGCGGCATGGAAGCGATGGAGCTCCTGCTCTGCTGTCTCAAGTTGTTGGAGGAGATGCTGAAAGGCGCTGCGGAGGTCGTCGGCTTCGGCCATGCGCAGATGCTGTCACATCAGCAGGACCGCCCCTGCATGGTCTCCCCCACCATGTCTCGCCCCTCGCTCGGCACGCTCGATCCGACAATCCGGGCGGCACCTACTGGCCAGCTTCGTGGATCGCCCGCCAGACCCGCATCGGGGTGACAGGGATGTCCACGTGGCGCACACCAAGGTGCTTCAGGGCATCGACGACGGCGTTCTGCACCGCTGGGGTCGAGCCGATCGTCCCTGCCTCGCCGATGCCTTTCACCCCGAGTGGGTTCCGATCCGTGGGCGTCTCCATGGCGATGCGGTCGAAGCTCGGGAATTCGGATGCCGCCGGGATGGCGTAGTCCATGAAGTTGCCGGTCTGCGGGTTGCCCCATTCGTCGTAGACGAATTCCTCCATCAGAGCCTGGCCGACGCCGCCGGCCACGCCGCCGTGGACCTGGCCGTCGACGATGGTGGGGTTGACGATGATGCCGGCGTCGTCGCACGCCGCGTGCCGCACGAGCCGGACCTCGCCAGTGTCGCGATCGACCTCGACGACGGAAAGATGCACGCCGAACGGGAACGTTGCCGCCGGCGGCTGGAAGTCGTTCTCTGCGGCGAGTGGTTGGTTCGCGTCAGCGGCCTGCGCTGCGACCTCTGCCCAGCCGATAGCCACACTCGGCGAACCCGTGACGGCAAACGTGCCTGCGCTGGTATCGAGGATGATGTCCGCAGGATTGGCCTCGAGGACATCGGCGGCGACCTCTTTCGCCTGCTCGACCACGGTCTTGGTCGCTTCCCAGATCGCAGTGCCGCCGACCTGCAGCGAGCGTGAGCCGCCGGTACCGCCACCGCGTTTGACCTCATCGGTGTCGCCGTGGCGAACCTCGATCTTGTCGACGGGAATGCCCGTGAGTTCGCTCGCGAGCTGGGCGAAGGTCGTGTAGTGGCCCTGGCCGTGGGCCGACGACCCGGTGAGGAGCAGGGCGGTGCCATCGGGCCGAATCTCACAGCTGCCGAATTCCGAGGCACTCAGGGGGTTGGTGATCTCCACATACGCCGCCCAGCCGATCCCCAACAGTGGCCTCGTTGGATCGTCGATCCGGGCGGCTTGCTCCGCCCGAAGGGCATCAACATCGACGACCTCGAGCACCTTGTCGAGCGCTGCCTCGTAGTCGCCCGTGTCCATATCGGCGCCGGTCTGGGTGACGTACGGGAAGTCGTCCTTGCCGAGGAAGTTCCTGCGGCGCAGCTCGGCTGGGTCCATGCCGATCTCGGCGGCGTAGACGTCGATGATTCGTTCGAGCGCGAGCGTGGCCTCGGGGCGGCCGGCTCCCCGATAGGCGCCGACGGGTGTCGTGTTGGTGACGACCGACTCACCCGAGGCGTCGACGCGGTCGAGGGCGTAGTTGCCGCTCGCCATGATCCGACCGAACATCGGAAGTACCGAGCCGATCGCCGGGTAAGCACCGGCGTCCTGCATGATGTGCACCCGGTAGGCCTGGAGATCACCGTCGCGGGTGCCTCCGAGCGCCACGCGGTAGTCAAGGCTGCGGCCGTGGGAAAGGTTGGTCATGGACTCCGATCGGGTCTCGACCCAACGAACGGGTCGACCAATCGCCCGAGCGGCAGCGCCGACGACGAAGTCCTCGACATAGTTGGCGTTCTTCCCCCCGAATCCCCCGCCGACATCGGGCGTGATGACTCGACATTGCTCCGGTGCGAGGCCCATTGCGGCAACGAACCCATCGCGGGTGCGATGCGGGAACTGGGTGCATGCCCACACCGTCAGGTGGTCGTGGTCCCACGCAGCGACGGTCGCGCGCGGCTCGATCGGGGCGACCGACAAACGCGGGTTGGTGAACTCCAGCTCGACGACCACCTCACAGCCGTCGGTCACGTCACCTTCGACGCGTGACGGCATCTGGAACGAGCGGTTCGTGCCGAGGTCCGGGAAAAGCAGAATGTCTTCGGCCATCGCGTCCTGGATTGCCACGACGGCGTCGAGGGATTCGATATCGGCCCAGATCATCTCGGCGGCGTCGACAGCCTGGGCAACCGTCTCGGCGAGCACGACGGCGTACGGCTCACCGACATAGCGGACACGGTCGGTGGCCAACCAGGTGCGGGTCATGCCCTGGTTGAGCATCGGGTTCCCCGGGGGCTCGGGTGAAAGGCGGAGATCCGCAGCGGTGTAGACGGCAGCCACCCCGGGCATCGTCCGTGCCTCGGAGGTGTCGATCGACTCGATCACGCCGTGGGCCATGACGGAACGGACGAACACGGCGTGGAGCGCATCGGTCGGGCCGACGTCGGCGACGTACCTTCCGCCCTCCGTGAGCAGGGCGGGGTCTTCCTTGCGGACGACACGGGTGCCGATCATCGACATTCGAGCTCCTTGCGGCCGGGACGAGCCGAGTGTACGCACACCTGGTTCTGTGTGTTGGGGTCCGTTGCGGACGCCTTCGCTAGGGTCGCCGCTGTGCAGATCGACCTGATGACCGGTGCCAGTTCGTGGGAGGACGCCGCCGACCTCGCTCGCAAGCTCGAGGGTGCGGGCTTCGGCGGCATGCTCTACACCGAGACCACCCAGGTTCCCTGGATGCAGATTGCCGCCGCCTCGATGGCGGCGCCGAGCCTGTTCTTCACAACCGGCATCGCCGTGGCGTTTCCGCGTAGCCCGATGCTCTCTGCTGCGATGGCGTACGAGATCACCGCCAACACCGGGGGTCGCTTTCGGCTTGGTCTGGGTTCCCAGGTCAAGGCGCACGTTGAGCGCCGCTACAGCGCTGACTTCGATCGACCGGCGGCCCGGATGCGGGACTATGTCGAGGCCGTCAAGGCGGCCTGGCGAGCCTTCAATCGCGAGGAGCGGCTCGACCACCACGGCGAGTTCTACGAGATGACCTTGTTGCCGCCTGACTGGGCACCCCGCCGCCACGACCACGAGATGAAGGTCGATATCTCTGCCGTCGGGCCGATGATGACCAAGGTCGCAGCCCAGGTCGCCGACGGCGTCCACGTGCATCCGCTGCATTCCATGGCGTACCTCGAGCATCGTCTTCTCCCCGATCTCGCCGCCGGCGCACACGAGGTGGGGCGAGATCCGAGCGAGGTCGAGCTGATCGTGCCGGTCTTCGCATGCCCGGGCGATACCCCGGAGGAACGGGCAGCCGATGTCGCAACGGCGCGCCGCCAGATCGCGTTCTACGGCTCCACCCCCAACTATGCGTTCCAGTTCGATGACCTCGGGTTCGAGGGCACGACCGGCCGCATCCGGGCCAAGTTCAAGGCAGGCGAGCTCGACACGATCGGTGATGTGATCACCGATGAGATGCTCGACCACTTTGCGGTCGTGGCACCGTGGGACGAACTCGCAGACACGCTCATCGACCGGTACGCCGGTCGGGCGGCCCGTGTCGTGATGTATCTCGGCGAGCACCGCATACGCACCGACCCCCAGCACCTCGCTCGATGGGGCGAGGTGGCCCGAGCCGTCCAGGAGGCCTCATGAACGTCGATCGCTATTCGGAGGAGTTCGAGACGCTCACGTTCTCGAACCCGGCCGACGGAGTTCTCCAGATCACGATGGAAGGGCCCGGACTCAATTCGGTCGATCCGCGCAAACACCGGCACCTCGCCGACGTGTGGTCCGCAATCGACCGCGACGCCGACGTGCGGGTGGCCTTGCTCGCCGGCGCCGGCAAGGGTTTTTCGTCCGGTGGCAGCTTTGAACTGCTCGATGCCATGACCGAGGACTATGGCACTGCGCTGGAGGTCCTTCGGGAGGCGAGAGATCTCGTTAACAACGTGATCAACTGCTCCAAGCCGATCGTTTCGGCGATGTGGGGGCCGGCGGTTGGCGCCGGGCTCGTTGCCGGCCTGCTCGCCGATGTCTCCGTCGCCGGCAAGGCAGCGCGGATCATCGACGGCCACACTCGGCTGGGCGTGGCGGCTGGAGACCACGCCGCCATCTGCTGGCCACTTCTGTGTGGAATGGCGAAGGCGAAGTACTACCTGCTCACCTGCCGTGATCTTTCCGGTGAGGAAGCGGAGCGCATCGGTCTCGTGTCGATCTGTGTCGACGACGAAGGGGGCCCACAAGCGATCCTTGACGAGGCGCTCGCCGTTGCTACCGAGCTCGCCGACGGTGCCCAGCAGGCGATCCGATGGACCAAGCACACGCTCAATTACGCCTACCGCCAACTTGCGCCGGCATTCGAAGCATCGCTGGCCTACGAATTCCTCGGCTTCCAGGGTCCCGACGCGCTTGAGGGAATCGCAGCCGTACGTGAGAAGCGGCCCGCCGACTTTCGCGGTAGCCCGACCAGCGAATGAGCCCGCACCGCGCGCTGGCACACTCCCGACGGGCCTCATGATGTCGGCGACGGACACCACACAGACGCGCGTGCGCACGAACCGCTCCGCACAGATGGTCCTCGGGTCATTCATGGCCGGTGTCCCTGCGCTGTGGTGGGGGTACGGCACCGACATCGACACTGCGAACGTCCTGCGGGCCGGTCGGTCCTTCCTCGACGGCGACTACCAATTCTCTCGCCCACCGGGCAACTTCCCCTACGAAATCACGGCCTACGTCCTTGATTCGGTGGGTGGCGCACCCCTTCTCGTGCTTGCGTCAATGGTGGCGGCGGCCGTTGCGCTCCTCCTCCTCGCGGGACTTGTCCGGCGTGAAGGCCACGACCCACTTCCCGTTCTCGCGGTCGTCGCCTTGTCTCCGTGGTGGTGGGTCGCATCGACCTCCACTGGGGACTATCTCGTGGCGGTCGCGCTCGTTCTCGGTGGCGCGCATGCCCGACTCGTCGGGCGTTCGTTCATTGCCGGGGTCTGCTTCGGACTCGCCATCGGGATCCGGGCCTCGACCGTCGGTTTGGTCGGGGCATGGATCCTCGCTGAGCTCTGGCGCAATCGCAGCCAGTTGCCAGCGCTCCTCCGCGTGGGGGGCGTGACGGTCGCCGTCGGAGCCCTCTGCTTCGTTCCGGCCTGGCTTTCCGCGGACCAGTCCTTTGCGTTTGTCACCACCGAGACCCAAGTCACCAGCCTCACGACGCTCGTCGGCCGGTGGGGCGTGAAGAATCTTGCCTTCTGGGGCCCCTTCACCGTGCTCGTTCTCGCGGCGTGGTTCTTCCAATGGCTCCCGTCCTTGCGATCTGCGTGGGCCGATTCGCTCCTGACGCGCTTTTCGTTGATCGGTCTCGTCTGGGTCGAGTTGGTGTACTTGCGGTTTCCGTGGAAGCCGCTGCACCTGCTCCCAGCGCTCGTTTTCGTGGCGTTGCTCGTCGGCCGAAGTGAGCGCCGAATCGCCTACGCCGTCGCCGGCGGCTTGGCGCTCAATGCGATTGTCGCGCTCACGGTCGCTGCACCGGATATCCCCCATCGGGCTACGACCGGCGATCTCGATGTGCAGCTGCGACGCGGCGTTCTGATCACCGATATCGAATGCCGACTCGAAGACGGTGCGCTGGGTGAGTGGCCTCCGATCGGCAGTGACGAGGCCTACGACCGGTCGGTCGGCATCTTCGATTGCCAAACCCAGCTCTGGCGTTCCGGACCCCGCGTGCCGATCGATCAGGGCGACGCAGTTGTGCAGATGTTCGGCGCGCCGGGACTCGACGGGGCAGAATGACGCCGATGACAAGACGAGCGCTGTACCTCCAGGATGCCCACCCGATTCGCGACGCGATTGCGTATACCCAGTACGCCGAGGAGAAGGGTTTCGAGGCGGTGTGGCAGGCCGACTCCCGCCTTGTGCGTGAGGCAGGCGTGCCGATGGCTGCGTTCGGGGCGACAACCGACACGATCAAGATCGGTTCCGGCGTCATCGATGTCTGGACCCGCAACCCCGCCCGTCTTGCCTCCATGTTCTCCACCCTTGACGACTTGGCGCCGGGTCGCATCATCTGCGGCCTGGGAGCCTGGTGGGATCCGTTGGCGGCGAAGGTCGGCGTCGACCGCAGCAAGCCGATCCGGGTGATGCGTGAAGTCGTCGAGGCCGTTCGTGCCTTGCTCAACAACGAGACGGTGACGATGGACGGCTACTTCGTGCATCTCGATGGCGTCGAACTCGACTATGTCCACCAGGAGCGACGACCCAAGGACGTGCCGATCTACATTGGCGCCACGGGAATGCAGATGATGCAGCTCACCGGTGAGATCGCCGACGGGGCGGTACTGAATTATCTCGTCTCGCCCGAGTACAACCGTCAAGCGGTCGAAAACTTGGAAATCGGTGCTGCGAAGGCGGGACGATCACTCGATGATATCGATCGCCCCCAGCTCGTGGTCTGCTCCGTGGATCATGACCGCCAGGCGGCGCTCGATAGCGCCCGCCTCCTCGTCACGCAGTACCTGGGCCAGCAGCCGCACATCATGAAGGCGAGCGGAGTGCCGCAGGAACTCCTCGACGATGTCGCCGAGGTGCTTACCTGGCCGGCAACGCATGAACAGGTGGTCGAGGCGGCGAAGCGAGTGCCGGATGAGGTCGTGCAGATGATCACGGCGTCGGGGACGCCCGACGAGGTACGCGCCAAGGTTGCCGAGTACGAGGCGGCCGGCTGTACGTGCCCGATCCTCTATCCGCTGGGCGACGTCGAGTTGATGATCGATACGTTCGCGGTCTGAGGCAGCGACGTCAGCCGCTTGTAGGAGCGGTCGTGCCGCCGACTGGCATCGCCGGCATCCCGAGCTTCGTGTGGTCCCACGAGCGCACTCGGCTCACGTTCAACCGGACCGCCACCCGTTTGTTGAGCATCACTTCGACGAAGGGCTTGACCTCGTCGGAGTACGGGCCGTTGTAGCGCTCCCAGACATTCACGCCCAGCGCCCAGAGGGCGTCGGGATCCTCGACCACGTCTGCGGTCCCTTCGAGCGCAACACCGCGCAGGGTGTCGTAGGTGAGGCCGTCTTCGACCATCACCGTCATGCGGTTGTCGCGGCGGAGGTTCACGACCTTCTGCGACTTGGCCTTTGTCTCGAACCACACCTCGCCGTCGATGAGTCCGAACCACATCGCCACGAGGTGCGGCATCCCGTCGGGTCCGATCGTCGCCATGGTTGCGGTGCGGCTCTGCTCGAGGAAGTCCTGAACCTCGGCGTCGGACATCTCGATCTGCGAACGCTGTTTCTCACCCATGCGACGACGGTAGTCCTGACCGGCCGCCGTATCGAACTCTCCAGAGCGGGAGCGATGTGGCCCAAGGTCCTGTTCGGTCGACCGAGGGGTGTCGCCCTGCTACAACCGCGACGTGAGTGATCTTCTGCACCTCCCGGCGAACACGTCGCCCGACGCCATCTGCGACGCGATCGACGAGCACGGCGGCGTGATCGTCGACAATCTGCTCGACACTGAGACCCTCACCACGCTGGAGGCGGAACTGCGCCCCTACCTTGAGGCGTGCGACAGCGGCACCAACGCGTTCGCAGGCTTCAGGACCAAACGAATCGGCGCGCTGATCGCTCGCTCCCCGACAAGTCGGCGGCTCGCCACTCACCCACTGGTGACGTCAGCCTCGTCGCAGTACCTGGCGCCGTATTGCGATCACCACCAGCTCCATTTCAGCCAGGCGGTGGCGATCGGCCAGGGCGAAGGCGCCCAGATGCTTCATCGTGATCGCGGCGTCTGGGGGTCGACCCTCACACGAGCGGTCGAAACCCAGTTCAGCACGATCTGGGCGCTCACCGATTTCACCCACGAAAACGGCCCTACTCGGATCGTTCCTGGTTCGCATCGGTGGGAGAAGGACCGCCAGCCTGCCGACGACGACGAGATCGTCTCGGCCGAGATGCGGGCGGGTTCCGTGCTGCTCTACAACGGCACCGTTCTCCACGGCGGCGGCGAGAACACGACGATCCACGAACGCGTCGGTGTCCTCCTCCATTACACCCTCAACTGGCTGCGACAGGAGGAGAACCAGTACCTGTCGTGTCCACCCGAGATCGCCAAGGGGCTCGACCCCGAGCTGCGGGCTCTGATGGGCTACACGCTGGGCGGTCCGGTGCCCGGTTTCTACTCGACGCCCGGTGCGCCTGGTCAAGGGGTGGAGCTCGCGCCTCCGGAACGGCTGTTCGAGAGGGCAACAGCCAGCGGTACCGGGCCAGACGCGGTCTGATCTCCCGCCTAGGGTTCGCTGCATGCGCCTGCCCGACTTCCGGCTCGAGACCCACTTCGCACGGTGGGAGTTCACAGCCGAACATCATTTGACGGCATCCGATGCCGAGGCGATGTCGATGCGGGAGCTTCTCGCCTTCGGAACTGCGGCTCAGCGCGACGCGTTCGAGAATCTGTGGCTCGGTTACACGGAAACCTGGGGTGCTCCGGATCTCCGAGAGGCGATTGCGGCGACGTACGACACGATCTCAGCGAACCAGGTCCTTGGGTTTGCGGGAGCGAGCGAGGGCATCTTCGCGGCGAACAATGTGCTCCTCGACGCCGAGAGCCATGCCGTGGTGGTGACACCCAACTACCAGAGCCACGAATCACTGCCCTCAGCCATCTGCCACGCCACCGGCGTTCCGCTCGATCCCGATGACGGCTGGTCGCTCGACGTCGACCGTGTCGCCGCCGCAGTCCGCCCGAGTACCAAACTCGTCACGATCAATTTCCCGCACAACCCGACGGGAGCGATCCTCGATCGGGAGCGTTACGACGCCCTGATCGAGCTGTGTCGACATCACGGACTGCATCTTCTTCACGACGAGATCTTCCACGGACTCGGACCGACCGGAACGGAGCATCTCCCCTTCGTGGCCGACGTCTACGAGAAGGGGCTGTCCCTCAACGTGATGTCGAAGGCCTACGGGCTACCGGGCCTCCGACTGGGGTGGATTGCCTCGCATGACACGGAGGTGCTGTCGCGAATGGAGCGGATGAAGCACTACCTCTCGATCTGCAACGCCGCTCCCAGCGAACGGCTTTCGATCATTGCGCTCGAGAACCGCCAAGCGATCATTGGGCGCAACAATGCGATCATCGATGAGAACCTTCCGAAGTGGGATGCCTTCTTCGATCGCTTCGATGGGTTGTTCGAGTGGCAGCGGCCTGATGGTTCCTGCATGGGCTTCCCCCGCTATCTCGGGGCCGAGGGCGTCGAGGAGTTCTGTCGGCGCCTCGTCGAGGAGGCGGGCGTGTTGCTGCTGCCTTCGACGATCTACCGGTCGGAGGTCGGACCGTCATTCCCCGACCGCTTCCGTCTCGGTTCCGGTCGGCGCGGCCTCGACGAGGGGCTTGCTGCCATGGTGGATCACATCGATCGCCGCGTGGGTGCCGCCTCGTGAGCGCCGCCGCCGTGATCCGAGCTCAGGCCGGCGACTCCGCTGGGCAGTGACCGCAACGCCCTGACACGCGCACGTCGATCTCGTCGGGTGCGAAGTCGGTGGCGACTTGGATGGCACGCCGCAGGCGCGGCACGAGTTCGGTGTCGTGGTGCATCACCTGGCCGCATTCAGAGCACACGAGGTGGATGGCGGCGTCGTCGTGGAAGGGCTCCCAGGTCGACGCATCCTCGTAACGGGATTCCCGTACGAGTCCGAGTTCGGCGAAGAGCGTGAGGGCCCGGTACACCGAGGCGCCGTTGATCGACGGATCGACAGCATGCACCCGGCTCGTGATCGACGGCGCGGTGAGATGGTCGCCGGCCGCGGAGAGGACATCCCAGACCACTCGGCGAGCGGTGGTGACCCGATACCCGTGGGTGCGCAGCTCGACCTCGAGATCCACGCCGACAGGGTAGGCAGAAGTGGCCATCGCTACGCTATTGCGAACGAGTTGCAGTAGGCCGAACGACGGACATACGTTGCTCGCGGCTGGTGTGCACGCAGGAGGTGGCGTCGTTGATCGTAGGAATGCATGCCCCCGATGGCTTCCTCGACCCGTCTGTTGCTGCCGCCATGGCGATCGTTGCAGCGATCGTGTTGGGCAAGGCATTGCGTGCCAGTGAGGTCGAATTGGGCGATCGCCGTGTGCCGCTCGCCGGCGTGTGCGCAGCATTCATCTTCGCTGCCCAGATGGTGAATTTCCCGGTGGCCTCGGGCACGACCGGCCACCTGCTCGGTGGCGCGCTCGCGGCGATCCTGCTCGGCCCGTGGGTCGGGTCGCTGGTGGTGGCGATCGTCGTCGTCGTTCAAGCGCTCGTCTTCGCCGACGGCGGCCTCACTGCGCTCGGCTACAACACGGTCAACATGGCGGTCGTGCCGGCCTTCGCCGGCTGGGCACTGTTCCGGGGGTTCCGTCGCCTCCTCCCTCGCAACGTGGGCGGGGTCGTGGGTGCTGGCGCGTTGGCGGCGGGCGTCTCCGTCGTGTTGTCCTCCATGGCTTTCTCGCTGCAATGGCTTTTCGGAGCCACGGCCCCGGTTGCCTTCGACACCGTCTTCGGGGCGATGGTCGGTGTCCATGTGCTGATCGGCGTCGGGGAGGCGGTCATCACCGGCCTCGTCGTCGCTGCGGTCATGGCGTCACGCCCCGATCTCGTCGTGGGAGCCGCCGACCTCTCCCCGACTCAGCTCGCCGGCCAGCGTCGGGTCGCAAACCGTACGTTTGCCATTGGCGCCGTGCTTGTTGCGCTCGTGCTCGCTACGGCCATCAGCCAGTTCGCCGCCGGGGATCCAGACGGCCTTGAGCGAGTTGCCGAGGACACGGGCTTCGCCGACACGGCTGAGGCCCAACCCTTCGCCGGCGGCCTCTTCGCCGACTATGCGACCCGAGGCCTCGACAACGAGGGGCTGAGCCTCGCCGTTGCGGGGTCGACCGGGGTGCTTCTCACCCTTACCGTCGGCTGGGGAATGGCCTCGGCTCAACGTCGGCTTCGACCTGCACCCTCGCCCCGACCATGAGCAGCCCAGGAGTGTTCGATCATCGGCATCTACATGTCCATGGCACGAGCCCGATTCACCGCATAGCACCCGAGGCCAAACTCCTCGGCCTGCTCGGCTTCGTCATCACCGTGGCGATCACGCCCCGTCAGTGGGTACTCGCGTTCGCCGTTGACGCGGCCGTGCTCCTCGGCGTGTTGGTCGTGGCCCGCCTCACACCTCGAGTTGTGCTGGGCCGCCTTGCGGCGATTCTGCCCTTCGTGGCCTTCGCCTTCCTGTTCCCGTTCATCGGAGACGGCGAGACGACCTCCGTACTCGGAATCAGCCTGTCGATCGACGGGCTGTGGGCGAGTTGGAATGTGCTGGCGAAAGCGACGCTCGGTGGGGCCGCAAGCATTGCGGTGACTGCGACGACCCCAATCCCGGAACTTCTGACGGGCTTAAGCCGCCTGCGGGTGCCAGCGGCAGTCGTCGCCATCATCGGTTTCATGTTCCGCTACCTCGACCTGATGGTCGACGAGTTCGGCCGGATGCGACGGGCGATGGCGGCACGGGCCTACAACCCGCGGTGGCTTTGGCAAAACCGTCCGCTGGCATCGTCCGCAGGGGCACTGTTCGTCCGGACTTATGAACGCGGCGAGCGGGTCCACGACGCCATGGCGGCGCGGGGATTCACCGGCACGATGCCGACCTTCAGCGAAGCCAGCACGACGCGGAACGATTGGCTACTCGCGGCGGTCCCGGCGGTGGTTTCCCTGGTCGGCTTCACGATCGTGGGGCTGACGTGAGCGCCACGGTTGTCGTCAAAGACCTTGCCTTCACGTACCCGGGCGAACACCACCCGGTCTTCGATGGCCTCGACATCACGATCGAAGCCGGCGAACGGGTCGCACTCCTCGGCCCCAACGGCTCAGGAAAGACGACACTGGCGCTGCACCTCAACGGGCTGCTCCGCGCTCAGCGGGGCGAAATCGTGATCAGTGGAGTCGTTTTGGGGGACGAAACGCTCGCTGAGATCCGACGCCGAGTCGGCCTCATCTTCCAGGATCCGAATGATCAACTCTTCATGCACCGGGTCCGCGACGACGTCGCCTTCGGTCCGGCGAACCTGGGTCTTGACGCTGTGGAGATCGCTCGTCGCGTCGAGCAAGCCCTCGATGACGTCGGCGCCGCCGGACTTGCAGAGCATGCACCTCACCACCTGAGCGGGGGTGAGCAACGCCGGGCAGCCGTGGCGTCGGTGCTCTCGATGAATCCGGAGATTCTCGTGCTCGACGAACCCACTTCGGGGATCGATCCGCTTGGGCGTCACGAGTTGGCGGGCCTTCTCTCGTCGCTTCCTCAGACCCAGCTGGTAGTCACCCACGATCTTCCGTTTGCGCTGGCCACGTGTGCCCGGTCGCTCGTCCTCGACGAGGGCAAAATCGCCGTCGACATGCAAACTCGAGCGCTCCTTGCCGATTCTGACTTGCTCACCCAACACCGACTTGCGCTGCCCTTTGGGTATCGGTTTTAGACGTCTCGCTATTCGAGTGTGGAAACGATCAGAGTACGGATCCGCAGCCTCACGCCGCTCCGGGGGCACGCCATAGAGCGCGTGTTCGGTTGCCGGCGCGGGGACGCGTCGGGTGAATCGTCGGCCCCAGCCACTCGTGTAGTCGTCTCCATCGGTCGGCGCGATCGCTCAGCGGCGCTCTGGGCTTACCTCCCTTACTGGGACAAAGGCTCCACCAATGGGCGCCGATCTGCTGCTTGTGAGTCGACGTCAACCCTATTTGCATTGCGAGAGCACCCGGCTTCGGCCTGATGCTGCTGGCCCGACGCCGCTGCAAGCTTCGACTGGGCTCTGCCGCCTTGAGTAGGCGGCCGGGTAGGGGGGCTTGGTGCAATTGCGTTGTGGAGCTGGAACTGTTCGGCCGGCCAAGCTGTGGTTGAGTGACCTGGGCAGGCTTGAACGGTCATCCGGTGTCTTGAACGTCCTCAGGATTGTTGCGCAGCGCGGTCCCAAAAAAACGAAGTCTCACTCATAGAACCTCTCCACCAGATGCGGGGCGGTGGGTGTCCAAGACGCGCCCCTTCAGCCCGGGGAGGGGTGAACTGTATCTTCTGCCGAGGGGAGCGGTGGATCGCCAGCCCCCTGGACCGATTGATCGACGTCGATGCAGTTACCGGTCATGAGTCCTGAGGCGGGTGAGAGGCAATAGACGATTGCGTTGGCAACCTCACCCGGCTGCACCAGTCGACCCAACGGCCTCGACGGTCTGGCGAGTTCAAGCCAGTTCTCCGGGGCTCCATCCTGTTCGACCTGAGTGCGGTGCTCGGACTCAGTCTCCATCCATCCTGGGTTCACTTGGTTTACTCGTATCCGGTGCTGCATCAAACCGAAGGCCAAGTTCTTTGTCATCACCGACATCGCACCTTTGGACATTGCGTAGGCGGTGAGCTTGGTCTGCCCGCCGTGACCACTGGTGGAACCAACATTGACGATCGATCCTGGCACACCTTGCTCGACCATGACCCGCGCTGCGGCTTGGATCAACAGGTACGGTGCCCGGACGTTGAGCAACATGTGGCGGTCGACGTGCTCAGCCGTGTCCTCAAAGAGCGTCGCCCGCGTTGTAGTGGCAGCGACATTGACCACGCCGCCGAGGGTCCCAAACTCAGCAATGGCTGCGTCGACGATGGCCTGCGGCGCTTCGGCGTCGTACATGTCAGCCTGCAAAAATATGGTCGGGGTGCCCGACCCAGTTAGTTCAGCCGCGAGCCGTTGCCCTCGATCACTGGACCGGCCGCACAGGGCGAGACCGGTGGCTACGCCCTGACTCACGAGACTCCGCGCGACTGCCTCACCAAGCCCTTGGGTGCCTCCGTTGATTACAACAATCACGGCGCAATCCGAACGGTTGCGAAGACGTGTGAGGGCGCGCGGCGAAGCGGCGGCGGTGACAATTCTGTCAACCTGGCCGCACAACATGAGCCGTGCACCGGACTGCCGCAATTTCGGAATTTACGGTTGCTCGCGACAAAGGCAGGGTTGGTGAACACGAGAGCTGTTCTTGTATTCACGAACGGATGGCAACATGGGTCGCCATATCGAAAAAGTGCATCTTCTCGGTAGCGACGTTCACCTGGGTGTGCTCTCCGACACGGACACGACTGTCTGGGCTGAAACGTGCCGTGCAACGACTCTCGTTCTCGCTGCCGAGTTCGTCCAGCGCGTCAGGGTCTCCGCTGTCGACCGGATTCGCCGCAAGCCGAAAGTGCATGACCGTCTCGGCTCCTAGTGCCTCACGGACGTCAATTTTGACGCTGATACGCTGATCAGCCGGGTGAGCCGAGACGACTGCGGCGTCCTCCATATCTTCCGGCCGTATCCCAACTACGACCGGCTTTCCGATGTAACCGCGCAAGGCCGGTCTCGTGCTTAGTAACCCTGGGTCCAACGCTAAGTGTTGGTCGCCGAAGTCAACCGCGAGCTGGTCGCCGTCCTCCCACACGACCCCCTCGAAGAGATTCATTGAAGGTGAGCCGATGAAGGCGGCAACGAATACGTTGTCTGGTTCTTCGTAAAGCGATTCGGGCGAGGCGACTTGCTGGAGATAACCGTCCTTGATTACGGCGACCCGGTCGCCCATGGTCATCGCCTCCACCTGGTCATGGGTGACGTAGAACGTCGTCACACCTAGCTCGCGCTGGATACTTGCGATGTCGCCGCGCATCTGAACTCTGAGCTTGGCATCGAGGTTTGAGAGCGGTTCGTCCATGAGGAATAGTGAGGGCTGACGAACGATCGCACGACCCATAGCTACCCGCTGGCGCTGACCGCCAGATAGCTTCCCGGGCTTCTTGTGGAGCTGTTCGGTAAGTTCCAGAATTCGCGCTGCTTCCTCGACCTTTGTTCTGCGGTCAGCCTTGCGCACTTTGCGAAGCCGAAGCGGGAACCCGATGTTCTCGGCGACTGTCATTTGCGGGTAGAGCGCATAGTTCTGGAACACCATGGCGATATCGCGGTCTTTCGGAAGGACATCGTTCACTCGCCGCTCACCGACAAAGAGGTCGCCACCACTGATCTCCTCAAGCCCTGCAATCATTCGGAGCGTGGTGGATTTGCCGCAGCCCGATGGACCCACGAGTACCAAGAACTCACCTTCGATCAGGTCCAGAGAAAGCTCTGATACCGCCTGGAAGCCATTGGGATAGATTTTGGTAATCTTGTCCAGTTTCACGTCAGCCATCTCGGCTCCCTTCATCATGTCGCTCCGGGCCATGTCCATAGGCTCGCCGGCCATCCGGGCCACCGAAAGCGATCATCAACCGACCTGCTTGAAGGCGCCACGCTCGGTCCGGCTTTCGTTCGTGGCCTATTGGGCGAGGTCGATGCTCAATAACGCTGTGGCGGCTCAAACCTGCGATAAGTCCTGAGGCGCTCCAAGGAGCAGAAATCTCAATCATGGGAGGAATCCTTCTGGCGCGCTTGGCTGCGTCGTTTGAAGTCGGAGGATGTGCACGGCGGACGCATTTCAAGCCGCGCCAGTCGGCTCGATACCGTCAAAGGTGTAGTCCGTCCAGTGGTGAACTGGCTTGTCAGGGACCACCCACGGCGAGGGATACAAAGGGTTGTTGACCGCATCAGGAAAAAACTGTGTCTCCAGACAAAGCCCTGCCATCGGCTGGAAGCCTCCCTGTTCCGCCGTGCCATCGAGTTGGTGACCGGTGTACACCTGCAAGCCAGGAAGCGACGTCTCTATTGCAAGACTTAGTCCGCTACCCGGCTCTCGCAGCTCAACGCAACCGTCTGGAACGAGCGCATAGCAGTGGTCGATTCCGCCGAAGCCGACACGCTCGATTGCGTCGCCAACGCGGGTCGATTCGGCGAGATCAAACGCACTCCCTGATAAGGACACAAGAGGACCACGAGGAATCAGATTTCCGTCTACCTCGACGAACGCTTCAGCATCGACGCGCAGGAGATGATTCTCGATCGTGCCTGTGCCAGCCAGATTCCAATAGGTGTGATTGGTAATCGAAACAGGCGTCGCTTTGTCAGCTGACGCCGACCAAGCGAAACGGAGGCAGTTGCCTTCGAGTGTCCATACCACCTCCACGTCAAGGTTTCCTGGGTAGCCACCCTCTCCGTCTCTGCGGTGTAGGCGAAAAACAACCTCAGTTGCCCCATCACTCGGCTCGGCTTCCCACAAGCGATGGCCAAATCCAGTCGGGCCACCGTGAAGATGATGGGCTCCATCGTTAGGGGCTAGATCGTAACGCTGGCCATCAAGCACGAATGCTGAGTCGCCCACTCGATTCGCCAATGGCCCCACAGTGCAGCCGAGGTATGGAGGATTCAGTGAATACGAAAGGGGATCGCTGTGCGCCAGTGTGATTCCCATCGCAGACGAGTGACCCCGCGGTTTGAGGGTCCAAAGGGTTGCCCCGAGATCAAGCAGTGTCACTTGCATGTACTCGTTTGAGATCTCAACAGCTGAGATGGTTGCCCCGGTTGCAAGACGCCCAACCGGCCGCACGGACACTTCGCCAGGTCCAGTCATCGAGCACCTACTCGCCGGCGTTCCTGCCTCAGTCGAATCACAGCACTCGCGCCCCAGCCGAGGCCTTTACGGCGAATCCTCGCTCGAGTGTTCCAGGCCGTGCTAGGGCCACCACCGCCCCACCGAACCCCGCCCCGGTAAGTCGGGCGCCATAAACACCAGGCACGCTCACAAGATCATCCACGAGGGCGTCAAGAGCGAGAGTTGAGACTTCAAAGTCGCTGCCAAGGCTTTTATGAGAGTCACGCATTTGCTGGCCGGCCTCGGAGTAATCCCCCGCTGCCAGCGCCTCTGCGAAGATGCCAACGCGCTTGTTTTCAGTGACCACATGGCGTGCCCGAGCTTGAAGCATGGGATCATCAAGCTCGTCAACCTCATCGGTGGAAGCGAGCCGAAGTGGCCCAATTAGATCCTCTGCGGCCTCACATTGGGCCCGTCGGAGCCCGTAGTCAGACGTGACGAGTTCGCGATGTTGACCTGAATGCACGATGACGATCTCGACATCGTCGGGAACCGGAACGGGAAGGATGTGAAGTTGATGACAATCAATCATCAACGCATGCCCCTCTATTCCTGCCGCAATGGTCAATTGGTCCATGATCCCGCATGGCACCCCAGTGGCTCGATGCTCCGCCTTTTGGCAGAGGGTCGCAATGTCAAGTGGCGAGCCTTGATGGTCAAGCATGAGGGCCGTCGCCACCTGTAATGCTGCGCTCGATGACAACCCCCCGACGGGGAGGTCCGATGTCACTTCCCCAGTGAACCCATTCATCGCGCCCATTTCTGCTGCGACTCCCGCCAGATGCCGGGCCCATGATGGGGTGATGGCCTCAGGTTCGCTAACCGGCAGGAGGACGTTGGCGTTCGCCGCTTCTCGATCGGAACGGACGGCGAGGTGGGTGCCCCCGATCTTTCCATTGATCCGGATGCCGCGATCGATGGCCATCGGAAACACGAGACCACCCGTGTAGTCCGTGTGGTCACCGATGAGGTTCACACGCCCCGGCGCGAACACCTGACGGAGGTCTGCGTCGCCAACGCTCATGTGCCGTCCGTCCATATGCTTCGGAGGAACTCGACCTGCGATTCCCGATGTGCTGGGCCGCCACCCTCGTGGTTGTTGTGCGGGTAGACCGTTATTTCCTTCGGACCGGTGTAGTTGTTATATGCAGCAAAGACCGTGCTCGGTGGGCAGACGGTGTCGGCGAGGGCTACGGAGAACGTCGCACGAGCCTTGGCGCGGGCCGCAAAGCTAACCCCGTCGAAATACGAAAGTGTTCGAAACACAGCGTCGGCCGAGGTTCGATGCACAGCCAAAAACTGTGTGATCTCACCGTAGGGCAGAGTGTCGACGAGATCGATCGCACGGCGGAAGTGGCAGAGAAACGGGACATCAGCGAGCAACAGGTGAACCGACGGGTCCAGCCCTGTCACGGCCAGCGCAATTCCGCCGCCCTGACTTGCGCCGTGGACTGCAATGCGTTCCGCGTCGACTGAAGGGTGCGATTTAGCGACCTGCACGGCGCGAACTGCATCGGCGAACACTCTTCGGTAGAAGTAGGTTTCGGGATCCAGAATGCCTCGTGTCATGCAGCCCGGTAGCGATGACACTCCATCGGTTTCAAAGCTGTCGGCGGTTGCTCCCGGGTGATGATGAGACCAGCCTTGCCCCCTTGTGTCCATTACGAGGCAGGCGTACCCAAGACTCGGCCAAAGAAGCCAGTCAAACACCGACCCACGGCCGCCTGAGTAGCCGAGATACTGGACGACACAGGGCCGAGGTTCATCGAGAGGCCCGGGTATCAGCATCCAACCATTGATGCGCTGTCCTCCGAAGCCAACGAACGAAAGATCGAAGGCTTCGATGTTCTCAAGGCCCGGGGCGACTCTCGTGAAGCTGATGTCGAGGGCTTGTTCATCGGTCTCTCGGAGCGTGTCCGTCCAGAAACGATCGAAATCTGACGGCTCGTCGATACTCGGCCGAAATGCTTCCAACTCGTCGATGGGCATGTCGAAAAGTGGCATCTACGTGTCCGCCTTTCGCGGGGGGCAGGTATTACCCAGAACCCGCACTGCTGCAGAAGTGAGCACTGTCAGAAGTCCAACTTGAGGACGATGCCCTGCTCGGCATTTCCAGCTCGCTCACCAAAGAGGTTCAGACCTCCGCAGTTCTGTGCGTCGGCCCGGACACCGAGTCGTACCTTCACAAAGGAGTGTCGGGCGAGATCGAGGTCATCGATACAAACGTTCGAAACCTTCTCGCCGTTTATCGTGGTTCCCTCTGTATCGGTGGTCCATGTGGGGACCAGGCCGAATTGAGAGCTGCCTGTTGGCCACCAATCAGGGGTTCGGCGGCCACGCGTTCCACCAAAGTCTGCGGGTGATGTCCAGATCCCGAGTTCAACATCATTAATCTCGACGAAAATGTCGGAAGGCCAATCAAGGTGATATCCCTCGGCTTCTGAGCACAGTTCTGCGGTCAGCGTAAGAGACCGCGGCATGTGGTCAGCCTTCGACCGGAAAGGGAATCGGTACTCGAGATACCCGGCATCGAAGTAGATGATTTGGGCGTTAACTCGATCCGGCTCATGGAACGAAGCAACGTCGTCCAACATCCCGATCACGGAGTTCTCACCGACCAGACCGCACGTGCCACCTGATTCGATAGCTCTAATTTTGTAGTCGACGAAGTTGCCGATTGGCATGTCGGTCGTCACGACATCGAGCAACTCACTCGACGGGGCTTTAGGAACGTGGAGCACAACGATGTCGTGACTGCGAGTGCAGACTTTCTGGACTCCTCGCTTCGCCGGAAGCGTCTCGAATTCCAGGAAGCCCGCGTCGGCGAGGACAGAGATGTGGAGATCTGCTGTTGCTCTGGGAATGCCTAGACCTTGAGCAATTTCGGACACATTTGCGGTCTTGTCCTGGAGAAATTCGAGTATCTGGATGCGCATCGGTGAACCAAGCGCTTTCGCGACCAGCACGAGTTCATCGGTGTTGTCTTGACCGACGTTGACGAATCGCGTACGCCTGTTCTCACCGCTGTTTTTGCTCCGCATGTTTCGCCTACTCACCTACCGAAAGATCCACAGGGATTCCGCTATTTGCGCTAAGCAGGCCCTGTGCGCAACGTCGGCCGACGAACGCGATAGAGGCGTTATCAATTTCGCGCACGGAACAGTCTGGTCTCAACGAAGCAACCTCAGGAGACCCGGTGAATGAGCTCGATGGCCGCAGCCCGGACCTGGGCTGCTCGCAACCGTTCTGCGTCGAACTTGGCGGACCGGTCGAAGGAGTAGATGCCGTTCTGTTCTTGGTAGACGTCGGTTAGCTGGGTGTAGCAGTAACCAAACATGTTGGGATCGTCCAGCAAAACCGAAACCAAGCCTTCAAAACGATCGTAGAACGCCTCCAGGCTTTCGGGCTGATTTCCATAGCCCCAGGAGTCTTCGCCCTCTTGGACGACGGGATTCCATCTGATGCCGCCGAACTCACTCACGAAGAAGGGCTGGCCGGCGTAAGGGATCGACCAGTCGGTAAGGCTCGTCAGCGTTTCCAAGCCACGGCTGTCGTTGATGTACGGCTCCCCGTCGGCAAGACCAGCGTGCGTCTTTCGGAACGTCTCTGGATCCTGCTCGTAGTCGTGGCTGTCGAAGACGTCGGCTCCGCGGACGCGATGGGAGTAGCCCGAAGCGTCGAGAACGGGACGAGTGCCATCCATCGCCTTCGTAGCGAGGTACATGCCCTGGGTGGCGTCATCGAGCATTGTGATGCGATCCCCAATGACCTGCCATGTCTCGTTAAGAGGGCACCATCCAACGATGCTCGGATGGGAGTAGTCTCGTTCGAGACACTCCAGCCATTGCGTCACGTATTCGGGCCCGAGGTGCTGGTGGTCCCAAGGAACCGGACCGTTCTTGCTGCACCCCCAGTCGCCAAACTCTCCCCACACGATGTATCCGAGTCGATCTGCGTGGTAGAGGAATCGCTCCTCGAATACCTTCTCGTGAAGACGCGCCCCGTTGAAGCCAGCCGCCTGGCTCAATTCGATGTCTCTGACGAGATGATCGTCGGTCGGCGCCGTCATCCCGCTTTCGGGGTACCAGCCCTGGTCAAGGACTAGACGTTGGAACACGACCTGGCCGTTCAGCGTGATTGCGTTTCCGATGATGGCAACACTTCGCAAACCAGCGTAGGAGCTGGCCTGATCCACCACCGTGCCGTCAGCATCAACCAAGCGCAGGTCGAGGTCGTAGAGATACGGGTCTTCGATCGACCAAAGGCGTCGACGCTCTGAAGGGATGGGGAGATCGAGTCGTGGGGACAGGTCAAACTCAGCGGAACATTCGGCGGTGGTGATCGGCCCGGCGGCGTCGCTCAGCACCGCTTGGAACTTTAGGCCAACGCCATTGTTCGAGATTGGTTGCTCCACTCGGATGGTGCTGTTTGCGACGTCGGGCGTGATTCTGGGTCGACGCAGCGCCACGTCAGGAACAGGCTCGATCCAAACGGTCTGCCAGATGCCGGTAGCGCGGAGGTAGTTGCATGCGTTCGGGGCGAAATCTCTGGCCTGTTTCCCTCGGGGCTGGGCCTGTCCCCATGCCTCGTCTCTCGCCCGAACCACGATCGTGATGTCATCGCTGGAGCCAGCAAGGCGGCCGAGATCACAGGAGAAAGGCGTGAAGCCGCCCCGATGACGTCCGACTTCAGCGCCGTCAACCCAGACGGTTGTGTCGTAGTCGACTGCCTGAAAGTGAAGAAGAAGTTTTCGGTCTCGCCAGCTCTTCGGAATCTGCACCGTGCGTCGGTACCAGACAGCATTGAGATAGTCAGGGTTTGCTATCCCGGACTTGTCTGACTCGGGGCAGAAAGGAACGAGAATTTCATCGCGCAGAGGCCGCTCGTGGACGCCTCGTTGTATTCCGCTGTCACCCTGATCGATTTCGAACTCCCAGCGACCGTTCAAGCAAAGCCAATCTGACCGCTCGAACTGTGGCCTTGGGTACTCGGGCCTCGGAATGGATTGCTTACTCAACGTCGTTCCTTAGCTGTCCGTTGCTCGCTCTAGTTGTCTGTTGTTGCGGCATGATTCGTCTCAGCCCTTCAGCGAGCCAGCTGCCAGTCCGCCGATGATTCGCCTCTGCATGACCAAGAAGAAGATCACTATCGGGAGCGTGGTGAGGATGAGCATCGGAATCATGATGGACCAATCGTTCTCAAACTGACCGACCCCGTTGTAGACCTGCATCGTCAACGTCGCATTATCCGTTGTGCCCAGGAAAAGGAAGCCAAGTATGAAGTCGTTCCAGACCCAAACGAAGTTGAAGATGGCAACCGTCGCAGTAACTGGTTTGAGGAGAGGGAACACGATTCTCCAGAAGATCCGAAACTGACCAGCGCCATCAACCGCTGCGGCCTCCTCCAAGTCGCGCGGCATAGCACGCATGAAGCCCGTGTAGAGAAAGAGAGCGAACACAGCTCCGTTGCAGTGGAGGAAGATCAAGCCTTGCTTCGTATTCAGCAGGTTGAGATCCCGCATGATGAGAAACAGCGGAAGCATCGTCGTCTGAATCGGGACCATGAACCCAATGAGGAAGTAGTTGCGAAGGAACTTTGTCAGCCGATTCGTTTTCCTGGCGATCGTGTACGCAGCCATCGATCCGAACACCACGATAAGAACGACCGAGATCGTTGTGATGTAGACCGAAATCCAGAAGTGGTGAAAGAAATTGATGCCTTCAAGCGCTTCGCCATAGTTCGAGAAGTCAATCGAATCCGGTAGTCCGAGTGGCGAGCTGAGGATCTCTGGCTGTGTCTTGAAGGACGAAACAACGAGAAAGTAGATCGGAATCAGAAAGACACCGCAAACCACCAACATTGTGATTTCGCCAACGAGCGTTCGAGCCGTGTAGCGGCGCATCAGTTCTCATCCTCGTGGCGCGACATCAGCGTCACTTGAGCGAAGGTGATCACAGCGATGACCAGGAAGAACAGAAATGACATCGCCGACGCAAGCCCGATCCGAGACGAAGAAAGTCCTTGAATGATGATGGACTGAGTCATCAAGATCGTCGATCGGCCTGGACCCCCATCTGTCATTGCTAACGGCAGATCAAACACCTTCAAGCTCCCAATAATTAGCAATGCGACGCTTACCGTCATCGCCGGAGCCAAATGCGGGAGTGTTATGAAGCGGAACCTTTGGAATCCGCTCGCGCCATCGATATCCGCCGCCTCAAAGAGTGCAGGATCAATGGTCTGAAGATTGGCCAAGTAAAGGGCGGCATGCCATCCGACCTGCGACCAAACAACAACGAGGACGATGAGCCACATCGCCAGGTCTGAATCAGCGAGCAAGAGCTGTCGGTCGAACCCGAACTGCTCGAGAAGAGCGTTGATCATGCCGTACTTCGAGGAGGAGAGAATGAAGGTCCACGAGTATCCAAGGAAGAGGGCCGAGAGTATTGCGGGGAAGAAGAACGAAGCGCGCTGGAAGTTGCGTGTCTTGAAGCGGCCGTTCAAGACCAACGAAAGGGGTATCGCGAAGACCGTTACCAAAAGTGGCACGACCAAAGAAAACCCGATTGTTCTAATGAACGGTTCAATGAGCTGTTCGGAGCTGAGGGTCTTTCGGTAATTTTCTAGCCCGACGAAGTCATACTCGGGATTCAGACCGTCATAGTTCGTAAACGAATACCGGAACGTCTGGATGAGCGGCAGGACTACCGCTACCGAGTAGACGATCAGGGCAGGAAGAATAAAAACCGTGAACGGAAAGTTTTGGCGCCATCGAGACAGATACGGCGTTTGCACCCGCGCCAGTCGCCCGAGATCTCGACCTTGCAGGCGACTCTTGATATCCGAATTCACTCGAAGCCCCCAACGGTCACGAAGTAGCTAGCGTGACATAACAGCCCCGCTCCTCAGGCCGTTAATCGTAACGGCCAACGATCAACCCAGTTTCTGCGTGCCTTGCTGCTAGAGGCAGGCACACCGCTGCGGTAGGGCGGCCCGGGGGGGGGGGGGCAGGCCCGGCCCCCCCCAGCGGGCGGTATTTTTTTTTTAACAAAAA
>JAKMFW010000091.1 GCA_022425325.1 Acidimicrobiales bacterium | reverse complement strand
GGCGTCTTCGGTGGGGCGGTTGGGGGCCGGTGCCGGCGGTCGAACTGGCGGGCTTGTGGAGGCGGTTGCCGGGTGGGATCGCCAATGCGGGGGCTAACCTCCGGGTGCGCCCCGGAACGGTGCACGCCGTTCTCGGTGAGAACGGCGCCGGGAAAACCACGCTCATGAACTGCCTCGCCGGGGTGTACCGCCCCAACGAGGGCGCGGTTCGTCTCAGCGGGCAGGAGATGTCGTTCTCCTCGCCCGCCGACGCAATCGCCGCGGGCGTCGGCATGGTCCACCAGGAATTTCGCCTGGTGCCGACCTTCACCGTCGCCGAGAACGTTGTCCTCGGCGCCGCCCCACGGATCATCGACCAGGGCGGTATCGAGGCGTCGGTCGCCGACTTGGCGGCCCGCTTCGGCTTCGATGCCGACCCGGCCCGACCGGTCTGGCAACTCTCGATGGGAGAGCGCCAGCGCGTCGAGATCCTCAAGGCGCTGTGGCGTGACGCCAACGTCTTGATCCTCGACGAACCCACCGCTGTGCTCACGCCGCAGGAGGCGGTCGAGCTCGGCGAGGTTCTCCGGCGCATGGTCGCCGAAGGGCGTTCGGTGATCTTCATCTCACACAAGCTCGACGAGGTCGTGTCCTTCTGCGACGAGGCCACGGTGCTGCGCGGTGGCGCAACCGTCGCCGCGTCGCTCTCCGTCGCCGAGGTCGACGCGTCCGAACTCGCGCGACTCATGGTCGGCGACGTCGCCGTTGAACCGGTGCCGGTTGCGGTCGCCATGCCGGGTGATCCGGCACTCACCGTCGACGCGCTGTCGGTCCGTGATGCCCGAGGTCTCCTCGCCGTCGACGACGTCTCGCTGGAGGTTCGCTCAGGTGAGATCGTCGGTATCGCCGGCGTCGCCGGCAACGGTCAGCGGGCCCTCACCGACGCCATCGCCGGCCTCGAGCCGGTCGAATCCGGCACGATCACGGTCATGCAGCACGACGTCACCTCGGCGCCGCCTCAACGGCGCTTCCGGGCCGGTCTTGCCTACGTTCCCGAGGATCGTCTCGGTGTCGGGCTCGCCCCGAAACTTCCGGTCACCGAGAATGCGATGATGCGGGCGTACCGCAAGTTGCGGCGTGGGCCGATGCTCGCCTGGGACGACGCCGACCAACTCACCGACCAGATCATCCGTGAGTTCGAGGTCAAGATCGGTTCGAAAGATGCGCCGCTCGCCTCGCTCTCGGGTGGCAATCTCCAACGACTGTTGCTCGGCCGGGAGCTCACCGGTGAGCCCGACATCCTCGTTGCCTCTCAGCCCACCCGGGGCCTCGACGTCGCCGGCGTTCGGGCGATCCAGCGCCTCATCGTCCAGCAGCGCGACAACGGCACCGGCGTGTTGATGGTCTCGGAGGACCTCGACGAACTCCTGGCCCTCGCCGACCGGATCCTCGTCATGGTCGAGGGTCGCATCGTCGGCGAGTTCGACCCCCGTGTCGCGACCCGCGCTGATATCGGCGCTGCCATGATCGGCGGGTCTGATCGCAGCACCCGGCCCGACACCGAGGAGGTGTCGTCGTGAAGCGGCTCGTGCTCGCTCGCCGCGAAACACCGACTCGGGGCGGCCAGCCGCTCGCCTTCCTCGTCGGTCTTGTCTTCGCGCTCGTCGTCGGTGCGATCCTGCTGTGGATCACCGGTGACCCGGTCCTCGACGTGTACGAGCGCATGTGGGATCGCTCGCTCGGCTCACAGAACACCTGGAGCGACACGTTCAACCGAGCCGTGCCGCTTGCGCTCGCCGGCCTTGCCGTGTCGATCGCGGCCACGATGGGCCTCTGGAACATCGGTGCCGAAGGTCAGATCATGTTCGGCGCCATCGCTGCGACGTTCGTCGGTCGCCTCCTGCCGGACGCCCCCGGCCTCATCCTCATCGTGGCGATGCTGCTCGCCGCCGCCTTCGGCGGTGCGCTCTGGTCGTTCGGTCCCGCCGTCGCCCGATCCGAAATCGGTGTGAGCGAGATCATCACCACCCTGATGCTCACCGAGGTCGCATCTCGCCTGATTGTCTACCTCGAGCAGGGCCCCTGGAAGGATCCGGACGGCTTCGGCTTCCCCGGCGTCACCCCCCGTCCTGACCAGGCCGAACTCGGCACGCTCTGGGAACGCACCCACATCGGCGTCCTGATCGCCCTTGCGGTGATCATCGGCTTTGCGTGGTACCTCCGGCGCAGCGTCTGGGGCTACGAGCTGCGCATCGCCGGCTCGTCAGAAAAGGCCGCCGCCTACGCCGGCATCTCGGTGCGACGCAAGGTCCTCGGGGTGCTGCTCGTCTCCGGCGCCGTCGCCGGTTTCGCCGGTGGTATCGAGCTGCTCACCACCACCACTGGCAAGCTCACCGTCCAGATCTCCAACGGGTACGGCTTCGCCGGCATCATCGTGGCGGCCCTCGCCCTCATGCGGCCCAGCGGCGTCGCCGCCGTCGCCCTCGCTTTCGGGGCGCTCCAAGTCGGTGGGCAGGCGATCCAGACCAACCCGGGCGTCTCGCCGGCGGTCGCCACGATCCTGCAGGGCCTGGTCCTCTTCGGGGCGATCGGCGCCGCCGTCTTCTCGACCTACCGGCTCCGGCTAGTCGACCGTCAGGTGGCCGAGTCGTGATCCTCGGCGTGACCTTCACCGAGGCCGGGGTGATCGGCCTACTCGTCGCCACGGTCCAGTTCGGCACCCTGCTGTACCTCGCCGCCCTCGGTGAGACGATCTCGGAAAAGGCCGGTGTGCTCAACCTCGGGGTCGAGGGGATGATGGCGACCGGTGCAGCGATGGGCTTCATCGTCGGGGTGGAAACCGGGAGTCCCTGGCTCGGCCTGCTCGGCGGTGCGGTTGCCGGGGCGATCGTGTCGCTCATCCATGCCGCAGCCGCCGTCGGCCTTGGCGCCGACCAGGTCGTGAGTGGCCTTGCGCTTACCTTCCTCGGGCTCGGCTTCGCCGACTTCATCGGCGACGGCTACACCGACGACGAACGACGGGCGCGGTTCGCTGATGTCGAGATCCCCGGACTCGACGACATCCCGTGGGTCGGGGAGGTCGTCTTCCGTCATTCGCCGGTGACCTACCTCGCCGTCATCATCGGCGTTGTGGCCTGGTTCGTTCTCAATCGCACCGCTGTCGGCCTCGGCCTGCGAGCGGTCGGCGAGACGGCATCCACCGCCGATGCCGCCGGCCATTCGGTGGTGCGGCTGCGATTCGCCGCCGTTGCCACTGGCGGCGCACTCGCGGGGGTGAGCGGCGCCTACCTGACGACCTATCTCGTGGGTTCGTGGAGCCAGAACCTCACCGCCGGCCGGGGCTGGATCGCCGTCGCGCTCGTCATCTTCGGTGCGTGGCGGGTCGGCCGGGTGGCGATCGGTGCCCTGCTGTTCGGCTTGACACTTGCGCTCAAGAGTCGTCTCACGCTCTTCGACATCGAGATCTCGGGGCAGTTCGTCGACATGCTCCCGTTCCTGTTGACGATCGCCGTGCTCGTGGTGATCTCCTTCCGTGCGAGGAATCGTCCGTCGCCGGCACCCGCAGCGATCGGCATCGCCTATCGGCGAGAGGAACGCTGACATCCACGTCTCGTATTGGGCCTCGTCCACCCAGTCGTTCGACGACATCCGCTCGGCCGCCCAGTGGGCCGCCGAAGCAGGCTGGCGTGGCGCCTGGTTGCCCGATCACTTCATGATGTCGGCCGACAACGACAATGGGCCGGGCCCGACCGAGGCCGAGATGAACCCCATGCTCGAAGGGTGGGTCACCCTCGGAGCGCTCGCCGCATCGGTGCCTGATCTGCGCCTCGGTCTGATGGTCGGCGGCAACACCTACCGGCATCCCGGCGTCGTGGCGAACATGGCGCTCACGCTCGATCACATCTCCGGCGGTCGGGCCGTGCTCGGCCTCGGTGCGGGCTGGCAGACCAACGATCATCAGCGGCTCGGCATCGAGTTGCCGTCGGTCAAGGACCGCTCCGACATGCTCGAGGAAGCGGCGGCGTTGTGCCGCGCCGTGTTCGCCGCCGGTGGGCAGCGGGTCGACTTCGCAGGTGAGCACTACACCCTCACCCAGATGCCGGTACATCCGGCACCCGTCAACGGCACGATTCCGATCATGATCGGCGGTGCAGGTCACCGGCGCACCTTGCGCACCGTTGCCCGCTCTGCTGACGAATGGAACGCCTGGGGTCGTCCCGACACGATCGCCGGGCACCTCGAGGTGTTGCGTGGTCACTGCGAGGCGGAGGGCCGCTCGTTCGACGATCTCCACCTGACCGCCGTCGGGCTGTTGATCCTCGTCGACGACACGGAGACCAGCGCAACGCTTCGCGAGAGCCTCGCTCATCGGTCGGGGCTCATCGGCACGGTCGACGAGTTGAAGGCGGTCATCGAGGAATACCGAGCGGTCGGCGTCGATGAGTTGATCGTTCCCGACTTCGCGATCGTCGGGCCGGGCAAGCTCGACGTTCTCCAGCGCTTCCAGGACGAAGTCCTCGCCTGATACCCGTGGCGACGGCGAGCGTCGCGAGGTGAAGGCTTAGGCGTCGAGGGCCTTGTGGCGGGCCTCCTCGGCGCTGACCACCGGCGGTTCGGTGGACCAGGGGAAGTTGATCCACTGGTCGGTTCGCTTCCAGACGTACTCGCACTTCACCAGCGAGTGCGACTTCTCGTAGAGCACGGCGGAACGCACCTCACCGACCCGTTCGGCGCAATGGTCGTAGACCATCTTCAGAGTGTGGCCGGTGTCGGCAACGTCGTCAGCAATGAGGATCTTGGCGCCTTCCAAGTCGACGAAGTCGACGTACGGCGGAAGCATGACCGGGACCGGGAGTCGCTCGTCGACGCCGGTGTAGTACTCGCAGTTCATGACATAGATGTTCTTGACCGACATGGCGTAGCCGAGGGAGCCGGCGACGAGCAGCCCGCCCCGGGCGATGGCGAGAATCATCTCGGGCCGGTAGCCGTCGTCGGCGACCTGTTGGGCCAGTTCTCGCACGGCGTTGCCGTACGTCGAGTAGTCGAGAATCTCGCGCTCGTTGCTCATCTCCGAGACGATAGCGGGCGCGCGTCGTGACATGATCTGGGCTCATGAGCTCTGACGACCCGATCCACGACGTCCTCGACCGCTGGCACCAGCACCTCAAGGGCCAGCTGCCTGGAGGTCTCGACGCGCTCCTGCATGAGGACTGCGTCTTCTTGTCGCCGGTGGTGTTCTCCCCGCAGCGAGGTCGGGAAATCTCGAAGCTGTACCTGTCGGCGGCAGCGAATGTTCTGCCCGGCGACGAGGCCGCTTCGACGCCGGCGACGAACGACGATGAGCACGGCAAGTTCCGCTACACGAAGAAGATCGCCCAGGGCCACCACGCCATGCTCGAGTTCGAGACGATGGTCGGTGAGGTCTCGGTCAACGGGGTCGACATCATCACCTGCGACGACGACGGTTGGATCACCGAGTTCAAGGTGATGATGCGTCC
>JAKMFW010000085.1 GCA_022425325.1 Acidimicrobiales bacterium | reverse complement strand
CATCGGCCCCGTGCTCGGACCGGTACACATCGACCAGGCGTTCGAGCCGAGCGGTGAGCAGACGAACCTGAGCCGCACTCGCACCCTTCTGCGGCCCGAACACCCGAGCTGCGTCCGTGAAGCGCGTCTCGACATCGCAGGCGACGACCAGATCCACCCCACGCAGCCGTGACGGTGCAGGCAGGGCCCGGAGTGCGCCAAGGCCCCCGTCGGTGGTCGCCGAGCCACCCAGCCCGACGATGATCTCATCTGCGCCTGCCTCGACCGCCTTGGCGATCAGTTCACCGGTTCCCGCGGTGGTCGCCTCGAGTGGATCATTGCCGTCGGCGCCACCCACGAGCGACAGACCCGACGCCCTCGCCATCTCGATCACCGCCCGTCCACCCGACAACCGCCATGCAGCATCGACCGGGTCGCCGAGTGGTCCAGTGACCGTCGTGCGCCGATTCGGCCCACCGAAGGCATCGAGCGTTCCTTCGCCGCCGTCAGCGAGCGGTTGGACCACGACCTCATGGCCCTCGGCACCAGCGACCACCGCGGCCCCGAACTCGGGGGCGGTGAGGGTTCCACGGAACTTGTCGGCGCAGGCGAGTACGTGCATCGCCCCCATGGTGGCCTGCAGACGACGGCGAGCGTCAGTCAGCCCAACGCCGACGCGACGAGTCCGACGAGTTCTTCGAGCAACGCCTGCGCCCCCGCCGGGCCTTCGACGACATGGTCGGCCCGATTGAGCAGGATCGGCGGTGCCTCGTCGGATGCAACCGCGACCCGAACCGTCGCCACGCCACGATCGGCGAGCACGTCGAGACCGTCGAAGGCGGGCAGATCGCCGAGGTCGTCACCGACGTACGCGACCGCATCAAGATCCGACGACCATTCCACGACGGCCGTGCCCTTGTCCCGACGTATCGGCGGGTGCACCTCGAAGGAGTGCTTGGCCTGGCGCCCCTCGGCTCCGGTTCGCTCCGCCACGTCCGTCATCCAGGCCTGCATCGGTGCCCGCAGTTCGGGATCGGCGCGGTAGTGGATCGTGAGCGACAGACCCTTGGGTTCGACGACCGACTCACCGAAGCGGGCCACTGCCGCGTCGGTGAGCTCCTGGATCACCGGACGCCACTCCTCGGCTTCGCGCAGGGTGTGATGCCGGCCTCCGAATCGCCACTCGAGGCCGTAGAGCCCCACGATGTCGACCGACTCGGGGATGTGCGGCGCCAGATAGGCAACAGGACGACCGGACACGATCGCCACGCGCCCGAGGCACCGGTGGAGTTCGCACAACAGGTCGGGCACGCCCGGCCGCGGTACCGCCCCCTCAGGCGTGGACGCGATGTCCGAGAGCGTGCCGTCGAAGTCGAGGAAGAGGCCACCTCGGCCAGGGGCCGTCGAGAAAATGGCGAGCGGATGCGTACTCATCGACTCCGCCGCGAAACCGGTGGGATCAGCCGAGCACCCGGTCGGTGCCGAGGATCACGAACACGTGGAAGCCTTCGACCGCGGTGGCGTCAGTGACGAGTGCACCCGGGTCGCTCGGGGCCGGGCGCAGCACGGCGGCATCGCCCCCGAGCTCGACGGCGATGGCCTGAGCATCTTCGCCGTAGCCCTCCACGTAATACACCTGCGACTGCGCAGTCTCAGCTGCGGCGTTTGCGGCGACCGTGACATAGCCGGCGGTCGACAGCACCGACGCTCGGGCGCCGGCAAGGCCTGCCTCGCCGACACCGTTGGCCACGGCAACCTTCACATCGCCCGGCGGGCGGGTGACCGGCGTGGGCGGAATGGTCTCCTCGGGCGTCGTGTCGACCGTGTCGTCTGGAGCAACGGCATCCTCGCCGGTGCCGTCGTCGGTCGCTGCGTCGGTGTCGCCCGTGGTGTCCTCGTCGGCAGTGTCGCCGCCGATGGTGTCATCACTCCCGCTGCTGTCCGCAACGATCACTGCATCACCCGAGCCGCCGACCCCGCCCTGCCACAGCAGCAGAAAACCGATCACGACGGCGACCGCAACCAGTGCACCGCCTCGGGCGGCTGCGTTCCCGGCCGAACGGCCGAACGACGAATCCGGAGCGGCGTAGCGTCCTTGTGCAGTCATCGATCAGAAACTCCCTCGTGAGCGGCACCCGCGCGAGTGTGCGCAACGGTCCAAGCATCGCAGATTCCGGACCAAAGGTGGCGCCGGAGCGGCCTACGCTACGTCAGCCGGTCGGATTCCCGACCCTCGCCCGTGTAGCTCAGTTGGTAGAGCAGCTGTCTTGTAAACAGCAGGTCGCAGGTTCGATCCCTGTCGCGGGCTCAGTTTCCACCCGACGCCTCAGCGCGTCGGCGGGTGATCTCATAAACCGAAACTGCTGCGGCGTTCGAGACATTGAGGCTGTCGAGCACACCGGCCATCGGGATGCTGGCGATCGTGTCGCAGCGCTCGCGCACGAGACGAGACAGGCCGGGACCCTCGGCGCCCAGCACAAGCGCAACGGGCTCGTCGGCAACGGGCAGATCGAAGATGCTTCGCTCGCCACCGGCATCAAGACCAACGGTCCAGATGCCGCGCTGCGACAGCGTCTTCATCGCCGCCGGCAGGCCACCGACGACCGACATACGCAGATGCTCGACGGCCCCGGCGGCGGTCTTCGCAACGGTCGGCGTGATGTGCGCCGCACGGTGGCGGGGCAACACGACCCCGGTGACACCGGCACACTCCGCCGTGCGGAGGATCGCGCCGAGGTTGCCGGGATCGGTGATGCCGTCGAGGAGCAACAGGAACGGCGGCGTGCCGTCGCGCTCGGGTTCGAGCAGATCCTCGATCGGCGTCGGGCGCAAGGGCTGTGCCATGGCGAGCACACCCTGGGCACCATCGGTGCGGGTCATCGACTCGAACTTCGACCGGGAGATCTCGCGGATCGTCACCTTCTGCTCGTCGGCGAGATCGATGATGTCGTCGAGGATCGGAGCCGGATCGAGATCGCCGGCGAAAATCACCTCGCGAGTGCGGCGGGTTCCGGCCATGAGAAGTTCCCGCACGGCGTGACGACCCTCGACCTGATCACCGCCCAGGTGGCCGCCACCACGACCCTCGTCAGGCGTACGGATCGGGGTGGTGCCCCGCTGACCATCACCACGGCGAGGCCGGTTCGGCTGCCCTTTCCCCTGACCTTTGCCGCGCCCCTTCGCCGTGTTCTTGGCCGGCCGGCCCCGCCCACCCTTGGGCTGCGGCTTGCTATTGCGACCGCTAGCGCTCATCGATGAACCAGGGCAACAGCCCACGCGGCGACACCTTCGCCTCGTCCGAATGCACCCACGCCTTCGGTGCGGCGGCCCGTGATGGTCACGGGACAGCCGGCGGCGTCGGAGAGGTTGCGTTGCATAGCGTCCTTCACGGAAACGAGCTTCGGCCGGTCAAGCACGACCGACAGGTCGATGTTCCCAGGATGCCAGCCGGCGGCTCGCACGGCATCCGCCGCCCGCCGCAACAGTTCGATCGAGTCGGCCCCCTTCAGCGCCGGATCGGTGTCGGGGAACATCTGACCGATATCGCCGAGCCCTGCAGCCCCCAAGATCGCGTCGCAGCAGACATGGGCGACGATGTCGGCGTCGCTGTTCCCCGCCAGGCCACGCTCGCCCTCGAAGCGGACCCCACCGAGGATCAACGTCCGGTCGGGATCGTCGGTGTGGGCGTGAACGTCGAAGGCTTGGCCGACACGGAACGGCGGCGGTGCGGGGGTATCAGTCACGAGCTCTCTCCCAACAGGAGTTCGGCGATCTGAAGATCGAGCGGATTCGTGATCTTCAGGTTGGCGGCATCGCCGTCGACCACCACCACCGAACCACCATCGGCTTCGACCAGCGTGGCGTCGTCGCTCGCGTCGTCCCCCAACGCATGGGCGGAACGGAGTCGGTCTGCGGCAAAACCCTGCGGCGTCTGCACCGCCACCAGCGGCGACCGATCGAGGGCGCCCTGGGCACGGTGGCGGATCGAGTCGACGACCGGGACGGCCGGGACGGCGGCGTCGGCGCCGTCGGCCACGGCTGCGATCACACCTCGGAATACGGAATCGGAAGCAAGCGGGCGAGCACCGTCGTGCACTAACACGATGGCGACACTGTCGGGCACCACCGCCAGGCCGTTACGCACCGACTCCGAGCGGGTGGCACCACCGGCCACAAGGTGAACCGGCGTGGTCGCCACCTCGTCATAGCCGAGGTCGACATCAGCGGGCAGCACGACGACCACCCCACTGCTGTGAGCCGCTGCTGTCGCAACCGAACGGTCGATCACTCGCCGGCCCCCGAGCGACGCAAATTGCTTCGGCGCCCCGAACCTCGATGCGCTCCCGGCCGCGACAACCACAGTCCAAACCTCAGGCTTGTCGGCAACGACGTCGTTCACCTCACTAGTCTGGGCCGCGCACATGTCTGACACCACCATGCTCCAGTCGCTTCTCAAAGCCACCTTGCTGTTCGCCGACCTCGACGATGCATCCCTCGACCGGGTCGCCGCCACCGCTGACGAACGAACACTTCGTCGCGGCGATGTGCTCTTCACCGAAGGTGAGGAGTCGAACACGCTGTACGTCGTCACCGAAGGCCGCGTCGCCATCGCCAACAAATCGATCGACGGACGCGAAAGCGTCGTTGCCCTGATGGAGCCGGGGGACCTGTTCGGCGAGATGCCACTCTTCGACGGTCTCGGCCGTTCCGCAGAGGCCCGGGCGCTCGAGCCGTCGACGGTCATCGAGATCTCGTATGCGCCCGTCATGGCGCTTTACGAGGAGAACCCCAACGAACTGTGGGCCGTCGTCCGGCTGCTTGCAAGCCGGTTGCGGTCGATGGACGAGAGCCTCGCCGACTCCGTCTTCCTTGACGTCACGGGCCGCACCGCCAAGCGTCTTCTCGAACTTGCTGACGACAGCGACGAATTCACCCTGCCGATCACGCAGGAGGAGCTCGCCGGAATGGTCGGTGCCAGCCGCGAGCGGGTCAACAAGGCAATCGCCTCGTTCGTGCGGCTCGGATGGCTCGAGCAGAACGATCGGCGCTACGTCATCACCAACCGCGAACAGCTCTCGATCCGCAGCCGCTAGCGCGGGCCGACGGCAGCAATCGCAATCGCCGCTACGAGCGTAGGGGCACGCAAGAGCTCGAGCCCGTCGACCTCGACATCGGTACCCCGCGGCACGAGCGCTCGCCGGAACCCCATTCGTGCCGCCTCGTGAAGGCGCCGGTCGAGGTGACTTACGTGGCGCAACTCGCCTCCCAACCCGATCTCGCCGACCGCCACGACCTCGTCGCCGAGGGGCTCACCGGTAAGCGACGACGTGACCGCCAACGCCAGCGGCAGATCGGCCCCAGGGTCGGTGACCCGTGCGCCACCGACGGCGAGGGCGTACACGTCGCTGCTGCCGGTGGGAAAGCCGCAACGGCGTTCGAGCACCGCAAGCAGCATCGATAGGCGGCCTGCGTCGACACCCTGCGCCGACCGGCGCGGGTTGGAGAGATGCGACTCGGAGACCAACGCCTGCACCTCGATCAGGAGCGGCCGATTGCCATCGACGGTGGCGACGATCGCCGAACCCGACACGCCGGTGACCCGATCCGCCAGGAACAACCCGCTCGGATCCTCGACGGTGACAAGGCCAGACTGATCCATCTGCAAGAGCCCGACTTCGGTGGTGGCGCCAAAGCGGTGCTTCGCGGCACGCAGAAGCCGCAGACCGTGGTGACGATCGCCGTCGAACTCGAGCACCGTGTCGACCACATGCTCGAGCACCCGGGGCCCGGCGAGGGTGCCCTCTTTGGTGACGTGACCGACCAGCAGAACCGTCGTGCCGTGGGCCTTGGCGTGGGTGACGAGTCGGTTCGCACACTCACGAACCTGCGCAACCGAGCCAGGAGCAGAACCGAGGTTGGGATCATGCAGGGTCTGGATCGAGTCGATCACGACGATCTCAGGCTGCACCTTCTCAATGTGGGTCATGATGTGAGGGAGCGCCGTCTCCGACACCAGCCACAGTGCGTCCTGCACCGCACCGAGGCGGTCGGCGCGGCTGCGGACCTGCCCCGCAGACTCCTCACCCGACACGTAGAGACTCGTGACCCCGGCCGCCGCCGTCGCCCCGACCAACTGCAACAGCAGGGTCGACTTGCCGATACCCGGCTCCCCACCAATGAGCGTGACCGAACCCGGGACAAACCCGCCACCGAGGACCCGATCGACCTCGGGCAGGCCAGTGGGGCGAGCCGAAGCGGAGATGTCGATCACGTCGGCGATGCGCGACGGGCTGGACGATGGCGGCCCCGCGGAAGGGGACTCGCCACGGACGTCGAGTTCCTCGACGAGCGTGTTCCACTCGCCGCAACCGCCGCAGCGCCCCACCCACTTGGGGCTGGACCAGCCGCACTCGGTGCAACGATGAACGGTCTTGGTGCGGGCCATGACCGAACCCTACGCGGTCGCTGTGACGGTCTGGAGGCTCAGGAGCCGCGGCTGCGGAGGAGATCCTCGAAGCCGCGCACGATCGGGTGCTCGGTCTCGGGAGCGGCCTCGTTCCCGGTGACGAACAGACCCGTCGCCATGCCGAGCTCCTTCGCCGTGTCGAGGTGCTCGGGATTGTTCGACAGGTAGAAGCAGTCGTAGAGGTCGACCGACATCGTTCGGCGGGTCGCCTCGAACAAGGCGGGTTCGGGCAGGCCAGAACCAACATCGCCACTCACCATCCATGAGGCGATCGCGCCGTCGAGTGACGCCATGCGCCGGAGACGGTCGCCCCAAACACGAGGCTGGTTGCCGACTGCGGCGACGGGCAGCCGGCTGGTCGCCATCCGGTCGAGGAACGGATGCAAGCCCGGCACGAGACGGAACGAGGACAGGTAGCGGGTTTCGATCTCGTCGGCCATCGGGCCAAGACCGCACTCGCCCCAGAACTCCTCAGCCGACAGACGGCCCAGGATCAATTGCCGATGGTGCTCGCGAATGCGCTCGGGGTCGGCGTCGGGTCGCTCGGCGGTGATCAACGGGATCAGGAGACCGTCGACCGGGTCGGTCGGGCGCACGAGTACGCCGTGGACGTCGACGACAAGCAGACGCAACAGGCGACGGCGCGGGCGGTTGGCCTCCGCTGCTCGGGTGGCGGCCCGCCTCTCGCGCTGACGCTGATCGCGACGCCGGCGACCCTTGGGAGTTCGGAGCTTCACGATCACGAAGGTCGCCAGGCGGGACAACACCACCAGGACAAACAGCAATGCCGCAAGGATCGCCACCAGGGACCACACCCGGGGCAGGATCTCGTCGATCGACGCTCGGGCATCGATCGTGGTCGGGGCGTCGCCGTAGGAGAACTCCCAGGTGACGACATTGTCGACCGACTCGCCGAGCTCGCTGTCGGTCGCAACGTTGGCAGGAAGTTGGACGTTGACGACAAGGCCAAGCGAACCGGCGAACGAGCCACCAGCGTCTTCCTCGACTCGGGTGAGCGAGCGGCCGAGCGACGAACCGAGCAAACCCTCGATCTCCGCATCGCCAAGAATCTCAAGATCGGGCGCTGGATCGACATCGGCGGCGAAGTCATAGGACGTCTCGGCGGGTCGCAGACCGAGCATCGAGAAGTCGTGGGCCTGCTCGAGGGCGACGTTCGAGAAGACGACACCCTCCCCGAGCAACTCGTCGAGCAGACCCGGCAATTCCTCCGGTGAGAGGAACGGCTTCGAGGCAGTGATGGTCACACCACCGTCCTCGGCGATGGGACCGTCGAGATTCCAGCCGGCAGCCTCGAGATCATCGAACCGCAGATCAGCCGGATCGTCGACCAGCAGGCTCACCGCATCGGCGTTGGCGACGACGGTGTAGGCGACGCGACCCGAGCCGTCGTCGTCGACCCGGATGTCGACGGTCGTGTCGACGCGACACGCGGACGCGACCAGGAGCACGATCAGCCCCACCACGACGACCCTCGCCCGTTTCACGGCCTCGAACCTAGACGCTTCGGGCCGAAATGAGGCTCCACGTCCGCGAACCCGAGCAGGACAAAGCCGGTTCGGCACCCCACGGCGAAGGTCGAGCGGACCGCACGAAAAACGGCCCACCGGAAACCGGCGGGCCGTTCGTCGATCGTTGATCGTCAGCGACGACTAGATGGTGTCGCCACCCTCCAGCGCCTCTTCGAGCTCGGGTGCGGTCGGAGGCTCGAAGCCCTCGATAGCCCGGAACACGATCTGCAGCTCACCGGGCTGGTCGTCGTGCGGCTCGACGTCGACGATGATGATTTCGCCGGCTCGGAACTCCTTGTGAAGGAGCTTCTCCGACAGCGGATCCTCGACCATGCGCTGGATCGCTCGACGCAACGGTCGAGCACCGAGGGAGGGGTCGTAGCCCTTGTCGGCCAGATGATCCTTGGCGGCGTCGGTGAGCTCAAGACCCATGCCCTGGCCACCCAGTTGCTTGGCGGTGCGGGCGATCATCAGATCGACGATCTGACGGACCTCGTGCTGGGCGAGCTCGTGGAACACGATCGTGTCATCGATGCGGTTCAGGAACTCCGGGCGGAAGTGAGCCTTCAGCGCGTCGTTGACCTTTTCCTTCATCTTCTCGTAGTTGATCGCCTCGTCGCCGGTGCCGAAACCGATCGTGGCCTTCCGCAGATCGGCAGTACCGAGGTTCGAGGTCATGATCAGAACGGTGTTGCGGAAGTCGACCGAGCGACCCTGGGAGTCGGTCAGGCGACCCTCTTCAAGAATCTGCAGCAGCGTGTTGAAGACATCGGGATGGGCCTTCTCGACCTCGTCGAACAGCACGACCGAGAACGGCTTCCGGCGCACCTTCTCGGTGAGCTGGCCGCCTTCGTCGTAGCCGACATAGCCAGGGGGCGAGCCGACGAGTCGGCTGACCGTGTGCTTTTCCTGATATTCGGACATGTCGAGCGACAGCAGTGCCGTCTCGTCGCCGAAGAGGAACTCGGCGAGCGTCTTGGCGAGCTCGGTCTTTCCGACACCGGACGGGCCGAGGAAGATGAACGAGCCGGACGGACGCTTCGGGTCTTTCAGACCGGCACGGGTCCGGCGGATCGCCTGCGAGACGGCCTTGATGGAATCTTCCTGACCGATGACCCGCTTGTGCAGTTCGTCTTCCATGCGGAGGAGCTTCTCGGTCTCCTCCTCGGTGAGCTTGTAGACCGGAATTCCGGTCCACAGCGAGAGCACCTCGGCGATGGCTTCCTCGTCGACCTCGTCGAAGAGGTCGAGACCGGAGGCCTTGGCCTCGGACTCCATGGCCTCACGACGGTTGAGGAGTTCCTTCTCCTTGTCGCGGAGACGACCGGCCTCTTCGAACTGCTGGCCTTCGACCGCTTCCTTCTTGAGGCGGACGACATCGGCGACCTCCGCCTCGAGTTCCTTGTACTCGGGCGGGGTCTCCATCCGCTTGATCCGCAGGCGCGAGCCGGACTCGTCGATCAGGTCGATGGCCTTGTCGGGAAGGTGTCGGTCGGAGATGTAGCGATCGGCCAGGTTGGCGGCCGCCACGATCGCCTGATCGGTGATCGTGACCCGGTGGTAGGTCTCGTAGCGGTCACGCAGCCCCTTGAGGATCTCAATGGTGTGCGCGACCGACGGCTCCTCGACGACGACCTTCTGGAAGCGACGCTCGAGGGCGGCGTCCTTTTCGAGGTGCTTGCGGAACTCGTCGAGCGTGGTGGCGCCGATGGTCTGCAGTTCGCCACGGGCGAGCATCGGCTTCAGAATCGACGCAGCATCGATCGCGCCCTCGGCGGCACCCGCCCCAACGAGGGTGTGGATCTCGTCGATGAAGAGGATGATGTCGCCGCGGGTCTTGATCTCCTTGAGCACCTTCTTGAGGCGCTCCTCGAAATCGCCGCGGTAGCGCGAACCGGCGACGAGGGCGCCGAGGTCGAGCGTGTAGAGCTGCTTGTTGTGGAGGGTCTCGGGCACCGAGTCACTGGCGATCGCCTGGGCGAGTCCTTCGACGATCGCCGTCTTGCCGACACCGGGCTCACCGACGAGGACCGGATTGTTCTTGGTGCGGCGGCTGAGGATCTGCATGACCCGCTCGGTCTCGCGGCTGCGGCCGATGACCGGGTCGAGACTCTTTTCGCGTGCCGCCTGCGTGAGGTTGCGGCCGAACTGGTCGAGCACGAGCGAGCCGGACTGGCTGTCGCCGCCGGAGCCACCGGCAGTGGCGCCGGCCTTCTCGCCGGAACCGCCAGAGGCGCCGCCCTCGCCGCCCGAACCGGAGCCCGAGTAGCCCGACAGCAGCTGGATGACCTGCTGGCGCACCCGGCTGAGATCGGCGCCGAGCTTGACGAGAACCTGGGCGGCGACGCCCTCGCCCTCGCGAATCAGCCCCAGCAGGATGTGCTCGGTGCCGATGTAGTTATGACCGAGCTGCAGTGCTTCGCGCAGGCTGAGCTCGAGGACCTTCTTGGCGCGTGGCGTGAAGGGAATGTGGCCGCTGGGCGACGAGCCGCCCTGACCGATGATCTCCTCGACCTGATTGCGCACCGCTTCGAGACTGATACCGAGCGACTCCAGGGCCTTGGCGGCAACGCCCTCGCCCTCGTGAATGAGGCCGAGCAGGATGTGCTCCGTACCGATGTAGTTGTGGTTGAGCAGGCGCGCTTCTTCCTGCGCCAGCACGACCACTCGCCGAGCCCTGTCGGTAAACCGCTCGAACATCGGGATCTCCCTCCTAGGGTTGGAGAACTTCGGGGGACACGGGCCGGAGCCCGCTCATCAAGTGTACCGGGGGGCCTCAGGCTCTCGCCCTCGGTTCCGGTGCGGTACCCAAGGTCGGGAACGCAATGTTCCGTCAACAGGTACAACTGCCAACGTAGGGAACTTCTTCCCGTTGTGACGAACCGAACCACCGATTGTCACAACCGATGTTCTCGACCCGGTTCAGATGTCCTGCGGGGGCCGCCTTGGCCGATCGATCCGCACAGGGCGTAGCGTGAAGGGCATGGCACATCCCCTCGCCATCCTTCCCCCGATGGTCGACGACCTCCTCCGCACCGAGGACGAGCTACTGCGCGTCGTTCGGGCGGAGGGCGATTTCCTCACCGAGATCGCCAGTCACCTGATCAAGGCGGGCGGCAAGCGGGTGCGCCCCGGCTTCGCGATGGCGTCCGCTGCCGTCCTCGATCCCGCCGGATCGCCGGCCACGATTGACGTGATCCGCGGCGGCTGTGCCGTGGAACTCGTGCACATCGGTTCGCTCTACCACGACGATGTCATGGACGACGCCACCACCCGGCGCAGCGTCAAGAGCGTCAATGCCGAGTGGGGCAACCTGCGGGCCATCTTGGCGGGCGACTATCTGCTGGGTCGCGCATCGGAACTGGCGTCTGACCTCGGCACCGAAGTTGCCGGCCTGCTCGCCACTACGATCACCCAGCTCTGCGAGGGCCAGATCCTCGAACTCGAGTCGGCCTACGACCCGACCCGTACCGTCGAACGCTACGAACGCTCCATCACCGGCAAGACGGCATCGCTGCTCGCCGCGGCCTGCCGCATCGGTGCCATTGTCGGCGAACTACCTCGCCCGGTTGTCGAATCACTCACCGAGTTCGGACTCGCCTACGGCATGGCCTTCCAGGTCGTCGACGACATTCTCGACATCGTCGCGACCGACGAAGAACTCGGAAAGCCTGCCGGCAACGATCTCCTCGAGGGCATCTACACGCTTCCCGTGATCCACGCCCTCGCCGAAGAAAACATCGCCACCGAACTCCGCCCGCTTCTGACCAGCAGCATCACTGCCGACGAACGCGATCGTGCCCGGAATCTCATCCGGTCGAGCAACGGCGTCCGTACCGCCCTCGACGTCGCCCAGGGCTGGGCCGACAAGGCCGCCGGCACCCTCACGGACCTGCCCGACACGCCCGGCGCGCAGGCCCTTCGAGCGGCGAGCGCCGACCTGATCGAACGGGCGAACGCACCGCTGAGCTGAACCGCCGGCCTTGCGCAGGCGGCGTCACAGCGTTACTCCTGGTCGTCGCCCTCGGGCGGTTCGCCGTCGACGGTGTCGCTCTCGCTGCGGACCGGTTCCGGTTTGAGCGTCGGGAACAGGACCACGTCGCGGATCGTGGTGGTGCCCGTGAGCAACATGATGAGCCGGTCGACACCGATACCGAGCCCGGCGGTGCCGGGAAGGCCATAGTCGAGCGCCCGGAGATAATCCTCGTCGACCACCATTGCCTCGTCGTCACCGGCTGCGCCCTCGGCCTCTTGCGCCTCGAACCGCTCGCGCTGAATCACCGGATCGGTCAGCTCGGAGAAGCCGTTGCAGAGCTCTCGGCCCGCAACGATCGCCTCGAAGCGCTCGGTGTAGCCCGGTCGTTCCCGATGCTCGCGAGACAACGGGGAGACCTCGACCGGGTAGTCGGTGACGAAGACCGGCCCCCACAACTCGGCCTCGCAGGTCTTCTCGTAGATCTCGAGGATGAGTTTTCCGGGGCCGTAGTGGTCCTTCGCCTCGACGCCGAACCGCTCGCACAGGGCCCGAAGCTCGTCCATCGGCGTTTCGAGACTGATCTCCACACCGGCGTGCTCTGCGATGAGTTCTTCCATCGTGGCGCGGCGCCACGGGGTGGAAAGATCGACCTCGCGACCGTCGTATTCAACGGTCGTGGTGCCGAGGACCTGCTCGGCGACACCGGCGACGAGGTTCTCGGTGAGTTCCATCATGTCGGCGTGGTCGGCGTAGGCCCAGTAGAGCTCCAGCATCGTGAACTCGGGATTGTGCCGAGTCGACATGCCCTCGTTGCGGAACACGCGGCCGATCTCGAACACCTTCTCCATACCGCCGACGACCAGTCGCTTCAGGTAGAGCTCGGGCGCGATGCGCAGGTAGAGGTCCTCCCCGAGTGCGTTGTGGTGGGTGATGAACGGACGGGCGAGCGCTCCACCGGGGATCGGGTGCAGCATCGGTGTCTCGACCTCGATGAAGCCCTGACCGCCCAGGATCGATCGCATCGACGCGACGATCTGACTGCGCTTCGCAAACGCATCGCGCGCCTCGTCGGTGACCCACATGTCGACATAGCGCTGGCGATAGCGCGTGTCGGGATCGGAGATGCCGTGCCACTTGTCGGGAAACGGCCGCTGGGCCGAGGCGAGCACATCCCAGGCGTCGACTCGGACGCTGAGTTCGCCGCGGCGGGTCATCATCACCACACCGGTGACGGCGATCCAGTCACCGATCGAGAGGCCTGTGAAGTCCTCGAAGTCGGGGGTGGACTTCGCCATGGCGAACAGTTGGATACGACCAGTCGAGTCCTGGAGTGAACCGAAGGCCAGCTTGCCCTGATCGCGGCGAAGCATGAGCCGCCCGGCGATCGTCACGACGACCTCCGTCTCGGCGCCGGCCTCGAGGGCGCTGTGAGCCTCGACGATCTCGGCGGTGCTGTGGGTGACGTCGTAGCGATACGGGAAGTCGGTCATCAGTTGTTCCGGTCGTGCACGATCCGGAGACCGTGAAGGGTGAGGAAGGGTTCGACGTGTTCGATGGTCTCCGACACCGGTGCGATCAGGTGGGCAAGCCCGCCGGTGGCCACGACATTGATCTCGCCGAGGGCATCACCGAAGCGCCCAACCATGCCATCGATCATCGCTGCGAAGCCGAAGACCGTGCCGCTCTGGATCGATTCGACGGTCGACTTGCCGACGACGCTTCGGGGTTCGACGAGCTCGATCGCCCGCAGCTGGGCGGCGCGGCCGAAGAGGGCATCGAGGCTGACCTCGATGCCCGGCGCGATCGCGCCACCGAGGAACTCGCCGTTCTCGGAGATCACGTCGAAGTTGTTGCCGGTGCCGAAGTCGACGACCACCGTCGGCCCGCCATAGAGGTCGTAGGCCGCGATCGCGTTGGCGATGCGGTCGGCACCGACCTCTTTGGGATTGTCGTACAGGATCGGCATGCCGGTCTTCACGCCAGGTTCGATCACGATCGGCTCGGTCGGCAGATACCGATTGACCATCTGGCGCAGGTTGGCCAGGATCCGCGGTACGCCGGAGCAGATCGCTGTGCCGGTGATCTCGGTATCGAAGTCGACGTCGATCGTGTCGAGCATCGACCGGACCATCACCGAGTACTCATCGCTCGTGCGTTCGTGCACGGTCGAGATGCGCCAGTGGTCGACGAGACCGCCCGCCGCCCCGTCACCGGTCTCGGTGTCGGGGTCGTAGAGGCCCAGCACGGTCTGGGTGTTGCCGACGTCGATCGTGAGAAGCACGCCCGACAAGCTACCGGACGCCGGATCAGGCCGATGGTGTGGCGACGAAGACCGGGATGACGCGACCGTGACCGGTCGCCGCTTCTTGATAGGCGGTGTAATCGGGGTAGACCGCCTCACCGCGGGCGTACCAGGTGTCGCGCTCCTCGCCCTCGAGTTCGCGAATCGTGTAGTCCTTCGGCTCGGGACCGTCCTGGATCGTCACGTGATCGCGAGCGAGCAGGTTGTAGTACCAGCCCGGATGGGTCGGATTCCCGCCCTTGCTCGCGATGATGCCGTACTCGCCCTCGTGCTCGACTCGCATGAGCGGCACCTTGCGGACCTTGCCGCTCTTGTGACCCACGGTGGTCATCACGATGATCGGGATGCCCGTGTCCATCAAGGTGTTGGCCTCGGTGCCGCCGGATGCTTCGTAGCGTTCGACCTGGTCGGCCACCCAACCCCACGTGCTCGGCTCGTACTCGCCTTCGATCGGCATTGCTGTCGGTTCGCTTTCACTCAGACCGGCCCGACGCCGGTGCTCGTTCAGACTCGTTCGATGATGATGGCCGGGGCCATGCCGCCACCGGCACACATGGTGATCAGGCCGACCTGCTTGTCCTGGCGCTCGAGCTCATCGAGCGCCGTGTTGATCAGGATGGCTCCCGTGGCACCGATCGGATGGCCCAGCGCCATCGCCCCGCCGTTGACGTTGACCTTCTCCCGGTCGAGATCGAGATCCCGTTGGAACTTCTCCGACACGACGGCGAACGCCTCGTTGATCTCGAAGATGTCGATGTCGTCGACGGTCATCCCGGCCTTCTCCAGCACCTTCCTCGCCGCAGGAACCGGTGCGTTGAGCATGAGGGTCGGGTCGTCACCCATGTTGGCCATCGCCACGATGCGGGCCCGCGGCGTCAGGCCGTGCGCCTTCGTGTAGTCCTCGCTCGCCCAGAGAATGGCGGCCGATCCATCGACCACACCTGAACTGTTGCCGGCGTGATGGACATGCTGGATGTCGAGATCGGGGAACTTCTGGTTGATCAACTCCCGGAAGGTCTTGGCATCGTCGCTGTGGCGGTAATCGGCCACCATCGGGAACGACGGCGCAAGCGTGGCGAGCGACTCCATCGTGGTGCCGGGCCGCGGAAACTCTTCCCGATCGAGGGCGAGCGTGCCGTCGAGGTTGAACACCGGGACGAGGCTCTTGTCGAAGCGCCCTTCCCGGATCGCGACTTCGGCACGGTTCTGCGTCTCGACGGCAAGGGCGTCGAGCGTCTCTCGGTCGATGCCCTCGAGCGTGGCGATCGCGTCGGCGCAGACACCCTGATGCGACTGCGGGTGGATCTCCTGCAGATGCGCATTGCCCGCACCCATCGGAAGCATGCCCTTCTTCGGCAACGACATCATCTCGGTGCCGCCGGACACGACGAGATCCTCAAGCCCGGCCTTCACCGAAGCAGCCGCGATGTTCGCGGACGTGATGCCCGAGCCGCAGAAGCGATCGAGGGTGACGCCGCTGGCCTTCATGTCGTAGCCGGCGTCGAGCGCCGACATCCGACCGATGTCGCCGGACTGTTCCATGACCTGCGAACTCGTTCCCCACACGACATCGTCGACGTCGGCGGTGTCGAATCCGTTTCGCTCTTGCAGCGCCTTGAGCACGGTCGAACCGAGATGCTGGGGGTGGAGGTGGGCAAGCGAACCCTTGCCCTGCTTCCCAATCCCTCGGGGGGTTCGACAGGCGTCGATGATGTAGGCCTCAGACATCTCGTCAGGCTGTCACGCCGGCGTGCCGGGCACCATTCCGCCGTCGTTGTCGATGAGCCGGGCCGTGCCGAAACGAACGGCGACGAGCAGTCGCACCTCGCCGTGGAGTGGGCCGTCGGCGACCAGCGTGTCGGCCTGCACGGCGGCGACATAGTCGAGCACGGCGAGTGATGCGGTGGCGATGGTGTCGGCCATCACGGCCTCGACCACGGCCGGGTCGGTTTCGCCCTCGGCGATCACGGCGAGCCCCGCATCAAGGGCCCGCCGCAGGACCGGCGCCTCGGCTCGCTCGGCGGAGGTGAGATAGATGTTGCGGCTCGACATGGCGAGCCCATCGGGCTCGCGCATCGTCGGGCATGGCACGACCTCGACCGGCATCGAGAGATCAGCCCCCATCCGGGTGACGACGGCGACCTGCTGCCAGTCCTTCTCTCCGAAGTACGCCCGGCACTCCCCCATGATCGAAAAGAGTTTGGCCACCACCGTGGCGACCCCGGCGAAATGCTCGGGCCGGGACGCTCCTTCGAGCAGCGCAGCGACCGACGCGACGCCGACGACCGTGGCCATCGGCTCGGGGTACATCTCCTCGACCGACGGGGCGAAGATCAGATCGACCCCGGCGTCAGCACAGCAGTCAGTGTCGCGGGCAAGATCTCGGGGATAGCTCCCGAGGTCCTCTCCTGCCGCGAACTGCAGTGGGTTGACGAAGATCGAGACGACCGTGATGTCGTTGGCTGCAACCGACGCCTGCATCAAGGACTGATGGCCGGCGTGGAGATAGCCCATCGTCGGCACGAAGCCGATCGACCGACCCGCAGCGCGGTGCGCATCGAGCAGCCGCCGAACCTCGGCGATCGAGCCCACAACCATCGGCTCGGTCACACGTCGCCTTCCATCGCCGCCAACCGGCGTGCCTCGGCAAGCATTGCTTCGTACGCCGCCAACTCTCGTGGTGCGCGACGGCCGATCGCGTCCCTGTGGGCGACCAGCGTCGCCTCGTCACCCCGGGCGGCAGGTCCGGTCAGCGCCGCGGCAGGGCCGAGGGCCACGGCGTTCTCCGCACTCCCAAGGGCGAGCGCCATGAGCGCGTCGGCCGGCACCCCCACCGACGCCCCGAGACGTTGGGCATGCCCGAGAAGGGCGACCAGATGGTTCGAGGCGACTGCGGCGGCGGCGTGATAGAGCGCACGGTCGTCGTCGGCGATCTCGAACGTGCGGCCCCCGAGTGCAGTGGCAAGGTCGGCGACCAGCGGATCGCCGGCGACAGCGAACCAGCCTCCCGTCAATCGCTCGGCACCGATCTCGGCATCCGGCAACGACATCAACGGATGCAACGCAGCCCGACGATCGTGTGGGGCGAGCACGTCCAGGCCGAGCGAGCCGGCGACATGGGCCACGACGGCACGGCCGGGCCGAATTGCTGCGGCGACGTCAGCAACCACAGTGTCAGGCGTGGCGATCAACACCAGGTCGACATCAGCGGCGGCGTCGTCGATCGCCACCCCTCGCCCGCGCATGTCGATCACATCCCAGTCGACGAGGTCGTCGATCGCCTTCGCGAACGCACGACCGGCCCGGCCGGCACCGATCACTCGAACCGCGACGGTCGCAGCGCTCACTGCTCCTCCAGCCGACCGACGTTGCGAACGCCTTCGGCCGTCGCCGCTGCGGCGACGTCGTAGCCGTCGGGCACGACATCGGGCGCAAGGTCGGCCAAGGGCACCAACACGAAGGCGCGCTCGAACATCCGCGGATGCGGGACGAGGAGTTCCGGCGGGTCGTCGACGGTCTCGCCGTCGACCCACAGCACGTCGACATCGAGGGTGCGTGGTCCCCAGTGGATCGTTCGAACCCGCTCGGCGTCACGCTCTCGTTCGCGACACACCTCGAGAAGCTCGTGGGGAGTGCGGGCGGTGTCGAGCTCGACCACCACATTGAGGAAGGGGTCCTGCTCCACCCCGCCGACCGGATCGGTCTCGTAGGCGTCGGACACGGCAACGACGTCGGGGATCGCAGCCACAGCAGCCCGCAAGTACTCGACCCGGTCACCCATGTTCGACCCGAGCCCGAGCAGCGCCCGCCGGGTGACGGTCATCGGGTGACGGTGAGCCGCATCCCGCTCGAGGCGAGATCCTGCGTGACCGGCGGCCGCAGCTTGCGGACTTCGACCACCACCGACTCGATGCGCTCGTCTTCGAGGATCGCCTCGCCGACACGCTGCGACATCCGCTCGAACAACTGGAACGTCTCCCGCTCCGTGACCGCCTCGATGCGAGCGAGCACGGCGCCGTAATCGATCGTGTGATCGAGCACATCGTCGTGGGTGGCAGCGACGACATCCGCATGGATGTCGATGTCGAACTCGTAGGGCTGGCGGCGATCCTGCTCCTCGGGCAGTGCACCACAGATGCACATCAGGCGCAGACCGCGGAGCTGGATGACGGTGCTCATCAGTCGTCGTCGGGCTCGGCGATGCCACCATCGTCGATCTCGTCGTCGGCGGTGTGGGCGAACGCATCGACCGGGACCTCCGAGGACGGATCGCAGCGGTCGACCATCGCCACGAGTTCGCGGGCTACCTGGCCGAGCTCACGCTCGAACAGCCGCTCCGTGATCGAAATGGCCTGCGGACCGTTGGGAACAAGCCCCATCCACAACAGATACGCCGCGACAAGGCCCGTGATGCGCTCGCCGAGCTGCCCTCGGTGCACCACGATTTTGTCGCCGGCAGCGACATGGTCCCGGATGGTGGCCATCGACCGGGTGAGGCTCAACGGGCCGGCCGACGGGCCGCTGAACGGCACGTGGTGGAACGGCACCCCCATCTCCTCGTAGTTGTGCAGGTTCTGGTTCGAACTGCACAGCGACACGACGAAGTCGAAGTTGTTCTGCCGGATCCAGATGATCTCTTCTTGGCGACGAACCTTGCGATGCGCCGAGCCGTAGCCGCCCGGACGCTCGCACACCGCCACCTTGTCCTTGATCACCCAGGTGAAGTGGCGAGGTTCGATGCCCTGTGCCCACTTGCCTCTCATCGTGCGATCACCCCCACGGCGTGGACGGTAGCCCGCACATCGTGAACTCGGACCATGTCCACCCCCAAAAAACCACCCCACGCGGCCATGGCGAGCGAACCCTCCAGGCGGTCATCGGTTGGGACGGGTTCGGGAACACCGCCGTGAACGGTGGCGTCGCTCGCGGCGTGCAGATCCCCGATGCTGCGTTTGCGGCTGACACCCAGCAGTACCGGAGCGAGCGCCGTGAACCGGTCGAGGTTCGCGACGAGATCGAGGTTGTGCTCGAGGGTCTTGCCGAACCCCACACCGGGATCGACCCAGATCTGTTCGACGCCGGCGGCCTGGCCCCGGGCGACCGCGTCGACGAGGAACGCGTGAACCTCTTCGACAACGTCGTCGTAGGTCGGATCGTTCTGCATGGTCGCACTCGGACCGCCAGCATGCATGGCGATCCAGCCGGCACCGTGGGCGGCGGCGACCGACTCGAGCGACGCACTGACGTCGTTCACGATCGTCGCGCCGGCGACGAGCGCCGCCTCGGCCACCTCGGCCTTGGTGGTGTCGATCGACACGATCGTATCGGGGCGGGCAGCAACGATGCCCTCGATGACCGGAACGACACGATCACGTTCGGTCGAGACATCGACCGGCGTGGCGCCAGGACGGGTCGACTCGCCCCCAACATCGACGACGGCGGCACCCTCGTCGAGGAGCGCGAGCGCATGGGCGACCGCCGCGTCCGTGGTGCCGAATCGGCCACCGTCGCTGAACGAGTCAGGAGTGACGTTGACGATCCCCATCACCCTCGGCATGGCAGATCAGTCCTGACCCAGGAATCGCATCGCCTCGGCGCGGGTGGCGACGTTGGCACGGAAGATCCCGGTGACCGACGAGGTCACCGTCGAACTGCCGGCCTTGCGAACGCCGCGCATCGACATGCACAGGTGCTCGGCCTCCATCACCACGAGCACGCCGCGGGGCTGGAGATGCTCCTCGAGGGCATCCGCAACCTGGCGGGTCAGGCGCTCCTGCACCTGGGGCCGTTTGGCGAAGCCGTCGACGAGTCGGGCGACCTTGGAAAGCCCGATCACGTTGCCGCTGCGGTTCGGGATATACGCGACGTGCGCCTTCCCGATGAAGGGGATCAGGTGATGCTCGCACAGCGAGTACATCGGAATATCGCGCACCATGACCATCTCGTCGTGGTCGGCTTCGAACATGGTCGCGAGGTGCTCCGATGGCTCCTGATGGAGCCCGGCACAGACCTCCGCATACATGCGGGCAACCCGGTTGGGGGTGTCGAGCAGTCCGTCGCGATCGGGATCCTCACCGATCGCGAACAGGATCTCCCTGACGGCGGCGGCGATACGTTCCTGATCGATTTCCGGGGCGTGCACCCCATCGATCAGCGGCTTGGTAGGTTTAGTCACCTTGCGAGAGTAGTCACGCGTCACTCCGGTTCGAATACTCGGATGGCGTCGAGTTCGCGATAGTGCTCGGCCACATCAAGTCCGTAGCCGACGACGAAATCGGGCGGGATGGGGAACCCGGCGTATCGGGCACCGCTGTCCTCTGCCCCTTCCCGCACCAGCAGGGCGCAGATCTCAAGACTCGCAGGCCGACGGTCACCGAGCACGCTGCGCAGATACGCGAGCGTCAGGCCGGAGTCGACGATGTCCTCGACCAAGATCACATCGCGGCCCTCGATGTCGGTCTCGAGATCCTTCACGATGCGCACGACACCGCTGGAGGTCGTGCTGGTGCCGTACGACGACACCGCCATGAAGTCGAGTTCGACGGGCAGATCGATCGCACGGGCGAGATCGCTCATGAACACGAACGCACCCTTGAGGACCCCGACGAGCAGGGGGCGGCGCCCCTGGTAATCAGCCGTGATCTCCGCGCCGAGCTCGGCGACTCGGGCGGCGAGGTCGTCGGCGGCAATGATCGTGCGGCCGATCGAACCGGCGGGGACGTCGCTCACCGTGGGGACCGTAGCCGCTCTTCAGCAGATCGTGTGCCGGATACCGGCGATGGCCCCACCCCGAATCGCCGGGTCACAGCCGCCGGGCTGCGACGGCAAAACGACGAAGGTCCGGGCCGAAGCCCGGACCTTCGATCGATACAGCTCAGGGTGTGAGCGTGATCGGCACGCCGATCACATCATGCCCATGCCGCCCATGCCGCCCATCGGATCGCCGCCCATCGGCATGGCCGGGGCTTCCTCGGGCTTGTCGGCGATGAGCGCCTCGGTGGTGAGCAGCAGACCGGCGATCGACGCCGCGTTCTGCAGCGCCGCACGCGTGACCTTGACCGGGTCGATGACACCGGCGTCGATCAGGTCGACCATCTCGCCCGTCGCAGCGTTGAAGCCGGTCGAGCCGGACTCGGCCTCGACCCGCTGCACGACGACCGCACCCTCGTGACCGGCGTTGCTCGCAATGAGCTTGGCCGGGGCCTCGAGGGCAGCGTGGATGATGCGAGCACCGGTGGCCTCGTCGCCCTCGAGCGAGCCGAGGAGATCGGCCACGGCCGAACGGCTGCGGAGAAGGGCCGTACCGCCACCGGCGACGATGCCCTCTTCGATGGCCGCACGAGTCGCCGAGAGGGCGTCCTCGATGCGGTGCTTCTTCTCCTTGAGTTCGACCTCAGTAGCTGCGCCCACCTGGACGACAGCGACACCGCCGGCCAGCTTGGCGAGACGCTCCTGAAGCTTCTCGCGATCCCAGTCCGAGTCGGTGTTCTCGATCTCTGCCTTGATCTGGGCCACACGACCTTCGACGTCGGCGGTCGAGCCGGCGCCTTCGACGATGGTGGTGTCGTCCTTGGTGACGACGACCTTGCGAGCCGAGCCGAGCAGGCTCATGTCGGCAGAGTCGAGCTTCAGGCCGACCTCTTCGGCGATGACCTGACCACCGGTGAGGATGGCCATGTCCTGCAGCATTGCCTTCCGACGCTCACCAAAGCCCGGGGCCTTGACGGACACGGAGTTAAAGGTGCCACGGATCTTGTTCACCACGAGGGTGGCGAGCGCTTCGCCCTCGATGTCCTCGGCGATGATCAGCAGGGGCTTGCCCGACTGCATGACCTTCTCGAGCACGGGCAGGAGATCCTGCACGTTCGAGATCTTGCCCTGGTTGAGCAGGATGTACGGATCGTCGAGCACGGCTTCCTGACGCTCGGCGTCGGTGACGAAATACGGCGACAGGTAGCCCTTGTCGAACTGCATGCCCTCGACGAAGTCGAGATCCATGCCGAACGTGTTGGACTCCTCGACGGTGACCACACCGTCCTTGCCGACCTTGTCGATCGCGTTGGCGATGGTCTCACCGATCGAGGTGTCGGCTGCCGAGATCGAGGCGACCTGGGCGATCTTGTCCTTGGAGTCGTCGACCTGCACCGACTGACCGGCGAGGTTCTCGACGGCGGCGGCAACGGCCTTCTCCATGCCCTTCTTGACACCCATCGGGTTGGCACCCGCTGCAACGTTGCGCAGACCCTCGCGAACGAGCGCCTGGGCGAGCACGGTGGCGGTGGTGGTGCCGTCGCCGGCGATGTCGTTGGTCTTGGTCGCAACTTCCTTGACCAGCTGGGCACCCATGTTCTCGAACTGGTCTTCCAGCTCGACTTCACGGGCGATGGAGACACCGTCGTTGGTGATCGTGGGAGCACCGAACTTCTTGTCGAGGACCACATTGCGGCCCTTCGGGCCGAGGGTCACCTTGACGGCGTCGGCGAGCTTGTTGACGCCCGCCTCGAGGCCACGACGGGCCTCTTCGTTGAACTTGAGAATCTTGGCCATGGTTCGAGCGTCAGCCGATCTTCGCGAGCACGTCGCGAGCGTTGAGGATCAGGTAGTCCTGGCCCTCGTTGCTGATCTCGGTGCCGCCGTACTTGCTGTAGACGACGACATCGCCGACGGCGATATCCATGGGGATGAGGTCGCCGGACTCGCTGCGACGGCCGGGGCCGACGGCGATGACTTCACCCTGCTGGGGCTTTTCCTGGGCGGTGTCAGGGATGACGAGGCCGCTGGCGGTGGTGGACTCAGCTTCGCTGGAACGGACCACGATGCGGTCCTCGAGGGGCTGCAAGCTCATTCGATCCTCCGAGAATCGGGTTGTTTTCGGCAACTGCTTGGGAATCCCGAGCACGCTTAGCACTCGGGGATGCCGAGTGCTAACGATACGACCCGGCCCGGGGAGCGACAACCCTGCGACGAGCAGATCAGGGCGGAATCAGGAGACGGGAAGCCGGAGCGAGGGATTCGCCCCGATGTCGAGTGGCGAGGGGCCATCGGCCTGGAGGCGCCACCATGCCGCAGCCGCCACCATCGCCGCATTGTCGGTGCACATGGCCCGACTCGGCAGGAACGCCCGATAGCCGTCCTCCACACAGACATCGAGGGCCTTCTCCCGCAGTCGCGAGTTCGCGGCGACACCGCCGGCGAGGCACAACCCCTTGGCTCCGACCTCCTGGGCAGCGCGGCGCGCCTTGCCGACGAGCACGTCGGCCACCGCCTCCTGGAACGATGCTGCGACATCGTTGATGTCGGCGTCGGGGTGCTTGCGAACATGGTTCACGACCGCCGTCTTGAGGCCCGAGAACGAGAAATCCCACCCGTCGTTGGCCATTGCCCGCGGGAACCGGATTGCGGTGGGGTCACCGTCGATCGCCAGCCGGTCGATCACCGGCCCGCCCGGGTAGCCGAGATCCATGAACCGCGCGACCTTGTCGAACGCCTCGCCGGCTGCGTCGTCGAGGGTCGAACCAAGCACGCGGTACCGAAGGTGGTCCTCCATCACGATCAGCATCGTGTGCCCGCCGCTCACCAGGAGTACGACCAACGGCATCTCGAGATCGGGCTCCTCGAGAAAAGCGGCATAGAGGTGGGACTCGAGATGGTTCATCGCGATGAACGGCACGTCCCACACGAGCGACATCGCCTTCGCCGCCGACACGCCGACGAGTAGGGCACCGACAAGGCCAGGGCCATGGGTGGCCGCGATGGCGTCGATCTCATGGTCGTCGATACCGGCCTCGACGATCGACTGGGCGATGACCGGCATGATCGACTCGACATGGGCGCGGCTGGCGACCTCGGGCACGACACCGCCATAGCGCTGATGGATCTCGATCTGGCTCGACACGACCGAGGACATGACGTCGGTCCCTTGTCGCACGACGGCGGCCGCCGTCTCGTCACAGCTGGTCTCGATGCCGAGAATGCGGTCGGCGGTCATGAGGCGGCTCCATCGGGGATCGGGTCGAGTTGAGCGGCGACCCGATCGAGTCGCTCGCCGATCTCCGGCGAGTCGAGATCGTGGAGCCACATGATGACGGCGTCGTCGGCGGGCCGGTCGTAGTAGCGGCTGCGAATGCCGGCAGGCGCAAACCCGAGGCGGCCATAGAGCCGCTGGGTGCGGTGCGCCTGGGCGCGCACCTCGAGGGTCGCGGCGGTAGCGCCGGCGGCAATGCCGAGGCGCAGCAACTCGATGCAGAGGCGGGTGCCGTGGCCCTTGCCTTCGTGGTCAGGGTCGACGGCAACGGTCGTGATGTGGAGCTCGTCGAGCACGCGCAGCGTGCCGGCATGAGCGACGACATGGTCGTTGGCGCGCGCGACGAGGTGCGTGCGGTCGTCGGCGGCGAGTTCGGTGCGCCACTGGACCGCCGACCACGGCCGGCTGTAGCACCGGGAGTCGATCGCACAGACGGCGTCGACGTGGCGTCCCGCCATCGGTTCGAGGACGACACTCATGAACTCGCCGTATCCCACTTGGCGACGGCGTCAGGTCGTCGCAGGTAGAGCGGCTTGATCTCGTCGGGGCGGACGAACTCCTCGCGCATCGCCCGGGCGTGGGCGAGGCTCACGAGGGCTGAAGCGGACGGGAAGGCGAGGACCTCGTCGGCGATCTCGACACCGCTCACATCCTCGAACAGGTGGCGATGAGCGAGCGCGCCGTCACCGACGATCAGCACATCAGAGGCCTCAGCCACGATCGCCGATCGGAGCTCCTCGGGTTGACCGACCGCCGGCTCGGTGATGCGCTGCACGCCGCCGGGAACGGACCGGTAGGTCGCGTGGAAGACCTCACCACGTCGGGCATCGACGGCTGCGGTGATCATCCGGTCGGTGTGACCGACCGGGAAGGCGAGCAGGTCGAGCGACGTGACCCCGATCATCGGAATCCGCAGGGTGGTGGCCAGCGCCAGCGCGGTGGTGACGCCGACGCGCAGACCGGTGAAGAGACCCGGCCCGATATCGATCGCGATCGCGCCGATGTCAGTGAGCTGCACACCGGCCTGCTCGGCGACGAACTCGATCTGCGGCGCCAGCGATTCAGCGTGCCGACGACCACGCGAGGAGTGAGCCGACGCGATCGTTCCCTCATGGCCCCCGATCGCACAACCGACACGGGCCGTTGCGGACTCGATCCCGAGGATCAGCATGGCGCCCCCCACGGCACGAGGCGCCGGGCGAGCTCGGTCAGCCGGGAGGCCCACCGCTCGCCAACGGCAACGAACTCGATACAGCGCTCGTCATCGTCGTCGGCGAGCAGGATCCGGACCTCGAGACGGTCGGTCGGCAGCGCAGGAAGGATGTTGTTGCCCCACTCGACGAGGGTGACGCCGTCCTCGAGAAGTTCGGGAATGGCGAGATCCTCGGCATCGCCGAACTGCTCGATGCGATAGGCGTCGAGATGGTTGACGACCATGTCGCCCTCGTAGCGATTGGCGAGGGTGAAGGTCGGGCTGGTGACGGGCTCGTCGACGCCGACCGCCCGAGCGAAGCCCTGGGTGAAGTGGGTCTTGCCTGCGCCGAGATCACCGACGAGCACCAGAAGATCGCCATCGACGACGAGGGCGGCAACCTCGGCCGCCACAGCTTGGGTTCCGGCGACGTCGGTGGTGGCGCAGGAGATCACCCTTCGAGGCTACCGACCGTGCTTCGGATGGCCGTCTCGACGGCGACGACGGCGAGCATCCGAACCTGATCGACCGGGGCCTCGACCTCGCCCGTCGCCGCTGCGACGAAGCCGTCGCCGTCGCTGCGCATGTGCGGCGGGAAGACCGCCCGGGCAAGCCCATCGTGGGCGCCCTGGGCGACGACGAGGCACTGACCGGCGTCGAGCACGGCATTGGTCACAACCACACCGATCACGGTGTTGGTGCTGAGGTCGGCCCCCAACGGGTCGTCGGCGAGGGGCCAGGCCGACGCCCCGCCGCGGATTCGGGCCGGGTCGCTCCCGTCGTCGATGTCGCCGACCGCATTGACCGCAACGACGGCGGAGACCGCCAACTCACCATCGGTCATCGTGGCGATCCCGAGGCCGGCGTCGATCGCATGATCGGGCCCACGCCACTTCCCCACCGTTGCGCCGGTACCCGCACCGACTCGCCCGACGGCCGGCTCGGTCGTGGCCGCACGCAGGGCGAGTCGACCGTGTTCGGCGTTCGGACGCACAGAGGCATCCCCCACGCCAAGGTCATAGAGCGACATGCCGACCACGATCGGGACGGCGCCGTGGGGCGTCTCGAAGCCGATACCAGCCTCGCCGAGTGCGTCAGCCACACCGCTGCCGGCAGCCAGCCCGAAGGCCGAGCCGCCCGACAAGACGACCGCATCAAGACGACCGACTCGCCGGACGGGATCGAGCAGCTCGAACTCGCGAGAGGCAGGTGAGCCACCCCGGATCTCCCCCGATGCGGTGGCACCCTCCGGCAGTCGCACGACCGTGCACCCGGTGCGGGCCTCCGAATCGGTCCAGTGCCCCACGGTGACGCCGTCGACGAGTCGCATGCCGACGACGTTAGGCGGCGCGGCTCATCGTCGGAGGAGTTCGTCGAGTCGATGGTCCATCCGCTCGGCGGTCACTGGCCACGCATGGACCGCCATCGCCTCGGCGAGCCCTTCCGGCGCAGACGCCCCCGCCTCACGGTGGGCGATGACCTCGGCGAGCCGCTTCCCGAGTCCCCCTTCGCCGTAGAGACAGTCGTTGTGGTGGGACACCGGGATGATCTCCGGGTAGGCGAGCGCATCGGGCAGCACTGGCCAGGCCCCGGCCGCGATCGCCTCCACCACGGCGATGCCGAAGTTTTCGCCTTTGGCCGCCGACACGACGACGTCGGCCCGATCGAGGAGCGCCTCGTAATCGGGTCGGTCGAGGAACCCACGTGCCACCACCCGATCTCCGAGCCCGTCGAGCAGCGGATCGATGACGGCCGCCTCGCCGCCCTCGTGGTCACCGACGACTGCGAGGTCAAGATCGATCCCGCGCTCGAGGAGTCGCCGGACCGTTCGGATGACCGCACCCACATCCTTGTCGTGGTGCCACCGCTGATTCGACACCACGAGGTGGCGTCGCGCTCCTGGCGGTCGAACCCGCCGCTCGCGGATGTCGACACCGGGGTGCTCGATGCGCAGCTTGGCGTCGAGCGCCGCCCGTTCGGGCTCATGGCCGTGGTCCGGGGCCGAGGCAAGGAGTCGGTCGAGCCCGGCGACGAGTTCGTCTCGTTGGAAGGCGCTGTTGCACCAGATCTCGTCCGCAACGACCAGGCTGCGCCACTGCGTCCACGCAAGCCCGGTATCGAGGGACTCGCCGGGTTGACGGGGATAGGTCAGCTGGTTCTCGTGGAGGTACTGCACCCATGTTGCTCCGGGCAGATCGACCATGCCGCGGAACGCAGCGAGGTCGAGCATGTTGGACGCCACGACCACATCGACGGGTGGGCGCGTGGTCTCGGCGAGGAGCCGAGCGAGCGACACCGAGCCGCCGCGCATCCGCCAGCGCCAATGTCGGCCCTCATGACCGAAGACCTCGATGTCGTGACGGGAGTGTGCCGCCCACCCCTCGGCCCACGCACGATGGGATCCGCCGAGAAACGGCTCGACCAGCAGAATCCTCGCCATCAGCCGTCGCTGAGCAGCAGGGCGAGCCGGTCGGGCAGATCAGAGGCGACGAGGCCCACCTGCTCGCGTCCGGCCTCGGCATGGAGCCAGGCCGCGGATGCCGCCGCGCGAACGGGATCGACTCCCTGCGCGAGCAAGGCGGTGATCGCCCCGGCAAGCACGTCGCCGGTGCCGGCCGTGGCAAGTGCCGGGCCACCGTTGGCCACGACCAGGACCGGCCCGTCGGGATCGGCCACGATCGTCGTCGGCCCCTTGTGGACAACGACGGCGTCGATCGCGGCGGCGAGTTCACGAGTGGTGGCGATGGGAGCAGAGGAGGCGGGGCGAGCGAGCCGAGCGAACTCTCCACCGTGCGGGGTCAGCACGGTCGGCGCAGCAC
>JAKMFW010000057.1 GCA_022425325.1 Acidimicrobiales bacterium | reverse complement strand
ACCTCCTGCGCGGAGCGCGAGGACGGCGTACCTGTGACGGGAACGATCGCGCGTGAGAACGCCGGCGGGAGTGGCCGATCAAGCCCTCGCGCCCGGCGCACGATCACGACGGGCGTCACAGCGTTGAGCAGCAACTCGTCGACCATCGGCGAGTAGAGGACGCCGGCGTGCCGCTCGGCTACACCCACGACCACCACGCCGTAGCCGAGGTTGGATTCGGCCACGATCGAGGCGGCGACGTCGCGCCCACTGCCGACCGACACACCGCCTGCGCGGTTGTGATCGACCTCTCGCTCGTCGAGGACGGCCTCGAGGACACTGATGTCGGCATCCTCATCGCCCACGGTGAGAATCGTCGAGGGTGCCTCCTTCGGCCACGCGAACTGGGCGAGTTGGGCGGCGGCGATCGAGGCAGGCTGCCCCTTCGACGGCAGAAGGATCCGCTGCGACGTGACGACCAGATTCTTGGCCAAGGCCTCCTCGCGGTCGAGTCGCTCTTGTTCCTTGTCGGTACCGCGCCAGTCGCGCACGACGATGCGCAAGCTAACGGCGGCGAAGATCGAGGTGATCAGGGGAACGATCACGATCACCGTGTAGGCGGTCTCGGTGAATACACCGAGCGAGAGTCCGACCGAGGCGATCACGATCTCGAGCGCGCCGCGGGCATTGAGCCCGGCACCCAGAGCGGTGGCCGCCCGGTTCGACTGGCCGGCGAGCTTGGCGCCAACGAACGCGCCGACGAACTTGGCAACGATCGCCACCGCCACCACGACCCCGGCCCAGGCGATCGCATCGTCCTGGCCGAGCAGACCGAGGTCGACCCGCAGACCAGCGGTGGCGAAGAACACCGGGGCGAGAAACGTGTTGGTGACCGATTCGAGATGGTCGAGCACCTCTCGCTGTTGGAACCGCGACCGATGCAACACGACACCGGCGACAAAGGCACCGAGCACCGCCTCGATCCCGAGAGCCTGGGTAGCGACGCCGTAGATCAGCATGGTCATGACAACGACCGTCATGGCCCCGGCGACGTCGGGACCATCGCGACGCACCCACCGCAACGCCCGGTCGACCACGCGCTGACCGACGGTCATGGCGAGCGCAAGGAAGATCGCCAGGCCGCCGACGGTTCGGACGATGCCAGAGGCCGAGACCTCACCGGACGTCGCAAAGCCGGTGAATACCGCGAGCATGATCCAACCGACGACATCGTTGGCCATGCCGGCGGCAACCGTGATCTGGCCGAAGTCGCGACGCATCAAGCCGAGCTCGCTGAGGATCTTGGCGATCACCGCAAGTGCGGAGACGGCAAGGGCGGCGGCGACGAACAGGGCGAAAACGGTGCGATCGCTCTCAGGGCCGATGAACGACTCGGGTAGCACGCCGCCGACGACGAGGCCCCCGATCAACGGCACGACCAGGCTGAATCCGGTCACGAGTGCTGCGGCCCGTCCCAGCCGCCGGATCAGGCCGAGGTCGGTTTCGAAGCCCGCCGTGACGAGCAGGAACGCCACCCCCAGCCAGCTCACGGCGAAGAGCGCCCCGGAGCTGATCTCGTGCTCCGGCAGGAACCATTCGAAGCCATCGGCCCACACCCGACCGAAGATCGACGGCCCCAGGATCACACCCGCGCCGAGCTGGCCGATCACGGAGGGCAGATTCAGACGCCGCATCACTGCCCCGCAGAAGCGGGCGGCTGCGACCAAGACAAGGAGTTGGGTCCAGAAGACGAGCAACTCGTGTTCGTCGAGCGGCGTCATTGCGAACTGCAAGCGTCAGCGTTCCACGTCGATGAAGACCGGTGCATGGTCGGAGGGCGGATCGTCCTTGGGGCCCTTGCGCTCGTTGCGGTCGATCAGCGCGAGCTTCGTCGCGTCGGTGACCGACCGGGAGGTCATCAGGAGGTCGATGCGCAGCCCCATCTTCTTGTAGAAGCTGCCGCCCCGGTAGTCCCACCAGGAATACAGCCGTTCCTCGGGGTGGTGTTCACGGAAGACGTCGACGAGCCCCCACTGCTCGAGGGCGGTGAGACGATCTCGTTCCGCCTGACTGGTATGGGTCGCCGTCTCGAACTTCTTCGGATCCCAGCAGTCGATGTCGGCCGGGCAGATGTTGTAATCCCCCACGACGACCACGTCGTCGCCCGGGTTGCACTGACCGTCGAGATCGCCGACCAGACGATCGAGCCAGCGCAGCTTGTACTGGTAGTGCTCATGGTCGAGCGACCGACCATTGGGCACGTAGCAGGACGCGATCCGGACGCCACCGCAGGTCGCCCACGCGATGCGGGCATCCTGGTCGGGTTCGCCGCCGTCGCCGAAGCCGGCGATCGGATCTTCGAGTCCGACCTTCGACAGGATCGCCACCCCATTCCATCGGCCCTCACCGTGATGGAGGGTTTCGTACCCCAACGACTGGAAGGTCATTGCGGGGAAGGCATCGTCGGCGAGCTTGGTCTCCTGCAGGCACAAAACATCGGGTTCGAAGGTCTTGAGCCACCGTTCGACGCGGGAGA
>JAKMFW010000050.1 GCA_022425325.1 Acidimicrobiales bacterium | reverse complement strand
TGATGGCGTCGAGGCCGGTGTCACCGGCGATCGGGGCGGCGCCGCCGAGGCACATCTTGATGCCGTTGTATCCGGCCGGGTTGTGCGATGCGGTGAAGACGGCGCCCGGCATGTCCAGCACACCGGAGGCGTAGTACATCATGTCGGTCGCGCACAGCCCGACGTCGATGACGTCGACACCGTGTTCGAGCGCACCGTCGCCGAACGCCTGTGAGAACTCCTCCCCTTCGGGACGCATGTCGTGACCCACGACCATCGAGGTCTCGCCCTGGCCGGCAACGAAGCGAGCGAAGGCACCACCGATCGCCTTGGCTCCATCGGCGGTGAACTGGTCGGGCACCGTGCCACGGACGTCGTAGGCCTTGAAGATCGCATCGAAATCGGTCATTGGTCTGGTTCCGCCTCGGGAGTCATGTGGGGGTCGGTCAGTTCGGCATCATCCGACATACCCATCATCGGCCGTCCGGCCTCGATCGGGAGGGCATTCGCAGCACGTTGGGGGTAGCGAGCCTGTTGGCTCAGCCGACGGATGCGCAGGATGTCGAGGAGGACCCCAGCCCCATCGCGCAACGCACGCACGGTGGACGTATCGGAATTCACTACCTCGACTGGCAGTTCGATCATCGAGAGGCCGTAGCGCTCGACGAGGTGCAGCACTTCGATGTCGAAGGCGAAGCCGTCGATCGTGCCGGCACCCATCACGATGCGGCCGGCGTCCGCCCGAAACGCTTTGCACCCACACTGGGTGTCTCGATAGTTGCCGAGCAGCATCAGGCTCGTGGCCATGTTGACCACCCGGCTCCCGAACGAGCGCACTGCCGAGGTGCCCACCAGGGTGTCGGTGTCGGCGTGGTGACGGTTGCCGATCGCCACGTCGTATCCACCCTCGATCGCCTCGACGAACGCCACAAGCTGATGGGGCGAATACGCGAGATCGGCATCGGTGAACGCGATCGTCCGGCCCCGGGCGGCGAGCACTCCGGCCCGCACCGCCGCGCCCTTTCCGTGGTTCTGCGGCTGCATGACCACCTGGTCCGCACCGGCGCGTCGGGCAGCGTCGGCGGTGCCATCCGGCGAGCCGTCGTCGACCACAACGATCTCGAGGTCACCGGCGTACACGTCAAGTTCGCTTCGAATGCGAGCGACGGTGTCGGCGATGCGCGCCTCCTCGCGATAGGCCGGAACCACCACGCTCACGCGCACTTCCCCATCCGGCACAGGGCGGCGCATCGGGGTGGACTGCTCGCGACGCACCACCCGGAACAGCACAAGGCGGTGCGACAGCCCCCGAATCACGGCCGAAATCGCCACGGCGACGCACTTCGCCGGGAAGGCCGCAAGCGAGGACAAGCCGAGGAAGACGGCAAGATCGACGACACCGGCGATGATCGCAACCGTGGCGAAGACCGGCGGCTGACGGATCCATCGGTCGAGCTGGTCTCCCCGCAATGTGTATCGAGCGTGCAGGATCCGGCTGACGAACGCGGCGATCAGGAGGGCGACACCGCCGGCCGATAGACGACCGAGACCGGCCGAGACAAGACCGACGGCAACGCCGACATCGACGATGGTTGCGCCGATCCCGGCGAGAGCGAACCGACGAGCATTCGGACGCTCTGCGTTCTCGCCGGCCACGAACCGCACCACCATCAGGTGCTCTCGTCCGGGGCCTTGATCGTGTTCGCGGCGGAGGCTGCAAACACCCGAGACGGTTCGACCACCGTCGAGCGGTACCGAGCAAGATCGACAAGCGAGGGCGCGTGGCCGAACACGACCGAGAGCAGCCCAGCGGTGCCGGGAAGCCAAACGAGCAACGACACCAACGGCTCCTCAGCCGTGGGCCCGACAACCAGGTGCAGCACCAGGGTGATGCCTACGAGCGCAAGACCAGCCACGAGCCCGACCACGGCCGCACGCGTGCGTTCCGCGGTCTCATCGACGAGGCGATCGACCGACGCTGGAGAGACCCGGGCCCCATGCACCTCGGCCAGGACGAGATCACGGCTCGGCAACAGATCGAGCGGCGACGAACCGAGATCCCACAGTCGGCCACCGGTCACGACCGGGATCCGACGCAGCGCGAACAGGCCGGCGATGCCGACGATCGTGAGCACGAGACTGATGAGTTCAATGCCCGAGCGTCCGTAGCTGAGCTTGACCGACGTATCGGTCGGGACGACGACCATGAGGTTCGGCGACACCCGATACGGCCCCTCGGCTCCGGTCGCCTCCCAGTTGGGGAAATAACTCGTGCGAACGAGGACCGGCTTGCCGATCTCGTTGACCTCAAACGAGATCGAGAATTCGTCGGTGACGATGTCGGACACCGTGGCCGGTGTAATCGTCTCGGATGGCAGCACCGTCGGGAGTCCGGCGGCGAGCGCCCGCATTTCGGCGACTCGCCCCGAGTCGTTCTCGACCGCCTGCGCGAGCGCCGTGATCGACTCGTCGATCACGGCCATTGAGGTGCTCGGCCACTGGGCAGGGCCCGCCTCGGCAATGAGCGGAACGTTCTCGGCCTGCCACCACCCGACGGTGGGGACGAGCCACTCCTCTCCCCCGCCCTGCACCCCGTCCACAACGACTGGGAGGCGGTCGAGGCCGACGACGAGATCCGAGTCAGCGACGAGGAAGACCGCCCACGGCCCGGCAGTGGCCACCTCGGTAAGGCGTGGGTCGGCCTGGGCCTGCATCAACGCCTGATCGGTGAACGCCATGTAGTACCGCACACCCAGGTCCTGCAGATGACCGACACCTTGGTTGATGCTCAAGTTGGAGTACGGCAGGTCGCGCTGGGCCCGCGACGGCGAGGTCGACAGTTCCGACTGGAGCAGGAAGTGATACGGGGTGGTAGCCGACGCTTCGAAGTACAGACCTTCCATCGAACCGATGCAGCCATCGGTCCAATGCGGCAGCAGCATCGGAGCCATCGGCGTGCCGTACGAGCCGAGGCGTTCGCTCTGGTACTCCCACAGGGCCCGGCCACAGCCGAACTCCTGACCGACCTCATCCATTGTCGCGACCATCAGCGAGTACTCGGGATACGCGCCCGTGCGCTCGTAACCGTTGAAATTGTGCGCAGCCCAGAGCGGCCCGAGATGACGCTCGGTGGTCTGGAACACACCCAGCCACGAGTAGCGACCCTGATCGTCGACGGTGCCACCCGGCAAGGAGCGCAGGGTGAGACCAAAGGCGATGAACACGACGAGGCTGGCAAGCGCAGCGGGGGCGAATGCAGCGGCGACGGCGCGGCGCCCTAACCCGAACGACCGGGTTGCCGAGGCCAGCAGGCGGCTGATCTCGGCGACGGCGATCGCGGCCATGAAGTTGATGGCGAGGTAGTAGTACGGCAGCAGGCGCACGTTCCACAGTCGCCCCTCGGGCAACAGAAGAAACAGCGCAGCGAACGCCACGGCCACCATCGTCATCGCCATGCCGAATCGCACCCGGCGAACACCGCAGAGCACGGCGCCGATCACGGCGAGCACGATGAGCACCTGCAGCGGCGGATCGTTGGCGAGGAACGTCTGATCACCGAACGATCCGTTGCGATCCCAGAGTGCGGCGACGTACCGTCGCTCCTTGCCCCAACCCATGTCGTTGAGCAGCGACCGGTTCCAGAAGAACGGCAGCACCCAGAACGCCGAGAGCAGCCCGGCCAGTGGGCCGACGACGGCGAGCCAGGCGGTCGTGCGCACACCCGGCCGGACGAGCCACAGCGCCAACAGACACACGAGCGAGAAGAAGGCAGCGAAGAGGTGGGTGAGCCCGGCGAGCGCGAGCAGCGCCGCAGCGGTTCCCCGATGCCGACCGGTCTCCATGCCTCGCGCAGCGACCCCGAAGAACGCCACCGCAAACGTCAGACCGAGCGAGTTGGCGAACTCGCCCGCCATGGTCGAGAGCAGGTTGCCGCCGTAGATGTTGAAGCTACGGTCGAAAAGGAACGGGATCGTGGCGACCGCCATCAGACCCGGCCCGGGGAACGCCAGGCCGCCGAGTCTGCCCATCGACCAGGCGGCGATCGGAAGGGTCACCATGCCGGCGACGACGATCAGTTTCATTGCTGCGCCGTAGTCGACCGGCACGATCACCACGAAGCCGACTGCGGCCACAGCGACGAGGGCGGCGTCACGGGCGGGAGTCGTGACGATGCGGTTGCGAACCAGCACAAGGCTCGTGCCGAGCGCACCAGCTGCGACGACCGGCACCCAGAACGGACCGCCGAGGCCCACGTTGACCATCACGATCAACAGCGACGGGATCACCATGTAGAAGGTGAAGGCCGGAAATCCGGCGTACCAGTCGGGTGACCACCCGGTGAGACGAAACGCCGGCAGCAGGACATCGCGCAGGTACGCAGGCGACCAGACATGGGCGCCCATGTCGCCTCCGGTCGGCGTGGTGTTGTCGAACCAGAGATCGGGCTGGACGTTCCAGGCGACGAAGACGGTCGACACGGCGACGAGCACGAAGGTGGCGATCTGCTGCGGGGCGATCGAGCGAGCCCACGTCCTCCACCGCCGCAGCTCAGGCTCGAGGTCGATCACCGCCGGCTCGTCGTGGATCGGGACCGCGATGTCGGGCTCGAGTGGAGGTTGGTCCGTCATGGCGCCGACCATGGTGCCACCAAGCTGGCGTTTCTCCGCGCCGCTCGAACGAATCCCCCACAACTGCTCGCCGGAAGAACAACACGACCCAGACGGGTTGGCGACGAGGCCGGCCGACGAACGGGCCAGCTCATGCCCAGAGCAGCAGCACGACCGTGGTGAGATTGAAGCCGACGTGCGCCCAGATCGCCGTTGCGAGTCGCCCCGTGCGATGGAAGGCCGCAACCGCGACGAGGCCGAACACGAACAATCCGGGGAACTGGATCAACTGGAAGTGCGACGCAGCGAAAATCACCGAGGACACCACCGCTGCAACGACCACGCCCGAGCCGACATGGCCGCGCTCCATGTCACGGATGCCCCTGAAGAGCAGGCCGCGATAGGCGATTTCTTCGGTGAGCGGCGCCATGACGACCGTGATCAAAAGCAGGCCGAGCAGATCAAGAGGGCTATCGACGGAGGCGACAAGGCTGCGAGCGGGTCCGGAGACATCCTGTTCACCGAAGAGAAGGAAGATCACCTCGTACAGCGGGATGAGGGCGAACTGGGTGGCGATACCGAGCGCAAGACCCGCAGGGATGTCGATAGCGCTCATCCCCCAGCCAAGATCGCGTCGCCAGCTGAGGCCGGCACGACGAGCGAGGAGCGGAGCGCCGGCGAGGCCCAGCCACAGCGGTGCGTTGACGACGGCCAGCCAAGCGGCGGGCACACGGTGGTCGTCGAGCGGGGCGGCCTGCCCGACCTGGCGGACGGTACGGCCGAGTTCGCTGCCGATGCTGGCCGACACCGACAGTTCCCAGCCCGTGGCGGAAACGACGAGACTTGCGAGAACGCTGGCAGTCAGGACGCCGCCGAGAAACCCGACGATCGCCAGGACGACCCGTTGTGTCGGCGCCATGACGCCTAACTGGCGAACGTCAACGCGACCGCGGTCTGGGCCGCCGAACGACGGTCCCGCAGTTCCCAGCCCTTCGGCGGCTGGGTGCGATCGGCATGGCGTCGACAGAGATCGTGATTGGCCGGACTCTTGTCGAGATGCAGATCATCAAGCCAGACCAGCCGCTGGGCGTAGTCGTACGACAGGGTGGTGTCGGCCGGCTGACCACAGCCGGGACGGGCGCAACGACGGCTCATGGGGGCGAACGTACCGCTCTCACCCCCATGTGGCGCGGACCGAGGGAATAGCGCCGCCCGTGCTGCCGTTGCACGCAGTCACCCGTCTACCCTTGCACCATGGCGTCGAACCCTCCTCCCCCTCCTCCGCCTCCGCTTCCCGACCGCGACGAAGACCGCACGCCCAGCGGTCAGAACCCCGGCGCCCAAGGACGCTCTCGCTATGCGGTCTGGATCGCCCTCGTCTCGTTGATCGTGGTGCTCGCTGCCACGATGTTCATCCCCGGCGACAGCCGCGAGACCGTCGACTACGCCGATTTCATCGGGCGCGTCGAGGAGGGCGCCGTGGTCGAAGCGGAGTACGACAACACCGACGGTGGCATCACCTTCACCGACACCTCGGGCACTGAGTTCTCCACCGTCGGGCCGCTTCCGCTCCCTGACGACGACAACGCCCTCATCCGCACCCAGACCAACAAATGGAAGTTCGTCACCCCGAGGCCCAGCTTCTTCACCTCGCTGATCCCACTGCTGATCCCGGTCTCCTTGCTCATCCTCTTCTTCGTGTGGATGCAGCGTCGGGCCTCTGGGCAGATGGGCAACATCATGTCGATCGGCCGGAGCAAGGCCAAGACCTACTCCACCGAACGCCCCGGGACGATGTTCGACGACGTCGCCGGCTACGACGGCGTCAAGCAGGAAATCACGGAGGTCGTCGACTTCTTGAAGCACCCCGAACGCTTCACCGAAATCGGTGCCCGCGTTCCCAAGGGCGTGCTGCTCGTCGGCCCACCCGGTACCGGCAAGACCCTCCTCGCCAAGGCCGTCGCCGGCGAGGCCGGAGTGCCATTCCTCTCCGTCACCGGTTCGGACTTCATGGAGATGTTCGTGGGCGTCGGCGCCAGCCGCGTGCGCGACCTGTTCGAATCGGCTCGCAAGATGGGGAAGGCGATCATCTTCATCGACGAGATCGACTCCATCGGCCGCAAACGCGGCGCTGGCCTCGGTGGCGGACACGACGAGCGAGAGCAGACCCTCAACCAGATGCTCGCCGAGATGGACGGCTTCGAGGGCTCCGAGGGCATCGTGATGATGGCGGCCACCAACCGGCCCGACATCCTCGATCCCGCCCTGCTCCGAGCCGGGCGTTTCGATCGCCAGGTCGTCGTTCCGCTCCCCGAACTCGAGGATCGCGTCAAGATCCTCGGGGTGCACCTGAAGGGCAAGCACACCGGCGACGATGTCGACGTCAACGTGATCGCACGCGGTACCCCTGGCATGGCCGGCGCTGACCTGGCCAACCTGGTCAACGAAGCTGCCCTGTTCGCCGTGCGTCGCGGAAGCGACAAAATCGATGCGGTCGACTTCGACTCGGCTCGCGACCGCGCCTTGCTCGGTATCGAACGAGGCTCGATGGTGCGCAGCCCCGAAGAACTTGAGCGCACGGCGTACCACGAGGCCGGCCACGCCCTGTGCGCCGCGATCCTCCCGAAGAACGACCCCGTCCACAAGGTCACGATCATCCCGACCGGCATGGCGCTCGGCGTCACGATGACCCTGCCGACCCAGGATCGCCATTCGATGGACAAAGACGAGGCCGAGGCCCGCATGGTCATGGCCATGGGAGGCCGCGTCGCCGAGGCCCTGGTCTTTGACGAGTACTCGTCCGGGGCCTCCAACGACCTCCAGCAGGCCACGGCAACGGCTCGCCGCATGGTCACCGAGTGGGGTATGAGCGAAGCGGTCGGCCCGATGTCACTCTCCGATCAAGGGCCCGTGTTCCTCGGTGAGGACATGATGCAGTCGAAGAACTTTTCGGGGGCAACGCAGAAGCTTGTCGACGACGAAATCCGCCGGATCCTCGTGCAGGCTGAGAGCGACTGCCGGGATCTTCTGGTCAAGTACCGACACGGCCTCGACCTCGTGGCCCGAGCGCTGCTCGAGCACGAGACGATCACCGGCGACGAGGTCGTACGGCTCATCGACATCTCGCGGCAGCCGGGCGGCGCCGACACCGACGCCACCATGCCTGCGTCTGACGGTGAAACCAGCGAGCCGGCCGAGGTCGGCAGCCGCGACGACGCCTGAACATGTCCTCGGCCCTCCTTGTCATCGGTGGGGTCGCAATCGCTCTGCTCGTCGCCATGGTGCTCGGGCGAAAGCCCGGAGCACCTGCCTCCAACACCCATCACGTCCCCAACCTGCTCGACCGCAACGACTTCGCGCGGCCGGAGGCACCCTGGCTTGTTGCGGTGTTCACCTCATCGACGTGTGACACCTGCGCTGGCGTGTGGGAGCGGGCCGAGCTGTTGACCAGCGATCAGGTCGCCACCCAGCGAATCGACTTCCAGACCGACAAGGCACTGCACGAGCGCTACAACATCGACGGCGTGCCGACCCTGGTCGTTGCCGACGCCGATGGCGCCGTGAAACGAGGCTTCCTGGGGCCGGTCACCGCCACTGATCTGTGGGCGGCCGTGGCGGACGAGCGTGAGCCTGGCTCCGTGTCACCCGGATGCCACACCGGCGAACTCGACGATCAGCCGAGTTGATCAAGCAGCACGGCACCATCGGCAATCACACCACCGAGCATCTGTCGTGACGTGAACCCGGCGCTCGACCGACCCACGACCACCGGCGACGTAGCCCGAACCCGGAGAATGTCACGAGCGTCGAGGTCGGGGGCGACGAGCGCCTGCCGACGACCAGGGGCGAGATCAATCGAGCTCAGCAAGATCTCGCCTTCCGCACCAACCCGCCAGAGCTCGACGCTGGCGCTCGCGTCAGCGAGCGGGTTGACCACGATCACCTCGGCAACGTTGCCGTCAGAGGCGACAATCCACTCCGAGGCAACAGCATCGAGCGCACCCATCGCTGCGGTGCCTGCGACGAGATCGCCACCCAACTCGACACGCCGCTCGACGGCGACGGCGACGGGTTGGCCGGTCAGCGAGCGGGCAACGACCGAGAATTCCGGCAGTGCGGCAAGCCGCGACTCGGCTGCGACGTCGACCACGACGGTGCGGCCGGCTCGAATCGTCAGCTCGATCGGATCAAGCGTCGCGCTGCCGTCGGTCACGATCTCCAGGTCGACCTCTGCCGCTTCATCGGAGGGATTGGTCACATGGATGCGATCGAAGAGCCCGAGTTCGGTCGCAACAACGGGCACAACGCTGAGAACTGCGCCGTCCTGAACGAGTGGCGTGACGGCGAGGCCACGAACCGAGGTGCCGTTTCGGACCTGAAGGCGATTGCCGACAAGCCGACCGGCGGTGACCTCGACGCTCGTGTGGACACGGGCTGCGACCGTGACCTCCTCGGTGACATCGATTGCGACAACGCGACGGGCGGGTACCACAATCGCGTTGATGCTGTCGGGCCCGACGTCGGCGTCGAAGCGCACATTGGCGATTGCATCGTCCTGATACGGATTCATCAACAGCAACGTCATCGACTCGCCCTCAGCGAGCAGTCGGGTGGCGCCATCGGCGGCAAAAAGTGCCGTGCCGGTGGTGGTGGCACACGGCGCCCGGTCGGTGCCGCTCAGACCATCGAAGGTCTGCTCGACCACGACGTTGGGATTGTCGCTCTCGACGATTGCGCCCAACCAGGATGCTTCAGGAGCGAGCTGGGGCAGGTTGACGGCAATGCGAGACGCAGCGGGAACAACGACTTCGGTTCGTTGCCCATCGGCCGTGTCGGCCTGCACCACCTGCACGTCGACCGTGGCATCGTCAAGGCCGGCGTTGACGACCTCAAGACCGACGGTGGCGGCCCCGACGGAACCCGACCCGCCCGCGCAGAACCATGTACCGGCGCGCGAGTCGGAGGCAGTGACGAGCACGGGCGACGGAAGCTCCTCGATCGTGCGCTCTCGCTGGTCAGCGATCACACCGATGGTGACCAACCCGCCGATGATGGTGAGGCCGAGTAAACGGAGGGCGGGCATCATCGCCGACCTCCAATGAGGCGCCGGACCGCCAAGCTCACCGTGCCGATCAACGCCAGAAGTTGCACGATGACGACGAGCTGCTTCCATCGCGGCGTGGTGTACGCCAGCACGGCCTCACCACCGCCGGCGCTCGGAACGAACGTGGTCGCCCAGTCGAGCGAGCGGCGCTGCGCAGCCTCGACACCAGCAACCTCGAGACGCCACCCGCCGTCGGCGGTCTGCGCGACGAAGAGTTCGACGCCGTCGGGGATAATCCCTGCGTAGCGATTGCCCTCGCCGGCGAGTACCCCGATCGTGCCGGTGATCGGGGCGACCTGCAGATCGAACAGCGAAGTACGGCCTTCGTCGAAGGTGCTGACCGCTGCAGCGCGCACAGGGATCCACTCGGTGTTCTCGTAGATGCGAAGGGCGCTGTTGACGCCGGCGAGGCGTCGCAGGTCGAGTTGGGTGTCGAGCGTTTCGACGAGCGCAGCGGGAAGCGGCCGGGCATTGTCAATATCGCTGAACGGCGCCGGGGCGAGCCGCTCGATCGCCACCACATAGCGGACACCAAGGCCGCCGAGCAGGCGTCCGGCGCGCAACGTGTCGCCCTCAAGGATCGCGTCGAGCACGAGTTCGACCTGTTCGTGCGCACCCCGGTCGGCAGGGATCGTGCGTTCGGTAATGTCGGGAAGGCCGTCGATCGTCGCAACCCAGGCCATGTCGGCGACGAACGGCGAACCCTGCGCGGGTAGATGATCGGGGTGGCCAACCCAGAGCACCCGATAGGACCCATCGAGCGCCGGGTCGGCGAGCGGCAGAACGTTCTCGTAGCCACCTCGACCAAGCCCCCACCGGCCGTCGGCAATACCGCCGATTCCGGGGAGGGCGGCGACCACAGCCGCGCCGATCACCACCGGCAACACAACCTGACGCCAGCCAAACCCATCGCGTCGGAGATCATGTTCGAGCGCGGAGACGCACACGCCGCACAGCGCAGCGACAGCGATTGCTGCGGGTGCCACGAGCACACCCGCCTCCGGAACACCGAACGGGAGAACACCGTGCACGGCGATCAAAGCGAGAGCCCAGGCAACAAGAGCGACGAACCAGAGGCGCACAGCGAGCTCGAAGCGCCAGGCTCGGCCGACCAGCAGAGGCACGGTCATGGGGATAGCGAACGCCCAGGTGAAGAACGCAGCCGAATCGGGGCCGATCGCAAAGCGCAGAAGGTCGGTGAGCGGTTCTGTGGATGCATCGCCGGTTCGCCCGTCGGCAAAGGGATGCCATGGAAGCCCGCTGCTCAGAAGTTCGATCGACAACGGCAGCGTGAGTAGCGCGCCCACGAGCGCAGCACCGACCGTGGCGGCGACAAGCCGCGCCACGCCCGTCGGATTGATTGTGACGAGCGCGCCGGCCACGAGGCCCGTCGCAACGAAGACGGTGACGACGGCTACGACAGGGTCGAAGATGCCCGCCAGACCGACGGCGACACCGGCCGCAACCGACGCGGAGACGAGCCCCCGGACCGGGCCTCCGGTCGATCGAAAGGGAGCACTGGCCTGGGCCTCGAGGAGCGCCCGCAGCACCCACGGGGCGGTTGCGTAGACGCCGAGGGTGCTCCACGAAGCCCCGGCAATCGCCGCCCAAGGCAACGGGAGTGCGGCATAGGCAACGAGCGTTGCGATCTGGGCCCGACGACTACCCGTGACCGAAAGAACCCGCCAGGCGCCGATCAGCCCAATAAGCACCGGGCCAAGCACCCACAGTGTGCGGACCAACCCCAGAGAGCCGCCAAGAACGGCGGCAAGGATCCCGAGGAGGCCGAAGCCGGTGGGTGTCGAGCCGACCGAGCCGAGATCGCGATGACGCCAACTCGACCACCAGGTGTCGACCAGTTCGCCGCTCGACTCAGGGAACGCGCCGAAGTCGCCAACGGCCGGCACGCCACCGCCGATGAGCGATCGGGAACCAAAGAGGAGCAGGCCGAGGACGAGCGCCCATGTGAGCACCGAGAACTGGGTGGTCCCCGTGCGCATCGACGTGATGAATTCTCCGCCAAACGTCCGGTCGCGGCGACCGATCTGGCCGCGCACAAAAGCGTTGATTCGAACCGAGCCCGACTCCTGTCCGGCATGAATCTCTCCGGGAGAGATCGTGATCTTGGGGCGGAGACCCACCCGCCGACGGCGAATCTCGTCGAGCCTGGAGAGGTTCCACGTCCACGCTGAGACGATGTCGCGGACCTGCCCGAACCGTCCGGTGAACGCCGCAATGATGATCTCCGCAAGCGAGAGCAACATCAGGAGCGGGAGGGTGCCGAGGAGCCGCACACGGCCCCCGGTGACCAGCACCGTTCGAAGCTGGTGGCGGGCGCGGGTGCGGCGAATGTCGTCGACACCGGTGCGCCCGATGAGGTCGCTGCGGTGACGCACCCGAGCGTCGGGTACGACAAGCACCCGAGCACCGGCGAGCTGGGCTCGCCAGCAGAAGTCAACATCCTCACCTCGACGGGTGATGCCGGGGTCAAAGCCCCCGATCGCCGCAAAGAGGCCCGTGCGCACCAACACACACGCCGTCGGTACGGCGAAAACGTCGCGAACTCTGTCGTATTGCTCTTGGTCTCGCTCGGCGGGTTCGATCACGTCGGCCGCGGCGGCGAACTGGTCGACGACGAAACCGACGTGCTGCAGGACCTCGGGGTGCTCCCACTCGACGAGCTTGGGGCCTGCGACACCGGCGTTGGACCGCAGCGCCTCGGTGACGAGCACGCTTACTGCGTCGGAGGACAGGGCGACGTCGTCGTGACAAACGAGCAAGAAGGCCGACTCGACGTCGGTCTCGAGGACGGTGTTGGCCGCTGCGGCAAAGCCGACCGTGTCGGATGCGTCGATCAGGGTCGCGTCGGGCGCAATGGTTCGCACTCGATCGTCGAGGCCACCCTCGGCCGTTCCGTCGACGACGACAACGTCGAGGCGGGGGTAATCCTGGGTGACAATGCTGTCGAGCACCTCCTCGAACCAGGCCCCGGGATCATGAGCCACCACCACAGCAGTGACCGATGGTGTTGCGGCGCGCTGCTCACTCGGCATGTCGGGGCGCACGTCGGAGACTGGGATGTCGGCCACGGTCTGCGGAGGCTACCGCTGGACTCCGCTGTCGACGTGGCACTCCCTCCCCGCCCAGAGACCACCCCGAGGCAAGCGCCACAGATGGTTGCTCACCCCTAACCCCGAACCTAGAGTCCGCCTTCATGTCGTCCGCTGCCTGCCTCTTCGGGATCTGATCGTGCGGGCCCTCGTCACCGGTGCCGACGGCTTCGTCGGCACCCACCTCGTTGCGTGGCTTCTGGCCGAGGGCGACGACGTCGTGGAGAACGCCACGGACATCACCGAACGCAACGCGCTGATCGCTGCGTTCACCGAGGCCGCACCCGACGTCGTGTACCACTTGGCCGCCCAGGCCGACGTCGGTGCCTCATGGTCCACCCCGGTCGAGACACTGCGGGTCAACGTCGAGGGCACCCTCAATGTGCTCGACGCTGCCCGCCTCGCCAGCGCCACCCGCGTCGCTGTGGTCACCAGCGCCGACATCTATGGACCGGTCACCGAGGCCGAGCTTCCGCTCACCGAACAGCAACCGTTGCGGCCGGTCAGCCCCTACGCAGCATCAAAAGCCGCCGCCGACATGCTCTGTGTTCAAGCAGGCCTCGGACATGGTTTTGACGTGATCCGAATTCGAGCGTTCAACCACCTCGGTCCCGGCCAGAGTGACAAGTTCGTGGCCTCGGCCCTCGCACGCCGCGTGGCCCGCGCCGAGCGGAACCGCGAGGCCACCGTCCGAGTCGGCAACCTCGAGGCTCGCAGAGACTTCACCGACGTTCGCGACGTCGTCCAGGCCTACCGGGCGCTGATGGTCGACGGCTGTCCCGGCCAGGCGTACAACGTGTGCTCGGGTATCGACCGGTCAGTTCGCGAACTCGCCGGTATCCTCTTACGCACTTCGTCGGCCGACATCACTCTCGAGACTGATCCGGACCTCATGCGTCCGGTCGATCTGAAGGTGCTGCGGGGCGACAACACCAAGATCAGCACCGACACGGGCTGGTCTCCCAGTATCCCGATCGAGCAGACACTTGAGGATCTCCTTGAGTTCTGGCGCAGGGAGGATCTTCCGTGACCAAGCGAGCTCTCATCACCGGTGTCACCGGCCAAGACGGCTCGTACCTCGCCGAGCTGCTCCTCGAGAAGGGCTACGAGGTTCTGGGCATGGTCCGACGGTCGAGCACCGTCAACTTTGAACGGATTGCGCATCTCCAGGACAAGATCACCTTCGTTCCGGGCGATCTCCTCGACGAAATCTCCATGATCCACATCCTGCAGGAACACCGTCCGCAGGAGGTCTACAACCTGGCCGCTCAGTCGTTCGTCCAGACCTCGTTCGGCCAGCCCGTCCTCACCGGCGAGACCACCGCCCTCGGCGTCACTCGCCTCCTCGACGCCATCCGCCTCGTCGATCCCGAGATCCGCTTCTACCAGGCGAGCTCGTCGGAGATGTTCGGCAAGGTGCACGAGGTGCCGCAAAAGGAGACCACGCCGTTCCACCCCCGCTCGCCCTATGGCGTCGCCAAGGTCTACGGGCACTGGATCACGCTCAACTACCGCGAGAGCTACGACCTCCACGCCACCAGCGGCATCCTCTTCAACCACGAGAGTCCTCGCCGCGGCCTGGAGTTCGTCACCCGCAAGATCAGCCACACCGTTGCCCAGATCAAGCTCGGCTTGGTCGACGAATTGCGGCTTGGCAACCTCGATGCGCAACGTGACTGGGGCTTCGCCGGCGACTATGTCGAAGCGATGTGGTTGATGCTGCAGCGCGAGATTCCCGAGGACTTCGTGATCTGCACCGGGCAGACCCATTCCGTTCGCGAGTTCTGCGAGGTCGCCTTCGGTCACGCTGGCCTCAACTGGGAGGAACACGTTGTCGTCGACGAGACCTTCTTCCGGCCCGCAGAGGTCGATCTTCTCGTCGGTGACGCCACCAAGGCCGATGAGATGCTCGGCTGGAAGCCCGAGACGTCCTTCGAGAGCCTCGTGACGATGATGGTCGACGCCGACATCGACCTGCTGACCGGAAAGCTCCGGGGTATCTCGTGAGCCATGTCGTCCTGGCTGGTGGAGTCGGGGCGGCCCGCTACCTCACCGGCGCCATCGAGGCGTTCGACCCGGCAACGGTCACCGGGGTCGTCAACGTGGCCGACGATGTCGTGCTCCACGGACTGCACGTCAGCCCCGATCTCGACACCTGCACCTACACCCTGGCGGGCGCCATCGATCCCGATCGTGGCTGGGGACTTGTCGATGAGACATGGCAGGCGATGGCTGAGCTCGGGCGCTACGGCGGCGCGAACTGGTTCAGTCTTGGCGACCGCGATCTCGGCACCCACCTCTACCGCACGGCGCGCCTGCACGACGGCGCCACCCTCACCGAGGTCACCGGCGAGATCACGGCGGCCTGGGGGCTGGCCTGCCGGCTGTTGCCGGTCACCGACGACCGTATCGAAACCCGCGTCAGCCTCACCGACGACCGCGAAGTTGGTTTTCAGGAGTACTTCGTCGGCATGCAGCACAGCATCGACATCACCGGTGTCCGCTTCGCCGGCGCCGAGCAGGCCCGTCTCTCCACCATGGCCATCGAGGCAATCACCAGCGCGGACGCGCTCGTCATCGCCCCGTCGAATCCGATCGTCTCGATCGGGCCTCTCCTCGCCGTGCCGACGCTTCAGGAACTCGTCGAGGCCCGCCGTGACCGCAACGTTGCCGTCTCGCCGATCATCGGCGGCGCCGCGCTCAAAGGACCCGCCGACCGCATGCTGCGAGAGCTGGGCGAGGAAAGCTCGGTGGTGGGGGTGGCCCGCCGCTATCGCGATCTTGCCGCCACACTCGTGATCGACGAGGTCGATCGCGAGCTCGCCTCTGCGGTAGAGGACGCGGGTATGCGGCCGATCGTCATGCCGACCATCATGAAGCAACCGGGTGTCGCTGCTGCGCTCGCCCAGGCCTGCCACGACGCTGCAACGGGAGTCTGACCATGGCCGATCTCGAGATCATCGCCATCCACGACATCGGTGAGGTCCGTCCCGGTGACGATCTCGCTGAGCTGATCGCCGCCGCCGACGACGCTCACCTTCAGGATGGCGACTGCCTCGTCATCACCCAGAAGGTCGTGTCGAAGGCCGAGGGCCGTCTCGTCGATATCGACCCGACGGATCCGCTCTCCCACAAGCCGCTGGTCGAGGCTGAGTCGGTTCGCATCCTGCGCCGGCGCGGCGAACTCATCATCTCCCAGACCGAACACGGCTTCGTCTGCGCCAACGCCGGCATCGACCTGTCGAATGTGGAGCGGGGTCAGGCTGCTCTGCTGCCCGTCGACAGCGATCGATCAGCACGCGGCATCCGCGATCGCCTGCGGGCCCGGCACGGCCACGACGTCGCCGTCATCATCAGCGACACCTTTGGTCGCCCCTGGCGCCGCGGTGTCACCGACGTTGCGATCGGCTGCGCCGGTATCCGGGCCGTCGCCGACCTGCGAGGAACCACCGATGCACTCGGGCGCGAACTCATGGTCACCGAGGTCGCGGTTGTCGACGAGATCGCGGCCGCCGCGGACCTCGTGATGGGCAAAGCCAAAGGTGTCGCCGTCGCGATCGTCCGCGGCCTCGAAGCCGAGTGGTTCGGGCGAGGTTCGGTCGTCGAAGAGATCGTTCGCGATCCCGCCGACGATCTCTTTCGCTAGTTCAGCCACCAAACCCGTTCGGGTTCTGGCGCTGCCAGTTCCAGTGGTCGCGCATCATCGTGGCGAGATCGCGTGTGGACTCCCAGCCGAGCACCTCTTTGGCGTAGGCCGGATCTGCGTAGATCTGCTCAATGTCGCCCGGGCGACGATCAACAATCTCGTACGCGATCGGGGCGCCGACGGCGTCTGATGCTGCCGAGATCACCTCGAGAACGGACGAGCCCACGCCGGTGCCGAGGTTGACCGCCGTGCATGCGCCTTGCAGTGACCCGTCGAGCGCGTCGAGCGCGGCGACGTGGCCTTCGGCGAGGTCGACGACGTGGATGTAGTCACGCACACCGGACCCGTCGGGCGTGTTGTAATCGCCCCCGAAAACACCGACCTCCTCCAGCCGGCCCACCGCCACCTGCATGACATACGGGACCAGATTGTTCGGGATCCCGTTCGGGTCTTCGCCCAACGTGCCGCTCTCGTGGGCGCCGACCGGGTTGAAGTAGCGAAGCAGGACGACATCGAGATCAGCGGCCGCCGCAACATCTCGGAGGATCTGCTCCGACATGAATTTGGTCCAGCCGTAGGGGCTTTCCGCCCCGGTGGGCGCGTCCTCCGTGACCGGGATCGTGCCGGGCTGGCCATAGACCGTGCACGACGACGAGAAGACGAGCTTGCGCACACCGTGCTCGACCATGGCCCCGGCGAGCCCGATCGTGGAGCCGAGATTGTTGCCGTAGTAGTCGAGCGGGATCGTCACACTCTCCCCGACCGCCTTGTGGGCGGCGAAGTGGACGACTTCGTCGATGTCGTGGGTCTCGAAGATGTGGTCGAGAACGGATCGATCCCGTAGGTCACCCTCGACGAAGGTCATGTCGGAGGTCGTGAGGGCACGGATCGCATCGACGGCTGCGGGCGAGCTGTTGTCGAAGTTGTCGAGCAACACGACCTTGCGGCCGGCCTCGTGAAGCGCAACTGCGGTGTGCGACCCGATATAGCCGGCGCCGCCGGTGACGAGTACCGCCATCAGTCGGATTCCGGGATTCTGACGCCGTCGAGGAG
>JAKMFW010000012.1 GCA_022425325.1 Acidimicrobiales bacterium | reverse complement strand
TGACTACGCCGCCATGAACGAGATCTATATGGAGGAGTTCGGGGACCACCGTCCTGCCCGCTCGGCGGTCGCCGTGAAGGAACTGCCGCTCGGCGCCAAGATCGAGATCGAGGCCATCGCCGCCGTCTGAGCGGCGAACTGATGATCCGAGCCGCGGATCTGACAGACTGACCGCCATGGACGTCGGAACGATCATCTTCATCGTCGTGCTCGTCATCGCGATGCCCGTGGGCATCTTGATGAGCATGGCTGGGCTTGCGGGCGTGATCGGCAGCCTGATCGGACGCAACAGCGACCTCGACAACGTCACCGACGACGGTGACCCCAACGAGTACCTGCAGTTGTCGGACGCCAATCCCTACGACGGCCCCGAGTCCGACTGATCGACCTCGCGGCGGCGCCCACGCCGCCGGTTACGGAGTTCGACCCGGATCAGCGACGAGGCACCACGACCTGGCAATGCCCAGGTGTGAGCGCGAGCGTTCCCCGATCGCCAACAGCGGGCGCATCGAGGTGCCCGACCGTGAAGTACACGTCGACACCGTCGTGAACGCGTGCGTGCAGGTGCCAGCCACTGCCGTGATAGGCCGCGCCGACAATTTCGGCCTCACCCGTCGCCGAGGCGGTGAATACGATGTCGTCGGGCCGCACCATGGCGACGGCATCGGCTGGAGCGGCACCGTCGAGGTCGATCGGCCCCAGCACGGTCGTGGCGTCATTCGCGATGGGGAGGAAGCTCGCCGTGCCCATGAAGGCCGCCACGAAGTCATCGACCGGCTGGTGGTACACCTCGGCCGGCGTCCCCAGTTGTCGGATCCGTCCGTTCCGCATCACGGCGATGCGATCACCGATCGCCAACGCCTCCTGCTGGTCGTGGGTGACGAACACGGCCGGTGTGCCGGTTGCCTTCAATGCTGCGGCCACATCGTGACGGAGCTTGATGCGCAGATTGTGATCGAGGCTGGCGAAGGGCTCGTCGAACAGCATGAGCGCCGGCGATGGCGCAAGCGCTCGGGCGAGCGCCACTCGCTGGCGTTCACCGCCGGAGAGCTCGTGCGGGAAGCGATCACCGAAGCCAGCGAGATCGACGAGCTCGAGGAGCTCATCGATGCGGGTTTGGCGCTCGTCGGTGCGGTGATCGCGCAGCCCGAAACCGATGTTGTCGGCGACGGTGAGGTGCGGGAAGAGCGCGTGCTCTTGGAACACCAGCCCGGCGGGCCGGCGCTCCGGCGGGAGATGGTCGCGGCCATCGTCGACGAGCGCCCCGGCGAGGTGGATCGTGCCCGTGTCGATCGCCACCAACCCGGCGATCGAACGCAGCAACGTCGACTTGCCGCAGCCGCTCGGACCGACCAGAGCGAGAAGTTCGCCGGGTGCGAGTTCGAGATCGACACCGTCGACCGCGAGGACGTCCTCGTAGGTCTTGACGACGGCGTCGAGCCGAAGCGGCGTGACGGTCATGCGCGTTCGGCCCCTCGGGACAGCTGACGCGACAGCAAGGCGACCGGGATCATCGCCACGACGATAATGGCGAGCGCAGGCAGCGCGGCTTGTTCGAAGCGTGACTCGGTCGCCAGGTTGAAGGTCCAGATCGGCAAGGTGTTGAAGCCGATCGGCCGAAGAAGCAGCGCGATCGGCAGCTCCTTCAGCGCATCGACGGCGACGAGAACGGCGCCGGTGGCGACGCTCGTGCGGGCGAGGGGAGTGTGGATCCGACGCACGATCGTGGCCGGCCGAGCACCGAGGCTTCGAGCCGAGGCGGTGATCTCCTCGGGCACCTGGGCCATGCCGGCCTCAATGGCGTTGAGCCCCGGTGCCAGGAACCGGATGCTGTAGGCGTAGACGAGACCGACGAGGGAACCGGTGGCGACCGTGCCGGGGAGACCCAGGCCGATGCCCTCGAGCACGTCGTCGAGCGCAACCAGGCTGAGCACGACACCCATCGCCACGACCGGTCCCGGGACGGCATAGCCGACAGCGGTGAGCCGCGCCGCGAGGCCGGTCGTTCGACCGGAGACGAATCGTGATCCGTTGGCGATGAAGATCGAGGCGAGCACGCACACGACGGCGGTGAGCAGTGCGAGTTGCAGGGAGTTGCCGAGGAACTCGAGGAAGCGTTCGGTGTTCGGGGTGCCCCTCGGCCCGGTGATCTCTTGGAAGGCCCACGACACGAGCTGGAGGGTCGGGGCCAGGAACGCAAGGAGCAGCACGATGCCGCAGACGGCAAAGGCGGCCCACGCTCGCCCGCCCTCGAGGCGACGGGGCCCGAGCCCGGCTGCGGCGCCGGCGGCCTCACCGAAGCGGGCCCGGCCGCGCATGATGCGCTCGAGCCCGATGATCATCAGCGCAACCACCAGCACGAGGGTTGCGAACTCCGATGCGGCGTCACGATCGAAGGTGCCGCGCCAGATGCGGAAGACGCCGACCGTTACCGTGTCGACGCCGAAATACTGGACGGTCGCGAAGTCGGTGATCGTCTCCATCATCACGACGGCCACACCGGCGGCAAGTGCTGGTCGAAGCATCGGGATCACGACACGACGCGCTGCCTCGAGCGGTCCAGCGCCGAGGCTCCTCGCAACGTTGTAGGCCGACCCGGCCTGGTCGGCGAGCGCAGCGCGAGCCAACAAGAAAACGTACGGGTAGAGCACGAGCGTGAAGACCACGATCGCGCCACCCATCGACTCGACTTCGGGGAACCATGCGTCGCGACCGAACCAGTCGCGCCACTGGTTCTGCACCGGACCGGTGAAACCGAAGACCGACATGGTCACGAACCCGAGCACGTACGACGGCATCGCAAGGGGTGCGACCAGCAACCAGCCGAAGGCTTTTGATCCTGGGAAGCGGTAGGCGCTAACGAGCCAAGCGAGGCTGCTGCCGAGGAAAAGGGCGCCGAAGCTCACCCCGACCAGGAGCACTGCAGTGTCGACAAGTTGGCCGGGTAGGCGCGTGTCCCACTGCTGACGCCAGACCTCGGTCTCGGGATCCAGGATGCCGATGGCGAGGAAGCCGATCGGGACGACGACGAGCGCGGCGAGCACGAGCGCGCCACCGGGCCAGCCTCTGCGGCTGGCCCGGTCGGCGGCGGTCGTCTCGACCCGATCGCTCCCCGTCTCGGTGACGGGTGCTGAAGCGGTCACGTCACTCGTAGCCGGCCTCGTCGAGCAGACGGACCGCCTCGGCGTTGAGCAGACCCCATTCGGATGCGTTGGTGCGGTCGCCCTCGAAGGTCACGCCGAACTCGTTGGCGATCAAGGTCTCGGGGGCAACGTCGGGATTCACGGGGTATTCGTTGTTTCCATCGACGAAGAGGTTCTGCCCGTCGCTGGCGAGCCACTCCAGCAGTTGCTGGGCGAGTTCGGGGTCGTCGGCGTTGGCCAAAACGCCGGCGCCGGAGAGGTTGACGTGGACGCCTCGGTCGTTCTGGTTGGCCCAGACAAGGCCGACCGGATAGTCCGGATCTTCAGCGAGCTTCCGGGCCAAGTAGTAGTGGTTCGCGATGCCGACGTCGCAGCGGCCGTCGCGAATCGAGTCCAACAAGATGCCGTCCTTCGCCATGATGTGGGCGTTGTCGGCCCATCCGTTCGCCACCTCGAGTGTGGCGTCGTAGCTGAGGTTGGCGATCAGGCTGGCGACGAGCGACTGGGTGTACGTGTTCGACGATGTGCGGAGACAGACCCGGTCTTTCCACTGGGGCTCAGCGAGCTCCTCGTAGGTCGTCGGGATGTCGTCGGGAGCGAGCCGCTCCGTCGAGTAGACGATCGTCCGCACTCGGGCGCTGAGGGCGTACCACGAGCCGTCAGGGTCGCGGAGCTCTGCTGGGACCGCCGCGTCGAGCACCGGCGAGTCGAGTGAGGCGAAGAGCCCTTGCTCTGCTGCCGTCGCCAGATTGCCGGCGTCGACGGTCATATAGATGTCGGCCGAGGAGTCATCGCCTTCGGCCTGCAGACGTTCACGGAGTTCGGCATCGGAACCCTCGAGGAACTCGATGTCGATGCCGAACTCGCTCTCAAAGGCCTCGAAGGCAGCTTCGAGGTCGTAGTGACGACCGGTGTAGATCTGGATCGTGCCTTCGGAGTCGGTGCCGCAGGCCGACAGGAGCAGGGATCCGACCGAGGCGGTGAAACCGAAGAGAACCAGACGAAGCGTTGTGCTGTTCACAGGTCGGCACGCTACCGATGGTTCACAGAAAGTAACAACCCGAATCAAGGATGCTTAACAACGACCGTGTCGGTCGTTCAGACCCAGCGGCTGGTCCCGAAGCTGTACCCCACCGAGCGCACGGTCTGGATCAGGTTGGCGTGCTCCTCGCCGAGCTTGGAGCGCAGGCGTCGCACGTGGACATCGACCGTGCGCGCTCCGCCGTAATAGTCGTAGCCCCAGACCCGGCTGAGCAGGGTCTCCCTGGTGAACACCTTGCCAGGGTGCGAGGCGAGGAACTTCAGCAGCTCGTACTCCATATAGGTGAGGTCGAGCGGCTTGCCGTCGATGGCGGCCTGGTACGTCTCGAGGTTCATCCCGAGCGGGCCGTACTCGATGACCTCGGCCCGGGCGACCTGGCCACTGCGACGGAAAAGGTGCTTGAGGCGAGCCTCGAGCTCGACCGGCTGGAACGGGTTGAGACAGAAGTCGTCGAAGAGATCTTCACGGAAGTCGAGCGAAGCGAGATGGCCACCGCCGATCAACAACAGCACCGAACCGACATGGATATCGCCGCTGCGGATCGATCGGCACAGGCGAAAGGCCTCGTCGGGTTCGTCGCCGGCCACGACGACTGCGCCAACCCAGCCGTCGGCGGGCTGCTCGCTGCGCGCCGTGTCGAGATCGGCCGCTGCCTTCCACGCCCAGCCACCC
>JAKMFW010000097.1 GCA_022425325.1 Acidimicrobiales bacterium | reverse complement strand
CTCTCCAACCCACCCCCAACCCCGGGACGGAAGCGGCAGTGCCGCTTCCGTCTCCGCGTTCGGGGTCAGCGCCTCACTCGTCACACGCTGGATCGAGGTGACGGCGGTGCACGCCTCACACCCTGGAGTCCCGGACGGCTACGGTCCCGGCGATGAGCGAATGGACCGTTTCCGTGACCCGAGACATGGCCGCCGATTCCGGCGCGATCTACGACCTGATCGCCGACATCACCCGGATGGGCGAGTGGTCGCCCGAGAACACGGCGTGCACGTGGAAGGACGGATTCGACAGCCCGGTCGTCGGAGCCGAGTGGATCGGCGAGAACGTCCATGGTGAGTTCGAGTGGCAAACCGAGGGACGCGTCACCGAGGCCGAACGCGGCCAGGTTTTCGCCTTCGACGCCAAGGTCGGCGACTTCGTCTTCTCGAAGTGGCGCTACGAGTTCGAGCCGATCGACGGTGGCACACGGGTCACCGAGCACACGCTCGACCTGCGGCCCGAGAAGGTCAAGGCGATGGGTCCGAAGATGTCAGGGATCGAGGACCGAGACGCACGGAACCGGGAGACCATGGAGACCACCCTCGCCGCGCTCGCCCTCGCTGCGGAGCGATGATCCACCGCTGAGTGCTCAGAGCGCCAGGGTCGTGCCGCCGTCGACCTTGAGAATCGTCCCGCTCATGTAGGTGTTGGTCACGCACGCCATCACGGCCATTGCACAATCTTCTGGCGTTGCCGACCGCCCGGCCGGCGAGATTGCGGCGATGCTCGTATGGAGGTCACCCCACTCGGAGGTCCATGGCGTGGCAACCAAGCCGGGGGCGACGGCGTTGCACCGGACCGGACCGTGGAACTTGGCCAGGTCCTCGGTGAGTGCATTGAGCGCGGCTTTGGCCATGCCGTACGCAAGTGACGAACCCATCGGCCGCAGACCGGCGATGGAGGTGACGTTGACGATGCAACCCTCAGTTTTCTTCAGGTGCGGCATTGCGGCCTTGCACATCCACCAGGTGCCGTAGACATTGACCTCGATCGTCTTGAAGAGGATCTCGTTGGTGAGCGCAGCGTGATCGGCGTGATCGACCCGGGTGGTCCAGCCGGCGTTGTTGACGAGGATGTCGAGTCTGCCGAAACGTTCGATCGTGCCCTCGACGAGCGCCTGACACTGTGTCTCGTCGGAGATGTCGCCCTGGATGTAGTGCCCGTCGGTCGCCAGCGCCGATGCGACAGCCTGACCAGCCTCGACCGACGACGACGAGTTCACGACGACGTTCGCCCCCTCGGCGGCGAGGGCATGGGCCGACGCCTCACCGATGCCACTTGAGGAGCCTGTGACCAGTGCAACCTTGCCGTCCAACGAACCCATGACCCTGCCTCCTGTGGCGACGAACGCTGCGAACCGTACACCCTCGGAATTTCTCGGCGGCCCTCCGCAGAGCCGCCAAGTTTCAGTCGGACGCGCCGGGCGCTCCACACCAGTCGAACCAGCTTGCCGATGCGCCGGGGATGAGGCCGAGGGCGCCCTTCAGTCGGAGCACACGAGCGGCTGATTCAGCAATCCGATCGGCAAACGCAGCGTCGACACTGGCTTCGGCGACGAGTCCGGCAACGATGTCCGCTGCATCATCGGCCCCCACGAAAAGCGCGAGATCGGCACCCGCACGAAGTGCGGCGATCGCTCGTTCGGCCGGAGTGAGATCGCTGCCGACCCCTCGCATGACGTGCATGTCGTCGGTGACGATCACACCGTCGTAGGCGAGGTCATCGCGAAGCCACGAGGTGATCACGCCGGAGAGACTGGCGGGGGTGCCGTTGTCGACCCCCTCGTAGCGGATATGACCGGTCATCACCAACGGTGCCCGTGTCTCGACATAGGGCAGTGCACCGAACGATGCCCAGGCGTCGGGATCACTGATCGAGAACGAGTCGAGTCGATGAGGGTCCTCCACCGTCGACCCCTGGTTGGGGAAGTGCTTGAGCGCGGCGGCGACACCAGCGGCACAGTGACCTTCGACCATCGTGCCGGTGATCGCAGCGACGACCGCCGGGTCGGCACCGAATGAGCGCCCCTGGCGGTCCATGTAGGTGCCAGGCTCCACGTCGACATCGGCAACGACACCAAAGTTGACGTGCACACCAATCGATGCCAGTTCAGTGGCGAAGGCTTCGACGGCTGGAGCCAGGGCGATCGAGGTGGTGCCGGGGTCGGCCAGGTGATTGGTCTCGAGCGTGGCCGGCCTTGGCAACGGCGTCACCGGCACCTTCAGCACGCGGTTACCGGCCTCGGCGTCGGTCGCGATGAGCGGCGGTGTCGAGCAGGCAGCCGATGCCGTCGCAATCGCCGTGACGGCATCGGTTGCGGCGTCGATCGAGCCTCTCGGTGACCAATTGCCGGAAGTGCCGGCCACGAAGACGCCTCCGACACACGTCGTGCCGAGTTTCTCTGCGATCCGAAGCTCAACCTCGGGACCGCCGGCGCCAAACATCAGCACCTCTCGTACCTGGCCTTCGAGTCCGAGTCGATCGAGTTCCATCGCGATTCGCTCGACGTCAGGTTGAACGGTCGTTGTTGTTGAGGTGGTGGTCGTTGTCGTCGTCGTTGTCGTGGTTGTGGAGGTGGTGGACGAGGTCGTGGTGGTGGTCGACGCTGGGGCCTCGGCTGCGCGGTCGGCGATCAGCCCGGCGACGACGATCGTGGTGACGGACACGACGATGACGACCGCAGCGATTGCGACGACGTTCCTTCGGGCCATCTGACCATGCTGCCCGCCGGAGAGTCTCTTGCGGCGACACCTGCGGCGATCCGGCCAGCAACTTAGCCACCGGCAGACAACTTTCTAGAAAAGTACTTAAATCCGAGTGGTTGTGTCGCCTTTTAATGGATACCGTCTCGGCCATGCCCGACACCTGGAAGTTCGAGACCGCCCAGATCCACGCCGGACAGGAGCCCGATGGCGCCACCAACGCCCGAGCCGTGCCGATCTACCAAACGACGTCGTTCACGTTCAACAGCACTGAGCACGCAGCGAACCTCTTCGCCCTCGCCGAGATGGGCAACATCTACACCCGGATCATGAACCCGACCCAGGGCGTCTTCGAGGCCCGGATGTCGGCCCTCGAAGGCGGCACCGAAACCGCCGTCGGTATTCCCGGCGCCCTCGCCGTCTCCTCCGGTCAGGCTGCCGAGACGCTTGCGATCTTGACCATCTGCGAGTCCGGCGACCACATCGTCGCCTCCGCCGCCCTCTACGGCGGTACCTTCAACCTGCTCCACTACACCCTCCCCAAAATGGGCATCACCGTCTCGTTCATCGACGATCCCGACGACCTCGATGCCTGGTCCGCGGCAGTGCAGGACAACACCAAGGCCTTCTTCGGCGAGACCCTTCCCAACCCGAAGAACAACGTCATCGACATCGCGGGTATCGCCGGCATCGCGCACCAGCACGGCGTACCGCTCATCGTCGACAACACCGCCGCCAGCCCGTACCTCTGCCGCCCGATCGAGCACGGCGCCGACATCGTCGTGCACTCCGCCACCAAGTACATCGGCGGCCACGGCACCTCGATTGGCGGCGTGATCATCGACGGCGGCGCGTTCGACTTCGGCAACGGCAAATTCCCGAACTTCACCGAGCCCGACCCGAGCTACCACGGCCTCGCCTACTGGCCTGCCCTCGGGCATGGAGCCTTCATCATCAAGGCCCGCGTCCAGATCCTGCGTGACCTCGGCGCCGCCACCACACCGTTCAACTCCTTCATGTTCCTCCAAGGCCTCGAGACCCTCAGCCTGCGGATGGAACGTCACGTCGAGAACGCCCAGAAGGTCGCCGAGTACCTCTCCGGCCGCGACGAGGTCGAATCGGTCAACTACGCCGGCCTGCCCGACAGCCCCTGGCACAAGCGGGCCACCGAACTCTTCGGCGGCAGGGGCTTCGGCGCCATTCCGTCGTTCGTTCTCAAGGGTGGTCTCGACGCCGGGAAAGCCTTCGTCGAAGCGCTCGAGTTGCACAGCCACGTCGCCAACATCGGCGATGTCCGCAGTCTGGTAATTCACCCGGCGTCGACCACCCACTCCCAGCTCACCGAAGACGAGCAGGCGACAGCGGGCGTCTCACCAGGCCTCATCCGACTCAGCGTCGGCATTGAACACATCGACGACATCATCGCCGACCTCGAAAAGGGATTCGCTGCCGTCTAGACCCGGCCGAGCGCTGCGGCGAACGCAGTCGAGCCTCCGATCAGAAGATCGTGTAACCGCCGTCGACGACGATGGAATCACCGGTGTGGTATGTCGCCGTCGGGTCGGCGAGGAACACGCCGGCGGCCCCCATCTCGTCGGGATCGGCCCACCGGCGAACGGGGGTGCGGCGAAGGGTCGCCTCGCGGAACCGGTCGTTGGCATAGCCGAACTGGGCCAGTTCGGTGATCGTCCAGCCGGGAAGCAGGGCATTGACTCGGATCTGGTGGCGGGCGAGGTTCACCGCGAGCGCCCGGCAGAAACCGAGAAGAGCGGTCTTGCTGGTGCCGTAGGCCTCATTGCCGGCGGCGCCATGGATGGCAGAGGTGGAGGACGTTGCGACAAGCGCACCGCCCTCGCCGTTGTCGATCATGTGGTTGGCGGCGGCACGGAATAGCAGAAACACGCCGTCGAGGTTGGTGGTCATGACTCGTCGCCATTCGTCGAGCGTGGTGTCGGGGAAACGGGAGCCGTCACCACCGACACCGGCGTTCGCGAACACCGAATCGATGCGACCGCCGGCGAGTTCAACCGACTCACGGAAGCCGGTGGCGACAGCGTTCTCGTCAGCGGCATCGACGACAAGGGCATGGGCCTCCACGCCGAGCGCGCGGAGATCGGCCTCGGCTTCCGCGTTCTTGTCAGGGTTGCGGCCCCACACGATGAGGTTGGCGCCGGCTCGAGCACAGGCACGACCGATGCCGAGGCCGATGCCGCCATTGCCGCCGGTGATGAGCACGGTGCGTCCGTGGAGATCCGTCATGGGGCGGATCGTACGACGTGCGGTCGGGCCACCTCCAGACCCGTCGGGTGGAATCGACTCGACCGCGGTACGGTCGACCGATGGCCACCGGTCCCCTCGCACTGTCGTTCGTGCGCAGCTATGTCGACATCGATGCCTTGCCGTTCGTCAACGCCGAGGTCGCCCTGGTCGGTCGCAGCAATGTCGGCAAGTCCTCCCTCCTCAATGCACTCGCCCAGCGCAAGAACCTGGCGAAAACATCGAAGACCCCAGGCGCGACCCGCCTCATGAACGCCTTCGAACTGGCACCCGAGAACTCCGGACGCTGGGTGATGGACCTCCCCGGCTACGGCTTCGCCAAGGTCTCCAAGGCCGAGCAGCAGAAGTGGGCGACGATGCTCAGCGAGTACATCGAGGAACGAGAAAACCTCGTCTCAGTCGTCTTGTTGATCGACGGGGCGGTCGGCCCGACTTCACTCGATCTCCAGACGGTCGAGTGGCTGCACTCGCTCGATCGTCCGATCACCTATGTCGCCACCAAGGCGGACAAGGTCAAGCCGTCAAAGTCGAAGAAGCGTCGCACCGAACTCACCGAGAAACTCGGTGTCACCAAGGCGGACGTCACCTGGGTGAGCGCTGAGAAGGGAACCGGCGTTCCCGAACTCCGTCAGGCCATCCGCACCCTCCTGGGAGCATCATGACCGACCTCCCGTCCCTGCCGTTCGGGCGCACCGGCCATACGAGTTCGCGCGTGATCTTCGGCGCAGCGGCGCTCGGGGGAATGAGCCAGCGACGCGCCGACGCGACACTCGAACTGATCACCGAAGCCGGCATCAATCACATCGACACCGCAGCGATGTACGGCGACAGTGAGATCCGACTTCACGACTTCCTGCAAAGCCAACGCGACGACGTGTTCCTGGCGACGAAGACCCGGGGCCGCACCGCCGGCGATGCTCGCGCCGAACTCGAGCGCTCTCTCGAACGCATGGGGGTCGACACCATTGATCTGATCCAGCTCCACAGCCTCGCCGAGGAGGACGACTGGCAAACAGCGTTCCGTGACGGCGGGGCAGTCGCCGCTCTCTTTACCGCCCGTGACGAAGGACTCGTGCGTCACGTCGGTGTCACCGGCCACGGCCTCCGCATCCCGAAGATGCATCTTCAGAGCCTGGCCGAGGCCCCATTTGCGTCGGTGCTGTTCCCGTGGTCGCACGCCATGACCGAGCAGCCCGAGTACGTGGCCGACGTCGATCGCCTCACGACGCATTGCCATGCGGAAGGCATCGCGTTGCAGACGATCAAGTCGGTCGCCCGCTGCCGCTGGGACGACACCGATCCCCATTTCAGTTGGTACGAGCCGTTGGCGCCGGGCGACGCCCTGCGCCGAGCGGTGGAGTTCGTGCTGGCCGACCCGCGTCTGTTCCTCAACACCACGAGCGATGCGCGACTGCTCCCGGCGATCATCGAGGCCGCACAGCGGTTTGACGGGCGCGCACCCGACGCGGCACTGCTTGCGCAGGACCGCGTCGAACACGGAATCGTTTCGCTTTTCGACGGCGGGTTGCTGGAGGGCACCCGCTGAGCCGGCCCGCTGCAGCGGGCCGGAACGATCAGTCGATGACCATCTGAGCCATCAGCTCAGCCTTGAGTTCGTCGAACGTGTCGAGATCCATCCCGCCGTCGTCGTAGCGACGGTGCAGGTCGGCGACGCGCTCCATGATCTCCTCGTTGGAGAGACGCGGACCGGTGTCCTCTTCCATCTCCTCGTCGAGTTCGTCGACGTCGTCTGTCTTTTCGAGCCTCTTCTCGCGCTTTTGCGCAGCCTTGGCCTTCTTGGCCATGTCGCGTTGGCGCTTCGCGAAGCTGGATCGACCGGTAGCCATACCTGGTGCCTCCTCGTCTCGAATCGCGGTCACAGTCTGCGACCGGCCTTCGACCGTAGCCGCTCGAGGTCTCTTTTCCGCACCTTCACTAGGGCCGATCCACCACGCAGAGCGGTGGCTCTCGCGCGCAGCGACGTTCTCCGGCCAGCACGGGGTGGATTGCCGCAGTCGATCTGCACCACACGCAGGTTGGGCGGTAACTTCCGCCCATGGATCTTCACCGCAAGCCCGACGTCACCATCCCCGACGGCCCCCCGCCGGCCGAACTTGTGATCGACGACCTCGTCGTCGGCGACGGCATGGAGGCCACCGCCGGAATGCAGGTCACCGTCGACTATGTCGGCGTGAGTTGGTCGACGAAGGCGGAGTTCGATGCCTCGTGGAACCGCAACGACACCTTCTCGTTCGGACTCGGTGCCGGCCAGGTCATCCAGGGTTGGGATCAGGGTGTCCAGGGGATGAAGGTCGGCGGCCGGCGCCGTCTCACCATCCCGCCGGACATGGGCTACGGCCAGTTCGGCGCCGGTGGTGTGATCGGACCCAACGAGACGCTCGTCTTCGTGGTCGACCTGCGCTCGGTGGGCTGAGCCACGTGGCCGGATTCATCGCTGATCCCGACACCTACATCGACGGGCCCCCTCATGCGCGCTTCGACGCCCTTCGGGCGACCGAGCCGGTGACGTGGGTCGAGATGGACGACGAACCCGGCTACTGGGCCGTGCTCCGCCATGCCGATGTCGTTCATGTCGCCAAGCACAGCGAGATCTTCAGTGCGACCGAGGGCGGTGTCGTCGTCGAGAACCTCGACCCAGTCGCGCTCGAGACCATGCGCGACATGCTCTTGGCGATGGATCCGCCTCGCCACACGGCGTACCGCAAGCCGGTCGCGCCGGAGTTCAAGGCGCGGGTCATCGCCGAACTCGACGGCCGGGTTCGCGAGGTCGTTCGCGGGATCTTCGACCACGCCGACCAATCCGGGCCCGACGTCGAGTTCGTTCACGATGTCTGCGCTCACCTGCCGAGCCAGATCCTCGGCGAGATCATGGGCCTGCCAGCCGAGGACTGGCCGGCGATCCATGCGATGGCCGAACGCAACAGTGGCAGCCAGGATCCCGACGTCTCCGATGGTCAAGAACGCGGCTCCGCCAGCATCGAAATGGCGATGTACGCAATGCAGTTCGCCGCCGGCCGACGGGCGTCAGGTCCCCAGGGGGATCTCACCGATGTGCTGCTCGGCGAGGAGTTCGACGGCCACCTGATGACCGATGTCGACTTCGCTCGCTTTTTCGTTCAGCTCGTCACCGCGGGCAACGACACCACCCGCACGATGCTCTCGTCGGGGACCCTGGCCCTGCTCGACCGCCCCGACCAACTCGCAGCGCTCCGAGCCGACCCGAGCGGAATCCCTCGGGCCGTGGAGGAAATCCTCCGTTGGGCGAACCCGCTCCACTACTTCCGCCGCACGGCGATGGTCGATACCGAACTCGGAGGGAAGGCCATCAGCGCCGGCGACAAGGTGGCGATGATCTATACCGCCGCCAACCGCGACCCTGCCGTCTTCGAGGATCCTCACCGGTTCGACACGACCCGAGATCCGAATCCACACCTGTCGTTCGGGATTGCGACACACTTCTGCCTCGGCGTGCATCTCGCCCGACTCGAAGGACGAGTGTTCTTCGAGGAAATGCTGCGTCGCTGGCCGTCGATCGAACGAACCGGCGCACCCACCCGGCAACGGTCGAATCTCAACAACTCCCTCAAATCCCTCCCGGTCCACCTCTCATGACGACACCTCCCGGCTGGTACCACGCCCAAGGCGACCCCGAGGGAACGATCCGCTACTGGGACGGCGCCGTGTGGTCGCTCGCCCCGACCCCGGCACCGCCAGGCTGGCAGGATCCCCACCGCCCGAACAACGACCGGTTCGCCTCCGCGACGGTCCGGGTGTTCGCGTCGATCATCGACGGACTCATCGCCGTCGTCGTGGTCATCCCGTTCATGATCGATTACCTGCGCGACATCGTCGACGACGTCGATGCCGGCGGCGACGGGAGCGGTGTGCCCATCCCGGGCCAACTCCTCGTGATCGGGATCGCCATGTCGGTCGTGTCCTTGTTGATGGTGGCGTTCCTCGGCGGCACGCCGGGCAAATTGATGCTCGGCCTCCGAATCACCCACGAAGACGGTGCCTCCACACCACCGGGGCTGGGCAAGGCATTGCTCCGAAGCATTCCCGGCTTCCTCGCCGCACTGCCCGTCATCGGCCAGGTCATCGCGATCCTCGTTCCGATCGCGGCCCTGATCATGGTGATCAACGATCAGCCGGAACGCCGAAGTATCTATGACCGGATTGCCGGCACCCGGGTCGTACGGAAGGCCTCGCTCCCCGACTGACGATGCTCAATCGCGCGGGTGCTTCTGCTTCTTCAGAATGCGGGCCCGTTCACCGGCGTCGAGCACGGTCTTGCGAATCCGGACGGTCTCGGGAGTGACCTCCACACACTCGTCGTCGGCGATCGACTCGAGTGCCTGCTCCAGCGAGAAGACCTTCGGCGGGGTGAGGCGGATGGTGTCGTCGGACGACTGTGTACGGATGTTGGTCTTGGCCTTCTCGCGACAGATGTTGACGTCCATGTCCTCATTGCGAGAGTTCTCCCCGACGACCATGCCCTCATAGACCTGCTCGCCAGGAGCGACGTAGAGCGAGGTGCGCTCCTGCAGCGATTGGATGGCATAGCCGGTCGACTGACCGGTGCGGTCGGCGACGACACTGCCTCGATCTCGGGTGCGGATCTCGCCCGCCCACGGGGTCCAGCCCTCGAAGACGTGGTGGAGCATGCCGGTGCCGCGGGTCTCGGTAAGAAACTCCGTCCGAAAACCGATCAGCGCACGGGCGGGAACGACATAGTCGAGCCGAACCCACCCGGTGCCATGGTTCGCCATGTTCTCCATCGTGGCCTTCCGGGCGCCGAGGAGTTGAGTCACGGCACCGACGTGCTCCTCCGGGACATCGACGGTGAGCCGTTCGGTCGGCTCGTGGAGCGTGCCGTCGATCTCCTGAGTCAGCACCTCGGGCTTGCCGATCGTGAGCTCGAAGCCCTCACGCCGCATCGTCTCGACGAGAACAGCCAGCTGTAGTTCGCCACGACCTTGGACTTCCCAGGCATCGGGACGTTCGGTCGGCAGCACCCGGATCGACACATTGCCGATGAGTTCGGCGTCGAGACGGCTTTTGATGAGGCGGGCGGTGAGTTTCTCGCCCTCCTGGCCGGCGAGTGGCGAGGTGTTGGTGCCGATCGTCATCGACAGGGTCGGTTCGTCGACGGTGATCGCCGGAAACGGACGAGGATCCTCGCGATCGGCGAGCGTGTCGCCAATGGTGACGTCCTCGATGCCGGAGACGCCGATGAGTTCGCCCGGCCCGGCCTCGTCGACATCGACCTGGTCGAGTGCCTCGGTGACGGTGAGCGTACCGACACGAGCGGACTCGATCGAACCGTCCTCTCGGCACCAGGCGATCGCCTGACCTTTCCGGATCGTGCCGTGCTCGACTCGGCACACGGCGAGACGCCCGACGTACGGCGAGGCATCGAGATTCGTGACCCAGGCCCGCATCGGATGATCGGGATCGTGCTGCGGAGCAGGAACGGCGTCGAGCAGCGTGCGAAAGAGCGGCTCCATGTCGGTGCCCGGCACGTCAGGATCGAGTGTGGCCTTGCCGTCGCGGGCGATCGTGTAGACGATCGGGAAATCGATGGCGGACTCGTCGGCATCCAGGTCGAGGAACAGTTCGTAGACCTCGTCGACCACCTCGGCGATCCGGGCGTCGGGCCGGTCGATCTTGTTGATGACAAGGATGACCGGGAGTTCGAGTGCCAAGGCCTTGCGCAGCACAAAGCGGGTCTGGGGCAGCGGACCTTCGCTGGCATCAACGAGCAGGACGACGGCGTCGACCATGGTGAGCGCCCGTTCGACCTCACCGCCGAAGTCGGCGTGACCCGGCGTGTCGACGATGTTGATCTTGTGATCGCCGTACCGGACCGCCGTGTTCTTGGCGAGGATCGTGATGCCCTTCTCGCGTTCGAGGTCCATGGAGTCCATGACCCGGTCCTGCAGCTCGGCTCCCTCTCGGAAGGCGCCGGCCTGCCGCAGAAGGGCATCGACGAGCGTCGTCTTGCCATGGTCGACGTGGGCGATCATCGCCACGTTCCGCAGGTCGTCGCGAGAGATCACGGGGAGGAGGCTACCGAGACGTGTCGGCCTCACCTCGTTGGATGTACCCCGTGAGAAGGCGGTCCGCCCCTATTCACAACACCACATCCCTGCTGGCCCTTCCGCTCTTGGTCTTCCTAGATCGAGGCCGCTGCGCTGGCGCACAATCTTCTGCCCAGCCTCGGTCCGCCAGCGGCGGCAGCTTTCGCTCACCCCTCGCCGAGCTACTCAGTGATGGTCGACAAGCCACCACCGACGGGCACGACCGCACCGGTGACGTAGGCACCTGCCGCCGAGGCGAGATAGATCGCCACACCGGCCATGTCGTCGGGCATGCCGATCCGTCCCATCGGGACGCCACTCGCGATTGCGGCCCGCGAGTTCGGGTCGTTGAGCGCAAAGGCCATCATGTTCGAGTCGAACGGGCCCGGCGCGATGGCGTTCACCGTGATGTGATCCGACGCCAACTCCTTACCGAGGTGGCGAGTGAGCATGTGCACCGCCGCCTTGGACGACGAGTACGAGAAGGTGTCCATGCCAGGCGGAGTAAGGCCATTCACCGATCCGGTGTTGATGATGCGGCTCGGATCCTCGGCGCTGGCGCCCGCCCGCAGCAATGGCAGCAGCTTCTGCGTGAGAAAGAACACGCCACGCACGTTGACATTCATCACCTTGTCCCAGCCGCTGGGGGAGAACGACTCGATTGGCTCGCCCCAGGAAGCACCGGCGTTGTTGCAGAGGATGTCGAGTCGGTCCCAGCGCTGAGCCACCTCGGCGGAGAGGTGCTCGAGTCCTTCGTCGGTCGACAGATCCGCCGGGATGCCCTCGATGTTGCCCTTCGCCGACAGCGCCTCGACCGCTTCGGCGACCTGGGCCTCCTTGCGGGCCGAGATGATGACGTCGGCCCCCGCGTCGAGCAGGCCATCAGCGATCATGTAGCCGATGCCACGGCTACCACCGGTGACGACGGCACGCTTGCCCTCAAGTCCGAACAATGACTGCAGACGGCTGGTGTCCATGGCGTGCTCTCCTGAGATTGCTATGCCGCCATCATGACCGCATCAGGCGCGCTTCACTACCCGAGTAGGCCGCTCAACGGCGAACGCCGAATCCGAACCGGGGGATTCAGCTGACGTCCTCGCCGTACATCTCGCCGAGTGGATCGGCAAGCAGTTCGAGACGTTCGCCATCGGGCCCGTTGAAGTAGATCGACGACTCGTGCTCGAACACGATCTCGACGCCGGCGTCGTGCAACTTCTGCTTGAGGTACGCCTGCTTCTCGGGTGTGACCGAGATCGCGAGGTGATGCATCGATCCAAGCACCTCGGCGTACGGGCCGAGGTCGAGTCCGGGGAAATCGAAGAAGGCGAGGAGGTTGCCGTTGCCAATGTCGAAGAAGAAGTGGGTACTGCCCGTGTAGTCACGGTTCTCGAAGAGTTCGGTCAACGGGAATTCGAGCAGATCCTGGTAGAACGCGATCGTCTGCTCGACGTCGGAGGAGAGCAGGGCGAGGTGGTGGACGCCACGAGCGGAACTCGGCGGGCGGTGCTCGCGGAGGTGCCGGGCGCGGAGGCGGACCCATTCGTCGGAGCGGTCGACGTCGTCGCCGTGGTCGGTGATGGCGGAGAAACGAGGGACGCTGGTGTCGGCCATGGCATCATTATTTCAGATTTGAACTACCCAGCCAACGCGTGGTCAGCGGAGCCTCGCCATGCGTCGATACTGCACCTGCAGGCTGCGCTCGAACCCGTCGTCGGTTCGGGCGATGATGCCCGTGACCATGCCGAACACGAAACCGGCGACGTGCGCAACCCAGGCGATCCCGGCATCGTTGCCGATGAAGAACTGGCTGATCAACCAAAACACCAGCAGCACAAGGGCGGGAATCCGAGGCCACACCGGGATGAACGCAAGGAAGATCACCGTGCGGACCCGGGCCCACGGGAACCACACGAGGTAGGCCCCCATGACACCGGCCACCGCCCCCGATGCCCCGACGAGCGGCACCGTCGAGTCGACCTGGGCGAGCACGTGGGCGGCGGTCGCGACCACGCCGGAGATGAGGTAGAGGAGCAGGAACGAAAAACGCCCAATCTGGTCTTCGACGTTGTTGCCGAAGATCCAGAGGAAAAGCAGGTTGCCGAAGAGGTGAAGCCAGCCGGCGTGCAGAAACATCGAGACGAGCACCGACAGCCAGATGTTTTTGTCGGCAAACGGGGTGATACCTCCACCGCCGAGTCGATCGATACATGCCTCCGTGTCTCCACCCTGGACCGTGGCGGCGATCTCAGCCGCGGTCAGCGGACGCCCCTCGCTGAGCTCACAAGGGATCGCGGCACGCTCGTAGGTGAAACGAATGTCCTCGATCGTCTCCTGCTCTGACGGCAGATCGAAGCTCTTGGTCGCTGATGGCTGCACCCACACGAAGACGACCACACAGATCAGGATCATCAACCCGGTCACATACGGCGTGCGCAGTGTCGGGTTCTCGTCCTTCACCGGAATCACGAAACCGCCTCCCAGGCCCAGCGGCGAGCGGCGTCAGCGCCGAAGATCCGAACCTCAGTACCGTCGGCGGTGAACATCGCCTCGGGTGGGTCGATCTCGGTGTCGGCTCGGCGGGTGAGCCGAATCTTGGCGGGCGAACGCTCGACGCCGTAGTGGTCGGCGCCGTGGTGGGACACGAAGCCCTCTAATCGATCGAGGCAGCCCAGCTCGAAGAACAGTTCGGCGACAACCTCGAGCGCGTAGGGCGCATTGAAGATGCCGGCCGCGACCTTTTCCGCCTCCTTCTTGCTGAGGGGGTGCGGGGCCGAGTCGGTACCGAAGAAGAACGACGGGTTGCCTGATGTCGCCGCCTCGGCAATCGCCATGCGCTCTTCACGGGAATTGATCACCGGCTTGCAGTACAGGTGCGGTCGCATGCCGTTGGCGAGCAGATCAGAACGGTCGCAGGTGAGGTGATGCGGCGTGATCGATCCACCGACCTGGGGGTGATCTTTCACGATGTCGAGTCCGGCCCTCGTCGAGATGTGCTCGACGGTGACCCGCAGCTCCGGAATCTGTTCGACGACTGGTAGCAGCTGCTTTTCGATGAAGTCAGCCTCCCGATCGAAGATGTCGAGGCTGGGGTCGGTCGACTCGGCATGCACAAGCAGCGGGATCCCCGCTCCCGCCATCGCTTCGAGCACAGGGCGAAACGCAAGCAGATCGTTGCCACCGGCAGCGCTGTTGGTGGTGGCCCCGGCCGGGTAGTACTTTGCGCCGAAGACAACGCCGTCGGCGGCCCCGGCGAGCAGGTCGTCGACGACGATCTGCTCGTTGAGATACAGCACCATCATCGGTGTGAAGTCGTGACGAGCATCGGGGCCGGCGGCCGACAAGACGCGCGCTCGGTACGCTGCGGCCGCCTGTGTCGAGGTCACGGGCGGGGTGATGTTGGGCATCACGACGGCGTGACGAAACACATTGGCCGTGTAGGGGGTCACGGCGCTGAGCATCTCGTCGTCGCGAAGGTGGACGTGCCAGTCGTCCGGTGCGGCGATCTCGAGCGTGACGGTGTCGTCGGTCATGCGCCGTACTGCTCTCGGTAGGCGTGAATGCGTTCAAGCATGCCGTCGTCGAGCACGACGACGCCGTCGACCTCTCGGTTGTGGAGGTGATCGACAATGTCGTCGAGGGTGACGATGGCTCGCGTCGTCATCGAAAAGTCCTGGGCAACCTGGGCGAGTGCCGACCGCTCGCCTGTGCCGCGTTCCTGCCGATCGGCGGAGACGATGAGCCCGACGATGTCGACGTCGGCGTGGGCCTGCAAGATCGGCACCGTCTCGCGGATCGACGTTCCTGCGGTGGTGACATCCTCGACGATGAGTACCCGATCCCCGTTGGACGGCAGCGCCCCGACAAGAACACCGCCCTCGCCATGGTCTTTGGCCTCTTTGCGATTGAACAGATAGCCGATGTCGCGTCCACGAGCGGCCAGGCCGATCGAGGCAGTGGCGACGAGCGGGATGCCCTTGTAGGCGGGACCAAAGAGGATGTCGACATCGT
>JAKMFW010000037.1 GCA_022425325.1 Acidimicrobiales bacterium | reverse complement strand
TCCAGCCGATCGACCTGGTCGAGGACGTTCCGATCCTCGAAGAGGAGTACCCGGCGGCGCACTTCGTCGAGGACGTCAAACAGTGGTTCCTCGACAACCCTCGCTTCGGTGCGACCCGCGAGGAGCGCATCGCCCTGCTGTTCGAAGGTGGGCTCGACATCTACACCACCATCGATCTTGATCTGCAGGCCGAGGCCGAGGCTGCGGTCGAGCGGGTCTTGCCCCAAACGGCGGCCGACGGTTCGTATAACCCCGATGCTGCTTCGGTCGTCATGGGCGTCACTCCGGCCGACGACGGCCACATCCTTGCCATGGTCGGCGGCCGCGACTTCTTCGGCGCCGACGACGACGCCAAGTTCAACCTTGCTTCGGGATCGGGCCGACAAGCCGGCTCGTCGATGAAGCCGATTGGTCTGGCCGTCGCTCTCCAACTCGGCATCCCGATCACCCGCTTCTACGACGCCACTTCCCCGATCGAAATCACCAACCCTCCGGTGTGCGGCCCCACCTGGAAAGTCCGCGGCGGCGCCGAAGGCGACCGCACCCTGGCCGACGCGACCAAGTGGTCGCAGAACACGATTTATGCCCAACTGATGGTCGACATCGGCCCGGCCCGCTTCGTTCAGATGGCCGAAGACCTCGGTATCGGTGAAGGTCGCGTCCAGCCTGTGTGCGCCGCGATTCTGGGCACCGAGAACGTCAATATGGTCGAGATGGCCACCGTCTATTCGACCTTTGCCCGCGATGGCGTTCGGGTCGACCCCGTGATGGTCACCCGCATCCTCAACGCCGAGGGCACCCAACTGTTCGAGAGCACGCCGGAGCCAGCCACCGTGCTCAACAAGACGGTCAACGACCAACTGACCTGGGCGCTCTCGACCGTCATGAGCGGCACCGGGTGGCGGGCCAACCTGCCCGACTACCCCGATGCCGGCAAAACGGGCACGGCTCAGAACAATGCCGATGCAACCTTCATGGGCTACACCCGCCAACGCGCGACCGCCGTGTGGGTCGGCTTTCCCGACGAGCAGATTCCGATGCGGACACAGTTCGAGGGCGACAAGGTCCAGGGCGGCACCTTCCCTGCGCTCATCTGGCATGAAATCATGACGGCAGCGATGTCGGGGCTCGAAGCCCAACCGTTCCCCACCCCGCCGGCTTCGTCCACCACGACGACACTGCCCGATATCCCAGAAGAGGCCATCGTGCCCTCGCTTCTCGGCCAGGAGGTGACCGAGGAGTTCATCGCCACGCTGCAAGACGAGCCGAATTACTGGGTCGTCCAGCGCGCCGACATCGAAACCCGTGATTCCGCGCCAGGATTGATCATCCGTCAGTCACCCGCGGCCGGCGAACTCGTACCCGGCGGCTCGCTCATCACGATTGAGGTCGCCGTACCGCCCGAGGTCTTCCCGGTGCCGCCCGTCGTCGGACTGAACGAAGCCGAGGCCCGCGCTGCGTTGGAGAACGCGAACTTTGAGGTCGTGGTCATCACCGCTACCAACCCCGAAGGCGGCGACACTCCGCCTGCCGGGATCGTCTGGGCACAGGATCCGGCCCCGGGTGAAGAGGACGCAGAGATCGTCACCGTGACAATCTCGGTTAACCCGACACCCCCACCACCCGATGACGGCGACGGGTCCGGCGACGGCGGCGGCGACGACTCGTGACCGACGGCCCGATCGACTATCCCGAACCCGCGCGCGGCGGTATTCCCTGGGGGCGCATTGCCGTCGTGACGATCATCGTGTCGCTGCTCGTGATGTGGCTGTGGATCTATCTGTACGCGCCCCGCGACAACCCGGATCGATTCTCGTCATCCGCATACGCCGAGGCGGCCGAACCGATCTGCGCGGCGGCTCAGGCCCGCATCGACGCCCTTCCCCCGGGGCGCTTCGCCGACACGCCGCAGGATCGGGCCGTCGGGGTGCGTGAGGGCACCGAGATCACCGAGCAACTCGTTGCCGACCTCAAGGATCTCCAGACGCTGGTGACCGACCCCGACGACCTCCGCATTCTCGACGCCTGGTTCGATGACTGGGAGGAGGGCTATCTCGTCGACCGGTGGGCCCATGTCGAGCGACTCGAACGGGCCACGCTCGACACCGACGACCGCGACCTTGCGTTCATTATTCAGGAGCGCATCGAGGGCGGGTTCTACACCCGGCGGATCGACGGACTCGCGAACGTCAACGACATGCCGTCGTGCGTCGTGCCCGGCGATATCTGAGTCAGGCGTTCGCCCTCGCCACGCTGAGACCGGCGACCGCCAAACGCTGAAGGCCTGCGTCGGCACCGAGCGCTGCGAGTTCCTCGGGCCGCACCCATCGCTGGTCCTGTGACTCGTGGTTGGCGTCGATGACGGCGTCGCCGGGCGCCTGCACCACGAAACGAACGTCGTAGTGCAGGTGCGGATCCTCCTTCGGCGGATCGACCTCGTGGATGTCGAGATCGACAGCCACCGGCCAGACTTTCAAACCCTCGATGCCGGTCTCCTCAGAAGCTTCTCGGAGAGCGACACCGGCAAGGTTGGCATCGCCGTCGGCGTGTCCGCCGGGCTGGACCCAGATCTGCAACTTGGTGTGGAACAGCACGAGTGTGCGTTCGAGGTCGGCATGGACGACGAGCGCGGAGCCGGTGAAATGGCCGGGGCGTTCGTGACGCTCGAGCGGGTCGGGTCGAGTATCGAGCAGCTCCCGCATGCGCCGTCGTTCCCCGGCGAGTGCCGGGTCGCCGATCGGCTCGATCGCCGCCCAGACCAGGTCGAGATCGTCGTGCTCAGCGAGCTCAGCAGCGTCGGCGCTCAGCCAGCGGGACATACGGCGGACGCTACCTCTCGCCGAGCAGGCCGGCGGCCGATGCGATGCAACCTCGGCATCCGAGAGCCGGAACTGCGCGCGACCGGTAGGTCACCTGTCGAGACGGGCCCGGAACCGCTCGATCTGATCGGCGACCGCCGCCGGAGATCCGCCACCGCGGGTGGTGCGGCGGGTCACCGACACCCCCGGTTCGAGCAGCGCCGCCGCATCAGCACCAAGCTGCGGGTCGGCCGCGACGAGTTCACGGAGCGAGCCTTCGCCGGCGAGGGCCCGGCGCACCTTCTCCCCCACCACGGCGTGCGCATCGCGGAACGGCAGACCTCGAGCGACCAGCCACTCGGCCAGGTCAGTCGCAGCGGCATAGGGCGATGCAGCCTGGGCCGCCATGGCCTCGGTGTTGAACGTGGTGGTGGAGATCATGCCGTCGAGCGCGAGCAGCGTGAGTCGGACCGTGTCGACCGCGTCGAACAGCGGCTCCTTGTCCTCCTGCATGTCCTTGTTGTAGGTGAGCGGCAGTCCCTTGAGGGTGGTGAGGAAACCGGTGAGGTGACCAATGAGTCGGCCTGCCTTGCCCCGGGCGAGTTCGGCGATATCGGGGTTCTTCTTCTGGGGCATCATCGACGACCCGGTCGAGAACCCGTCGTCGAGGGTCACGAATCCGAACTCCGTCGATGCCCACAGGATCCACTCCTCGCCGATACGGCTCAGGTGCACCCCGAGCAGCGATAGGGCGAAGAGCACCTCGGCCACGAAGTCTCGATCTGCGACACCGTCGAGGCTGTTGTCGAAGACCGCATCGAAGCCGAGGTAGGCGGCGGACTTTTCCGGGTCGAGCGGCAACGACGAACCAGCCAGCGCTCCCGCGCCGAGTACCGAGACGTTGGTGCGCTTGCGGGCGTCGACGAGCCGCTCGGCATCACGAGCCAGTGCCCAGCCGTGGGCGAGCAGATGGTGCGAGAGGGCGACGGGCTGCGCCTGCTGGAGGTGGGTGTAACCGGGCAGGTAGGCATCGCCCGCTTGTTCGGCGTGGGTCAGGAGCGTGCGCTGCAGTCGCTTGATCAGTTCGAGCACCTCGTCGATCGCTGAACGGGTCCAGAGCCGGAGATCGGTGGCGACCTGATCGTTGCGGCTGCGGCCGGTGTGCATCTTGGCGCCGGCGGGATCGAGTTCGGTGACTCGACGCTCGACGGCGGTGTGGATGTCCTCATCGTTGACCTGGAAGTCGAACGAGCCTGACTCGATCTCGTGCTCGACCGTGTCGAGGGCCGCGAGTACGCCGTCACGCTCGGCCTCGGTGAACAGGCCGACATCGCAGAGCATGCGGACATGCGCCCGCGACCCGGCGATGTCCTCACGGAACATCCGCTGGTCGAACGGCAGGCTGTCGTTCAGCGCCTGCAGCGCCTCCGACGGGCCGCCGGCGAACCGGCCGTGCCACAGCGTCGAACTCACGACTGACTCCGTTTGCGAGCGAGGTTCCGCAGCCGGAGCGCGTTGAGCTTGATGAAGCCCTCGGCATCGGCTTGGTCATAGGTGCCGCCATCGTCTTCGAACGTGGCGATCTTCTCGTCGAACAGCGAATGCGGGCTCTTGCGACCGACGACGTCGACGTTGCCCTTGAAGAGCTTCAGGCGTACCACACCGCTGACGAATTCCTGGCTGTGGTCGATGGCGACCTGCAGCATCTCGCGCTCCGGACTCCACCAGAAGCCGTTGTAGATCAGCTCGGCGTACTTCGGCATGAGCGAATCCTTGAGGTGAGCGACTTCGCGATCGAGGGTGATCGACTCGATCGCCCGGTGGGCCCGCAGCATGATGGTGCCGCCCGGGGTCTCGTAGGCGCCCCGGCTCTTCATGCCGACGAAGCGGTTCTCGACGATGTCGAGACGACCGATGCCGTTCTCACCGCCGAGACGGTTGAGTTCGGTGAGAACCTCGGCCGGAGTCATGGCTTTGCCGTCGATGGCGACGATGTCGCCCTTTTCGTAGGTGAGGTCGAGATAGGTGGCCTCGTTGGGGGCCATCTCAGGACTCACCGACCAGCGCCACATCTCCGCCGGCGGCTCGGTGAACGGATCTTCCAACGGGCCCCCCTCGAACGAGATGTGGAGCAGGTTGGCGTCCATCGAGAACGGTGACTTCTTGCCCCGCTTCATCTCGATCGGGATGTTGTGCTTCTCGGCGTACGCCATCAGCGACTCACGGCCACCGAGCTCCCACTCACGCCACGGCGCAATGACCTGGATGTCGGGCGACAACGCGTACGCGCCAAGCTCGAACCGGACCTGGTCATTGCCCTTGCCGGTGGCGCCATGGCTGATCGCGTCGGCGCCATGCTCAGCGGCGATCTCGACAAGACGCTTGGCGATCAAGGGTCGGGCGATCGACGTGCCGAGCAGGTACTCGCCCTCATAGATCGTGTTGGCCCGGAACATCGGGTACACGAAGTCGCGCACGAACTCCTCGCGCACGTCCTCAATGTGGATGTTCTCGGCGGGAACACCCATCTCGAGTGCCTTGGCCCGGGCCGGCTCGACCTCTTCACCCTGACCGAGGTCGGCAGTGAACGTGATGACCTCGGCGTTGTACGTCTCCTGGAGCCAACGGAGGATGATGGAGGTGTCGAGACCACCGCTGTAGGCGAGTACGACCTTCATGGTTCAGATGTTTCTCTCGGGTTGGTGACGGGTCAGGTGAGTCCGGCGAGCGACCGCAGCCGCTCGGCGAGTTCGGCGCCGCCGAGCGATTCGGCGGCCACCACGATCAAGGTGTCGTCGCCTGCGACGGTACCGAGGATGTCGGCTATCCCGGCACGGTCGAGGGCGGACGCGACGACGTGCGCGGATCCGGGCGGGGTGCGCAGGACGACGAGGTTCAGCGAGTGGTTGACGTCGGCGACCCAGTCGGACATCACCCGACGGAGGTGATCCTCCGGGGCAATGCGGTCGACCGGGTGTTCCGGGATCGCGTACACGGTCTCGCCGCCCGGAACCCGGACCTTGATCGCGCCAAGTTCGTCGAGATCACGAGAAACCGTTGCCTGCGTGGCGCCGATGCCGTCGGCCTCGAGCAGCTCGGTGAGCTGCGCCTGCGAGGTGACGGCGTGCTCCTCCAGCAGGGACGAGATGCGATGTTGGCGTTGCGCTTTCGACATGACCGCTCCCCTAGCCGTTCTCTTGGGCGAGCCAGGCCAGCGCACCGCGGGCGGCGTGCATACGGTTGGCGGCCTGCACCCAGATTCGGCTGCAGTCGCCGTCGAGCACGGCATCGGTGACCTCTTCGTTGCGATGGGCTGGCAGGCAGTGCAGGAAGATCGCACCGGGGACGGCCAACGCCATCAGCCGCTCATCGACCTGGAACCCCTCGAAGTCGCGACGCCGCTGCTCGGCCTCGGCCTCTTGTCCCATCGAAGTCCATGTATCGGCATAGACGGCATCGGCCCCGGCGACAGCGTCTTCGGGCCGGTCGTGGATGTCGATCGTCACGCCGGCATTGGCGATGCGGTCGGCATCGACCTCACTGAAGCCGTAGCCCGATGGTGACGAGATCCGGAAGGACATGCCGGCGCGGCCGGCGGCGAGCGCCAGCGAGCGGGCGACATTGTTGGCGTCGCCGACGTAGGCGACCGAGCGTCCCTGCAGTTCCCCGAACTCCCGACGCATCGTGAGGAGGTCGGCAAGCGCCTGGAGTGGATGGGCGGCATCGCTCAGCATGTTGACGACGGGAACGAGATCGAGCGCAGCCATGCGTTCGACAACGGAGTGGGCGAACACCCGGGCACCGACAAGCGAGTGGAAGCACGCCATGGTGCGGGTCACGTCCTCGACGGTCTCACGGGTGTCGAATCCGACTTCCTGACCCTGGATGTAGACGGGATGACCGCCGAGTTGCACAACGGCCATCTCCATCGAGTTCCGGGTACGAGCCGACGGCTTTTCGAAGATGAGGGCCATGCCCTTGCCCGCAAGCGCTTGCGGCGCGTCGGTGGCGAGGTCGAGGATCTGGTTGACCTCGGCACTCGACAGGTCGTCGATCTCAAGTAGGTGACGCATTAGGCGGCTCCCTCGGCGATGGCGGCACCGATGATCTCGACGCCTTCGGCAATCTGCTCTTCGGTGACGATGAAGGGAGGCGCAAGGCGCAAGGCCGTAGGGGTGACGCCGTTGACGACAAGGCCACGGTCAAGGCAGGCGCGGGCGATGTCGCCCGCCTTGCGACCGGCAAGCGCCTCCGGAGTGAGTTCTACGCCGAGCAACAGACCTCGACCTCGGACATGGTCGACGGCGGCCATCGGTTCGAGCAGCGACCGGAACGTTGCTTCGTGCGCGCGGGCGACGGCCGGTGCGTCGATGCGCTCCAGTTCAGCGAGCGTTGCTCGGGCTGCGGAGAGGGCGAGAGGCTGGCCGGCATAGGTCGAGCCGTGATCACCGGGAACGAAGGCGGCGGCGACGTCGTCACGGGCCCACATCGCTCCGACCGGCATCCCGTTGGCGATGCCCTTGGCCATCGTGACCACGTCGGGGCACACGCCGGCGTGCTGGAAACCGAACCAGGTCCCGGTGCGGCCCATGCCGGCCTGGACCTCGTCGAAGATCAGCAGCAGACCGCGCTCGTCGCAGATCTGCCGGACGCCGCGGAGATAGTCGTCGTCGGCCGGGTTGACACCACCTTCGCCTTGCACCGACTCGAGGATGACACCGCCCACCTCGGGGGTAAGGCTGCGCTCAAACTCGGCAAGGTCGTTCCAGACGACGTGCCGGAACCCCTCGGGCAACGGCTGGAAGGGCTCGTGCTTCTCGGGCTGACCGGTTGCGGCCAGCGACATCAGGGTGCGGCCGTGGAAGCTCCGCAGTGCGCTCACGACACCGTGGCGACCCCGGCCCTGGTACTTGCGCACGAGCTTGAGCGCTGCCTCGTTGGCCTCGGCGCCGGAGTTCTGGAACAGCACCTGGCCCGAGCCGGCATCGATCAACCGGTTGAGGGTTTCGGCGACGGGCGCCTGATGTTCGTTGGCGAACAGGTTCGACGTGTGGGTGAGCGTGCCCGCCTGGGCCGCAACGGCCTCGGTGATCGCCGGATGAGCATGACCGAGCCCGGTGACGGCGAGACCGCACAGGAAGTCGAGATGGCGGGTGCCGTCGGCGTCATAGAGCTCGGCACCGCTCCCCTTCACGAAGAGTCGCGGCGGCGAGCCGTAGTTGTCCATCAACGGGCTGTGGTCGCCGGTGGCGCCCCACGCTGCGGCCTGGGCGGCGGTCATGGGTTCTCCCCTGCCGGCAGATCGCCGGTGATCATCGTGCCGATACCGGCGTCGGTGAAGAGTTCGAGCAGCAACACGTGTGGGATACGCCCGTCGAGCATGTGCGCCGAGGTGGCGCCCGACTCGACGGCGTGCATGCATGCTTCGACCTTGGGGATCATGCCGCCCGAAATCGTGCCGTCGGCGATGTACTCGCGGACCGTGCTGAGGCTCGCCCGAGCGACGATCGACGACGCATCGTCGACGTCGGTGAGCAGGCCCGGGACGTCGGTGAGATAGATCGCCTTCTCCGCACCGAGCGCTCCGGCCAGCGCACCTGCGACCGTGTCGGCGTTGATGTTGTACGCCTGGCCGTTGGCGTCGGCGCCGATCGTGGAGACCACCGGAATCATGTTCTCGCTCAGAAGCCGCTCGACGATGTTGGGCTGCACGCTGACCACGTCGCCGACGAAGCCGAGGGCGGCGTCGCGTGGCGCAGCGGTGATCAGGCCACCGTCCTCGCCGGAGAGGCCAACGGCGTAGGCACCGTGGACATTGATCGCGCCGACGATGTCGCGGCCGACCTTGCCGACCAGCACCATGCGGGCGACGTCGAGGGTCTCGGCGTCGGTGACCCGCAGGCCGTCGACGAACGCCGTCTCCTTGCCGAGCCGCGTGAGAAGCTCGCCGATCTGCGGACCGCCGCCATGCACCACGACGGGTTTCAGGCCGACGGAGCGAAGCAGGACGATGTCCTCTGCAAACGTTTGGGACAGCGCCGGGTCCACCATGGCATTCCCGCCAAATTTCACGACGACGACAGCGTCGCGGAAGCGCTGGATGTAGGGCAGTGCCTCGACGAGCGCGTCGGCCCGCCGTTCGGGCGAGAAGCCCCGGTCGGAGAGGTTGTCGGTCATGAGCGGTACCCCGCGTTGATGTCGATGTAGCCGTGGGTGAGATCGCAGGTCCAGATCGTGGCGTCGCCATCACCGATGCCGACATCGACCCGGATCTCGATCTCGGGGGTCCGGAGGTGTTCGGTGGCCCGTTCCTCGGAGTACGAGGCGAGGACCGTGCCGTCGGCCGTGACCTGTTCATCACCGATCCAGATCGCGATCTTGTCACGGTCGGCGGCCTGGCCGGACTTGCCGACCGCCATGACGAGACGACCCCAGTTGGCATCCTCGGCGGCAAGTGCCGTCTTCACCAGTGGCGAATTGCCGATGGCGAGTGCAATGGCCTTTGCCGCTTGGTCGTCGGCGGCGCCGGTGACCGTGACCTCCACGAACTTGGTGGCGCCCTCGCCGTCACGGACGATCTGTTGGGCGAGGTCGAGCAGCACGGCGTCGAGCGCCTGCTGGAACGCCGCCAACTTCGGATCGTCCGGGTCGGCGAGTTCGTCATCGATCTGCTCGCCAGTGGCGAAGAGGAGCACCGTATCGCTCGTCGACGTATCGGAATCGACCGTGATGCGGTTGAAGCTGCGCTCGACCGAGGTCGAGAGACACTGCTGGAGCAGCGTCGGCTCGACGGGCAGGTCGGTGAAGACGAAGGCGAGCATCGTCGCCATGTCGGGGGCGATCATGCCGCTGCCCTTGGCGATGCCGACGACATGGCTCACACCGCCGTCGATCCGGCGAGCCGAACCCTTGGCGAAGGTGTCGGTGGTGCGGATGGCATCGGCCGACGCCGCCCATGCCTCCGGGGAGGCGGCACCGACGGCACCGGCGAGGTCAGGCAGGCTTGAACGAAGAAGATCGTCGGGCATCGGCTCACCGATCACGCCGGTGGAGGCGACGAAGATCTCTTCCGGCAGCACGCCAAGTTGGTCGGCGAGCGTCTCGACCGTGACCTGAACGCTGGTCTCCCCTGCCGAACCCGTGAAGGCGTTGGCGTTGCCGGAGTTGCACACGACCGCTCGGGCAGTGCGTGAGCCCGAGTCGAGGAGCTGCTTGCACCAGTCGACCGGCGCCGACGGGCACAGCGACCGGGTGAACACCCCGGCTACCGACGTGCCCTCTGCGAGTTCGGCGACGAAGAGGTCGTCGCGGCCCTGGTAGCGCAGGCCGGCCGCAAGGGTGCCGAGCGCGACCCCGGCAAGGGGCGGGAGTTGCGGGAACGACTGAGGAGCGAGCGGAGACACGGTGTCGGACATTGCCGCTCCTTACGGGTACATGCCGGCGACCGTGAGGCCGGTGGTTTCGGGCAGTCCGAGGGCGAGGTTGGCACACTGCACCGCCTGCCCCGACGCCCCCTTGACGAGGTTGTCGAGCGCGGCGATCACGATCAGCCAGCCGGTGCGCTCGTCGACCCGGGCGGTGATGTGGCAGCTGTTCGAGCCGAGCGTGGCCTTGGTCGATGGCGAGCGTTCACTGACGACGACGAACGGCTCGTCGTCGTAGGCGGCGTGCAGGCATGCCATGGCATCGTCGGTGCTGATCGAACCGGTCGGTCGGGCGTAACAGGTGGCCAGGATGCCCCGGTTCATCGGTGCGAGATGCGGGGTGAAGAGCACCTGGACATCGGTGCCGGCGTGGCGGCCGATCGCCATCTCGATCTCGGGCGTGTGCCGGTGATTCAGCAGGCCGTAAGCGGTGAAGTCCTCGTCGACGGCACAGAAGGTGGTGTTGGGCTTCGGCGGCCGACCGGCGCCACTCACGCCGCTGGCCGCGTCGACGACGATGCCGGTGGACTCGATCAGGCCCGCCTTCACGAGTGGGCCGAGGGCGAGCGAGGAGGTGGTGACGTAGCAGCCGGGCGCAGCGATCAGTTCGGCACCGGCGAGATCGCTCCGGAAGAACTCGGGCAGGCCGAAGACGAAGTCGTCGAGCAGTTCGGGGGCAGCGTGCGCTTCGCCGTACCAGGTCGGGTACAGACCGGGGTCGTCGAGTCGGAAATCGGCGGCGAGGTCGACCACGTGCTTCACGCTGCCCCGGAAATCGGGAACCATCGATTGGCTGGCACCGTGGGGCAGACCGAGGAAGACGAGATCGGCATCGGCGATGACCGATACGTCGTTGCCAGCGAAGGTCATGTCGCCGTAGGCGGCGGCGAGCGAGGGGTACAGGTCGGCGACCCGGTTCCCGGCCTCGGTGTTGCCGGTGGCCGCAACGACCGTAAGTTCGGGATGCGACGCGCAGATGCGCAACAGTTCTGCGCCCGTGAAGCCGGACGCGCCGATGATGGCGACCTGGTGCATAGGCGGAACTCTACGGGCTGTCGAATCTTTATGCAACGATTTGCATATGACGCGAACGGACTTACAGCGCGATACCGGCGAGCTTGGTCTCGAGATACTCGGCGATGCCCTCTCGGCCGCCCTCACGACCCAGGCCGGAATCGTTCATGCCGCCGAACGGAGCGGCCGCCGACGTCGGGTTGACATCGTTGATCCCGATGATGCCGAACCGCAGCCCTTCCATCGCACGGATCGCCGTGGAGAGATCGTTGGTGTACACGTAGGCGGCGAGGCCGTAGTTGGTGTCGTTGGCGAGATCGATGACCTGATCGACATCGTCGTACACGATGATCGGCGCAACCGGCCCGAACGTCTCCTCGCGATAGATCGTCATGTCGTCGGTGACGCCGGTGACGACGGTGGGTGCATAGAAGTGACCAGCATCGAGGCCGTCGTCGGTGAGCCGCACACCACCGACCGGCACCTCGGCGCCCTTGGCGCGAGCGTCGTCGACCTGGGCTGCGACCTTGGCCACCGCTGCCTCGTTGACGAGCGGCCCCACCCCGACACCTTCGGCCGTGCCGATACCCGCTTTCACCTTGGCGACTCGCGGCACCATCGTCTCGATGAACGCATCGGCGTGATCACGGTGCACATAGAGCCGGTTGGGACTGATGCACGCCTGCCCGGAGTTGAGGAACTTCAGCGCCGCCGCGCCCTTCGCCGCGTGAACCGGATCGGCGTCGGGATACACGATAAACGGGGCGTGACCGCCGAGTTCGACCGAAACCCGCTGCAAGTTGGCGCCGGCCTTGGCCGCAAGCACGCGACCCACCGCCGTGGAGCCGGTGAACGTCAGCTTCTTGACCCGGGGGTCGCTGGTAAAGACATCGCCGATCGGTGCCGGATTCGAGGCGGTGACCATATTGATCACGCCGTCGGGCACCCCGGCATCAATGAAGCAGTCGAAGATCGCTTTGGCACACAGCGGGGTCGCTTCGGCTGGTTTCAACACGAGGGTGCAGCCGGCGGCCAACGCAGGCCCCATCTTCCGGGTGAGCATCGACATCGGGTAGTTCCACGGCGTGACCGCAGCAACCACGCCGACCGGCGTCTTCACCGACAGGAACCGCTGATCGGCACGACCCGACGGCAACCACTCGCCGGTGATGCGCCGGGCCTCCTCGGCGAACCAGCGCAGGAAATCGGCACCGTAGGTGACCTCGGCCCGACTCGCCTTGAGTGGCTTGCCCTGCTCCTCGGTCATGAGCGCGGCGAGTTCGGTGGCCCGCTCCCCCATCAGGCGCCAGGCCCCCATCAGCAGGTCGGCCCGGCTGTAGGCGGTGGTGGCCCTCCAGTCGGGCTGGGCTGCATGAGCCGCATCGATCGCCGCAGTGGCGTCGGCGGCGCCACCATCAGGCACGCTCTCGATGACGTCGCCGGTGGCGGGATTGGTGACGGCGAACGTGCCACCGTCGATGGCGTCGACCCACTGCCCATTGATGAACATGCCCCGAGGCTAACCCCGCCGTCTCGAATGGCTCGGCCGTGCGCCAGAATGCCGTATGCCGGATTCGACCCCTCTGACGCCTCCCTTGGCGCCTGCGAGAAGCCGGATCGCCCGAGGCGCGTGGTGCATCGTCGGTGTGCTGGCGGTTGCGCTCGGCGGCATCGGCGTCATCGTTCCCGGCCTCCCGACGACGGTGTTCTTCATCATCGCGGCGTGGGCGTTCTCGAAGTCGAGTCCTCGACTCGAGGCCTGGGTACTCGGGTTGCCCCGGATCGGCCCGATGGTGCACGACCATCGCAACGGACTCGGCATGCCCCGTCGGGCGAAGTTCCTCGCTTCGGCGATGATCGTGCTGTTCGCCGGTGGGAGCGCCTGGCTGGTCGACAGCGGCGTCCTGCGCTCGACGATCCTCGCCACCGGCACGATCGGGATCGCCTACATCACGCTGCGAGTTCCCTCCAGAGAGCGGGTGCTCGCCGAGCGGGCAGCCTGAGTCGCCGTCTCGCCGAGTCAGCCGAAGAGGTCGGCCAGCACCTCGTAGTGCCCGAGGCTGAGCGTGCCGTCGAGATCGATCGACCGGGATCGGCGAAAGATGCCCGACAGATCAGCGTCAAGCGTCAGGGCCCCGACCTCGACGTCGTGTCGGGCATCGAGCGCAGCAGCGACGGCCGCCAGATGGTCGTCGAGAAAGCCCAACCGGTTCACCCCTGACGTCGCCGTCTCCATCGGCGCACCATCGCTCACCAACACGAGCAGTCGCCGACTCGCCTCGATCGCCGCCAGCCGCCGGTAGGCCCACACGAGTGCCTCGCCGTCGAGTCCTTCTCGGTAGTGGTGGATGTCGAGCATGGTGGCAATCGAACGGCGGGCCCGGCGCCACGACGTCGCTGCGTCCTTGTGCACGATGTGCTCGATTTCGGCGACTCGCCCCGGTGACGCCGGGGCTCCTGCCTTCTTCCACGCCGTTGCCGCCTTCCCGCCGGCCCAGCTCCGCGTGGTGAATCCCAGTACCTCGACCGATGCGCCTGCGAGATCGAGCGCCTGAGCGAAGGTGTCGACGAGCACAGCCGCCGCCTCGTACCGCTGCTGCTTCATCGATCCCGACGTATCGACGAGGAAGGTCACGGCGACATCGGCGAGCGGGCGGAGACGGCGCTGCCGGAAGACCCGATGCTCGACGGGGTCGGTGATGATCATGGCCAGGCGGGCCGGGTCCAGTTCACCGTCATCCTCGGCGAAGGTCCAGCCGTCCTCGGCCGGACGAGCGAGCGCTCGGATCAGCCGTTGGGCGACACGGGCGGCACTCACCGCCTGCGCCTTCCGGTGCCGGTCGAGTTCGGCTCGCAAGCCCGGCAGCCGGTTCGGGGCGACGAGCGCATCGCCACCGACCTCACGGTCGAAGGCACGAGTGAAAACCTGGTAGTCACCGAGTCGGTCGAGGTCACCAGCTCGGGCGGACGTTGCACCGAGCACACCCGTCAGGCCGGTGCCATCGTCGTCCTCGTCCCATCCCGACAGCAGCAGCGTCGAACGGTCGACGCCCTCGCCTGCGGCGGCGAGGTTGGCGTCTCCGGCCACGAGCGCGACCGCCTCGGCGATCGCGCGGGCGTGGAATGCGAAGGCGCGCTGATCGTGCCGGTTGGCGCGAAGCGCGACCAGATCCTCACCGATTAGGGGGGCCAGAGTGAAGCGCTGTCCCTCGGTCACCTCGTCGATCACCTCGGTCGTGAGCGAGCGCACCAGGCGGGTTCGGGCCATGTGGGTGACCGTGAAGACGAGCAGACCGACGCCGGACTCGGCGATTCGCTCGCCGAGGCACTGCTCGGACCACTCGCGAAAGGCGGCGTCGAGGTTGTGATCCATGCCGATCCACGCAGTCGGTCGCAGTGATTCGCACCGCAGTTGCTCGAGCAGGTCGAACACCACCCGTTCGAGCGGCTCCCTCGGCGCAAGCTTGCGGTGGAGATCGAGATCGCTGTGACACACCAACAGTCCCAGCGAGTCGGCCACACCTCGCGCTCGGGCCGGCGACACCTCGCCGAGGTCGGCGGCGAGATGTGGCGACACGAGCCCCACCCGACGATGACCGAGTCGGAGGGTGCCGCCCCGCAGTTCGGCGTCGGGGCGACCCCCGACCGCGCGCACGATCGCTGCGCCTCGGCGCTCGGCCCGGCGACGACGGACCGTGGTGGTCAGGTCCTCGCCCGGACCCATCAGGTGAGTTCGGGCAGCTCGAGGCCCATCGCCCGCTGCAGATATTCCGCCAGGATCGGACGCTCGGCCGGATCGCAGGTGTTGCCGAATGCCAGCTCGAAGGCCTCGACGATGTCGCCGAAGATCTCGAGGTTCTCGGCCCAGCTGATGACGGTACGCGGCGACATCACCGTGGAGAGGTCACCGGCGGCGAAACCGACCCGGGTCATCCCGGCGAAGGCGACCATGCCGCCGAGGGCGTCGGCATCGACGCTCGGCACGCGGGCCGAGACGATGCCGGCCTCGGCATCGGGACTCAGGTAGTCGAGTCGGGCGACGATGTCCCACCGATCGACCTGCGCCTGATTCAGCAACTGGGTGCCGTGATACAACCCGCTCAGGTTGCCGAGTCCGACCGTGTTGGCGGTGGCGAAGATGCGGAATCCCGGATGGGCGGACAGCACCCGGTTCTGATCGAGCAGGGTGAACGAGCCGCCACGCTCGAGCATCCGCTGGATGACGAACATGACATCTGGCCGACCGGCGTCGAGTTCGTCGAAGACCAACGCAACCGGACGCTGGAGCGACCAGGGCACGATGCCTTCCCGGAACTCGGTGACCTGCAGCCCGTCTCGTACGACGACGGCGTCGCGGCCGACCAGGTCGAGCCGGGTGATGTGTCCGTCGAGGTTGACGCGCACCAGTGGCCAGTTGAGGCGAGCGGCGATCTGCTCGATGTGCGTGGACTTGCCGGTGCCGTGGGCACCCTGGACGAGCACGCGCCGGTTGTGCACGAACCCGGCCAGGAGTGCCTTGGTGACGGAGGGATCGAACCGGTAGGCCGGATCGATCTCGGGGACGTGCTCGGTGGGCTCGGCAAAGCCGAGCACCGGCAGATTCGAGGCGAAGCCGAAGGTCGCCTCGACATCGATCGGTTGATCGGCAACCAGCGGTGGAGCGCTCATCGGAACGGCCTGCGCAGACGTCTCGAGACAATGCCTCGAGGGTCAGACATAGTCCTTGTACTTGTCGAGGTAGCGAGTCGGGGTCTTCAGCGCGTCCTTGCGGAACGGATCGCCGAGTTCCTTCGTGCACATGATCTCGATGACCGTGGTCTTCCCCTCGTTCATCTGGGCGTCGACAGCGGCGGTGAGCGCCGGACCGACCTGGTCGAGTTCGTCGACCCGCACACCCTCGGCCCCCATCGCCTTGGCGATCTCGCTGTAGTTCTCGCCACCCTCGAGTTCACCGGCGACGAAACGACGACCGTAGAAGTCGACCTGGTTCTTCTTCTCCGCCCCCCACTGACGGTTGTGGAACACGATCGAGGTGACTGGGATGTCGTGGCGGACGGCGGTCATGAGCTCACTCATGCTCATCGCCCAGGCGCCGTCGCCGGCGTAGGAGATCGCCGGACGGTCCGGGGCGGCCTTCTTGGCACCGATGATGGTGGGCAGGGCATAACCACAGTTGCCCCAGCTCATCGGGGCGAAGAACGACCGCGGTTCCTCGAAGCGCAGATAGCTGTTGGCGACCGAGTTGATGTTGCCGATGTCGGTCGAGACCATCGCCCGGGCGGGCATCGCCTTCTCCAGCTCACGGAGCACCTGGCGGGGATGCAGCCAGCTGCCTTCCTCGGCGTCGGCCTCGGCGATCATGTCGATCGAGAAGTCGTCCTTTTCGTGGGTCCACTCGTCGAGCTCGGCTTCCCAGGCCACCTTCTCCTCGGCAGTGGTGGCGGCGCGAGCGTCACGCGTTGCGTCGCAGACGAGGGTCCGACCGTCGAGGCGCTCGAGAAGCGCTTCGGCGGCGGCACCGGCATCGCCGTGGATGCCGACAGAAATCGGTTTCACGAGACCGAGCATCTTGTGGTCGGCATCGACCTGAATGATCTTGGCGTCCTTGGGCCAGTAGTCCATGTCGTGCTGCGGCAGGGTTCCGAACGGACCGAGCCGGGTGCCGAGCGCAAGCACGACATCGGCCTTGGCGATGAGCTTCATCGCCGCCTTCGACCCCTGATAGCCCAGCGGCCCGCACCACTGCGGATGGCTCGCCGGGAACGAGTCGTTGTGAAGGTAGCTGTTGACCACCGGCGCCCCGAGACGCTCGGCGAGAGCGACGGCTTCAGCCATCGCATCGCCCATCACCACGCCACCGCCGCTGACGATGACGGGGAACTCGGCCTCGGCGAGCATGTCGGCGGCAGCATCGAGGCTGGCCTTGCCGCCCGCACCTCGGTCGAGAACCATCGGCGCAGGAATCTCGACATCGATGTCACCGTAGAAGCGGTCGCGCGGGATGTTGAGCTGGGTCGGCCCGATCTCCGACATCGCCCGGTCGAAGCAGCGAGCGGTGATCTCCGCCATCCGGTTCTCGTTGGCGATGTGCCCCTGGTACTTGACGAACTCCTGGAACATGGGCAGCTGGTTGGCCTCCTGGAAACCCCCCAGGCCCTGCCCCATGGTGCCGGTCTCCGGGGTGATCATCACGACGGGGCTGTGAGCCCAGAACGCTGCTGCGACCGCCGTGACACAGTTGGAGATGCCGGGACCGTTCTGGCCGATCACCACACCGTGCTTGCCACTGACTCGGGCGTACCCGTCGGCCATGTGGGCCGCGCCTTGCTCGTGCACCACCGGCACGAGTTCGATGCCGGCCGGGGCGAAGATGTCCATGGCATCCATGAACGCACTGCCCATAATGCCGAACGTGGTGGTCACGCCGTTGGCGACCATCGTCTCGACGAAGGCCTCCGAAGGAGTCATGCGGGTCATCGGGATTCTCCTGTTCGTTCAAGATGGCGAATACCCGCCATCAAGAGGTCGACGAGGCCGGTGAACGAGACCTCGAGATCGTGTGGATGGGGGTGGCCGTCGCCCGACTCGAGGTGGGCGAAGCCGTGGAACGCACTCCGGAGTGCTCGAGCCACATGGATGCGCTGGGCGTCGTCGAGATCGAAGCCGCTGAGCGATCGAGCGATCACATTGACGACGCGTTCGACCGCCGCCTCCAGTTCGTCGTCGCCGGCGCATGGGTAGCGGTCGGTGGCGGCATAGAGCCCAGGGGCATCACGGACAACGGAGCGCCACGCATCGCCGAGTGCGCGAACCGCATCCTCACCAGCGACGCCCTGGGCCGCCTCACTGAGGCGTTCGGCGAGGAGCTCCCGACCCCGCAGACCGAGGCTGCGAATCAGGTCGTCGTAGCCGTCGACATGGCGATAGAGCGCCGGTTGCTGCACGCCGAGCGCATCGGCGACCCGAGTGAGCGTGAGCGCATCGAGTCCTTCGGCGTCCGCGAGGCGGGCCGCCTCGTCGATGACCTGTGTCGGGTCGAGGGTGGCGCGGCTCATGCGGCGGCTCCGGCCTGGAGCGCGCTGATGACCGCAACGTTCACGATGTCGTCGGCACAGCAGCCACGGCTGAGATCGTGCAGCACCCCGTCGAGTCCTTGGAGCAGTGGCCCGAACGCCTGTGCGCCGCCGAGGCGTTCGGTGATCTTGTAGGCGAGGTTGCCGCTGTCGAGGTCGGGGAACACGAACACGTTCGCCCGGCCGGCAACCGGCGACCCCGGGGCTTTCGTCTCGGCCACGGCGGGGACGAAGGCTGCGTCGAACTGCAACTCGCCGTCGACGGCGAGATCGGGTGCAAGGTGACGAACCCGTGCGGTCGCCTCGATGACCTTGTCGACCCGCGGGTGGGTGGCGCTGCCCTTCGACGAGAACGACAACATCGCTACTGCCGGCTCCTCCCCCGCCAACTGCGCAAACGTCGCCGCCGACGAGATTGCCACGGCCGCGAGTTGGTCAGCAGTCGGGTCGGGCAGCACGCCACAGTCGCCATAGACGAGCGGGCGGCCGTCGGGCAGCACGAAAAAGAACGAACTGCTCACGACCGAGACATCGGGCGCAACGTCGAGCACCCGGATACCCGCACGGATGACATCGCCGGTCGGACGGGTGGCCCCGGCGACCGCGCCGTCGGCCCAACCGCTCTTCACCAGCGCGGTGGCGATGGTGAGCGGGTCGTCGATGTCGAGCGGCCGACCGGCCCATGGCCCATCGGTGACGGCGGCGAGTCTCGCGACCAGTTCGTCGGCCTCGGGGTGCGCAGCATCGGCCACCGACGCGAGGTCGCGCCCGATCACGACGGGTTCGGCCAGGCCGTCATTGCGCAGCCGCGCGGCGGCCTCGTGCGCGCGCTGGTCGTCGTCGGCGAGCATGATGCGGCGCGGCGCAGCCGCCGCCCGTTCGTACCAGTCGTCGAGGATGCCCACGGCTCGAATCAGCGGTCGCCAGCGAGCCAGGCGGCGGCGCGCGTGAGTACCTGGTCGGCCTTGGCGTGCATGTCGGCGATCACGGCCTCGTCGGCGATGAGCGGGGGCGAGAAGACCAGCATCGTCGCGCCGCGATCGTCGGGGCGGATCAACAGGCCCGCCTCCTTGCACATCGACAACAAAACGCCCTGCTGGAGGGCGAGGGCGTCGGGTTCGCTGAGGTCGAGGCCGCGTTCGCGGCTCGCCATCAACTCGAGGGCGTAGAAGTACCCGGTGCCACGGACCTCGCGCACGATGTCGTGGCGTTCGAGGAGCGACTCGAATCCGGCCCGCATCGTGTCCTCATGGGATCGGACGTGCTGCATGATCTGCTCGTCATGCATCGCTTGGATGTTCGCTGCGGCCACGGCGGTAGCGACCGGGTGACCGCCGAAGGTCGAGCCGTGGTTGAACAGGCCGACCTCGGACTCCCAGATGTGCTCGAGGAGCGGCCGGCGCACGACGACCCCACCGAGCGGAAGATAGGCACTCGTGACCCCTTTGGCGAAGGTGATCATGTCGGGGACCACCCCGAAGCGTTCGCTGCCGAAGAAGTGACCGAGGCGACCAAACGAACAGATGACTTCGTCAGCGCACAGCAGCACGCCGTATTTGTCGCAGATGCGGCGGAGTTCCTGCCAGTAGCCGTCCGGCGGTACGAGGCAGCCACGGCCGTTCTGGACCGGCTCAGCGATGACCAAGGCAACGGTTTCGGGCCCCTCGGCGAGAATCATGTCCTCGATGGCCTTGGCGCTCGCCAGAGCGTCGGCTGTGTCGCCGTGGGTGTTGCGGACGTGGCGTGGGCCGTCCCACAGCATCGGCAGGAAGTGCTTGCGGAACTTCGGCACGCCGGTGACCGCAAGGGCGGCGATGGTGGTGCCGTGGTAGCTCCATTCTCGAGAGATGACTTTGTAGCGGCCCTCGTCGCCACGAGCGACGTGGTAGTTACGGGCGAACTTGAGCGCCGACTCGACGGCTTCGGAACCCGACGACACGAAGAAGACGTCCTCGAGGTCACCGGGAGCGACGTCGGCGATCATCGCCGCCGCCTTGCTCACCGGCTCGTGCGTGAAGCCCCAGTTCGGGTAGAACGCCATGCGCTCCATCTGCTTGCTCGCCTCGGCGGCAAGATCACTGCGGCCGTGGCCGAGGTTCGTGCAGAAGAGCCCGGCAAGACCGTCGAGGTAGCGCTTGCCCTCGGAATCGGTGACGTAACAACCTTCGGCGTGATCCATCACGATGAGGTCGTCGGCGTTCCAGGCCGCCCCCTTGGTGAAGTGCGGCACGACATGCGCCTGTGAAGCCCTGCGAAAATCCATTCCTGCCCCCGCTCGAATCACCGGATCGTAGCCCTCTTGCGTTAGAGGATCTAGCGGTTTGGGCAGATTGGCTAACGATTCAGTAAGAAAGTTGACACCGACGATCTCGCTCTCGGCGAGCCTCAGATCGTGACCACCGCCTTGCCGGTGACCTGACGATCTGCGATCGCCTGGATCACGGCCGCAGCCTCCTCGAATGGGCGCACCGACTCGACGGGCGGCGCCACCAGGCCGTCGGCGGCCAACTCGAAGACGGCAGCCATCTGGCGCTTGACACTCTCCGGGTCGCGCATCAGCGATGCCCCCCAGTGCACACCGACGATCGCATAGTTCTTCAACAATGCGTGGTTGGTTGGCGCCTGGGCGATGCCGCCCACGAACCCCACGATCAGCAGACGCCCATCCCACGCCATGCATCGGCGAACCTGGTGGAAGGCGTCGCCACCGACGGCATCCCAGGCCACATCGACCCCACCGCCACTCATCTCCCGAACCGTGTCGACCCAGTCGGGAGTCTCGCGATGGTCGACGATGTACTCCACCCCGAGGCTGCGAACGAGGGCGGCCTTCTGCTCGCCTCCAACGATCGCGATCGGCACCGCGCCGGCGGCAAGGGCGAGCTGGATGCACGCCGTCCCGGTGCCGCCGGCCGCACCAGTGATCAACACGGTCTCGCCGGGCTGAAGCTTCGCCCGGTCGTGGAGACCGAACCACGCCGTGCCGTAATTCACCGGGATCGCCGCCGCCTGCGCCGCCGACAAGGCGTCGGTCGGGTAGGCAAAGCACGAGCCGGCTCCCACGATGTTCTGCTCACGAAGTCCACCACCGAGCACGGCGACGGCCGTGCCGACCTCGAGATCGACGCCCTCCCCGACCGCCGAGACCACCCCTGCGATCTCACCGCCAGGTGTGTAGGGCAGCCGGGTCGGGACCTGATACTCACCCCGGCACGACAACACGTCGGGGAAGGTCAAGCCGACTGCGGCCGTATCGATCAGGACCTGCGACAGCCCGGGTTCACCGGGTGCGTCGTCCTCCTCGAGTCGGAGGACGTCGAGAGGATCGCCGAGTTCGTGTGAACGCCAGATACGCATGGCGGCGACGGTAGTCGCCGAGGCGGATCAGCCGCGAAGTACTGCGCCGGTCTTCTTCACGACCTGGTCGATGCATGCCTGCCGGACGTCGGCCACATCGCCGTCGGTGAGGGTGCGGTCCGTGGCCTGGAAGCGCAACCGGTAGGCCAGCGACCGGGCGCCGTCGTCGACTCTCGGACCTCGGTAGACGTCGAACAGTTCGACATCGGTGAGGAGGGCACCACCACCCTTGCGAAGGCTCGCCTCGATTCGGCTCGCAGCGACATCGTCACCGACGACGAACGCAAGGTCGATATCACTCGACGGGAACTTGCTCACGGGCGTGTAGGAGCGATTTCCGTGCGGACCGTCGAGCACGGCACCAAGATCGAGTTCAAGCCAAGCGACTCGACCTTCGACGCCGTAAGCCTCAAGCACCGCCGGATCGACCTCACCGACGTGGCCGCGAGTGCGCCCGGCGATGACCACATCGGCCGACCGGGTCGGGTGCAACCCGGCAGGACTCGACGGCGACAACTGCACATTCGGCAGGGCGAGCGCCCGGTCCAGCGCATCAAGCACGGCAACCGCAGCTGGCGCCTCTTCACCGGCGATGGCGACCGCAAGGTGCTCGCGCTCATCGGGAAGGATCTCCCCCTCCGCAGCGGGGAGGAACACGTGGTCGATCTCGAAGAACCGCACATCGGGGTTGCGATGCGACTGGTTGTAGGCGATGGCCTTCAGCTGCCCGGGAAGCAGCGAGGTGCGCAGGACCGACTCCTCGGCGTGGAGCGGATTGGTGAGGGTCACCCCGTCCTCGGGAAGACCCGCCTTGGCGAGATCGCCGGGGGCGAGGAACGGCATCGGCAGCGTTTCGTCGCATCCCGCACCGAGCAGCACGTCGCGGACGAGTCGGCGGTCCTTCTGGTATTGACTGAGTCCGCCGGGGTCGTCGCCCTTGGGCACGGTGCGGGGGATGTTCTCGTACCCGAACATGCGACCGACCTCTTCGGCGATGTCGGTTTCGGTGGCGGTGTCCCATCGCCAAGTGGGTACGACCACATCGAGCGTGTCGCCGGCCAGCGTCACCTCGAACCCGATTGAGGTCAGGTGAGCGGCCATGTCGTCGGCCGTGAGTTCGGTGCCGAGCAGACCGTTCACCTTCGCGACCCGAACCGAAACCGGCGCGCGATCAGGGGTCATGCCGGCAACGTCGACGAAGCCGCTGACGGCGGTGATGCCCGACTCGGCGGCCAGCTGGATGAACCGGCGCATGGCCCGATCGATGTTGTCGCCCCAGTCGGCGCCGCGACGGAAGCGAGTGGAGGCCTCGCTCGGCAGGTTGAGGCGCTTGACGGTGCGGGAGATCGACGGCGGATCCCACCACGCCATCTCCAGCAACACCTCGGTCGTGGAATCGGAGATCTCGGTCGTGGCGCCCCCCATGACACCCGCAAGCGAGATGATCGTGTCGCTCTCGTCGGTGATGACCCCGTCGTTGGGCACGAGCGAGCGCTCGATGTCGTCGAGGGTCACCAGAGTTTCGCCGTTGCGGGCGCGGCGGACATTGAGCCGACCGGCGGGGATGGTGGCGAGGTCGAACGTGTGATTGGGCTGGCCGAGTTCGAGCATCACATAGTTCGAGATGTCGACGATCGAGTTGATCGGACGCATACCGAGCTGGATCAGCCGCTGCTGCATCCACGCCGGCGACTCTCCGACACGAACGTCGCGGAGGACCGTGGCGACGAAGCGGCCGCACAGTTCGGGATCCTCGATCCGGATGTCGAGGAGGTCGTCGACCGACTCGTCGGTGGTGGTGATCTCGTAGTCGGGAAAGCGGAACTCGACTTCCAGCGCAGCGGCGAGATCGCGGGCAACACCGGCGACCGACATGGCGTCGGGACGGTTGGCGTTGACCTCGAGGTCCCACAGCACATCGGCCCGCATGCCAATCGCCTCGGCGAGGGGCATGCCGAGTTCGGCACCGTCGATGACGGCATCGTTCAGGATGTAGATGCCGTCATCGCCGCTGGCGAGCCCAATCTCGTCGGCTGCACAGCACATGCCGTTCGACATCTGGCCGCGCATCTCCCGCTGGGCGATCTCCATGCCGTTGGGCATGACCGTGCCGATCGTGGCGAACGGGATCAGGTCGCCGACCGCCATGTTGAACGCACCGCAGCACACCTGGAGCGGCTGCCCGTCGCCTCGGTCGACATCGACGAGCTGGATCTTGTCGGCGTCGGGGTGCGGTCGGAGGTCGAGCACCTGCGCAAGGACGACACCGTCGACGACCTCGCCGATGATCTCCATCTCCTCGACGGCGAGCCCGAGCGCGCTCAGGGTCTCGCCCAACTCGACGGGATCACCATCGATGTCGGGCGCGAACTCGCGGAGCCAGGACAAGGTGACCTTCATCAGAACTGCCTCAGGAAGCGGACGTCGTTGTTGACGAGCTCGCGGATGTCGTCGAGTTCGTAGCGCATGACCGCAAGGCGGTCGATACCGAAGCCGAAGGCAAAGCCTTGCCATTCTTCGGGGTCGATGCCGCAGTTGCGCAACACGTTCGGGTGCACCATCCCGCAGCCACCGAGCTCCAGCCACGAGCCGTCGGGGCGGGAGATGTCGAACTCGGCCGACGGCTCGGTGAACGGGAAGTACGACGGACGGAGGCGGGTCTTGACCTCACCGCCGAAGAAGGCGCGCACGAACTCGTCCATCGTGCCGGAGAGGTCGCCCAGCGTGATGCCTCGATCGACGACGAGACCTTCGATCTGGTTGAAGGCGGGAAGATGGGTGGCGTCGGCAGTGTCGGTGCGGAAGGTCCGGCCGGGAGCGACGATGTAGATCGGCGGCTCCTGGTTCTCCATGGTGCGGATCTGCACCGGCGACGTGTGCGAGCGGAGCATGACCTCTTCGGGTTCGCCGAGATTGACGAAGATGGTGTCGAAGCTTCCTCGGGCCGGGTGCCATTCGGGGATGTTCAACGCCTCGAAGTTGTACCAGGCCGTCTCGACCTCGGGACCTTCGGCGATGGTGAAGCCCATACCGACGAAAACATCTTCGAGACGGTCGCGGGCCTGCGTGTTGAGGTGAAGCGAGCCCCGACGAATCTCGCCGAGTTTCTCGCTGAGATCGAGTCGCTCGGCCTCGTACTGGGCGGCCCGTGCGCCGGCAGCGAGACGTTCCCGGGCCGCTGCGACCGCCGCCTCAAGCGATGTGCGAGCGGCATTGATGGCCTGACCGGCCACCTTTCGATCGTCGGGATCGAGGCCACCCAACTGCTTCTTGGCGGCTGTGACCGCGGACTTCTTGCCGAGGAGTTCGGCGTCGAGCGCGGCCAACGCGTCGAGATCGCTGGCGTCGGCAAGCCGCTCGACGGCATCGGCCACGAGCGCGTCGAGATCGGCGGTGAGGTCGGCGGCGTTGCTCATCGGGGACTCAGGTTACGGCGTCGACGTCGCCGAGCGTGCACCCTTTCGTGCCACACTGCCGATGTGGAGCACACCGTACGAGACAATCCCGAACGGCAACGGTACGAACTTGTCGTCGACGACGACATCGTGTCGATCGCCGATTACCACGAACGTAAGGGCGCCATCGTGGTGCCCCACGTCGAGACCGACCCGGCTCACCGCGGCCAGGGCATGGCCGATCGTCTCATGGCAGGGGTCCTCGCCGACCTGCGAGCGTCGAACCGCAAGATCGTGCCGCTGTGCCCCTTCGCCGACACCTACATCCGAGAGCGTCCCGAGGAGCAGGACCTCCTCGCCTGATCAGCTCCGGCAGGCCTCGTAGAGCAGCAAGGTGCCGGCCATCGCAACATTGAGCGACTCGGTGCGACCCGGCATCGCGATGTGCGCCCACGCGTCGAGGTCGACGTCTCGGTCGAGACCGTGCGGCTCGGAACCCATCACGATCGCCACCGGGCGGTCGAGGACGCCCTGATCGAACGGCTCGCCACCGGTGACATCGGTGCCGACGACGGTCACGCCGGCGTCACGCAGTGCATCGACAGCATCGCTGAGTTGGTCGTACTGGACGATCGGCACCCGCAACATCGAACCAGCGGAAGCCCGCACGGCCTTTGGGCCCCACGGGTCGGCGCCATCGACGACGACGACGGCATCGGCGGCCACAGCGTCCGCGGCCCGCACGAGGGTGCCGAGGTTGCCGGGATCACCGACGCCCGCCAGAACCAGCACGACCGACGGTGCGGCGGGCAAGGAAGCAGCGGGGCGAGCGACGATCGCCAGCATCGGTTGTGGCGTCGTGGAGGGCGCCAGCCGCTCGAACACGTGGTCACGGACGAGCAGGAACTCGGCGCTCGCCGGAAGGCGGCGCTCGACCGCCACGACAGCGGCGTCGTCCTCGGCGTGCTCGGGAACGATCACGACCGACGGCTGGTATCCGGCATCGAGCGCCTCGCCGACGGTGCGCGGACCCTCGATGACGATGTCGTCCCAACGCGAACTGCGCCGCCCGATCAGGCGGCGCAGTTCAGCAATTCTCGGATTCTGAGCCCCGAGGACCGGACGCACAGGACCGGTCAGGAAGCGGCGGCCTCGGTACCGGCCGCGGAGGCGGCCTCGACGAGGGCGGTGAACGCTTCCGGCTCGTTGACGGCGAGGTCGGCGAGGACCTTGCGGTCGACCTCGATGCCGGCGGCCTTCAGGCCAGCGATGAACCGGCTGTACGTGGTGCCGTTGACTCGGCAGGCTGCGTTGATCCGCTGGATCCACAACTTGCGCATCTCGCCCTTGCGGGCACGACGGTCACGGAATGCGTAGTTGCCGGCGTGCATGACCGACTCATTGGCAGCCTTCCAGACGCGGGACCGGTTGCCGTAGTGGCCCTTGGCCCGCTCCATAACGACGCGACGCCGCTTCTTCGAGTGCACAGAACGCTTGACGCGTGCCATCTCTCTCTCCTTCTCCTCGCTGGCCGCAGATCCGGCCAGAAAAATCTCGTACGGGCGATATCGGGCTCAGACGCCCAGGTCGCGGAGGTTCTTCTCGTCGGCCTTGGCGACGGCTGCGTCACCACGAAGCTGACGAATCCGCTTCGGGGACTTCTTCTCCAGGATGTGGTTCTTGTTCGCCTGACGGCGCATGAGCTTGCCGCTACCCGTGCGCTTGAAGCGCTTGGCAGCACCCTTGTGGGTCTTCATCTTCGGCATGTCGTGTCCTGCCTTTCACTGCCGGAGAATCCGGCCAGCATCTCGCTGACCGGAACTCCGGTCAGATCACTCTTCCTCGTCGGCTGCCGGGGCGACGGCTTCCACCGTTGCCTCGTTGGCGGCCGCTTCGGCCTTCCTGCGTTCCTTCTCGTGGCGGGCCTGGGCCTGCTTGTCCGGTGCGAGCACCATCACCATGTTGCGGCCGTCCTGACGGGGGTGGAACTCCACCTTGCCGACATGGTCGACCTCGTCAGCGACGTTCTCGAGGATCTTGCGCCCCAATTCGGGATGCTGCATCTCGCGACCACGGAACATGATCGTGACCTTGACCTTGTGACCCTCACCGAGGAACTTCTCGACCTTTCTGGTCTTGGTGTCGAAGTCGCCAGGCCCGATCTTGGGCCGGTACTTCATTTCCTTGACCGTCAGGTTCGAGGACTTCTTCCTCGATTCCTTGGCGCGCTGATCGGCTTCGTACTTGAACTTGCCGTAGTCCATGATCCGGCAAACCGGTGGGTTCGCCTGATCTGCGACCTCGACCAGGTCGAGTCCGGCCGCCCGAGCGATGTTGAGCGCTTCGGGTAGTGGCTTGATGCCGATCTGTTCACCATCCTGGCCAACAAGGCGGACCTCGCGGGCTCGGATGCGATCATTGATCCTTGGCTCGTTGCTTGGCGGTGCTATCGCCCTGAACTCCTCGTGAGCACGGAACCTCCGTAGTGGGTGGAAGCGTCGATCGCCGCTCGAAAACGACGAAACGGACGCCGGGAGTCGACGTCCGCGAAACCTCGTGCCACGGATGGCACGGTGTTGCCGAATCGGCCGACCTGGCGCACCTCAAATCGGTGGCCAGGTGAGGATCCGGCGAACCGGGCCCCACTTCCCTCAGTTGTACGGCCGTTAGGGTACCAGCATGAGCTCTCTGTGGACACCTGGTGGCGAACACAACGTTCCCCGCGATCCCGAACCCGCCGTCGGCGCTCCGACCGGCCTCGAGCCCGAAATGGAGGACGCGATCGCCGCATCCCTCCCTGACGGCATCACGCTCGACGACCTCTCCCCCGAGCAGCTGGCACAGGCCGAGGAGGCCATCCGCGAGATGGCTGCCGTCCGTGAGCAGGTGCTGTCGGCACCGGCCGGCGATGTGATCGCCAATCACGCCATGGGACTGTTCGAGCTCGGAGCGCTGCATCTCTCGCAACAGACGCCGAACTTCGCCGAAGCCGGTCTCGCCATCGACGCCATGGCGGCACTCGTCGACGGGCTCGGCGATCGTCTCGGTGAGGCCGTGCCCACACTGCAGGAGGGGCTCCAGCAATTGCGGATGACCTTCGTGCAGCTCAAGCAGCAGGCGGACACCGAGGCCTGAAACTCCTGGCGCTGACCTACAGCGTCACCAGCGCCACGCCAACGACGGTGACCACCGCACCGACGATGAGCGGGCGGGTCAAGGTCCGAGGGACCAACGCGAGCCCGAAGAGAATCGAGGTCGAGCGGAGCGTCGCCACGTTCGCCGCGTCGGCGCGGGTGTAGGCCAACAGGATGAGCCCATAACTCGTCGACGAGGCAAGACCCACGGGAACACCTGATCGGAGCGAGGCCCGTAGCCGTTCGATCGGAAGCCGATTGCCGATGATCGCGAGCGTGGCGCCCAGGTACGACGACATGGCGAAGAACGCCCAGCCATTGACGTCCTCGACCGCTCGCGCGTCGACGAGCGTGTAGCCGCCGATGACAACACCGGTGGTGAGCGCCAGTGCGAGCGCCTGTCGCTGACCGGTGTTCCACCCGACATTGCCGATCATCACGAGCCCGATCGCCACCAGCACCGCACCGATCACGGTGAAAGGCGTCGGCACCTGGTCGAGCAGCCAGATACCGAGCGCTGCCACCACCAGCGGCGCAGAACCGCGGGCGACGGGGTACGCGACGGCGAGCGCCCCCCGGTCGTAGGCCGCCGCCAGCGCCGTGATGTACGACGCATGCAACAGCCCGCTCGTCACCAGCAGCCACCAGACCTCGAACGGCGGATCGAGGACGATCCACGGGGTCAACCAGAGCGCACCGACGTAGTACGAAACGACGAGCGTGCCGAGGCGGTCCGCGCCGCTATGGGTTCGTGCGTTCCAGAGCGCGTGGCCGAACGACGCAGCCAACACCAGAAGAACGGCGCTGGCACTCACGGCATCACGCGAGGATCAGGGGATGATCTTCGAGATCGGGAGTTCGACGATGTCGGTGGCGCCCTTGTCGCGCAGCTGCGGGATCAAGATGTTGATCTCGTCCTTGGGCACGACCGTCTCGACCGCGTAGCCCGCACCACGGAACAGTTCGTTCACGGTGGGCGACTTGAGCGACGGCACGATCTCGATGACCTCATCGAGCGCCTCGGCCGACACGTTCATCTTCACGAGCACCTTGCCGCGAGCGTCGAGCACGCCTTGGAGGAGCGTGTGGATCTGACGCATGGCGTGGGCCTTCTCCGGGTCGGCGAACGACGCCGGGTTGGCGACCAACTCGGTATAGCTGGTGACGAGGGTCTCGATGATGCGGAGGCCGGCGGCCTTGAGGGCCCGGCCGGTCTCGGTGATGTCGACCACGACGTCGACGATGTCGGGAACCTTCGCTTCGGTGGCGCCGTACGAGAGACGGACGTCGGCGTCGACACCGGCGGCCTCGAGGTGGCGCTTCGTGATCTCGGGATATTCGGTCGAGACCTTTACCCCCGCCGGCAGGTCGGCGATCGTCTGCCACGGCGAGTCCTCCGGGACCGCCATGACGATGCGCACCGGCTTGGCGGTGGCTTTCGAGTACTTCAACTCTCCGAGCGACTCGACCTGGCTCGAGGTTTCCTCGATCCAGTCGCGGCCCGTGATGCCGAGGTCGAAGAGCCCCTCGGCGACATAGGTCGGGATCTCCTGAGGACGGAGAATCCGCACCGAGGCGATGCGGGGGTCATTGATCGAAGCCTTGTAGGCGACCGACGACGACCGCTCGACCGGGAGGTCGGCGGCCTCGAAGAGTTCCATGGTGGCCTTCTCGAGCGAGCCCTTGGGGAGGACGAGGTTCAGCACGGCGGGTCCTTGGGTGCAGGGGGCGAACCCCGTCGAGGCTACCGGCCGACGGCCATCAAACTTCGGGTTTGAACTCGATCCGCAGGTCGGCACCGACACGATCGACCGAGACGATCTCGCCCCGATCGACCGCAGTGATCGAGGGTGCACCCGCGCCGGTGAAGAGACCTTTGGCGTCGTCGCCACCGAACAGGACGGGGGCCTGGTATAGCACGAACCGGTCGATGAGTCCGGCGCGATGAAAATCACCGATGACCTGCGCTCCACCCTCGACCATCAACTGCACGACCCCGTCGTCGCCCAGATGTTCGAGCAGACGATCGATTGGCCCGTCCCAGGACAAACAGGGTTGGACCCGGGCGTTGGTCACCGCCGTGCCGAGCACCACCCGGAGTGGATCTTGCGCCGGCGGAGTGCCCTCCGGCGCGTGCCAGTCGCGGACCGTGAGCGCCGGGTCGTCGTTGCGCACTGTGCGGGCGCCAACGAGGATTGCGTCGCTCTCGGCACGGAGTCGATGGGCATCGGCGCGAGCTTCCGGTCCGGTGATCCACTGCGAGGTGCCGTCGGGCGCTGCCGTCCGGCCATCGAGGCTGGCAGCAAGCTTGGCGACCACGAATGGACGGCCCGTTCGTCGGTGGTGGAGGTACGGGGCGAGTTGCTCGGCGACGAGATCGGCACCGACGCCGACGGTGACCTCGATCCCCGCCGCCTCAAGCGTGCTGATGCCCTTGCCGGCAACGTGGCCGTCGGGATCACCGACCCCGATGACGACCCGAGCAACGCCGGCCTCAACGAGGGCGTGACTGCACGGACCGGTGCGACCGGTGTGATCACACGGCTCGAGTGTGGTGTAGAGCGTCGAACCGCGTGTCGCGTCGGGGCCGGCGGCATCGAGCGCGACTCGCTCCGCGTGGCGGCCGCCGGGCGGTTCGGTGGCGCCATCGAAGACCTGCCCGTCGAGGGCGACGACAACGACTCCAACCCAAGGGTTGGGTGAGGTCGAGTGGCGGATCCGGGCGGCGTTGGCGACCGCTCGCTCCATGAACGCCAGGTCGTCGATCATCCGTGACCGGAACCGTGGCCTTGACCCTCGCCCGAGGGATGCGGATCGTAATTGTCGACAAGCAGCGTCACGGCGTGGGGCAGGACGTCGATGACGGCACCGATGGTCTCGACACAGCCCTTCGACGAGCCCGGCGTATTCACGATCAGGCTGGTGCCGAGTGTGCCGGCGACACCGCGACTGAGGCGGCCGAGCGGGTTGATCAACCGCATCGCCTCGGCGAGGCCGGGCGCCTCTCGATCGAGTGTGGCCTTCGTACCCTCCGGCGTGCGATCCCGGGGGCCGAAGCCGGTGCCCCCCGTGGTGACGATGAGCCCGTGGAAACCGTCGGCGAGACGCCGAAGTGTCGCCGCGACTGGATCGACACCGTCCTCGGTAAGGGCGCGCTCAACGACGTTCCAACCCTGATCCGTGAAGTACTGCTCGAGGACCTGGCCGGACGCGTCCTCCCGAGTGCCGGCGACGACACCGTCGGACACGGTCACGATCTTCACCGACAACCGCTGCTCGGAGCTCATGCCGGCACCCTAGCGAGCACGGTTCACCACGGTGCAGTGCTCAGGCGCGACGCCAGCGGGCGAGCGCCATCCCATCGGTGGCGGCACCGGGGACCACCACCAGCGTGTCCGGGCCGTAGGGCTCCCAGTCGCCATCCGCCGGCAGGTCGGCACGGAAGCCGAGCGCGGCAAGCGCGCCAGCGGTGGCCGCCACGACATCGACCGACTCGGCCATCGTGAGTGTGCAGACGCTGTAGACGAGCGAACCGCCCGGTTTCACGAGCGGCGCCGAGGCGAGCAGGATCCGCTGCTGCAGCTCGGCGAGTTCGTCGACATCTTCGGGCCTGATCCGCCAGCGGGCATCGGCACGACGGCGCAGCGCCCCGAGCCCGCTGCACGGGGCGTCGACGAGCACCGCATCGAACGTGGCGTCGGTGTACGGCGGCGCTGCACCGTCGGCCTGCACGACGTGAAGATCGTCGAGATCGAGGCGGTGGCGATTCGCGACGATGAGACCAGCGCGGGAGTGGCGCGAGTCGGCGGCGATCACCCGAGCACCCGTACCGGCGATCGCCGTGGCCTTCCCGCCCGGCGCCGCGCAGGCATCGAGGACGAGGTCGCCCGTCGACACCGGCACGGCGGCAGCGACCGCCTGGGAACTCGGGTCCTGCACATAGCCGTCGTCGCGGATGTGGACCTCTGCCGCGACATTCATCGTCTCGAGCGCCGCACGTGCGCACTCCTCCCCGAGGTCGGCACCGAGTCGGGTGACGATCCAGTCCGGGTAGCTCAGCTCGGTCCCGACCGAAGGGAACGACACGCCCTCCGTCACCACCGCCGCCACCTTGCGGAGCACGGCGTTGACCAGGCCTCGAAAGCGTTTGGGCGCAGCAGCGACGGTTGCCGAAACCGCAGCATGAGGTGGCGTGTCGAGATGGAGCAGCTGGTGCGCGCCGATCCGCAATGCGGCGCGGGCCGATGGCGGCGGCGGTTCGAGCAGGAAGCGGTCGACCAGATGGTCGAGCCGCCGCTTCATGCGGGTAGAGCCGTAGACGAGCTCCGTCGCAAAGCCCTTGTCGCGCGCCTCCATCGTCGTGTCACCCAGCATCTTCGGCAAGACGACGTTGGCGTACGCACCCTCGTCGTCGATGCGCACGATCGCTGCGATGGCGAGCCGGCGAGGGTCGTCGATTGGGTCGCTCACGAGCCGAACGCCTGGTCGGCGCTCCATCGGGCGCCGTTAGCCCACGAAACAGCGTCCATACGGGGCTTGCCCTCGGGCTGGACGTCGAGGAGTTCCAGATGACCGGCAGCGGTCGAGACCACGACCCCGGAATCGGAAGCGGCAGCAAGGCGAGTGCGATGGATCTTGAACCGCTTGCCGTTCCACGTGGTGAAGGCGCCACCGACCCGCACCCGACGGTGGATCGCCACGGCCGACTGACTCCAGTCGATCTCGCGTTCAGCAGCGGTGATCTTCGCCGCGTAGACCGGATCGCCGACCTGGGGCTCGGGCTCACCAAAGCCATCGGCGAGCGCTCGAACGAGCTGGTCGGTGCCGATCTCGACCAGCCGCCCTCGCAACTCGTCGAGCGTCTCGTCATCACCGATCGGGGTCTCCGTGCGGCGGTACACAGCGCCGGTGTCGAGTTCGATGTCGAGATCCATCAGACACACGCCGGTGGTCGCATCGCCTGCGAGGATCGCCCGCTCGACGGGAGCGGCACCGCGCCAGCGCGGCAGGAGCGAAAAGTGAAGGTTCACGAACGCAAGCCGGCTGAGCATCGTCTCCGGGATGAGGTGCCCGTACGCGACCACCACTGCCAGATCGGCATCGACCTCGTTGAGGTCGGCCAGCCGGTCGGTCACGGGCAGCCCGAGTTCGAGCGCCGCCGCCTTCAGCGGCGAGGGCATCCGTTGCGTTCCACGGCCGCGACGGGCGTCGGCCCGCGACACGACGAGCGGGATCTCATAGCCGGCATCGACAAGAGCTCGGAGCGGCGGAACGGCCAAGCCCGGCGTACCCAGGTAGACGATCCGCCGAATGACGTCCGGCGGCGCAGCGCTCATGGGGTGGTGGTGCTCACGGCAGGGTGAGACCGCCCCCGGCCGGCTTCGTTTCGGGCGTGCCGATCTGCAGGTCGCGCAGCGTTTTCAGGGCCGCCTTGCGAGTGTCCTCGTCGAGTCGCTCGATCAACAACACACCGTTGAGATGATCCATCTCGTGTTGGAACATGCGCGACTCGAGTTCGTCGGCCTCGTAGGTCATCTCGTTGCCATCGAGATCTCGGCCGACGATGTGGATCTTCTTCGGACGCACGATCTCCCAGGACAGGCCGGGAACCGACAAACAGCCCTCCTCGAAGACCCACTCACCGTCGCCCTCGATGATCTCTGGGTTGACCATGGCGTTGGGGCCGTCGCCGATATCCCACACGAAGAGGCGTTTGTCGACGCCGACCTGCGGTGCGGCCAGGCCAATGCCGGGCGCCGCGTACATCGTCTCGAGCATGTCGTCGACGAGCTTCACGAGCGCGCCGTCGATCTCGGCCACGTCGTTCGCCTTCTGGCGCAGAACCGGATCGCCGATGACTCGAATGTCGTACGCAGCCATGCGTCCAATCTACCCACCGCAGACCCCGCTACCGTCGACGGAGTGCCTACCGGTCAGTACTTCGATGACGATCCGTCCGTCGCCTCGGATCCGCGTCCCGTCGAGGTCAGCCTGCCCGACCTCGCCATCACCTTGACCGCCGACCGAGGTGTCTTCTCCGCCGAGCATCTCGATACCGGCACAAAATTGCTCCTCCAGGAAGCACCTCCGCTCACGCCGGCCGACCGCACCATCCTCGACCTCGGCTGCGGCTGGGGACCGATCGCCTGTGTCGCTGCGCTACGGGCACCTCACGCCCGAATCTGGGCGGTCGACGTCAACGAGCGGGCGCGTCGGCTCACCGCCGCCAACGCCGCAACGATCGATGCCGCCGATCGGATCACCGTCGCAGCACCCGACGGAGTGGACGACGACGTGCGATTCGATCGCATCATCTCCAATCCGCCGATCCGAATCGGCAAGCGGGCGCTTCACGACCTGCTCGACTACTGGCTGACGCGGATGACCCCCGAGGGCGTTGCGCATCTCGTCGTGCAGAAGCATCTCGGGAGCGACTCGCTCGCTCGCTGGCTCGAGGGGGTCGGACATCCGGTCGACCGGATCACGAGCCGTGCCGGCTTCCGTATCCTTCAGGTCGGGGCGAGGGGGAACACGTGACACAACTCGACGGCACGGGCATGAAGCGGCTCCACCGAGAATGGCGCCGCCGCACCGACGGCCGACTCGCGCTCGTGCTCGACGGGGTCGGCAACCCGTTCAACATCGGAGCGATCGTGCGCACCGCGGCGGCCGAACGAGTCGACCATCTCTACCTCGGCGGCGCCACGGCTCCCGACCACGACAAGGTCAACAAGACTGCGCTCGGCACCGCTCGGTACCTCACCTGGACCGAGTTCGACTCCGGCGTCCCTGCGGTCGAAGCAGCCCGAGCCGACGGCTACCAGGTCATCGCGATCGAACTGACGAGCGATGCCCTTCCCCTCCACGAGATCCCGATGGAGACCGACGTCGCCCTCGTGATCGGCCACGAAGACCGGGGCTGCACTCCAGCGACGCTCGCCGCATGCGACGGCGTCGCCTTCATCCCGCAACTCGGCAAGGTCGGCAGCCTCAATGTCGCCCACGCCGCCTCGATCGCGATCTACGAGGCCCGGCGGCGAAGCTGGTCCCGCTGAACAGCCCCGCCTATCGGCCGCCGACCTCGGCGGTCATAGGTGCGCCGCCCGCAGCCGGAAACTCGACGAAGCGACACACCGTTCGGGCTGATCACTCCCCGACCGGCACCGTGGCTCGACACACCTCGACGATCTCGTCGATCAGACGTTCGTCGCCGCGCACACCGAGCGACAGGCCACACTCGACATAGAAATCCCACCCGTCATCGAATGCGGCGACATAGACGATGGTGGTCTCGGCTGCGGTGGTGCCCTCGACAACCCGGTGATCGTCGCCGAACTCGTCCCGGTTGATCGTCAGGCCGGAGTCGGCCTCGACGGCCTGTACGAACGTGGGCAGCGACTCCCCGATCTCGAGCCACTCGTCGAGCGAACGTTCGTCGCACCCATCAGGGCCACACGCACGGGCGACGGTCCATTTGTCGAAGACCTCGGCGATCGGATTCCCGGCGATCGGCTGCCACTCGAACGCAAACTGTTCGCTTTGGACCCACCCCTCGGGGATCTCCGTGACGAGCCCCTCGGCACTGACCACACTCTCGAGGGGCGGCCCCGAGGTCCGCTCGCCGAACACGAGGACGAAGCCGATCACGCCGAGCACGGCGAGAACGGACAAGAACAGGCGGCGCTGACGTTGATCCACGCCGTCATACTCGCAGCGGATCGACGTCGATCCGCACGCGGGCGGCCGGACGTTCGATCTCGGCGAGTCGATCGAGGATCGGGGCGTGACTCTCGGCGCGAAGCAACCAGCGATCATCGAGCGGTCCGCGGACCTGCACACCCTCCACCGTGCCGAAGCTGTCGATCAACGCAGCGGCGCCTTCGCCGCTGATCGACACCTGAGCTCCGTAGGGCGGCAACCGCAGCGCTCGGCGACGATCGCGCTCGGCGACAGCAACCAACGACGGATCGCCGCGTCCTGCCGCAAGGATCACCTCGTGCTCGGGCTGCCGGGTCTGGACGACGACACGGCCACCACTCCCCCGGCCGCCGACCAGCCGCGCCGCTTGAGAGATCATCGCCATCGCCTGCTCGGCGGCGCGCTGGCGCACGGCCAACAACTCCTGATCGAAATCAAGGAACACGACCACGTCAGCCCGATCGATCCGGTGCAGCACGGCCTCCGTGCCAATCGCCACCCGTCGCTGGGGGCGTTGCTCCGATGCCGCCGTGATCTCGTCGACCGGTTCGCCGAGGAAGGCCTCGAGTTCTTCGCGGGCTCGTTCGACCCCCATTCGGAGCGTCTTGAGGGTCGTGGAGCCGCACCCGGTGCAGACGACGGGTCGGCGTTCCGAGCCATCAGCGCTCACGAGTTCGTCGTCGACCAGCCGCATGATCTGACCACCGTCGTCGCTCCGGACCAGCTCACCGCACGCTGCGCAGGCGAGCAGACGGGCCCGACCCGTGCGGTTGAGGACGCACACCACTCGCCGATCACCGTCGATGTGGCGTCGAAGATCAGCGGCGAACGGCCCCGACCTGGTCGGATCCTCGTCGCGCCGGTCGAGCACGTCGACGATCGGCCAGCCGTCGCGTTCGATCGATCGGTCACGACGCAAGAGGGGGCCGGCACGGAGCGCTTCGAGCGACGGCACCGCCGAGGTCATCACGGCGGGCACCCCCGCCCGACGCGCCCGTTCGAGGGCGACCTCGCGAGCGTGCCATGCCGGGGTGCGTTCCTCCTTGAACCGCTCGTCGTGTTCGTCGATCACGACAACAGCAGCGAGATCCGGCATCGGCATCCATGCGGCCGAGCGGGTGCCGACGACCGTCGCACCCCCAGCTGCAGCCGCCCACTCGTCGGGGGCGAGCGCCACCGAGACCCCGGCCCGGCGCAGCGCCACGGCCAGATGACGGGCCCGAGCCGTGTCGGCCGTGAGGATCAGGGCATCGCCTCGGCGACAGGCAGCGAGCGCAACACCCAGCCCGTCGTCATCGGGTGCGACTCGAACCGTGGCAACGCCATGGTCGAACGCGTCGTCGAAGACGTCGCGAGGTCCAGCCGGAACCGGATCACGAGGCCGACGTTTCGCCGCAGCTGCGACCATGCGCTCCGGCGACGCCGACCGCAGGAACGCCACCCGGCGACCGGCCCAACGCCACGCCGCCCACCCGGCTAGGTCGAGCAGCTCCGGCGACGGACCCATCCCGCGAAGTTTCACCAGCTCGACCAACCGAACACCGGACTCGGGCTCCACCTCGACGGCGGTGACCCAGCCGTCGACCCGTCGGCCTGCGAGCGGGATCCGAACCATCGACCCCACGACGACCCGCTCCGCCCGTCCGTCGGCCTCCCAGGATGTCGGCACGACATAGTCGAACGCTCGATCGATGCCGACGACGTCGGGCAGCACGCGCACGACCCGCCCCTCAGGGCGGGTCGTCTCGATGTCAGATGGCGCGGACGGCTCGTCGCCGAGCTCCAGCCGTCCCTGGTCGGACTCGCTCAGAGGCCCAGAGCCGACGTGAGGTCGTCGACCTTGTTGGTCTGCTCCCACGGGAACGTGCCGGCTTCGGGCTCGCGGCCGAAGTGACCGTAGGCCGCCGTCTTGCGGTAGATCGGTCGGCGCAGGTCGAGATCTCGCATGATCGCACCGGGGCGAAGATCGAAGACCTCGTCGACCGCCTTCTCGATGGCGGCCTTGTCGACGGTCTCGGTGCCGAAAGTCTCCACGAGCACCGACATCGGACGGGCCATACCGATGGCGTAGGCGACCTGAATCTCGCAGCGGCTGGCGGCACCAGCGGCGACGATGTTCTTCGCGACCCAGCGGGTGGCGTACGCGGCCGAACGGTCGACCTTCGACGGGTCCTTACCCGAGAAGGCACCGCCGCCATGACGGGCCATGCCGCCGTAGGTGTCGACGATGATCTTGCGACCCGTGAGGCCGGCGTCGCCCACTGGGCCACCGATCACGAACCGACCGGTCGGGTTGACGAAGACGTCGTAGTCGTCGTCGGCGAATTGTTCGGGAATCACCGGGCGGATCACGTGCTCGATCAGATCGGGCCGAATCATCGTGTCGCGGTCGATGCCGTCGTTGTGCTGCGTGGAGACGAGCACGGTCTTGAGCTTGACGGGGGTGTTGCCCTCGTACTCGAAGGTGACCTGGGTCTTGGCGTCGGGCCGCAGGTACGGGACGGTGCCGGCCTTGCGGACCTCGGCGTGCTTCTCGGCCATGCGGTGCGCAAGGTGGATCGGCAGCGGCATGAGCACATCGGTCTCGTCGCTGGCGTAGCCGAACATCATGCCCTGGTCGCCTGCGCCCTGCGTGTCGAGCTCGTCCTCCTCGGATTGACCCGATCGGACCTCTTCCGAGGCCGTGACGCCCTGAGAGATGTCGGGCGACTGCTCATCGAGGGTGACCATGACGCCGCAGGTGTTGCCGTCGTAACCGAACGCCTCGTTGTTGTAACCGATCTCGTTGATCGTGCGCCGAACGGTGCCGGGGATGTCGACGTAGGCCTCGGTGGTGATTTCGCCGGCGACCACGGCAAGACCGGTGGTGACGAGCGTTTCGCACGCCACCCGGCTCATCGGATCCTGCGCCAGCATCTCGTCGAGGATGGCGTCGGAAATCTGGTCGGCCATCTTGTCGGGATGGCCCTCCGAAACACTCTCGGAGGTGAAGGTCCAACGGGTCACGGTTGCTCCTGGTTCATTGCTGGCCGAGTCGGCCCGCTGCGGTGTCTAGCACGCGCCGTGCGACATCGCGCTTGTCGGTCAGTGGGACATCGATCCGGGATCCGTCGGCGAGCAGGATGACCACCTCGTTGGTGGTGTGCTCGAAGCCGACGCCCGGCTTCGACACGTCGTTGGCAACGATCGCGTCGAGGTTCTTGCGAGCCAGTTTCTCGGCTGCGTTGGCGATCAGGTCGTCGGTCTCGGCGGCGAAGCCGATCAGGACTTGCCCAGCGGGTTTCGCCGCTCCGAGGCCAGCGAGGATATCGACCGTGGGGACGAGTTCGACGACTGGAGCGCCGTCGCGCTTCTTGAGCTTGCCGTCGGCGGTGTCGGCCGGACGGAAATCGGCGACCGCAGCCGCCATGACGACGATGTCAGCGTTCGGAGCTTCGACGTCGCAGGCGGCGGCCATCTCGGCTGCAGTCTCGACCTCGACAACGCGGACACCGGCCGGGGCTTGGTCGGGACGGGTCGTGACGACCACGACATCGGCCCCTCGCAACACCGCCTCGGCGGCTACGGCATGCCCCTGCTTGCCGGACGAGCGGTTACCGATGTAGCGCACGGTGTCGACCGGTTCGCGGGTGCCGCCGGCGGTGACGAGCACCGTGCGACCGGCGAGATCGCCGTCACTGAGCGCGGCCTCGACTGCAGCGACGACAGTCGACGGCTCTGCCAGCCGGCCGTGACCCAGATCGCCGCCGGCGAGCCGGCCGGATTCGGGCGGCACGATCAGCACACCCCGATCGGCGAGGATGTCGAGGTTCTCCTGAACCGATGCCTGCTCCCACATCTCGGTATGCATCGCCGGGCAGATCATGACGGGTGCCCGGGACGCCAGGATGGTCGCCATCAGAAGGTCGGCCGAGCGTCCGGTGCGAAGGTCGCTGATCAGACGGGCCGTCGCCGGACACACGAGGATGAGATCGGCGGCCTGCCCCATCTTGGTGTGCGGGATGGGGGTCTCCGGGTCGTCCCACAGTTCAGTGCGGACAGGCTCCGATGCGAGCGCAGAGAAGGTCGTGGCCCCCACCATGCGCTGAGCGCCGTCGGTGAGGACGGGGCTGACGTGGGCGCCGGCGTCGACGAGTCGGCGACAGACCTCGACGGCCTTGTAGGCGGCGATGCCGCCGGTGACACCGAGGACGATGCGGCGGCCGGCGAGCATGGTCACCGTACCCCTCGGATCAGGCGGAGTCGTCGCCGAGTTCGGCGGCGGCTTCAGCTTCGGCAGCAGCGAGCGCAGCAGCTGCAGCCTCGGCCTCGGGATCGATCTCGATGGAGGTGATCTTCTCGGCGGAGATCTCTTCGAAGGCGATCGAGAGCGGCTTGGCGGCGGTGGAGGTCACCTGCGGAGGCACGGCGGCGCCGACACCCTGGCTGAGCTGCCCGAGGTAACTCGTGATCTCGCGCGAGCGCATGGCTGAGAGCGAGACGAGGCGGAACTTCGAACCGGTCTTCTCGAGGAGGTCCTCGATCGAGGGGTTCATCATCGTGTCGTAGCCGTGCGCCATGAGAAAGCCTTCGCGTCGGGCCCCGAGGGGCCGAGTTCTGAACGGGAAGGCTAGCAGCCGTGTGTGGCGGATCGGCACTGCCCGATCAAGCCCTGGATCTCGCCGACGGCATGATCGAGTTCATCGTTGATGACGAAGGTCATGTCGAGTTCGAGCGCTTTGGCTTTCTCCTCGGCCGCTTTGGCGAGGCGGGCCTGCACTTTCTCCTCCAGATCCCCACGCCCACGAAGGCGGGCTTCCTGGGCCTCGTCAGACGGCGCATCGACGAAGATCAGCACGGCGTCCGGGTAGCGATGTCGGATCTGCTCGGCGCCGTGCACATCGATCTCGAACACGACGTCGTGACCCGCCGGTGGATCCGGCACCGGCGTCCCCTGGTAGTAGTCGAGAAATTCGACCCACTCGAGGAAGCCGTCGTCGGCGACATGGGCGAGAAACCGCTCTGCGTCGGTGAAGTGGTAGGCCTCCATCGCCTCCCCGGGCCGACGGTCACGGGTGGTCCAGCTCCGCGAGAGCCACAGGGAGGGGTCCTCGTCGAGGAGTCGGGCGACGATCGTTCCCTTGCCGACGCCTCCGGGGCCGGAGATCACGACGATCACGCGGTCGTCGAGTTCAGTCATGAGGTGGCGACGTCGTCGCCGAACGCAGTGAGCAGGGCGTGACGCTGCCTGACGCCGAGGCCCTGGACTCGGCGACTTTCGGAGATGCCGATGGACGCCATCGTCCGGCGGGACTTCACCTTGCCGACGCCTGGCAGCGACTCGAGGATCGTGAGGATTTTGGTCATGGCGACCACGTCGTCGGACTCGGCCCGGACCAACACGTCGGCAAGTCCGAGCTCACCGGCCTTCAACGCCTGCTTGAGATCGGCCCGAACACGGCGCGCTTCTGCCGCCTTCGCCAGCGCTGCGCGTCGGGCATCGTCGGTGAGGGGTGGCGGGGTAGCCATCCCGGGAGCGTACCGGGAGGCTCGTCAGCCCGCCGACGCTGCCGACGCGTGGATCGCCTGCGCGGCTGCGATCGGGTCGTCGGCACGGGTGACGGCGCGGCCGACCACCAACAGATCAGAGCCGCCGGCGAGAGCATCACCCGGCGAGGCGGCACGCGCCTGGTCGTCGGCGTTGTCGCCCGAGAGCCGAATGCCCGGCGTGACTCGGGTGAGGCGTGGCGCGTAGTGGTGCGCCTCTTCAAGGTCGCCTACGGCGCACACGATGCCCGAGCAGCCCGCCTCGGCGGCGAGCATAACCCGCTTCGGCATGATGTGAGGCGGGGCATCGCCGTCGCTCGTGAGCACGGTGATGGCGAGCGACTGGGGTGGCTCCAAGCCGGCATTGTGCGCACCTTCCTCGAGTCCCTGGACACCGGCCCGCAGCATGTCGACCCCACCGTGCGCGTGCATGGTGAGGTACTGGACCCCGAACGCGCCGAGCACCCGGGCGGCCTTGCCGACGGTCGTGGGGATGTCGTGCAGTTTGAGATCGAGAAAGATCTTGTATCCGAGATCGGAGATCGCACCGATCGCCTCCGGACCGGCGGCGGAGTAGAGCTCGAGACCGATCTTGGCCACCCCGAAATAGTCCTTGAACGGGCGGCCGAGGCGGATCGCAGCGACGAGATCATCGACGTCGAGCGCGAGCGCCAGCCGATCCCGGATGGCCGGGTCGATCTCCGTTCCCGTTGCGTTGTCAGTCATGTGCTCCTCCGATCAACTCCGCCACGGACTCGACGCCGTGCCGTTGACACCACTGTTCGAACTCGCCGAGGATCCGCCGAGGTGCCCGGGGATCTGCGAACGTCGCCGTGCCGACCTCCACCGCCGATGCCCCGGCGAGCAGGAACTCTACGACATCGGTTCCGCTCGATGTGCCGCCCACTCCCACGATCGGGAGCTCGGGCAGCGCCTCGTGCACATCGAAGACGGCCCGAACGGCCACCGGGTGCATCGCGGCACCGGACAACCCGCCCTTCTTCGCGCCGAGCACGGGGCGGCGGGACTCGGTGTCGATCACCATGCCGAGCAAGGTGTTGGTGAGGACCACCGCCTCGGCACCCGCGCCGTAGGCAGCCTCGGCGATCTCGGGAAGGTCGGCGGCGTTCGGACTGAGCTTCGCCCACATCGGCCGGCCGACGACCGTCGATGCCTCGATGACCTCGGCGGTCGCCGTGCGGCTGTGGGCGAACATGGAACCGCGGTCCTCGAGGTTCGGGCACGACACATTGACCTCGACCGCGACGACGCCTTCGGGCGCCTCCGCCAGCGCGGCGGCCGCCCGGGCGTAGTCGTCGACGCTGCTCCCCCAGATCGAGGCCACCACGGTGGCGCCTGTGGCGAGCAGGTCGGGAAGGTCGTGTTCGAGCCAGTGCGGCACGCCCTTGCCCTGCAACCCGACGGAATTGATCATCCCTGACGCCGTCGGGTGCACCCGAGGCGCCGGATTCCCGGCCCACTCGTCGGCCTTCATCGACTTCACGACGACCGCACCGAGCGACGCTGGATCGAGGTAGTTGGCGAACTCGGCACCATGGCCGGCAGTCCCCGACGCTGTCATCACCGGCGCACGGAGGGCAACCGACCCGACCTCGATGCGAAGATCCATCAGTTCGACGCCCCACCATCGCTCGGCTCGAGCGCGCTGAGCGAGACACCCTGGTGGTACTCCTGCAGGCTGCGAACCGCGAGCTTGTGGGCCTTCCAGTCCTGCATGCCCTTGGCTGCGGCCAGGGCCGCAGCACCGGTGGTGAGCAGTGGCACACTCGCCCGGCCGGCAGCCGACCGGATGTGGTCGCCATCGGCCCGGGGTCCTCGGCCTCTCGGTGAGTTCACGACCAGCTTCACGTCCCCGGCATTGATCAGATCGACCGCGTTGACACCGTCGACATCGCCGAGCTTGGCGACCTCGACGGCCACCTCGACCCCGGCCTCACGCACCGACGCTGCCGTGCCGCTCGTGGCGCAGATGGTGAAGCCCATCTCGGCGAGCAGCCTCGCCGCCTCGACACCAGACGCCTTGTCTCGATCGGCGAGCGAGAGAAACACCATGCCGTCCTCCGGCAGGCGGGTGCCGGCGGCGAGCTGGGACTTCACGAAGGCCAGACCGGGCGTGAGATCGATGCCCATGACCTCACCCGTGCTTCGCATCTCCGGACCGAGGACGGCGTCCGCCTCCGGGAACCGGTTGAACGGCAGCACGGCCTCCTTGATCGCCACATGGTCGCCCTCGACGCGATCACACATCAGGCCTTCGGCCCGGAGCTCGGCCAGGGTTGCGCCGACCATGATCCGGCTGGCGACCTTGGCCAGCGGCACGCCGGTGGCTTTGGCGACGAACGGCACCGTGCGGCTGGCCCGCGGGTTGGCCTCGATCACGAAGACCTGGTTGCCCTTCACGGCGTACTGCACATTGATCAGGCCCTTGACGTCGAGCGCCTCGGCGATCCGCAACGTGTAATCCTCGATGACCGCGATGGTCTCCGCCGAAAGGCTGGTCGGCGGGATCGAACAGGCAGAGTCGCCGGAGTGCACGCCCGCCTCCTCCACATGCTCCATGACTGCACCGATGACCGAGTCACCGGTGTGATCCCGCAGGGCGTCGACGTCGACCTCGGTGGCGTCCTCCAAGAAACGATCGACGAGCACGGGGCGCTCAGCCGACAAGCCACCCTCCTTGCCGAGGCTGCCGAAGCCAGCGAGTTCGGCCATGGCCCGACGCAGGTGATCGTCGTCGTACACGATCTCCATTGCGCGTCCGCCGAGCACATAACTGGGCCGAACGAGGGCGGGATAGCCGATCTTGGCGGTGATCTCGAGGGCCTGATCGATGTCGACGGCGGTGCCGCCGGCCGGCTGCGGGATCTCGAGGCGAGCACACATGGCGTTCCACTGCTCACGGTCCTCAGCCAGATCGATCGACGCAGGCGAGGTGCCGAGCACGAGCGCCTCAGGAAGGCGATCGGCGAGCTTCAACGGGGTCTGACCACCGAGGCTGACGATCACGCCCTTGGGCTGCTCACGGTCGATGATGTCCATGACGTCCTCGTACGTGAGCGGTTCGAAGTAGAGCCGGTCGGACGTGTCGTAGTCCGTCGAGACGGTCTCGGGGTTGCAGTTGACCATGATGGTCTCGTAGCCCGCGTCGCGCAGCGAGAAGCTGGCGTGCACACAGCAGTAGTCGAACTCGATGCCCTGACCGATGCGGTTCGGGCCAGAGCCGAGAATGATGACTTTCTCGCGGTCACCGTCACGAACCTCGTCGGTGTCCTCGTAGGTCGAGTAGTGGTACGGCGTGGTGGCCTCGAACTCGGCGGCGCAGGTGTCGACCGTCTTGAACGTGGTGTGCACTCCGGCCGCGAGGCGAGCGGCCCGCACCTCGGCCTCGGAGACGCCCCACAGGTAGGCGAGCTGCGGGTCGGAGAAGCCGAGTTGCTTGGCCCGCTTGAAGCCCCGCGGCGTGACCGAATCGAGCGACAACGTCTCAAGATGGGCCCGCTCCTCGGTGATCATCGACATCTGGTCGAGGAACCACGGATCAACTGCGGTGGCCGCGAAGATCTCGTCGACGCTCACACCCCGACGCAACAGTGCCTCAAGCTGGAACGGACGATCGGGGGTTCCGATCGCCGCCATCTTCATGAGTTCTTCGGTCGGGATGTCGTCGAGCGCCGTCTCGCCAGAGTCGGCGTTGAGACCATGGCGGCCCTGCTCGAGCGAACGGAGTGCCTTTTGCATCGACTCGGGGAAGGTTCGGCCGATGGCCATCACCTCACCCACCGACTGCATCGACGTACCGAGCACCCCGCTGGTGCCCGGGAACTTCTCGAACGCCCAGCGCGGAATCTTGGTGACGACATAATCGATCGACGGTTCGAAGCTGGCCGGGGTCTTCTCCGTGATGTCGTTGGGGATCTCGTCGAGCGTGTAGCCGATCGCGAGCTTGGCGGCGATCTTGGCGATCGGGAAGCCGGTGGCCTTCGACGCAAGGGCCGATGAGCGGCTCACACGTGGATTCATTTCGATGACGATCTGGCGGCCGGTCTTCGGGTCGACCGCCCATTGGACATTCGAGCCGCCGGTCTCGACGCCGACCCGTCGGATACAGGCGAACGAACCGTCGCGCATCTTCTGGTACTCGACATCAGTGAGGGTCTGGGCCGGAGCGACGGTGATGGAGTCGCCGGTGTGCACACCCATCGGGTCGAGGTTCTCGATCGAGCAGATGATCACACAGTTGTCCGCGCGGTCACGCATGACCTCGAGCTCGTACTCCTTCCAGCCCTTGATCGACTCCTCGATCAGGATCTCCGAGATGGGGCTGGCGTCGAGGCCGTAGGCCGCCATGCGCTCGAACTCCTCCATCGTCTCGGCGATGCCGGTACCCCGACCGCCGAGGATGTAGGCGGGCCGGATGATGACGGGAAGGCCGACCTCGTCGATCGCCGCCCGCGCCTCGTCCATGTTGTGGGCGATGGCGGACCGGGCGGACTCGAGCCCAATCTCGGTCATGGCGACCTTGAACTTCTCGCGGTCCTCTGCCGTCTCGATGGCCTCGGCATCTGCGCCGATCAGCTCGCACCCGAACCTCTCGAGCACGCCGGCCTGCTGCAACTCCATCGCCAGGTTGAGACCGGTCTGGCCACCGAGGGTCGGCAGCACGGCATCGGGTCGCTCTTTTTCGATGATCTTCTCGAGGATCTGCAGATCGAGCGGCTCGACATAGGTGGCGTCGGCGAAACTTGGATCGGTCATGATCGTCGCCGGGTTCGAGTTCGCGAGGATGACTCGATAGCCCTCTTCCTTCAGGACTCGGCATGCCTGGGTACCGGAGTAGTCGAACTCACAGGCCTGACCGATCACGATCGGGCCGGAGCCGATGATGAGGATCGATTCGATATCGGTGCGCTTCGGCATCTCAGGCCGCCTTTCCCTGGAAGCCGTCCATGAGTTCGGCGAACTCGGTGAACAGGTAGGCCGAGTCGTGCGGGCCGGGGCCCGCCTCGGGGTGGTACTGCACACTGAAGGCCGGGTACTCGTTGTGGAACAGACCCGAGAGGGTTCCGTCGTTGAGACACACGTGGCTCTCGGTCACGTTCGGTACGGAGCCAGCCTCGACCGCGAAGTTGTGGTTCTGGGCGGTGATCTCGACCTTCGATGTGCGAGTGTCCTGCACGGGCACGTTGCCGCCGTGGTGACCGAACTTCATCTTGTAAGTCCGGCCCCCGAGCGCAAGCGACAGCACTTGATGGCCAAGGCAGATGCCGAAGATCGGCACCTTCCCGAGGAGCTTCGGAAGCTCATCGACGATCGGGCCGGCCTCTTCGGGATCCCCCGGGCCGTTGGAGAGGAACACCCCGTCGGGGTTCATCGCCAAGACCTCTTCGGCGGTGGTGTGCGCCGGAACGACGGTGACCGTGCCGATCTCGCCGAGATGGCGCAGCATTGTGGCCTTCACACCGAAGTCGTAGGCCACGATCTTCCGGGGTCCGCTGCCGACCGTGTACGGCTCGGGTGTGGTCACCAGACTGACAAGGTCGACACCGGCCGTGCCGGGCTCGGCCTTGGCTGCGGCGAGCAAGGTGGCGTGGTCGGCGGGACCGAACGCCCCCGGCATTGCGCCGGTGTCGCGGATGTGGCGGGTGAGTCGACGGGTGTCGATCCCGGCGATACCGGCGAGACCATGGCGGCGCAGATAGTCGTCGAGATGCTCCTCGCTTCGCCAGTTGCTCTGGCGGCGAGCGAGATCGCGGATGATCACACCCCGACAGAAGGGCTTCGCCGCCTCGGCGTCGGTGGCGTTCACGCCGTAGTTGCCGATGTGGGGGTAGGTGAAGGTGATGATCTGACCGGCGTAGCTGGGGTCGGTGATGACTTCCTGGTAGCCCGAGAGCACCGTGTTGAACACGACTTCACCGGCGGCGAAGCCGTTCGGTTCGAGCTCAGCCCCGATGCCTTCCCCGTCGAAGGTCTCACCATCGGTGAGGACCAGTTGGTACTCACGAATTGTCATCGCGTCGCTTCTCCGTTCGTGACCACAAGGTCACCGTTCCAGATCGTGTGTCGAATCTTGCCGCGCACCGAACGCCCTTCGAAGGGGGTGTTCGAGCTGCGGCTGGCCAGTGCTGCACCGGTGATCGTCCATTGCTCATCGAGGTCGAGCAGGGCGAGATTGGCCGGCCGACCGGCCTCGATCGGGCCGCCGTGGCGATCGTCGATACCGGCGATGCGGGCCGGGTTGATCGAGAGCAGTTCGACGAGCTTCTCGATGTCGGCACCGAGTTCGGTGTTGGCGATCGCAAACGCTGTCTCGACGCCGATCATCCCGGGAGGCGCGTCGAGGAACGGGCGTTCCTTGTCCTGTCGGGTGTGCGGCGCATGATCAGTGGCGATCGCATCGAGCGTGCCGTCGAGCAGTCCCGCCTTGATCGCGGTCACGTCGGCGGGGGTGCGGAGTGGCGGGTTGACCTTGAACACGGTGTCGAACGAGGCCACGGCCGAGTGATCAAGACACAGATAGTGAGGGGTGGCCTCACCGGTGACCTTGAGTCCCTCGGCCTTCGCCGCCCGAATCAGATCAACGCCACGGGCCGTGGTGACGTGCTGGAAATGCACGCGGCCATCGGTGAGGCGGGCGAGTGCGACATCGCGAGCGATCATCAACTCCTCGGCCTCGGCGGGCTGGCCGGGCATGCCGAGTCGACTCGACCACTCCCCCTCGTGCATTGCACCGCCGGCCGCAAGCGCGTCGACTTCGCAATGCTGGGCCAGCACGATCTCGAAGCCGTCGGCGAGATGCGACAACCCCGAGGCGTACTCGAGCGCGGTGCGCATCATGCGAGCGTCCTGCACACCCACACCATCGTCGGTGAACATGCGCACACCGCTGCGCACCAGCTCCGCCATCGGAGCCAGCGCCTCGCCATCGCGATCGACGGTGATCGCCGCCGACGGCACCACCTCACAGAGGGCATCGATGCTGAGATCGTGGATCTGACGGACGACCGCAGCGCTGTCGATCGTCGGTGTTGTGTTGGGCATCACGACCACGGCGGTGAACCCACCGAGGGCGGCGCCACGAGAACCCGTCTGGATGGTCTCTGCCTCTTCACCGCCGGGCTCACGGAAGTGCACCTGAAGGTCGACGAACCCGGGGGTGACGACAAGGCCGTCGGCGTCGATGATCGTGTCGCCGTCGAGCTTCTCCCCCACCTCGGCGATCACGCCGTTCTGGATCAGGAGGTCAGCGCGGCGAGTGCCGGCGCCGTCGACCAGGGTGCCGTTGGTGATCGCGATCGAACCCATCACGCCACCGCCAGTCCACCGCCGACCGCGGACTCGTCGACCGGCTCGCGGCCGGCGCCCAGCAACAGGAACAGCACCGCCATGCGCACCGACACGCCGTTGGCGACCTGCTCGGTGATGACCGCGTTGGGTCGGTCGGCGACCTCGCCCGCGATCTCGACCCCCCGGTTCATCGGCCCCGGGTGCATGATCAACGCCTCGGCACCCAGACGGTCGGCGCGGGCGCTCGTGAGCCCGTATTCGTGGTGGTACTCGCGCAACGTCGGTACGGCCGCCTGCTTTTGACGCTCGAGTTGCATGCGCAGCAGGTAGCAGATGTCGAGGTCGTCGATGACAGCGTCGAGATCGTGCGTGACCTCAACCGGCCAGCCATCGAGACTCGGAGGCAGCAAGGTCGGAGGGCCGACGAGGGTCACGCGGGCACCCATCGTGGCGAACCCGATTGCGTTCGAGCGGGCGACTCGAGAGTGTTTGATGTCGCCGACGATCGCAATGTGCTTGCCATCGAGGTCGCCGAGATGGCTCGTTGCGGTGTAGAGATCGAGCAGTCCCTGAGTCGGGTGTTGATGCCAGCCGTCACCGGCGTTGATCACCGCAGCATCGGTCCAGTCCGCGACCTGCTGAGGCGCCCCGGCAGCTCGATGCCGGACAACGACTCCGTCGATCCCCATCGCCGCGATCGTCTCGATCGTGTCCCGCAGCGACTCGCCCTTGTTGACCGACGAACTGCTCACGCTGAAATTCATCGTGTCGGCCGAGAGTCGCTTGGCCGCCGTCTCGAAACTGAGACGGGTGCGGGTCGAGTCCTCGTAGAACAGCCAGGCGATCGTCTTGCCGCGAAGCGCAGGAACCTTCGGGATGCTGCGCTCCCCCACCTCGGCGAACGATCCGGTCAGGTTCAGAATCTGCTCGATGTCATCGCGATCAAGGTCGGCCATCGAAAGCAGATGCCGGGCACCGTTGCGTCGCATCAGCCCTCACCTCCCGCTCCGAGATCTTCATCCCCCGCGATCTCTCCGAGATCTCCATCCCCTGCGATCTCTCCGAGATCGACGCCACCGGCGTGGACATCGACCATCTCGTCACGACGCGTCGGCAAGTTCTTGCCCACATAGTCGGGGCGGATCGGGAGCTCTCGATGGCCACGATCGACCATGACCGCCAACTGAATCGCCGTCGGCCGCCCATAGGCGTGGATGGCGTCGAGCGCCGCCCGCACCGTCCGTCCGGTGAAGAGCACGTCGTCGACCAGCACGATCGTCTTGCCCGTCGGGTCACCGGGGATGTCGGTCACCGCCTCGGGCATCACCGGGCGCAGACCGAAGTCGTCTCGGTGCATGGTGGCGTCGAGCGTGCCGGTCGGCACCTCCGACCCCTCGATGTCGGCCACAGCAGCAGCGATCGCTCGGGCGAGTTCAACCCCGCCCGTCTGCATGCCGACGATCATCACATCGTCGCAGCCGTGGTTCTTCTCGAGGATCTCATGGGCCATGCGACGGATCGCCCGGGCCACGTCGTCGGTCGACATGACATGCGTCCGTGCTCGAAAGGCGCCGCTCGCAGGCTGCCCTGCGAGCAGGCGTTCACGCTCTGCCACTGATCTCTCTTTCGTCCGTACGAGCCTCACGGGACTCGTTTCACGGTCGAGATTGGACCCTACACGTCGCGCGTCGGCGCGCGGCGCGCGCTCGCCTGTGGATTTCCGCACGACCGGCTCGACCGATGGATCAGCGGTGGACGTACACGTGCGGTTCGGCCTCGGAACCGGCTCGGAGCAGCATGAAGCCAACGCGTTCGGCGACCCGCACAGATGCGGTGTTGTCGATCCCGATCCGGGCGACGAGTGTCGTCACGCCGAACAGTGCTGCGACCTCAGCCATGGCGGCGACCCCGGCGACGGCGAACCCACGACCCCGATGCTCTGCGCCGACCCACCAGCCGATGAGCGCAACACCACGGCGCTGATCGATGTCGGAGAGCCCGACCTCGCCCACGCACGCCCCTGCGACATCGATCACCCGATCGACGGCGAGCACGCGTTGTTCGCGAACGTCGCAGCCTTCGATCCACCGCCTGGCGGCGGCTGCCGAGCGATCGGGTGGTGGTGTCGATTCGGCCACGATGGCACCGTCGTGCCAGGCGGCGACCAGTGCTGGCGTGTCGTCGACGCGCCAGGGTCGGAGCGTGACCTCGTCAGCCACGGACCTCGCCGGCGACACTGTCGAGGACACCGTTGAGGAAGGGCGCCGAGCGCTCACCGCAGTAGATCGACGCCAATTCGACCGCTTCACTCAGAACGACACCGGTGGGAATGTCGGGCTTGGAGCGGAACTCCCACACCGCCATGCGGGCGAGCACCCGATCGATCATCGGCATCCGGTCGACCCGCCAGTTGGTGAGGTGACGGCCGATCAACGCGTCGAGATCGTCGCGCTCGTCGTCGACACCCAACGCGATCTCGACGGCGTACGCCGCCGGCGGCACCTCACGGGCGCCGAGCGCCTCATCCACCGGCGAGCTGGTCAGCTCGGCCTGATAGAGCAGCGCAAGTGCCTCTTCTCGGGCCTCCCGGCGAGGGTTGAGGCCCGGAACGTCAGTCGTCATCGGTCAGGCGCGACTCAGGTACTCGCCGCTACGGGTATCGATCTTGACCTTCTCGCCGTTATCGATGAAGAGCGGCACCTGGATCACGAGACCAGTCTCCAGGGTGGCGGGCTTGGTGCCACCCGAGGAACGGTCGCCCTGCAGGCCCGGCTCGGTGAACTCGATCGTGAGCTCCACCGCCGCAGGGAGGTCGGTACCGACGATCTCGGAGCCGAACATTTCGAGCACGACCGACGAACCGTCGATGATGTAGTTGCCGGCATCGCCGAGCGCCTCCGGCGACACCGTGATCTGGTCGTACGTCTCGGAGTCCATGAAGACGTAATCGTCGCCGTCGCGATAGAGGAAGCTGAAGTCGCGCTTGTCGATCGTGGCCCGCTCGACCTTCTCACCGGCGCGGAACGTGCGCTCGACCGTGCCACCGGCCCGCACATTGCGGAGGTTGGTCCGAACGAACGCGTGGCCCTTACCCGGCTTCACGTGTTGGAAGTCGACAATCTGGAAGAGCCCGTCGTCGAGCTCCAGGGTCATGCCATTCTTCAGGTCGTTGGTGGTGATGGTGGGCATGGCGAGCTCCTAAAGGCTGAGCTTGGGCGAAAGGGTGAGGGGGCGGCAGCCCGAGTCGGTGACCACGACGAGATCCTCGACCCGTACGCCACCCACATCGGGGAGGTACACGCCGGGCTCGACGGTGAGCACCTGACCGGCCTGGAGGATAGCGGCGTTGTCCTTGCGGATGGATGGAAGCTCATGGATGTCGAGTCCGACACCGTGGCCGGTTCCATGACGGAAGGCATCACCAAACCCGGCTTCGGTGATGATCGATCGGCAGGCGTCGTCGACCGCTTTCGCCTCGACGCCCGGGGCGACGACGGCGACGGCAACAGCTTGCGCCTCGGTGACCAGCGGGAGGATCTTGCGGGCGACATCGTCCGCCGCATCCGGGCCGCCGATGACAAACGAACGAGTCATATCGCTGCGATACCCGTCGACGAGCGCACCGACGTCGACGATCAAGAGATCACCGACTTCGAACGCCCGATCGCTCGGACGAGCATGCGGCAACGCGGCGTTGGGGCCCGACGCGACGATCGTCTCGTACGCCGGACCGGTCGCACCCGCGGCCCGCATGGCGTCGTCGAGCGCAAGCCCGAGCTGCCGCTCGGTCGTGCCGGGCGCCCGCAGCACTTCGGTGTCGGCGAGCGCAGCGTCGGCGAGCGCCGCTGCCGCCTCGATACGGGCCAGCTCCGCCGGATCCTTGACGCTGCGCAGCTCCCGAAGAAGCCCGGAGACGGCCACGAGCTCGCTGTCGGCGAGTGCCGCAGCCCATTGGCGCTGCTGATCCCAACTGATGACGTCGCCTTCGAGCGCAACCCGGGCTGCACCCCTGAGCACATCGGCACCACTGGTGACGAGGTCCGAGGCGATGGCGACGGTGGCATCGCTGCCTGCGGCCTCGAGCTGCGCGGGCGCCTGTGTCGCGTAACGGCCGTCGGTGGCCAACACCACGTCCTTCGCGGAGATGATCGCGAGGCCGTTGGAGCCGGTGAAGCCCGTGAGCCAACGCACGCTCGGCAGGTCGACCACGACGAAGCCGTCGAGCTCGCGTTCGCGCATGGCGTTGCGAAGCCGGTCAGCCCGGCCCTGCACGGTCAGCTTCGGAAAGGTCACCGGACGGCGACAAACGAGGCGGCAAGCACCTCGGGGTCGACACCGACGACCGTTTCCACGCCGTCGGGTCCGTCGAGCACGAAGGTCACGCCGTCAATCGCCTTCTTGTCGCGGGAGAAAAGATCCATCAACTCGGTGTCGGTGAGCTGCTCGGGCAGGGTCGTCGGCAGTTCGTAGGCCGCCAGGACCCGTTCGTGCTCGGCGACTCGGTCATCGTCGATACGGCCGAGCCGGCGGGCAATTTCCGCGGCGTACCGGATGCCGATAGCGACCGCCTCACCGTGACGGAGGTCGTAGGCGCCGGCGGTTTCGATGGCGTGAGCGAGCGTGTGGCCGTAGTTGAGGATGGCCCGCCTCCCTCCCTCGCGTTCGTCGGCCATCACCACGTCGGCCTTGATCTGGACGCAGGCGGCGACTCGCTCGTCGATCGGGAGTTCATCGAGGCGGCCCCCGCCGAGGAAGTGATACTTCGCGATCTCGCCGACACCACACTGGAATTCCCGGTGCGGGAGCGTCTCAAGGGTCTCGGTGTCGCAGATCACGGCCGAGGGCTGCCAGAACGCGCCGACGAGGTTCTTGCCCTCGGGAAGGTTCACACCTGTCTTGCCGCCGATTGCGGCATCGACCTGGCCGAGAAGGGTGGTCGACACCGACACGAACCGGATGCCTCGGTGATACACCGAGGCGACGAACCCGCCGACATCGGTCACGACACCGCCTCCGACGGCGACGATCGCGTCGGCCCGAGTGAACCCTGCCCCTGCGAGCTGGCGGCACACGTCCTCCACGACCGAGAGCGATTTGGCCGCTTCGCCATCCGGAAGCTCGATTCGGATCGAGGCGATGCCAGGGTCGACCGGCCACGGAATGCCGGCCTGCGTGAGGACGGCGACGCGCTTCACGCCGGCGGGGATAAGGGCGCTCAGTTCGGAGCGGGCGCCATGGCCCACGAGGACGGGATAGCTGCGGTCGCCGAGATCGACGGTGATCGTGGTGGTCACGCTGACCAGGCTAGGGCGCCACGACCAGCACGGCGTCGGGATACAGCACCACCATCCATGCCCCGACGATCAGGCCTGGCCCCAACGGGACCGCCGCCCGGTGCAACGGGGTGACGTCGTCAGGATCGTCGAGCGGATCCGGAAGGATGTCCGCGCTGACGACGTGGCGCAGCGCAGTGACGACGAGCGAGAACGCAAGGAAGACGAACATGCCGGCGAGCAGGGCCCCGAAGGTGAGCCGGCATGCCGTCTGGAGGTCGCCGAAGAAGGTGGTTCCGACCCAGCCGGTGTGCAACCCGAGCACGAGGGCCAGTTTCACATCACCGAACCCCATCGCCGTCGGTTTGAGGAAATGGAAAACGAAGAGAAAAAGCGAATACCCGACAGCACTGCCGACTGCACCAAGCAGCGCCTCCGGCCGTTCCAGTTCGAGGATCGACAACACCGTCATCGCAACGAGCGACAGCCAGAAGGTCGGGAACACCAGCCGATCGGGCAGGCGGTATGCCGTAAGGTCGGTGACCGAGAGGGCCACGCCGGCGACGACCAGGATGAGCGGTATCACGACCAAGGTGTCGGCTTGGTCGTACCGGAGCACAACCCAGACGAACAGCACGGCGGTCACCGCCTCGGCGATCGGGTCGCCAACGGTGACCGACACCCCACATTGACGACACGACCCACCGAGGCGGAACCAACCGAGCACCGGGACCGTTTCAGCGAACGACAGCGATGCCCCGCACGCCGAGCAACGAGAACGCAGTCCGAGCGGGGTGTCACTGAGCATCCGGTCGGCGAGCATCGTGACAAACCCGCCAGCGAGCAGGCCGACCGGGATTGCGAGGATCGCCAGGAGTGCCAGCATCAACGACCGCTCCCACCGACCCCGCTGGCACAACCGTCGGGGCGGCGCCGAACGCTACGGAGCAGCGGGACAAGGAAGGGGGCGATTACATTCCGTCGCAGCACACCCAACTATCGGCACCCGTCACCGACGACGTGAGGGCGCTGCGAGGTTTCGCTCAGAACACCCGAGAGTGTTCAGCCGATGGCGTCGGCGACGCTGTCTCGCATGGCGTCGATCGGGGCGTTGATGCCGGTCCACAACTCGAGTTGGATCGCCGCCTGGTGCAGCAACATCCCGACCCCGTTCATGGCGTTGGCACCCGCGCCACGAGCAGCGGTGAGCCATGGGGTCGACAGCGGGCGATAGATCAGGTCGACGACGGTCTGTGACGCGGTGAACGATCCAACCGGTGATGGCGACGACACGCCGTCCATCCCGACCGCCGTGGCGTTGATCACGATGTCGGCCTCGACGATTGCGTCGACTGATCCGACCCGCCCGACTGGGCCGGCGAGCGCGGCAGCACGCTCGGCGCGGGCCTCGGTGCGATTCACGACCACCACGTCGGCTGCGCCCGCCCGACCGAGCGCCTCGATCACCGAACGCGCTGCGCCACCGGCACCGAGCACAACCACGCAAGCACCCGACGGATCGGTGTCGTTCTCGACCCGAAGGCTGCGAACGAGACCATCACCGTCGGTGTTGTGGGCGGTGATCACGCCGTCGTCGTTGATCAGACAGTTCGCGGCCGCCAACGCCTCGGCCTGCACGGCACACCGGTCGGCGGCGGCAAGCACCGCTTCTTTGTGGGGCATCGTGACCGACAGGCCTCTGATGCCCAGGACCCGCATTGCGTCGACCGCTGCCGGCCCATCACCGTCGGCGACGGGAAACGCGAGCGACCGCGCGTCGACACCGAGCGCGTCGAACGCAGCGTTGTGCAGGGTCGGTGAAAGCGAGTGGCGGACAGGATCGCCGATCACCCCAACCGTGACGGTGGCGCCGGTGACGGGAATCATCCGCAGTAACCGAGTTCGCGGCAGCGGGCGACCGCCTCGTTGTGCTCGTCGAGCGTGGCCGAGAACGCATGGGCGCCGACGATCCCGTTCTCGTCCGTGCGAGCCCAGAAAATCATCTCACCGTCGGCCGGGTCCAACGCTGCCCGCAGGGCCGCCTCGCCAGGGGCGGCGATCGGTGTCGGCGGGATGCCGGGCGTGGTGTAGGTGTTCCACGGCGACTCGGCGTCGAGATCGCTCTGGAAGAGTGTCTCGGTGAACGACTTGCCGGCGGCGTAGTAGACGGTGGCGTCGATCTGCAGCGGGATGCCCTGAGCGAGACGGTTGTAGATCGCCCGGGCCATGAGGGGCCGGTCGACATCGACACGAGCTTCGCGTTCGATCATCGAGGCGACCACGATCACGTCGTAGTCGGAGAGGCCGAGTTCGAGGATCGCCGGGTCGCGGCCCACCTCACCGAGAAGGTTCTCGTAGCGCTGGTCGAAGGTGTCGGCCATTCGCTGAAGGAATCTGGCCTCGTCAGCAACGTCTTCTTCCGCAACGTCGTAGGTCGCCGGGAAGAGCGTGCCTTCGAGACGAAGGTCGGTTGGCACGGTCGGGTCGGCGTACGCAGAGACAAGACTCGGATTGCGAAGGGCCTCGAGGAGATCGGCACGATCGAAGTTGGTGTTCACGGCCAGCAACCGCTCGACCAACTCGGTGAGGCGCAGGCCCTCAGGGATGGTGAAGTCGACAAAGATCTCCGGAATCGGACCTTGGTCGAGCACGGCGACGGCATCCGCGAACGCGAGATTTGTCGGAATCTCATACTCACCCGCCTGGAACGTGCGCTCGGTGTCGCAGCCGAGGAATCCGGTGATCGACAGCTCGCCCTCACAGCGCAGCCAGTACCGGAACACCGTGGCGTTGGAGATCACCCCTTCGTTTTCGAGCAGGGTTGCGACATTGTTGGTCGAGGCGCCCGACGGGATGGTGAGCTCGATCAGATCGCCGGGTTCGCCGTCGGGCTCGATCTGGGCATCGACCCACCCGTAGATCCGGCCTCTCGCCGTGGTCACCACCCAGATGATGGCGAGGACGAAGATGACGAGCCGGAGAAAGCCGCCCCAGCTGGTGCGGTAGCGCACCCAGTTCTTGTCGTCGACGTCGTACCGGGGGTCGACCATGGGAAGGGCGTGCGGGTCGTCCTCGAGCACATATTCGACGCCCTGCTCGTCGACACCAGCGACCAGCACTGCCCCAGGCGGCGCCTGATGGTCGGCTAAGGCCATCGGAACGAAAGGTTGACCGGATGGGTCGCTGAGCTGGGGCGGAGCCGCCGCCGGCGGCGGTGCGGCCGACACGGGTCGCGCCACACGGGTGACGGGACGTCGTGGACGCGCCGGCGGATACAGGGGCGCGGCACTGACACTCGAGGGAGGGGTCGGTGGTGGCGTGGGTTCGTCATCGACCGCTCCGGTGAGGAAGGTGCCGAGCGACCGCTTCTTCTTCGGAGGCTGCTGACCGTTCACGAGTCGTTCCCCGTCCCGAGGCCGCGACCGTCCTGCGGCATGCCTGCGTCGAGCCACGACTGCAGCATCACCGACGCCGCGACCTTGTCGACGACCTGGCGGCGGTCCTGGGTGTTCATGTTCTGATCCATCAGGGCTCGCTCTGCAGAGACAGTCGTCAGCCGCTCATCGTAGAGAACGACAGGCACCGAGAGGGTGTCACCCAGCACCTTGGCCTCGGCCGCGTACTTCTTGGCCATAGGTCCGGCGGAACCGTCCATGTTGTAGGGCAGGCCGACCACCACGATCTCGGCCTCCCACTCCTCAACCAGTTCGGCGATCGCCCGGTGTTCTCGGGGGCGATCACCCAACCGCGACAAGACCTCGATCGGCATCGCGAGTGCGCCGGCACTGTCGCTCACGGCGACACCGACCCGCTTCTGACCGAGATCGAGCCCGAGGGCCCGCATCAGGCGATCCCAGCGGCCGCCCGGACCTGATCGAGTGCGGCGTCGATCTGCTCCACATGCTTGCCGCCTGCGACCGCAAGGTCGTCGGCCGGTTTGCCGCCGCCGCCGACGGTCTTCTTGGCATCGTCGATGAGCGCGCCGGCATTGAGCGGCGAGTCTGGCGTGACAGCAGAGACGAGTGCGACCCCGGACCCGCCGGCGAGCGCACCAGCCAGCGCCACTGCATGCACGCCTTCCTGATCGCGGATCGACACGGCGAGATCACGAAGACTGTCGCGCTCCAGATCGTCGACGCGGGCGACGACGACACCGTCGACGGCCTGCGCCGCCAGCTGCGGCGCCTGACCGACTGCGATCTGCTGCTTGATCTGCGCGAGTTCGTTCTTGAGTGAGGAGATCTCCGCCATTCGGGATTCGGCCATCTCCAAGAGTTCGTTCTTGTTCTTGATGCCGAGCTTCTCGGCCGCCTGCGCAACCGTCTGCTCGGCCTCGCGGGCGAGTTCGAGGCTGGCGGTGCCGGTGAGCGCCTCGATCCGGCGAATGTTCGAACCGATCGACCCCTCGCTGACGATCCGGAACTGGCCGATGTCGCCCAGCGCCCGAACATGCGTGCCGCCACACAGTTCGACCGAGTTGCGGCCCGCCTCCAGCACCCGCACGACATCGCCGTACTTGTCGCCGAAGAACGCGATTGCACCGAGTTGCTCGGCGGTCTCCATCGTGGTCTCGAAATGGCGGCATGTGCCGTTGTCGAGCACCTCCGCATTGACGCGATCCTCGATCTCGGCGATCTGTTCCGGGGTGAGGCCCTCGTAGTGACTGAAGTCGAAACGAAGTCGGTCGGGCCCGACATAGGAACCCTGCTGCTTCACGTGTTCGCCCAGCACCTCGCGCAGCGCGTGGTGAAGGATGTGGGTGGCAGTGTGGTTGCGCCGGATCGCCGAACGTCGGTCGTCGTCGATGGTGGCGGTGACGACCTGGCCCGCCTCAAGGCCGCCGGAGCCGGCGATCTCGTGGACGTGGAGTCCCGATACGCCGTACCGGGTGTCGGTGACATCGATCGTGACGCCACCACCGGTGACCGTGCCCGTGTCGCCGATCTGGCCGCCCGACTCCGCATAGAACGGGGTGCGGTCGAGCACCAGGGTGTCGTCGTCGACATAGAGGACGGTGGCCTCGGTGGAGGTCTCTTCGCGGCCGGTGAAGTCGGTCTCACCGTGCTCGTCGACGAGTGCCGTGAGGTGACCGGTGTCGCCGGCGGCTGCGACCTTGCGAGCCTCCTTGGCGAGGCGCTGCTGTTCGGCCATGGCGGCTCGGAAGCCGTCTTCGTCGACCTCGACACCGCGTTCGCCGGTGATCTCCTGGGTGACCTCGAGCGGGAAACCGTAGGTGTCGTGGAGCAAGAAGGCGACGTCGCCGGGGAGTGCTGCGCCGTCGGCGAGGGCGTCGAGTTGTTCGTCGAGGATCGCCTGCCCCTTGCGGAGGGTTTCGCGGAAGCGAACTTCTTCACGATCGATGACCTCACGCACGAACTGGTGGTTGGCGGCGAGATCCGGGTAGTCGGCGCCCATGATCTCGATCACGGCATCGACCATGCCTCCCATGACCGCAGACTCGACCCCGAGGATGTACGCATGCCGCACGGCGCGACGAAGGATCCGGCGCAGCACATAGCCCCGTGCCTCGTTCGACGGGAACACGCCGTCGCTGACGAGCAGTGACGTGGAGCGGGCGTGATCGGCGAGGATGCGCAGCGAAACGAGCTGTTCGAACTCGGCGGTGGCCGGATCGACGCCGGTCAGCTTCGCCGCCGCGGCCTGCAGCGCGAAGAGTTCGTCGGTGTCCCACACCGAGTCGACGCCCTGGAGCACCGAGACGGTGCGCTCGAGACCCATGCCGGTGTCGATCGACGGCTTCGGCAACGGCACTTTCGAACCATCGGCCTGCTGGTCGAACTGCATGAACACGAGATTCCAGATCTCGATGAAGCGGTCCTCGTCGCCATGCTCGGGGCCGCCGTCGGCGCCGAACTCGGGACCCTTGTCCCAGAAGATCTCCGAGCACGGGCCGCAGGGGCCGACGTCGCCCATCTTCCAGTAGTTGTCCTCGTCGAGGCGCTGAATGCGGTCGGCCGGAACACCCACCTGGTTCTCCCAGATGTCAGCGGCCTCGTCGTCGGTGAGGTGGACGGTGACCCAGAGACGATCGGCGGGCAACCCGATGACCTCGGTGACGAACTCCCACGCCCAGGCGCACGCGTCTTCCTTGAAATAGTCGCCGAACGAGAAGTTGCCCATCATCTCGAAGAAGGTCAGATGCCGCCTCGTGCGTCCGATCTCGTCGAGGTCGTTGTGCTTGCCGCCGGCACGAACACACTTCTGCACCGTGACGGCGCGCGGGAACGGCGGCGTCTCCTCTCCGGTGAAGTAGGTCTTGAACGGCACCATCCCAGCCACGGTGAAGAGCAGCGTCGGGTCGTGCGGGATCAACGACGCAGACGGCTGGTGGCTGTGGGCGCGCTCGACGAAGAAGTCGGTGAACGCCTTGCGGACCTCATTCGCCTTCATCGGAGTGGGCTGCGTACTCATGAGGCGGCCAGCCTATCGGCGGCCCTCTGCCGGAAGACCGGATTCAGTCGCTGCGGGAGCCGTGGCGAGGACGGAAGCTCTGCGTCGCCCGACCAGGGCGACCCATCCGACGAGCCGGACCGGTGTGCAGCGCCTCGTCGCCGGCGAACTCGGCCAGGAGGTCGGCCTTCTCCGCTCGCATCGCCGTGAGCCCCTCGTTGGCTGCGTCGCGAATGTCGACCATCGCATCACGGGCCTTGCCCGCTGCTCGGCGACTGCGATCGGCGACATCGGCGCGAACCTGCTCCGGAGCGACCCGTTCGACGGTCTTCTTGACCCGCTTCTGCACGTACAGGCTGGTGCCCAGGCCGGCGGTGTACCCGGCCACCGCCCAGAAGGTGCGCTTCATCGGAGTTCTCCTCGTGGGGTCGACCGGCGGGTGCTGCGGACCTCGATCGCACCCGAACGGCGTCGGGGCCGGGCGATGACCCGGCCGGCTCGGCCGGCGCCGGCGAGCACCGACATGGCTCGAATCACGCCCGGGGCGAACGCTCGATACGCGAGCCTCGACGCCACGTCGGCGGTGGCGGTGACGCGTTCGGCTCGATCGATCACACCATCGACGCGGTCGAGTTCGTCACTTGCTCGACTGACCGTGGAATGAAGGTCGTCAACCATGGGGAGCGTGTTCGCACGCAGTTCGTCGACCGTGCGCCGCAGCTCGCGAAGCGTGCGGACCAGCGCCTGCACGGCCAACACGAGCACGACGACGACTGCGAGACAGACGATGGTGACGATGACGGCGGCGAGGTCGGTGGCGCTCATCAGTGCTCAGTCAATCACACGTCTCGGTCGCCTGGGTCCCCAACGTCGCGATGGCCTGGCCACCACTGCCGAAGTCGTCCCTCTCGCCCGTGCACCGTGGGGTCGTAGAACACCCGACCGACCATCTCGTCGGGCAGATACTGCTGCTCGACATGACCCGACGGGTCGTCATGGGGATACCGGTAGTCGGTGCCGTGGCCGAGCGATGCCGCTCCCGAATAATGCGCGTCACGCAGGTGCGGCGGCACTTCACCGGTGCCAGCTTCACGGGCAGCGGCCTTGGCCTCGAAGATCGCCTGGGTGACCCGGTTCGACTTCGGCGAGGTCGCCAGGTGGATCGCCGCTTGGGCCAGATTGAGCTGCGCCTCGGGCAGACCGACGAACTCGACCGCCTGTGCCGCTGCGGTCGCGACGAGCAGCGCTTGCGGGTCGGCCATACCGATGTCCTCGGACGCGTGGATCACCATGCGTCGAGCGATGAAACGAGGGTCCTCCCCTGCCTCGAGCATGCGGGCGAGCCAGTACACGGCAGCGTCGGCGTCCGAGCCACGGATGCTCTTGATGAAGGCACTGATGACGTCGTAGTGGCCGTCGCGGCCGTAGCGGACCGCCTTGGCGTCGACGGCTCCCTCGGCATCGTCGAGCGTGACATGGATCGGACGCCCCCGGGCTGCGGCCAGGGCGACGGCGACCTCAGTACTGGTGAGCGCGTGGCGGCCGTCGCCGCCCGCCCGGCCGGCGAGATGCTCGACGGCGTCGGCGTCGGCGCTCGCGCCCTCGACCTCGAGACCCCGTCGGACGAGCTCGGCGATGTCGGTCTCGTCAAGGGCATGGAGACGAAACAGGGTCGACCGCGACATCAGCGGCGGGTTGACCTCGAAGTGCGGATTTTCGGTGGTGGCGCCGATCAGCACGATCAACCCCTCCTCGACGGCAGGCAGCAGCGTGTCCTGTTGGGCCTTGTTGAACCGGTGCACCTCGTCGAGGAACAGGATCGTCCCGGTGCCGCGCTCGCCGAGTCGGTGACGAGCCGACGCGATCTCTTCCCGCACGTCCTTCACCGATGCCGTAACCGCCGACAGTTCGACGAACACCTTCTCGGTCGTCGACGCGATCAGGCGTGACAGGCTCGTCTTTCCCGTGCCGGGTGGGCCCCAGAAGATCACCGACGACAACCGGTCACCCTCGATGAGGGCCCGCAACGGACGTCCGGGGGCGAGCAGGTGGCGCTGGCCGACCACATCGTCGAGGTTGCGCGGCCGCAGCCGGGCCGCGAGCGGTGAACGTCCCGACAAGCGCTCTTCGGCGGCGGCGGCGAACAGGTCGTCGGCCATCGCCGGGACCCTATCCTCGGCGACCTCCAGACCGCAGGTGTGCCGAAACCCAGAGGTCAGGTCGCAGGCGGCAGGACCCGGATCCCGAGTTCCTCGAGGTGCCCGTCGTCGATCGGCGACGGCGCATTGGTCAGCGGATCGGCGCCCGACTGTGTCTTCGGGAACGCGATGACCTCGCGGATGTTGGTCTCACCCGCCAGAAGCGCCGTGAGGCGATCGAGCCCGAACGCGAAACCACCGTGCGGTGGAGCGCCGTAGCGGAATGCATCGATGAAGAAGCCGAACTTCGCCCGCCGCTCCTCCTCGCCGATGCCAAGGAGTTCGAAGATGCGATTCTGCACGTCGGAGCGGTTGATCCGGATCGAACCCGAACCGAGCTCCCAGCCGTTGAGCACGAGGTCGTAGGCCTGCGAGCGGACCTTGAGCAGGTCCTCGCCCGAACCGTCGAGCAGATCCCAGTCGTCCTCGTGCGGCATCGTGAACGGATGGTGCGCCGGGATCGGCTTGCCGTTGTCGGCGATCGTCTCGAACAGCGGGAAGTCGACGACCCAGAGGAAGTTGAGTCCCCCTTCGTTCACCGGCGGCTTGCCGAGTTCGAGACGCAGCAGGCCGAGCACGTGGCGCACGAGACGACGCTCGTCGGCGACGAGGAAGACCATGTCGCCGGGTTGGGCCTCGAGTGCGGCGATGACCTGTGACGACTCGTCAGCGGACAGGAACTTGGCGACACCGGCGTCGAGGGCCGGCCCCGACTCGCCGTCGATGACCTTCATCCACGCAAGACCCTTCGCGCCCCAGCGCTGGCAGGTCTCGACGAGGGAGTCGATCTGGTTGCGGCTGAGTGCCTCGACACCGCCCTCCATGCGGATGCCCTTCACGCAGGGGGCCTGGAACACGCGGGCCTCGGTGCCTTCGAAGATCGGGGTGAGTTCGACGAGTTCCATCCCGAACCGGATGTCGGGCTTGTCCGAGCCGTACCGCTCCTGCGCCTCGAGCCAGGTCATGCGTGCGAATTCGGTGGGTCGCTCGCCGGTGACCGCCTCGGCGGCGTTGGCAACCGCATGACCGATCGCGGTGAAGACATCTTCTTGGTCGACGAAGCTCATCTCGGCGTCGAGCTGCATGAATTCGAACTGACGGTCGGCGCGGAGGTCTTCGTCGCGCAGACAGCGGGCGATTTGGTAGTAGCGGTCGACGCCACCGACCATGCAGAGCTGCTTGAACAGCTGTGGGCTCTGGGGCAGGGCGTAGAACGAACCCGGCTCCTTGCGGGAGGGCACGACGAAGTCGCGAGCACCCTCGGGGGTGGACGCAATCAACATCGGGGTCTCGACCTCGACGAAGCCCTGCTCCTCCATGCCGCGGCGCACGGCGGAGTTCACGGCGGCGCGGGTGCGAAGGTTGTTCTGCATCCGCTGCTTGCGCAGGTCGACGTAGCGGTGACGCAGACGGATGGTCTCATCGACCTCGGTGCGCTCGTCGAGGGGGAACGGCGGTGGCTCGGCCTCGGCCAGAATCTCGATCTCGACGACCTCGATCTCGATCTCGCCCGTGGCGAGGTCACGGTTCGCCGTGTCGTCAGGCCGCAGGCGTACCTCGCCGGTCATCTTTGCGACGTATTCGCTGCGGAGGTCGTGGCTCGAGTTGACGACGCACTGCACGACACCGGTGCGGTCGCGCAGATCGATGAAGGCGAGGTGCTCGCCGTGCTCGCGACGGCGGTCGACCCAGCCGCACACGGAGACCGTCCGGCCGGCATCGGCAGCCGTCAGCTGGCCGCACATGTCGGTGCGCATCGAGGTGGTGTGATCCTGCATGTCCTGGTGATTCCTGATCGCTGGGAGAAGGGGTTGCTGAATGGAGGGTTACGAGAGGAGGCGAGCAACGTGCTCGGCGAGATCGGCGAGAGCGATCCGCTGCTGGCCGGTGTCGCCGCGAAGATCGCGGAGGGTCACCTCGCCGTTGACGACCTCGTCCTCACCGATGATGGCGGCGAACGGAGCACCGGAACGGTCGGCGACCTTCATCTGGGCCTTCATGGAGCGGCCACCGTAGGAACGGTCGGCGCCGATGCCGGCGTTCCGGAGGGTGGTGCACACCCCGAGGGCGTGGCTGCCGCCGGTCACGTCGACGACGAAGACCTTCACCGCCGACTCGGGCGTGGTGAAGACGCCTTCGGCGTCGCAGGCGAGGAGGATGCGGTCGACGCCCAGGGCGAAGCCAATGCCCGGGGTGGCGGGACCACCGAGATCTTCGACCAGGCCGTCGTACCGGCCACCGCCGCCCACGGCATTCTGGGCCGTGGCAAGGGCATCGGCGGCGAACTCGAACGTGGTTCGCGTGTAGTAGTCGAGGCCGCGCACGAGGCGCGGTGACAGCTCGTACGGAATGCCCAGCTGATCGAGACCGGCTCGGACCGTCTCGAAGTGTTCACGGGTCTCGTCGGTGAGGAAATCGACCATCAGTGGTGCAGCCGAGATGATCGCTGCATCTTCGGCGCGCTTCGAGTCGAGCACGCGCAGCGGGTTGCGTTCGAGCGTGACTTGGCTCTGCGGCGACAACGACGCCGCGTTGTCGGAGAGGTAGGTCCGCAGCGCCTCCATGTAGGCCGGGCGGCAGGTCGGGTCGCCGAGGCTGTTCAGCAGCAAGGTGATCTCGCGTAGGCCGAGCGACGCATAGAAGTGCCAGCCGAGGGCGATTGCGTCGACGTCGGCTTGGGGGTCATCGGTGCCGAGGGTCTCGATGCCGACCTGGGCGAACTGGCGGTAACGGCCGGCCTGGGGCTGCTCGTACCGGAACTGGGGACCCTCGTACCAGACCTTCCACGGCGGGGTGGGTCGATGCTCGGCAAAGGCGCGGCACACCGACGCAGTGAGTTCCGGCCGGAGGGCGAGATGCTGCGGCGGGTCGCCCTTGTCGAAGAAGTCGAACATCTCCTTGGTGACGACGTCGGTCGACTCGCCGAGTCGCTTGAAGACGCCGAGGTCCTCAAAGATCGGCGACATGATCTCGCCGAAGCCGGCGAGTTCAGCCTGCTGCGCGAACGCGTCGATCAGCGCCCGGCGACGACCCGACTCGGGCGGCAGGATGTCACGCGTGCCCTTGGGGGCTTTGAAGGTCGGCTCGGCCACGAGGGGTCAGGCTACCGGCCACCCCTCCCCTCCCTGCGGGTATTCCTGTCCGCGATGCGTTCCCCGGTCCCGGCACCTGGGACCAGGCGGGAGGTCAGGAGCGGGCGGCGCCGGGCATGATCCGGTAGGCCTCATAGACCGACTCGATGCCGTAGACCGATGACAGCACCGAATCGAGCTGGCTGACATCGGCGAGTTCGAACTCAAATTGCATCTTGGCCACGGCATCGTCGCCGGTCTCCGTGCTCACACCGGTGACGTTGAGGCCGTGATCGGTGAGCACCCTGGCGACGTCGACGAGCAGCGCAGCCCGATCGAGTGCCAGGATCTCGATCGTGGTCGAGAACCGCCCGACGTGCTCATCGTCCCACTCGACGTCGATCAGGCGGTCGGGCTGCCCTTCGGACAGTTCCATGGCGTTGAGACAGTCACTGCGGTGCACCGACACGCCTCGGCCTCGGGTGACGAAGCCGATGATCTCATCGGGCGGCACCGGCGCACAGCACCGCGAGAGCCGGACCATGATGTCGTCGAGGCCTTCGACATGGACACCGACCGACTGGTTGACCCGGCGACGACCTCCCGAACGGCGGTTGACGGTCGACGGCAGTCGCTGCGCCTCGACGACGGTCTCGGTCTCCTCTTCGCCGCGCAACTCTCGACCGAGTCGCTCGGCGACCGTCTGGGCGGTGACATGGCCTTCGCCGATAGCGGCGAAGAGCAGGTCCTCGTCGATGTAGTTCATCGCCTCGAGAACCGACGCAAAGACCGGCTCTTTGAGGATGCGGCGAGCAGCGAGTCCCTCCCGGCGAAGCGCCTGGATGAGATCGTCTCGACCTTCCTCGATCGCGTCCTCGCGGCGCTCCCGGATGTACCACTGCTTGATCTTGTTGGCCGCCCGTCGGCTGGCGACGAACTTCAGCCAGTCGCGGCTCGGACCAGCACCCTCGACGTTGGAGGTGAAGACCTCGACCGAATCACCCGACTCAAGTCGGGTGTCGAGCGATACGAGGCGGCCGTTGACCTTGGCACCGACACAGCGGTGGCCGACGTCGGTGTGGATCGTGTAGGCGAAGTCGATCGGCGTCGCTCCGACCGGCAACTCGATGACCTTGCCCTTCGGCGTGAAGACGAAGACCTCGTCCTGGTCGAGATCGAACTTCAGGTTCGACATGAACTCCGACGGGTCGGATGTCTCCTGCTGCCATTCGACGATGCGGTTCAACCACGCGAGGTCGCCACCCGGCGAATCCTCCTTGTAGTCCCAGTGGGCCGCCACGCCGTGCTCGGCGCGGGCGTGCATCTCCCGGGTGCGCAACTGCACTTCGAGCGACTTGCCCTGAGGCCCCACCACGGTCGTGTGCAACGACTGGTAGAGGTTGAACTTCGGCATCGCGATGTAGTCCTTGAACCGGCCCTGCACCGGACGCCATGTGGCGTGGATCGAACCGAGTGCCCCGTAGCAATCGCGCACGGAGTCACAGATCACTCGGATGGCGACCAGGTCGAAGATCTCATCGAACGGGCGGCCCTTCACGACCATTTTCTCGTAGATCGACCAGAGGTGTTTCGGGCGACCCTCGACGTCGGCACGGATGCCGAGTTCGGCGAGCCGGGCCTGCACGTCGCCGACGACCTGAGCGAGGTAGAGATCACGCTCCGGGGCGCGGAGCTGAACCATCTGGTCGATCTCCGCGTAACGGCGGGTGTGGAGCGCAGCGAAGGAGAGATCCTCCAGCTGCATCTTCATCTCCTGCATGCCGAGCCGGTGCGCAAGCGGGGCGTAGACCTCGAGGGTCTCGCGAGCGGTGCGCTCCTGTTTGAATGCCGGCATGCCTGCGATGGTCTGCAGATTGTGGAGACGATCGGCGAGCTTGATGATCAACACCCGAATGTCCTGAGCGATCGCCACGATCATCTTGCGCATCGTGGCGGCCTGCTGCTCTTCCTTGGAGTCGTAATGGACCCGATCGAGCTTGGTGACCCCGTCGACGATGCCGGCGAGCTCCGACGAGAACTCTCGCTCAAGCTCCTCGAGGCCGACCACCGTGTCCTCGACGGCGTCGTGAAGCAGAGCGGCGGCGATGGAGATGTCGTCGAGGCCCTGACGGGCAACGACGGTGGCCACCGCGACCGGATGGCGGATGTACGGCTCCCCCGACTTGCGGTTCTGGCCCCGATGCGCCTCCTCGGCCACGGCGAACGCGGCCTCGATCAGGGTCGTTTCGGCCTTCGGGTGGTGCTTGGCGTATTCGGCGAGCAGGGGCGCGATCTCGGCGGAGGGTGGCCGGTTGGCGGCACGACGCCAGGGCAGGACGCGGGTGACGGTCGACATCAGCCACCCACCTCGATCACCGTCTCGATACGAGCATCGCCGAGCTTGGCTCGCCCGTCGAGGAACGACAGTTCGAGCAGAAACGAGCAACCGGCGACGGTGGCGCCGAGTCGTCGGAGGAGCAGGGCCGCTGCGGCTGCCGTGCCACCGGTGGCGAGCACATCGTCGAGCACGAGGACATGCTCGCCGGGCGAGACGGCGTCGGCGTGGATCTCGATCGTGTCGGTGCCGTATTCGAGGTCGTACTGCTGGGCCATCGTGACGCCGGGGAGCTTGCCCGCCTTGCGGATCGGAACGAAGCCGACGCCGAGCGAGTGGGCCACGGCGGCACCGAGGATGAAGCCTCGAGCTTCGATGCCGACGACGGTGTCGATTCCGGCGTCACGCCACGGAACGGCGAGCGCCTCGATGGTCGACGCGAGCCCGTCCGGGTGAGCGAGCAGGGGCGTGATGTCCTTGAAGACGATCCCAGGCTGAGGAACGTCGGGGATGTCGCGGATCAGGCCGGCGAGTTCGGCGACGGACAGTCGTCCCATCACCCGATCGTAGCGGGTTCAGGACTTCTTCTTTTTCCGCGGCTTCGGCGGCTGACCGGGTCGAGCGGACGCCGGTGCGCGTTTCGCCGCTGCGCCGCGCTGCGCCGCCTGCCCCCCGGACGGACGCTGACTGCTCGAGGTGCGACTCCCACTCCTGCTCGGCCGCTCGCGGGTCGTCGGGATACCGGCGAGAGCGACATCGTCCTCGCTGACCCGTCGGGTACCGGTCTCGCCTTCACGAGCACGGACCTTGTCGGCGACTGCCCGGTTTTCGGCTTCGCGCTCCTTCATGTACGCCACGACGGAGGCCGCGACGAAGATCGACGAGTAGGTGCCGACGAGGATGCCGATCAGCAAGGCGATGGCGAACTCCTGCAGCGTCAGCGCCCCAAGGAAGACCGAGCCGATCAGCAGCATCGACAACACCGGGAGCACCGACGTGATCGAGGTGTTGATCGAGCGCATCAACACCTGGTTGAGCGACTGGTTCATCATCTCGCTGTAGGTGTAGCGACCGGTGACGGTGAGCCGCCCACCGACATCACGGACCTTGTCGTAGACGACGATCGTGTCGTAGAGCGAGTAGCCCATGATCGTCAGGAACGCGATGACGGTCGCCGGCGTGACCTCGAACTGGAAGATCGCGTAGACACCGACCGAGATGAGGATGTCGTGGGCCACGGCCACGAGCGCGCCCACGGCCATCTTCCATTCGAGCCTCACGGCGATGTACCCCGCGACGATGACGAAGAACCAGAAGAGCGCGTTGCGGGCCTTGCTCGTGATCTGATCACCCCACGACGGACCGACCGTGGTCACGCTGACATCGGTGACGTCGACCGACGCAAGTTCGGCGAGGGTCGCCGTCACTGCGGCAACCTCTTCCTGCGTATCGAGGTCGGCCCGGACCCGAATCGCATCGGAACCGAGGGTCTGGATCTTGCCACTTTCGGCGCCGGTGCCGCCGAGGGCATCACGGGTGTCGGCGACGGACACGCCGGGAGCGGTCACTTCCCACGCCGTGCCGCCCTCGAACTCGATCCCGAGGTTGAGGCCACGGAACACGAGCGCGCCGACACTGACGAGAACGAGCACAGCCGAGCCGATGAGAGCCTTGCGCCACATCGCCGGGAAGTCGAAGTGGTGCTCGTTGCGAAAGAGCATGCGGAGCGTCTTCACGAGGCACCTCCAGTCGTCGCCGGCTCCGGGACGGCGTCACGCGCCTTCGGGATCCCGTACGTGCTGGGTTTCCGGGCGAGATCGATCTCGAGATTGGCGAGGATGCGGATCGCAGGGCCCATGAAGAAGTAGGTGGCGACGAGATCGAGCACCGTGGCCAGCCCGAGGAAGAGGGCGAAGCCGCGGACCTGGCCGACGGTGAGGGTGTAGAGCACGACAGCAGCGATCAGGCTCGCGACATTGGCCTTCACGATCGTCGAGTAGGCGATCGGGAACGACCGCTCGACAGCCGACCGAACCGTGCGGCCACCCTTCACGTCCTCCTTCAAATGCTCGAAGTACACGACGTTGGAGTCGACCGACACACCGATCGACACGATCAGACCCGTGACCCCGGCGAGCGTGAGCGCAAGTCCTTGCGAGGCGCCGAGCCAGGCGACGATGGTCCACAGCAGCGCCCCGGAGATCAGCAACGACACGATCGCCACGACGCCGAGGTAGCGGTAATAGGCGATCAGATAGATAGAGACGAGCAGCACGCCGATGAGACCGGCGAGCACGCCGGCGTCGAGGGCATCCTCACCGAGGGTGGAACTGACGATGCGACTCTCCTGCGGGGTGAGTTCGAGCGGCAGAGCACCAAAGTTGAGTGCCAGAGCGAGGTCCTTGGCCTCCTCCTCGGTGAACGAGCCGGAGATCGTGATCTGGTCGCGCTCGAAGTAGGCGGCGTTGACACTCGGGGCCGACTCGACGAACCCGTCGATCTCGATGGCGACCCGGCCGGCCGGACACGAGGCCTGGAACGTATTGCACGCGGCGGCGATCACGTTGAAGTCGTCGATGCCGGGCGAACCAGACGTGAAGATCGGCGCAACCGACCAGCCCTGCTGCACATTGAAGCGGGCGGCCGCGCTCTCCAAGGCCTCACCCGTCAGGCGCTGACCGGGCACCTCGGGCTCGAGCACAGTCGGCACCGGACCCATCCGGATTCGACCCTGGAAGGTCGGGTTGTTGCGCTCCTGCAGGACCGAAGGCTCCGAGGTGGCAGCGTCAGGGGTGAGGGTCCACCGATCGACGACGGCCTGTGCCTCGGCGAGCGCGGTACCGTCGAGATCACCGGCGGCGATCGCTGCGGTTGCGGCATTGAACGCGGCCTCGTCGTCGAGAGTGGCCTGCTCGAGGACGGGTCGGAAACGAAGCTCGGCGGTCTGACCGACAAGATCGATCGCACGCTGCTGATCCTCGACGCCGGGGATCTGGACGAGGATCGTCTCGCCCTGGCGGGTCACCTCAGGCTCACGGACGCCGAGACCATCGACACGATTTCGGATGATGTCGACCGCCTGGTCGAGGGTCTCCTCCGTAATCTCCTGGCCGTCGGGCAGCGGCTCGGGTTCGAGCACGACGGATGCCCCGCCCTGCAAGTCGAGGCCGAGCAGCGGCTCATTGCCCGACGCGAAGGTGTAGACGAGACCCGCAACCGAGATCGCGATGATCCCGACGACGTAGGTGACCTGACGGCGCACGTCGCTCAGGCGTCGGCGTCGTCTGCGGCGAGATCGTCGGCGCTCTCGTCGTCGTTTTCGTCCTCGTCATCGTCGGTGATGATCTCGGCGACCGCACCCTTGGAGATCTTCAGTTCGACCTCCGGGGCGACCTCGAGCCAGATGACCTTGTCCTCGACCTCGGCGATAGCGCCGTGGATGCCGGAGTTCGTGACGACGATCATGCCGGCCTCGAGCGACCGGATACGCGCCTGCTGTTGCTTCACCTGGCGCTGCTGCGGCCGGATGAGGATGAAGTACATGACCCCGAGCAGGAGTGCGAGAAAAACCAGACTGCCCATGAGATTCCTGACGATCGTGAACGGACCCGAAGGAGGCTAGCGGGCGCCCCACACGTCATGGACGCCGAGGCGGAAGTCCTCGAAGGTTCCTGACCGGATCGCATCAGCCATCCGATCCATGAAACGGAGGAGCCAGGCGACATTGTGAAGGGTGATGATCCGCGCCGCTGTCGGCTCCTTGGTGAGCAGAAGGTGACGGAGATAGCCCTTCGACCACCGGGCCGCAGGACTTTCGGGCCACGCTGGGTCGAGCGGTTCGGTCGACGTGGCGAACTCGGCACGGGTCAGGTTGTAGCGGCCACCATCGGTCAGGATCGTGCCGTGGCGGGCCAGCCGGGTCGGCAGCACACAGTCGAACATGTCGACACCCCGGGCGACCGACTCGACGATGCCGATGGGGTCGCCCAGACCCATGAAATATCGGGGCTGATCGAGTGGGAGGAGCTCCATGCACGCATCGAGGCCGGAGAGCATCTCGCTGCGATCCTCCCCCACGCTCAGGCCGCCGACGGCGTAGCCGTCGAAGCCGATCTCGGTCACCTGGCGAGCGGACTGTTCGCGCAGCGCTTCGTCGGTACCGCCTTGCACGATGCCGAACTGGCACTGGCGGCGTGCTGCGTCGGGATGGTCGAGGAAGGCGGCCCGACCTCGTTCCGCCCACCGGCCGGTGCGTTCGACCGCACTGCGGACGACGCTGAGGTCGGCGATCGACGACGGGCAGACATCGAGCACCATCTGGATGTCGGCACCGATCTTGGCCTGGACATCGACCGCCCCCTCCGGGGTGAGGAGGTGGGTCGAGCCGTCGTAGGTCGATTTGAACGTGGCACCCTCGTCGGACAATTCGGGGCCGAGGGAGAAGATCTGGTAGCCGCCCGAATCGGTGAGGACGTGACCGCCCCAGTCGGCCATGCCGTGGATGCCACCGAGCGTTTCGACGACATCTGCCCCGGGTCGCATCATGAGGTGGTACGTGTTGGCAAGGATGACCTGGGCGCCGAGTGCTTCGACGTCGCTCGCATCGAGATGCACGATCGCTCCGCGGGTGCCGACCGGCATGAAGCGTGGGGTCGTGAACTCGCCACGGGCCGTGGTCACCACGCCGCAGCGGGCCTGCCCATCTCGGGCCGTCTCGACGAAACTCGCACGCATCGGCCTGATGCTACGGGACCCCGACCGGCTCAGCGTTCCAGCAACATGGCGTCGCCGAAACTGAGAAAGCGATAGTCCTCGGCGACCGCCGTCTCGTAGAGCGCTCGCCAGCGAGGGCCGACGAAGCCGTCGACCAGGCACAGCAGCGTCGACTGAGGCAGGTGAAAGTTGGTGAGCAGGACGTCGACCGCCTTCCATGCGTACGGGCGTCGAATGAAGAGGCTGCTCCGGCCCGACTGCTCACCGGTGGCCTTCCACGACTCGAGCGAGCGCACAACGGTGGTGCCGATCGCGACGACTCGCTCGGCTGCCTCGACCGCGGCGACCGTCTCATCAGGCACCCGATACCACTCGCTGTGCATCACATGGTCGTCAAGACGGTCGACCATCACCGGACGGAACGTGTCGAGGCCGACGGCGAGTTCCACGGTCGTCATGGTGATGCCGTTCGCCCGCAGCGCCTCGAGAACGGCCGGGGTGAAGTGCAGGCCGGCCGTGGGCGCGGCAGCCGAAAGCGGGCGATCGGCGTAGACGGTCTGGTACCGGGACGGGTCGTCGATCTGGTTTTCGATGTAGGGCGGCAGCGGCGGAAGGCCGACCTCCGCCAACCGATCGTGCAGGTCGGCATCGCCCGGGTCGAGACGCACAACCCGACGCCCGCCGCCGAGGTCCTCGCCCATCTCGACCGCCAGCCCCTCGGCGGTGACGACATCGCCGGGCTTGAGCTTCTTGCTCGGCTTGGCCAGCGCTTCCCACGACCCATCGTCGCGCTCCTCGAGAAGCAGGATCTCGGCGGCGCCACCGGTGAAGCGACGGGCCGGAATCCGAGCGGGCAGGACTTTGGTGTCGTTGACGACGACAAGATCGCCGGGATGCAACAGCTCGGGCAGGTCGCGCACATGGCGATGCTCGACACGATCGCCCCGGTCGACGAGCAGCCGAGCGGCGTCACGCGGCTCGATCGGTTCCTGGGCGATGCGTTCCGCCGGGAGGTCGTAATCGATGTCGGCGAGCGTCTCCGGGCGATCCGTCACCCGGTCGAGGGTACGAGTTTTCGCTCCCGACCCGCTTGCGAGAGGTCCGACTACTCGTCGGAGTCGAACAGGCCGGTCTGGGATTCGGGGCCGGTGGCCGTGGCCGGAGGTGGCGCCATGCCCAGGTGGGCGTAGGCGGCCGGTGTGGCGACGCGGCCTCGTGGGGTGCGCATCAACAGGCCCTGCTGGATGAGGTAGGGCTCATAGACGTCCTCGACCGTCTCGGTGGGCTCACTCACGGAGATGGCGAGGGTTGACAGACCGACCGGGCCGCCCCCGAAACGCCGGCACACGGAATCGAGCACCGCGCGGCTGGCCTTGTCGAGACCGAGTTCGTCGACCCCGAAGAACGACAGGCCGTCCTTCGCGACTTCGGCCGAGATGCGGCCATCGCGTTCGACCTCGGCGTAGTCGCGCACCTGGCGCAACAACCGGTTGGCGATCCGCGGGGTGCCGCGCGAACGGCGGGCGATCTCGAAGGCGCCGCCTTCGTCGATGTCGACCTCGAGGATGCCGGCCGCTCGCATCGCGATCGACTGGAGGTCGTCGACCTCGTAGTAGTCGAGGCGGGCGACGAGACCGAAGCGATCACGCAACGGGCCGGTGATCAGGCCGGTGCGAGTGGTGGCACCGACAAGGGTGAAGCGGGCGAGGTCGAGCGGGATCGAGCGAGCGGCCGGACCCTTGCCGAGCACGACATCGATGCGGAAATCCTCCATCGCCGGATACAGAACCTCTTCGACGGGGCGAGGCAGGCGATGAATCTCGTCGATGAACAGCACATCGCCGTCCTCGAGCTTCGAGAGAATCGACGCCAGATCACCTGCTCGTTCGAGAGCCGGACCCGACGTGACCTGGAGATTGGTGCCCATCTCGGCGGCGATGATGTTGGCGAGCGTGGTTTTTCCGAGACCGGGCGGACCGGCGAAGAGCAGATGGTCGGCGGCTTCACGACGACGAGCCGCGGCACCGAGCATGACCCCCAGATGCCCTTTCAGCTCGGACTGGCCGACGAACTCCGACAGGGTCTTGGGCCGCAGTCCGGGTTCGTCGAGCAGCAGGCCGGCATCCTCGGGCTGATCGTCCGGTGAGAGGAGTTCTTCGCGGGCCATGCGGAGTTCCTAGCAGTCAGTGGCGGCGGGCACGGGATCAAACCCCCGAGGCGAGCCGACGAAGCGCATCCTTGAGCAACCCGCCCACATCGCCCTCGGCGGGCAGGCCGACCAGAACGGCATGGATCTCGTCGGCGCCGTAGCCGAGACCTTCGAGCGCGGTGCGAACATCAGCTCGGGAGTCGCCGCCGGCCGACGCCTGGCCGCCGTCCCCGGAGGGCACGGCGATCTCGCCTTCGGGCAGGTCGAGCTTGGACTTCAGCTCCATCACGAGCCGAGCCGCCGTCTTCTTCCCGACGCCGGGAACGAGGCAGAGCGCAGCGACATCGTCCTCGGCGACGGCGCGACGCAAGGCGTCGGGGCCGTGCACCGACAGGATCGCCAAACCGAGGGCGGGGCCGACGCCGTGGGCCGAGATCAACGACTCGAAGACTCGCCGTTCGGCGATGGTGGCGAAGCCATAGAGGGTCTCGGAATCTTCTCGAACGGCGTGGTGCGTGTGCACGAACACCTCGCCGTCGAGTTCGCCGATCGTGACCGAGGTGGACGGCGTGACTTGTACCCGATGACCGACGCTACCGACCTCGATGAGAAGTTCGCCGTCGGGCCCACGGTCGAGCAGACGACCACGCAACGAACCGATCATGACGCACTCGCTTTCTGGGAGGCGGTGACGGCCGCTCGGGCACGGCGGCCGGGAACCCGGGCAAGGTGGCATAGCGCCACGGCGGTGGCATCAGCGGCATCGACCGGGGACAGCACGTCGGGCAGGCCGAGGAGCGTCCGCACCATCTCGCCGATCTCGTGCTTGCCGGCCGACCCGGAGCCGGCGACCGCTTGCTTGATCTCGTTGGGCGAGTACTCGACGACATCGCAGCCCGCAGCGACGGCCTCGGCCATCGCGAGCCCGCTCGCCATCCCGACGCCCATTGCGGTCGAGACGTTGTGCTGGAACAGCACTCGCTCGATCGCCACCACGTCGGGGCGCAGCTCCGCGATCAGCGCCCGCAATTCCAACTGCACCTCGGCAAGCCGGTGCGGAAGATCGAGCGCCGGGTCGGTGCGGATGACCCCGGCGGCGACAGCACGAGGCGTGCGGCCGTGCTCGACACAGCCGTACCCACAACGGGAAAGCCCCGGGTCGATCCCCAACACGAACATGTGTACGACCCTAGCGGGTCATCGAGAACGGGTGGTGCCAGCCGAGACGACCGGCGTGACCGTCGATCTCGCCCCGTACGCCGTTCAGGCGGATGCTTCGTCCATCAGGTCGTCGCTGACGTCCATGTTGCCGTGCACGTCCTGCACGTCGTCGAGATCGTCGAGCAGGTCCATGAGCTTCATCAGCCCTTTGACTTGGGCAACGTCGGTGACCTCGACGGTGGAGGTCGGGAGCATGGCGAGATCGGCCGACTCGACTGCGATACCGGCCTCGTCGAGCGCCTCACGAACCTGCGGAAGGTCCGATGGCGGGGTGGTGACGCGCCACATCTCTCCCTCATCGACGATGTCTTCGGCGCCCGCATCGAGCGCGACAAGCATGACCTCGTCCTCCTCGACCGACGACGGCACGAGGATGACGCCCTTGCGTTCGAACTGCCACGACACGGCGCCGGGTTCGGCCAGCGAGCCACCGTTCTTCGACAGGGTCGAGCGGACATCGCCGGACGTGCGGTTGCGGTTGTCGGTGAGGCATTCGATCAACAGCGCAATCCCACCCGGCGCATAGCCCTCGTAGGTGATCGTCTCGTAGTTGACGCCTTCGAGCTCGCCCGTCCCGCGCTTGACGGCGCGCTCGATCGTGTCGAGCGGCACTGAGTTGTCGCGCGCCTTCTGGAACATGGTGCGCAGTGTCGGGTTGGCGTCGGGGTCGCCGCCGCCCTGACGGGCTGCGACCTCAACCTGCTTGATCAGCTTGGCGAACAGCTTGCCGCGCTTCGCGTCGGCCGCACCCTTCTTGTGCTTGATCGTCGCCCACTTGGAATGACCGCTCACGGCGTGACCTCCGCTGTCTCGTCGCTGGCCTCCGCCAGACCCTCGGGGAGGAGCCCGGCGTCGATCAACCAACGCCGGTGCAGTCGGGGGTCGCCCGACAGCTCCGGATGAAACGATGCCACCGTAACGGGACCGTGCGAGCAGAGCACGGGTTGCCCGTCGACGGCGGCGAGCACGGTGACGTCGTCACCGACCGAGTCGACGACCGGCGCACGGATGAAGACCCCGTGGAAGGGCTCATCGAGCCCGGTGACGTCGAGCTCAGCCTCGAAAGAATCGATCTGGCGGCCGTACCCGTTGCGGCGAGACACGATCGGAATGGCCGACAGACAGTGCTGGTCGGCTCGGCCGTCCTCGATGCGTTCCGAGCACAGGATCATGCCGGCACAGGTACCGAAGACCGGCATGCCGTCATCGACCCGCTGGCGGAGCGGATCGAGCATGTCGCCCTTCACGAGCAGCATCGACATCGTGGTCGACTCGCCGCCCGGAATGACGAGCGCGTCGACCGAAGCCAACTGTTCGTTGGTCTTGACCTCGCACGCTTCGACACCGAGATCCCGAAGGATCGAGAGGTGCGCAGCGAAGGCGCCCTGGAGCGCCAGGACACCGACGGTGACCGAGCCGGTCACCAACCCCGCTCGGCGAGTTTGGTTTCGAGCGTCGCCATCTCGAGACCCTTCATCGCGTCGCCGAGACCGGTCGACACCTTCGCCAGGATCTGGGGGTCCTGGTAGTGGGTGGCGGCCTCGACGATGGCGTTGGCCATCTTGACCGGCTCGTCGGACTTGAAGATGCCGGAGCCGACGAACACGGCCTGCGCACCCAGCTGCATCACGAGAGAAGCATCGGCCGGGGTGGCGATGCCACCGGCGCAGAAAACCGGAACGGGGAGCTCGCCGGTCTCGGCGATCTCCTGGATCAACGGCAGCGGCGCACGCAGCTGCTTCGCCCACTCGAACAGCTCGGCAGAATCAGCCTGGGTGATCTTGCGAATGTCGCCATTGATCGAACGGATGTGGCGCACGGCCTCAACGACGTTGCCGGTGCCAGCCTCGCCCTTCGATCGGATCATGCAGGCACCCTCGCTGATGCGACGCAGAGCCTCGCCGAGGTTGGTCGCACCGCACACGAACGGCACGCCGAACGCAAACTTGTCGATGTGGTGGGTCTCGTCGGCCGGGGTGAGGACCTCGGACTCGTCGATGTAGTCGACGCCGAGCGACTGAAGGATCTGCGCCTCGGCGAAGTGGCCGATGCGGGCCTTGGCCATCACCGGGATGGAGCAGACCGCCTGGATGCCTTGGATCATCTCCGGGTCGGACATGCGGCTGACGCCGCCTTCCTTGCGGATATCGGAGGGCACACGTTCGAGCGCCATGACGGCCACCGCGCCGGCATCTTCGGCGATGCGAGCCTGTTCGGGGTTGACGACGTCCATGATGACGCCGCCCTTGAGCATCTCGGCGAGCCCACGCTTGACGAGGGGGCTACCGGTCGATCGCTCCTGGCTGGAATGGGACTGGTCGGTCATAGGCTGATTCTACTCATCACTCCCCGGGACGAGACCTTGGGATGCCCGGTCGATGGAGAACTCGTCTGTGCCCTGTGGCACAAGCGCGGCCCATGTCGTGCCAGGCTTCAGGACGATCTCCTCACCACTGGCCCGTGCCGAAGAGCCAATGCGCCATTTGTCGCAACGCCCCACAGTCGCTCCAGATGGCAGTGAGTGGGCCGGAGTCGACGGCTGCCACACAAACGCGACTGTGTTCAGAGTTCTCGAAGGGCGTCGACCCGCTCGCGCATCTCGGGCTGGACCGAGTCGATGCCACTCCCGATCATCCAGAGGTGATCGGTCCTTGCGTTGTGACTGATCCGCGCCGACTCGATGGCCTTCTCGAATGCGGATGCGAGCGCCGGCGGGTAGCGGGTAACGCCGACGGCATCGAAGTCGGCTCGCACGAGTCGGCGATCATTGAGCAACCGCTTGCGCAATCCGGCGGCGACCGGGCCGAGGGCCGGCGACGTAAGCGTCGTGGCCGCCGAAACGCCGTTGCCGAACAGGGTCATCTCTCGGGCGACGACCGCTTCGATCTCCAGCCGTTCGAGCTTCGTAAGCACACCGCGGGTGACGATGAGGTGGGTGTCGTCCGGCTTGCCGACGACAGCGGCGTCGATCGCCGAACTCTCGACGACGTAGAGGATCGGCTCCGCGATGCCGTGGCTGGCGCAGATCGACTCGACAAGGCTCTCCAACCGCGGCTCGCTTCCCTCATCGAGCGGGAAGGCCCCGAGCGCACGAAGCGCGGGGCCGACGGCGCCGTTGAGCACCCAAAAGAAGAGCGCAGCCCCGGCGGCGACACCGAACACCAACCCGGCGACGGGGTGGACGGCCACGGCCAGGACGATCGCGACAATCACGCCAAGTGGTACCGCAGGAATTGCTGCGAGCGCGCGGGACGACATGGTGGGCACGAGCAGGACTCCGGTTGGCCTAGAACTCGACCTGCACGTTGCCGCGGCTCTCGTCGTCGGCCTCGAAGTACTCGCGCTCGGTGAAGCGGAGCGGGCCGGCAAGGATCACGGCAGGGAAGGTCTCGATCGCAGTGTTGTACTTCAGCACCTGGTCGTTGTAGTGCTGACGGGCGTAGGCGATCCGTCCCTCGGTGCCGGTGAGTTCTTCCTGCAGCTCGAGGAAGTTCTGGTTGGCTTTGAGATCCGGGTAGGCCTCGCTGACGGCGAAGAGCTGGCGCAGCGCACCGGTGAGCATGTTCTCGGCACCGGCGGATTG
>JAKMFW010000066.1 GCA_022425325.1 Acidimicrobiales bacterium | reverse complement strand
GAGGTGTAGAACTCGGCGGTCTTGCCAAGAGCCCACCCAACGAGAAGGCCGCCGATGACCGAAACCGCAAGACCGAACGGGGTGCCGTCAACCGCAAGACCGAACGGGGTGACGTTGGAGCCATCGGCAATGTCACCGAACATCCAGAACGCCATCACGAGCGTTCCAAGCACGGTGAGGCCCATGGCCACGTTCGTACCCATGTGAAGCGCTCGACTCAACGCCTTGGAGTCGGTGCTGTCGCCACCCTTAACGAGGAACGATCCGATGATTGAGGCAATCATGCCGATGAATGCGATAGCGATCGGGAACATGAGCAACTCAACGGTGCCTACACGGCCGGCTTCCTCGGCTGCGAGGCCGCCCCCCACCGAAAAGGCGGTCAGGGCAATGGGAGCGATGATCGAGCCGGCGTACGACTCGAAGAGGTCGGCACCCATGCCGGCGACGTCGCCGACGTTGTCGCCGACGTTGTCGGCGATGGTGGCCGGGTTGCGGGGGTCGTCCTCGGGGATACCGGCTTCGACCTTGCCGACGAGGTCGGCGCCCACATCGGCAGCCTTGGTGTAGATGCCGCCACCGACACGGGAGAAGAGGGCGATGGTGGAGGCGCCGAGGCCGTAGGCCGTGACGATCTCGAAGGCCGAGTCGGCCTCGAGCCATTCAACAAAGAGCAAGTAGGTAAGCATCAGGCCGGCGAGGGCAAGGCCGGCAACAGCGAAGCCCATCACGGCCCCGCCGCGGAACGCGACCGGGAGCGCCTTACCAGGGCCCTCCTTTGCTGCCTCTGTGGTGCGCGCGTTGGCCATCGTCGCGACGGTCATGCCGGCGTAGCCGGCGGTCGCCGACAACACCGCACCGATGATGTAGCTCACCGATGCAAGCGGCGTGATCACGATTGCGATCAGGATCAGCATCGCCACAGCGAATGCGGCGACCCAGGTGTACTCCTGCTTGAGGAACGCCCGGGCGCCCTTCTGGATCTCCGTCATCAGGAACACCATGCGGTCGTTCCCCGCAGGTGCCGCCTCGACGGCCTTGTAATAGTAGGCGGCCAGACCCAGGCCCGCCAGGGCCGAGATCAGGGCCAGATACGGAACAGCGCTCACGGTTTCTCCCCTGTAGATGCGCGTCGCGCACACGGGCATCGTGTGCGAGGACGCAGTGAGCCTACGGAGCCGTCGCGCGGTCGACAAGCACCCTCGCTTGATTCGGGAGACGTTCTAAGCCGAGCCCCACGGACTGCTCGGGCCGATGAAGCAGCGGCGGATGATCACCTCGACGTCGGCGGTCCCGTCGATGGGCCCGACGCCGTTGCCGAGTTGGCGAACCCAGGTGCGACAGGCGCCGCGCGGGGCGCGAGGATGCGACCGTGGATGTCACCGATGCACTTCGGGTCCTCGGACTCTCGGACGCTTCCGACTGGAGCGACGTCCGCGCTGCCCACCGGCGGGCGATCCTGCGGACCCACCCTGACGCAGGCGGATCGGCCGGCGCAGCAGCGCGGGTCAACCAGGCCTTCGACGTGTTGCGCAAGGTCAGCGATGATGGTGAGCGGCCGATACCCGCTCGAGTTCCGACGCCACCAAGCAGCCCTGCGCCTGGCCCACGATCAACATCACCCGACCAACTGTTTGCCGACGATGATCCTGTCGAGTTGCTCCTCCGGATGGCGGACGCGGCACACGACATCGGTGAGGTCGTGTTCGTTGATCCGCATGACGGCATGCTCGAGGTGATCGTGGGCGAACCACCGGGGGTCGGGCAGCTCACCGCCACGGTCGACGAGGCGACACCTGACGGTGTTCCGGTCTCGTTCACGCTTGAACCGTTGGGCGTCGCTCCCGCACCGTCGATTCACGAGATCGTGGAGAAACTCATGGCGTTGGTGCGACGTCGACCACGGTCCGCACCCCGTCGGTCTCCCGAAGCAGGCGAATCCCCTCGTTGACTTCCGCGAGTTCAAGCCGGCGACTCACGAGGCCGCCCAGGTCAAGCCGTCCTTCGCGCCAGTAGCCAATGAGGCGTGGGATGTCGCGCTCCGGCCAACAGCCGCCGAGCAGGCTCGACAGGATGCGCTTTCCCATCGTCATGAAGATGACGGCCGCATCGATGGTGACGGCGTCCTCGATCGGCGGCGCCCCGACCATGACGATCGTCCCGCCGACACCGGTGAGTTCGATACCGGTCTGCACGAGACGCCCCGAGCCGGCCGCCTCGAACGCATAGTCGACGCCGGCACCGCCTGTGAGATCCATGACGACCTCGCGAAGGTCGGTCTTGGTGGGATCGACCGCAGCCGTTGCCCCCATGGCGAGTGCATGCGTACGCCGTTCTTCGACCGGTTCGGAGACGATCACGTGCGCTGCGCCGGCGATGCGGGCCCCCTGCACAACCGCCTGGCCCACTCCCCCGGCTCCGAGGACCAGGACCGAGGAGCCCGCCCTGACCTCTGCCGTGTTGAGGGCTGCACCGACGCCGGTCTGCACGGCGCAACCAATCACACACGCGATGTCGAGTGGCGTGTCGTCGGGAACCTTGACGGCGCCACTCGCCGGGACCACCGTGTATTCGGCAAAGGCGCCGACACCGAGTCCGCGGTGAACGAGATCGCCGCCCAGGCTGAACGGCGATGTCCCGTCCGGACGAAGGTGGTGAACAAAGGCGAGGGCCTGAGCGCACTCCGTCCCTGCATGACGAGCGCACGCACCGCATTCCCCGCAGGGTGCGAGCGGGGCGAGAACCACCTTGTCGCCCACGCGAAGATGTTCGACCCCAGCGCCGACGTCAGCGATCTCACCTGCGGCCTCGTGGCCGAGCACGACCGGCACGCCGTGTCCTGCGTCGATCACAGTCAGATCGGAGTGGCAGATCCCGCTGTGGAGCACCCGCACGAGCACCTCACCCGGTCTCGGCGACTCGACCTGAAGGTTGTCGACGATCTCCAGAGGACGATCCGGGGCGGTGAGGACAGCAGCACGCATGCCTTAAGCCTTGGTGGTCGGACCGAGATTGCGCAAAACCCGGGCAGCGATCCGATGACCGGCGTGGGTGGCCGAGACAGGATCGGCACCGGTGCGGCGAGACGAGAGGAACCCGGCAAGAAACGCGTCGCCTGCTCCCGTTCGGTCGCGGAGCGTGTCGATCGGCGGGACGGGCACGGAGTCTGCGTCGCCTTTGGGCGTGAGAACGAGGGTGGGTCGCGCTCCGGCCGTGATGATGGTTGCGCCTGCGCCCCCGAGCGCTTCACGCGGGTGCAGTCCGAGGGAGCGATGCTCGAAACGGTTGAGTACAACGGCATCGGCTCGGGCGGTACGCACCAGTTCGTGGAAGGGCTCCGCTCCGAAGAGCCCGAGGTCAGCGGCGCTCGGGCCTCCCAGCACGAGCGGGATGCGGCGGTCGCGAATCTCGGCGAGGAGTTGGTCGACCGCCGTCGCCAAGGGGTCCTCCGTGAACGCAGATGCGGCGATGTAGATCTGAGCGACGCCGTCGAGCGTGCCGGGATCAAGACGCGCTGGGCCACGCGACGCCCCCCGATCGATGAGCCGTGTACGCGCCCCTTGGCCGACGGTCGTGACGATGACCCCAGTGCTACCGAGGTGAGCACCCCGGACGTCGACGCCGCGAGAGGAGAGGTCGTCGACGAGGGCATGCCCGAGCGCATCGTCGCCCACCTGGCCGACAAAGCGCGGTGTGCCTCCGATTTCGGCGTCGATCGCGGCGACGTTGGCCGCGCTCCCACCTCGGACTCGAGCCGACCGAACGGAGCTGTCGATCCCACGCACGGGCGCCGCGTCAAGACGAATCAGGATCTCTTCGAGCAGATCGCCGATCGTCAACAGCATTGCGCGGCGACAGTAGCGGTCGTAGCTAGCGAGGACAGGAAATCAGGCGTCGGGTGGGTGATCGAGATCGGCGGATTCGGTACCGGCGAGCAAGATCGCAGCTTCGGTTTGCGCGGACTGACGGATCGCCTCCGCGTCAGCCTCGGCTTGCTCCATGATCGCGGCCACGCTCAAGCGTGTGGCGCGAAGTACCAGATCATCCTGGTCCGGTGTCGCCAGGCCGGACTGGCTCTCAAGCGCTTCGATCGTGGCCGTGAGTTCGTCGAGGCGGGCATCGACGGCCCCTCGTCGGTAGCCCAACAGGCGCCGTTTGAAGCGCTTTGGATTCCTCGCCATGTGATCCTCGGCTTGTCGACTGCGTGAAAGACGCTACCCGAGGCGAGCTATTGGGTGGCGGCATCGGATCACGGCAAGAAGGCCTGTGGGTCCTTCGGCTCGCCGTTGACGCGCACCTCGAAATGGAGGTGGGGTCCCGTCGAGAAACCGGTGCTGCCGATCTCGCCGATCACCTCGCCCTGATCGACGCGGTCGCCCGGTGCAGCGTGGATCACGGACATGTGGGCGTAGAGCGTCGTAACAGTTCCGTCGCCGTGGACCATGACCACCGTGTTGCCGTAGCCACCCTTCCAACCGGCAAAGATGACGCGCCCATCCTTCGATGCCCAGATCGGATTGCCGGTTGCTGCGCCGATGTCGACGCCAGTGTGCTGGCGAACGGTGCCAAAAATGGGATGCACGCGCGGGCCGAAGGCAGAACCGATCGATCCCGATGTCGGCATGACGTAACCCTCGAGCGATGGTGATCCGACATTGAGTCCGGTTGCAGCAGCGGTGGCCTCCCGGATGAGCGACGTGAATTCGTCGCTCGCGGTGTCGCGCTCGTTTGCGACGTCGATCCATTCGTCGATCCGCACCTGAAGTTCTGCCTGCACGTCGAGTTGCACGGCGCGGCGCTCCTCGAGTTCGGCGAGCGCAACCTCGTACGCCTCCCGAAGAAGATCGGCTTCGACCCGTGCCGCCTCACCGAGTCGGACATTTTCTTCCATCTCCGCTTGCGCCGTTCGGAGACCGTCGAGGAGATCGCGTTCGTTGCCGGCGGCGAAGTCGAGCATGGCGAGCCGGATCGCGGTGCGGTTGGGGTCACCTGATTCGAGCCAGGGCTCGAGCGAGGTGTCCGTACCGACATACGAGTCGACGGCTCGGACTGCAATCTCCTCTCGCATGACGGCAACGGCGGCTTCTGCGTCGCGAGCGAGTTGCTCTCGGTACAGGACCTCGGATTCTGCAGCCGCCAGGGCCTGCTGCGCCCCAGCGACTCGTGCGGTCTGGGCGTCGACCAAGCTCTGAATCTCTGCGAGTACCTCGGCGACGAGTGCGTCGTCGGCGCGCAAGAGATCGATTTGTTCGAGCGCCTCCTGTTCTGCGGCTCGCGCCTGTTCCCGTTGGCGACGGAGGTCGCTGATGTCTTGTCCCGACGCCGGGACGACCAGCGAGATGACGAGGCCGATGACGGCGGGAAGAGCGAACCGGGATTGCAGCGAGAGCATGGTGAAACGACGCATGGAGTACGGCCCGACGAGCAACAGTAGCCATGAGTTATCCACAGGTGGTGGCACAAGGCGTCCTGCCGTCCCGATCACCGGAGAGCGTGCTTGACTCATAGCGATGTCCACCCCTCCCCGTGACCCACGATCGATTCACGTCGAGGCGCCGGCCATGCAGGAGCCCTCCGAGCCGGTCGACGGGATCCATGTCGAAGTTCCTGGCCGTGCCCGCCGTTGGCCTTGGGTCTTGCTGGCGCTTGCTTTTCTGATCGGCCTGCCTCTCGGCGTCATTGGTGTCTCCTCGTGGTCGGCCTGGCGTGGTGTTGAGCGCGTTGAGCTGGCTGGTGTCCTGCAGGGCAGCCCAACTGGCACCAACTACCTCGTTGTCGGCACCGACAGTCGGGAAGGAGTAGATCCCAACCTCCCGAATCTGGGCTCGTTCAGTGGGGAGCGCACCGACACGATCGCCGTGATGCGCGTCGAAGGCGACACCGTGTCGCTGCTCGCCATTCCCCGAGACCTTTACGTGCCGCTTTCCACCGGCACGACCAATCGGATCAACGCCGCATTTGTGTTCGGTGGTCCTGCGGCCTTGGTTGCGACGGTACAGACGCAGCTCGGAATCGGGATTGATCACTACCTTGAAGTTGATCTCGCTGGCTTCCTCGGACTCGTCGATGCCCTTGGCGGCGTCACCATTGACTTTCCGCATCCGGCGTTTGACGAGAAATCGGGACTCGCCATCGAGACGGCTGGGGCGATCGAACTCAATGGCCCGGAGGCGCTCGCCTACGTCCGCTCACGTCGCTACACCGAGCGCATCGACGGAGCGCTCGTGACTGACTCGACCAGTGACCTCGGTCGCGTGCAACGACAGCAGCGCTTTCTCGCAGCCGTGATGAACAAGCTCGGCGCGACTCGGAACCCGTTCACCCTGATCGGCGCAATGGCGGCCGTGGGCGATCACGTCGCGGTGGATGAAGGCCTCGGGCTCGTGGAGGCGGCTCAACTCGGGCTGACGCTTCGCGGCGCCCAACCCGTCGCAGCAACTGTTACGACCGACCGCTTCATCACGCCGACCGGGGCCGATGTGCTCGTCCTCAACAGCGAGAGCGACGCCGTGCTGGCGGCCTTCAGGGGCTGAGCGTTCTGGCCTCGAACTCCCCTCGGGCGCTACCTTCGCCTGATGGCGACCACGACACCGAGCCGGCTCGATGACATCACGTCCGACTGGCTCACGGAGGTGCTGAGCTCGGAGGGTGCGATCAGCGCAGACGCCCGAATTGAAGCCTTTGAGCGCACTGACCTCGGCGATGGTGAAGGCTTCGTTGGTGATCTCGCTCGTCTTCGCCTCGCCTACTCGGCTGGCACCGGCCCGGCGACCGTGATTGCGAAGGTGCCGACTGCCGTTGCGCTCAATCGGGCTACGGGAAAGTCGCTCGGGGTCTATGAGCGAGAGGTCCGGGCCTACGACACGCTGCTGCCGGATGTTGACGTCCCACGACCCCGTGCGCATGCAGCGATCTACGACGCAACCGGCGAGGAAGAGGCCTTCCTCGACCAGATGATCAAGGCGGAGCGCCTCCCGCTCTTCCTCCTGCGAGTCCTACTGCGAAAGGTGCAGACCGACGCGGACGTCCCACCGTGCATCCTCCTCCTCGAGGATCTCGCCGAGGCCGAGATGGGAAACCAGGTGGCGGGCTGTGATCCGGCACGGGCGGCGATTGCACTCGGGGTGCTCGCTCGCCTTCATTCGTCGGGCTGGGGTGATGCGTGTCCGCCGCTGCGGCACTGGTTCACCAACGGCGACATCGTCCCGCGACTCTTTCACGCGCAGTACAAGAACAATCGGCGTTCGTTCGAACGCTTCGCCGCGGAGCGTTTGAGCGAGCACGGCATGGCCCACGTCAAGGCCATCCGGAAGACGGGCTTGGCGCGCATCACCCGGCTGCATGACTCGGCGCCGCGCACGATCCTGCACGGCGATTTCCGACTCGACAATCTCTTTTTCGCCACTGACGGATCGCTGGCTGCGATCATCGACTGGCAGACGGTCAATCGCGGTCCGGGTGCGCTCGACGTGGCCTACTTCATCGCCGGGTCGCTGCCACCGGAGACCCCCGAGGCGGTGATCGATGACCTGCTCCGGAGTTACCACGACGCGCTGGTGGCCACCGGCGTCGTGGACTACTCGTTCGAACGACTGTTGGCTGACTACGAGGAGGCCCTCCTCCTCTTGTTGCACCGGATGTCAGGACTCGACCAGTTGGAGTTCGGCGACGACCGAGGCGTTGCCTTGATGGACAGCTGGTTCCAACGCTTCGACGCCCGACTCCAGCGCGTTCCGCTGTAGCCGAACGCCCGCGTAGCCCCTCCCCCGGTCTAGCCTCGCCGCATGGCCGACGAGACGATCTCCCCGCTGTTCGACCCTGCCCGCTGGTCCGCGATCGACGATCTCGGCGACCTCACCGACATCACGTACCACCGAGCGGTCGACCAAGGAACCGTCCGCATTGCGTTCGACCGACCCGAGGTGCGCAACGCCTTCCGGCCCGGCACGGTCGACGAGCTCTACCGCTGCCTCGATCACGCCCGGATGTCACCTGACGTCGGCTGTGTCTTGATTACCGGGAATGGTCCGTCGCCGAAGGACGGGGGCTGGGCTTTCTGCTCGGGTGGTGACCAGCGAATTCGCGGCAAGAGCGGTTACCAGTACGCCGATGGCGAGACCGCCGAAACGGTCGAGCAGGGGCGGGCCGGCCGACTTCACATTCTCGAGGTGCAGCGCCTGATCCGAACGATGCCGAAGGTGGTCATCGCGGTCGTTCCCGGTTGGGCAGTGGGAGGAGGACACAGCCTGCACGTCACCGCAGATCTCACGATCGCGAGTGCCGAGCACGCCGTCTTCAAGCAAACAGACACCGATGTCGCGAGTTTCGACGGTGGCTACGGATCGGCGTACCTCGCTCGGCAAATCGGTCAGAAGCGAGCGAGAGAGATCTTCTTCCTCGGGATGGACTATTCCGCACAAGAGGCATTCGACATGGGCATGGTCAACAAGGTCGTGCCCCACGCGGAACTCGAGACCGTTGCGCTCCAATGGGGCGCCGAGATCAACAAGAAGAGCCCGACCGGGCAGCGGATGGCGAAGTTCGCCATGAACCTTGTCGACGACGGCCTGATGGGGCAGCAGGTCTTCGCCGGCGAGGCCACCCGCCTCGCCTACATGACCGACGAGGCGATCGAGGGGCGCGATGCGTTCCTGGAGAAGCGTGAACCTGACTGGTCGTCTTTCCCCTGGTACTTCTAGGACCAGAGGCGGCACCGAGGCGATGACAGGGCTCGACGATCCTGACCTGGTCCTGCGGTTCTGGAAGCCTTACGACTGCCTGACGGCGTTCACCGACCGTGATGGACGCCAAACGCTCGCCGATCACATCGATGTGCCCAATGTGTATCCGGCGGGCCGACTCGATCGAGACAGCGAAGGCCTCCTGCTGCTCCCGCGCAACAAGGCCCTCCGGGGCGACCTCACCGATGCCACGATCGGTCACCCTCGCACCTATCTCGTGCAGGTAGAGGGGATCCCGTCCGACGACGCCCTTCACCATCTCGCCACGGGAGTCGATCTCAAGGGCGGCCGCACGCGTCCGGCCACAGCGGAGTTCCTCGCTACAGAACCGCCGCTCCCGCCTCGGCCAGTCCCGATCCGCATTCGCAAGTCGGTTCCTGATTCCTGGATCCGTCTCACGCTCACCGAAGGCAAGAATCGCCAGGTACGTCGAATGACCGCAGCAGTCGGGCACCCGACCTTGCGTCTCGTCCGCATCGCGATCGGCTCGATCACTCTGGAGGGTCTCGAGCCCGGACAATGGGACGCCATCACCCCGGAGGAGAAGCGTGATCTCCGGGATGGTCTCAAGGGGTTGCGGCGAGCCGCCAATCGATCGGGGGCTGGCCGGCGCGCGCCAGGGCGGCGTTCACGGCGCTGAAGGGGCGACTGCCGAAGAAGCCGCGGTGCGCCGACAGCGGCGACGGGTGGGGCGCCTCGAGGATCGTGTGGCGGGTCTGGTCGACAAGCGCCTTTTTCTTCCGGGCGTGCGAGCCCCAGAGGACGAAGACGACGTGCTCCGCCTTGGCCCCCACGTGCCCGATGACTCGGTCCGTAAAGGTTTCCCAGCCGCGCCCTTGGTGGCTGGCGGCCTGATGAGCCCGGACGGTGAGTGTCGTGTTGAGCATGAGCACACCCTGCTGCGCCCATGGACGCAGGTTGCCGTGTGTCGATGGCGCGATCCCGAGATCGGCCTCGAGTTCCTTGAAGATGTTGACGAGCGAGGGCGGAAGCCGGACGCCGTCATTCACACTGAAGCAGAGACCGTGTGCCTGCCCTGGGCCGTGGTACGGATCCTGCCCGAGAAGCACGACTCTCACGTCGGCGAATGGGGTGAGATGCAAAGCCGAGAAAACCTCGTCGTGCGGCGGGTACACCTCGTGGGCGGCTCGCTCCGCTGCGACGAAGCCCATGAGTTCCTGCCAGTACGGCTGCTCGAACTCGGCGCGCAAGACGGGATTCCAGTCGGTCCGTGGCGGCATGTCGAGGGACCGTAGCGGGTGACCTCCTCGCTGTTTGGGTCCTGCCGCCCGAGCGGCCAGGCTCCGGGACCATGACCAAACCGCGGTACGACTGGACCATCGACGAGGTGCTTGCCGTCATCGAACGGCCGTTCCACGACCTCCTGGCCGCAGCACATGCGTGCCATCGCGAGCGGTTCGACCCGCACGAGATCGAGGGTGCCAAGCTGCTGTCGATTAAGACCGGCGCATGCCCCGAGGACTGCGCCTATTGCCCCCAGTCGGCTCGGAACGAGACCGACCTGCAGCCTGAACCCCTCATGGACCTGCCGGACATCCTCGCCAAAGCCGAGCAGGCGAAGGCCGAAGGTGCCACTCGGTTCTGCATGGGAGCGGCGTGGCGTTCACCGAACGATCGACAGGTCGACGAGGTTGCGGAGGCAGTCCACGCCGTCGCCGATCTCGGTATGGAGACGTGCGTGACACTCGGGATGCTTACCGACCGTCAGGCAAAAACGCTGGCCGATGCTGGACTCGACTACTACAACCACAACCTCGATACCTCCCCCGACTTCTGCGGCGAGATCATCACGACGCGTACCTATCAGGACCGCCTCGACACGCTCGTGGCCTGCCGAGAGGTCGGTATCAGCCTCTGCTCGGGCGGCATCGTGGGCATGGGTGAGACGCGGCGGCAGCGGGCGGGCCTGCTGCAGCAACTGGCCATCTTGAACCCGCATCCCGAGAGCGTTCCGATCAATCTCCTGATCCAGGTGCCGGGAACACCGCTCCACGGGCTACCCGAGTTCGAGCCGCTCGAGTTGGTGCGCACGATCGCGGCGGCACGAATCGTGATGCCCGAGTCGACGATCCGCTTGTCGGCGGGTCGTTCGTCGATGTCGGAGGAGACCCATGTGTTGTGTTTCCACGCCGGCGCATCAAGCATTTTCCTCGGTGATCGTCTCCTCACGGCCGACAACAACGGCGACGACGCTGATGCTGCGATTCTCGATCAGCTCGACGTCAGTGTTCGGCCGCTCGATCAGCGAGTCTCCATCGAATCCTGAATCGGTTCGCCCAGATGTTCACACGGGCCGATCGCCGACGATGCTGGCGCGCTCCATGATGCGCACATCGGGGTAGTAGTCGCTCAGCGCGTAGTGCTGCACGATCCGATTGTCCCAGAGCGTCACCTGGTTCGGCTCCCATGAGACCCGGTACTGGTATTCCATGATCGACGCCCGCGAGATCAGGTAGCGGAGGAGCTGGTTGCCCTCGTTCTCGTCCATGTCGACGACATGGGAGGTGAAGTAGGCGTTCACGAAGAGAAGCTTTCGACCGGTTTCGGGGTGGGTGCGCACGATCGGGTGGTGCACCACCGGGTACTGCTCGCGCATCTCGGCCTTCTTGCTGTCGTCGACGAAGCTTCCGAACGCCAAGGTGTAGTCGTGGGCAGCCTGCAGCCCGTCGAGGCGCTCCTTCATCTCGTCGTCGAGCCCGTCGTACGCAGCGGCCATGTCGGAGAACGCGGTGTCACCGCCGGTCGCAGGGACCTGAATCGACCGGAGGATTGCGCCCATCGATGGTGTCTTGCGCCAGGTGACATCGTGATGCCAGCCGTTTTCGAAGCCGCTCGCTTCGACACCCTTTTCGAAGCGCACCAACTCCGGGTGCTCTTCACTCCCGAGCAGGAACGGATGCACCTCGAGTTTGCCGAAGCGCCGGGCGAACTCGACATGTTCGGTGCTGGAGATGTCCTGATCACGGACGTAGACAACCTTGTAGTCGAGCCAGGCACGCCGGATCTCGGCGATCACCTCGTCGGGGAGGTCCCCACTGAGCCGGACTCCACTGATCTCGGCACCCAGGGTGACGCCTTTGGGCGTGACGGTGACGTGTTCGTACTGCGGCGACGACAGCCGTGCCCGTTCGTCGGCAACGTGGACGACCGGTCCGAGCTCGACACCGAATTTCTCAATGTGCACGCGGCGAGGAGCGATGCGAGCGATTGGATCCTTGGTCTTCGGATCAGCAGTGGTCATGGGTTGTCCTTTGGGGTGTCGGCCCGCAGGCCGGCGATCAGGAGGTCGGTGGATCGGAGGAAGAGTTCGTCACCGTCGACGCGACCGAAGTGCACAGCGTGGGCGGCGAGATGCGTGTGGGTCGTGCCGGCGCCGGTGAGGATGTCGCCGATGTCGGAACGGCTTCCGGGGAAGTCGTCGAAGGCAGCCGAAACGAGGGCGGAGCCGACGACGTGCCAGAACAGGACCCTGAACGCTGCGACCGTGTCCTCACCCGTCGATGTGATGGCGCTCATCAGTTCGAGTCCTCGGTCGAGCGTGCCGAGGAGTCCGGCGCTCAGTCGGTCGGCATCGTTGAGGAGGCGCAGCGTCTCGCGGTCGTGGATCAGGTGGTTGCGGAGTCCGATGGCGAGCGCCCGCACCTGTTCGCTCCACGTGCCGTCCGCTGGTGGTGCCTTGAACTCCGCCAGGCTCGCCCGGGCGACCGCGTCGAGGAGTGCGTCCTTGTTGTCGAAGCGGAGGTAGATCGTCATCGGGTTGACGTCGAGCGCGGCGGCGAGCTTGCGCATGCTGAAATCGGAGAGCCCGTGCTCGCTGATCAGGCCGCGCGCGACCGTGACGATGCGGTCGGGCGTGAGGTCGAGGGTCGGCACGCCGTCGAATATACACCGTATAGAGGCACTCCTGCATCGGAACGCGGGCAATGGCGTCCTCGCCTGCCGTGCCCGCTTCGGCCCGGTCCGCCGCAGCGGGCGTCGCCGGCGCGAGAATCAGCCCGTGAGTGACTTCACCGAGGTGGACACGGAAGAGACTTGGCTCAGCGACGACGATCTCGCCACCGTGCGAGGGCGCGTCCCGATGGTGTACGTCGATGCCGTGCCGGTGCGAGTCGACAGCATCGGCGAGGTGACCCACATCGGTCTCCTCCTGCGCGCCATGGCCGATGGCACGATCAGCCGAGCCCTGGTCACCGGTCGAGTGGTCTTCGGCGAGCGCATCCGCCATGCGCTGTTGCGTCATCTCGAGAAGGATCTCGGGCCGATGGCGCTCCCCCGCCTCCCGGCGAATCCGACCCCGTTCACGGTTGCGGAGTACTTCCCGGATCCGACGATCTCCGGCTACCACGACCCTCGGCAACATGCGGTCAGCCTGGCGTACATCGTCCCGATCGACGGCGAGGCCTCTCCTGCCGCCGATGCGCTCGACCTGGCGTGGGTCACACCGGAGGAGGCGATGAGTCCCGAGGTCATCGCCGAGATGACCGGAGGTCACGATCGTCTTCTGCGCCTTGCCCTGGGCCACACCGGGCAGCTTCCCTGAGCCGGCGACCAGCGACGATGTGACCCCTGACGCCCGACTGCGGTTTGGGCGTCGCGATCCGGCAGGCTTATGGCATGGAAAAGCGTGATCTCCTCGTGATCGGCGGCGGTCCTGCCGGCGCAGCCACCGCCATCCGTGCGGCTCGGGCCGGCGTCAACGTCACGGTGTTCGAGAAGGGGGTTCGTGGGCGGGACAAGGTCTGCGGCGATGGCTTGACCCCCCGTGCGGTCGCAGCGCTCCACGAACTTGAGATCGACATGGACGATGCGCACCGGATCGACGGGCTGCGCATGATCGCCGGTACGACTCGGCGAGAGCTTCCCTGGCCCGACAACGGCCGCTTCGCACCACACGGAGCGGTCTGGCCCCGACGCCGGCTCGATGAGGCGCTGATCAGCGTTGCGGAGAAAGCCGGTGCCGAGATCCGTTTCGAAACCGAAGCGCTCCCCATGCTCAATGGCGAACGCGTCGTGGGCGTCGAGGCGGGAGGCGAGAAGTTCGAGGCGCCGATGACCGTCGTCGCTGCCGGTGCGCCTGGGGCCGTCGCCCGGATGCTCGGGGCCGAGCGTGATCCCAACGAGCCCTTCGGCCTTGCGATCCGCACCTACGCCGAATCGCCGCGCCACACCGACCGGCATCTCGAGGCGTGCCTCACGCTCAAGGACGAGCGCGGCACTGCGGTCCCCGGCTACGGCTGGATGTTCCCTGCCGGCGACGGCACCGTGAACATCGGCGTCGGGGCGCTCTCGACGATGAAGGGCTTCAAGAAGCTCAATCTCAACAAGCTCCAGGAGAGCTACCGGCACCTCGTCACGCCCGAGTGGGATCTCGGGCCTGATCTCGAGAA
>JAKMFW010000046.1 GCA_022425325.1 Acidimicrobiales bacterium | reverse complement strand
CCGATCTTGAGACGCTCGTCCGTATCGCCACCGACGCCCAGCCTGAGGTGCCGCTCCTCATGATCGGCCACTCGATGGGCGGCCTGCTCACCGCCCGCTTCGCGCAAGCGAACCCCGATGCGGTCGCCGGCATCGGGTTTCTCGGCGCGGTCATCGGTGACTGGAATTGGGCTCGTGATGCGCTCGCTGCGCCAGAACTTCCCGAAGCAGCCACCGACTTCTCGGGCATGTCACGAGATGAGGCGACGGTCGTGACGTACTCGACCGATCCGCTCATCTACCGAGGCCGGTACAAACGACCGCTGCTCGAGGCTGAGATGCGAGCGCTTGACGGCTTCCAGGCCGACATCGATCGGCTCACCATGCCGGTGCTGTTCTGCCACGGCGACGACGATCCCTATGTCGACTACCGGACGTCGCTCGCCGCTGTCGAGGCGATGCCGAGCACCGACACCACAATCCGGGTCTACGAGGGCGCACGGCACGAACTCGTCAACGAGACCAACCGTGACGAGGTCATCGACGAGATCGTTGCCTTCGTCGCCCGTCTCATCGACGTCTGAAGCGACCCCGCCCCGATCTTTCGGCGAGTGACCTCGAACGAAGGACACTGACGCCCTGTTGGTGGACGTGCTGCGCGATGCTGCCCGCATGAGCGTCGTCAAGATCAATGCCGTCACCGTCCCCAAGGGGATGGGTGACGACTTCATGGAGCGGTTCGCGAAGCGGGCCGGTTCGGTGGAAAGCCAGCCCGGGTTCGAGGAGTTTCTGCTGTTGAAGCCGACCGACGGCATGTCGCCGTTCTATGTCTTCACCCGCTGGGAGTCCGAAGAGGCGTTCGAGGCGTGGATGGGTGGCAGCGACTTTCGACGGGCTCACGGCACCGACGTCGAGGCAACGGCTGAAGCCCGCCCTGCGGGCCCGCCCGGCGTTTCGGCTGAACTGCTGTCCTTCGACGTCGTTGAGCGAGTGACGTCAGCCGGCTGACGCTGCCCAGAGGTTGCGACGGCCAGGCAGCACCACGCGTCGTCAGCGGCCCGGAGGGGCGACATGCCCCCACGGGCCGCCGAGCAACGTGATGCTGCAATCCCCCTCTGTCGATCAGAACGACAGGGAGGTGTCGGCGTTGGCGCTCATCGCAACAACCCCGGGTGGGCCACTCCACTCCAGATTGAGATCGCCGACGAGAACATCGTCGGCCGTATCCGGCGTTACCCCGACGACCGCCTGCGAGCCGGTGGAGCACGCAATGTTCGCCCCGGCCGCCAACTGCTCGACCATGGCTCGGGAGGATCCATCAGGCATGCCGACGCGAGCGTCGATTGCATCGATGTAGTCGGCGTGCAGCAAGCGAACTGCATGCGATGCAAAGAACGCCTGAACCTGATGGCCGTCTGCGACGGCTTGCGCAGCACACGCCAGCCCGACCACGCATTTGCGCGGATCGACATCCGGGTCGGTGGAGAACATGACGAAGAACGTCGCCATGTCGGCCTCACCCCTGGGGCATATTGGCGCTGATGACCGCCCTGGCGGCGGCGTCATCGAGCACCGGCGTGACCTCTAGCGTGCTGATGCCGCCGGTCCACATCATCAAGAAGCCGTGAACTGCTTCTGACGAGTCAGCTTCGACGATGGCAACGCCGCGGCCGTTGGCGATATCGTGCCACCGGCCGATCTGTGTGAAGCCGTGGGCCTGCTCAACTGCCGCATCGTCGGCTTCGGACATTCCGGCGAACGCCCCGAACGTGTCCATCTTCTGGTCGTGGTTAATTTCCCAATTGATCATGAACAACATGACAAGCTCCTTTGTGGTTGTCGCGAAGCCCACCATGGCGACCTTGCGATCGGCTTGTCATCCAGCTTCAGGCTCGCTGGGGTATGCCGGCGGCCCCATGAGTAGCCCGTTCGCCCGGCGCAGCGCAGTTCGCTACCGTTCGCCCATGGCCGTCATCACTCCGACCGGACACGCATGCGGCGCCGTCGTCTCCGACCTCGACGCCCGAGCAATCAATGATGCCGAGGCCGCCGAACTGCGCTCCGCCCTCGACGAGCACCATGTGCTCGTGTTTCCCGATCAGCGAATGTCGAACGACGAACTTGAACGGTTCTCCGAGGCGTTCGGTCGCCTCGGCACGGACCCGTGGTTCATTCCGATCGAGGGCAGCGATCACATCGCCGAGATCCGACGCGACGCCGATGAAGAGGCACCGCTGTTCGGCGAGGGGTGGCATTCCGACTGGAGTTTTCTCGACTCCCCGCCGGTGGCGACCTGCCTGCTCGGCCTCACCATTCCGCCGGTCGGTGGCGACACGCTCTTCGCCAACCAACACCTTGCCTACGACCGCCTGCCCGATGACCTCAAGTCTCGACTTGAGGGCCTCGTCGCGAAGCATTCCGACCGCTTCATCTATGGCAAGGGCAGCATGCACGACCCGGCGTCGGACGAGACCGCCGGACAGACCATGGCGATCCGTGGCGACCGCGACCCCTACGACGGTCAACACCCGTTGGTGCGGATCCACGAAGGCAACGGCCGACCAGCCCTCTTCTCGACCCTCGGGTACGTACAGGGTGTCGTCGACATGGAGGACGACGAGGCCCGTTCACTGCTGCGCGAAATCCACGAGCACCAGATCGACGACGCCGTCATCTACCGGCACCGCTGGGAACCGGACATGGCGGTCGTGTGGGACAACCGAAGTGTGCTGCACCGGGCGACCGGCGGTTACGAAGGCCACGACCGCCTTCTGCGACGAACGACGATCGTTCGCTGAGCGGCTCTCAGCGGAGCCAGTTGTTCGGGATCGCCCGCTCGCACCAGCTCCCGAACCGCTTCCAGAAGATTCGCATCAGGCGAGTCCATATGCGGCGGGCACGACGGCGAACGAACGTGTCGAGCTGAAGTGTGAGTCGCGTACCGCCATCGTCGGTGTCCTCAACCCAGAACTGCAGCCGGGTCGGTCGGAACAGAGCGAAGCTCAGGGCGTAGCTGCCGAAGAAGTACTGGAGGTCCCGGTATTCCTCGTGGCGGATCTCGCCGAGCACACCGGCGAAGTTGATGAAGGGCCCGGTGTGGGTGTTGTAGACGCCTTCGGCGAAACCGGTCTCGCCGGCCTCATTCGTGAGGAACTCGACCCGCCACGGCGGGATCTGGCCGTCGGTGAAGGTCCCGGGATCGCACAGCCAGGCCCACACCTGGGCACGGGGACGTTCGATGATCCAGACATGCTCGTAGACATCGTGGACGAAACCGCCCGGTGGCTCGGTCGGGGAGGGAGCGACGTTGAGGGTCTGGCCTTGGGAGTCGGGGGAATCGGTGACCATGCCACCATCATGGCCGCCCGCCGGGAGTTGTGAGAGGCCGGGCCTCAGGCGCCTACGCTCCGGTCATGACCCGGACGATGATCGCCGCCGTGACCCTCGGCAACGGCGGCTTCGAGATGATCGAGATCCAGCAGGTACCCATACCGATTCCCGCAGCCGGGGAGGTTCGGCTCAAGGTCTTGGCGGCGGGCATGAACAACACCGAGATCAACACCCGCCTCGGTTGGTACAGCACTGACGTCGAGGTCTCCACCGATGCTGTCGCCGGCGCTACCGACGGCACGGTTCAGCGCGAGGACGGCGGCTGGAACGAGCCGACCCCGTGGCCACTGATCCAGGGCACCGACTGTTGCGGCATCGTCGATGAAGTGGGTCAGGGTGTCGACCCCGCTCTCCTGGGGAAGCGCGTGATCGTCCGAGCGTGCATGCGCCCGAAGGGTTACGACACCATGCACAACGTCTGGATGGCGTCGGACTTCGACGGCGCCTTCGCCGAGTATGTGAAGGTTCCGGCGAGCGAGGTCTTTCCGGTCGAGTGTGACTGGACCGACGCCGAACTCGGTGCGATTCCGTGCGCCTACGCCACCGCCGAGAACATGATTCAGCGAGCGGGCATCAGGTCCGGCGACCGTGTGCTCGTCACCGGCGCCTCCGGCGGTACCGGCTCGGCGTCGGTGCAACTCGCCGCTCGTCGAGGCGCCCATGTCGTCGCCATGGCCTCGCAGTCGAAGTTCGAGGAGGTCCGTGCGCTCGGTGCCCACGAACTGGTTGAACGAGGCGATGCCCTTGAGCCGGAGTCGTGCGATGTGGTGATCGACAATGTCGCTGGCCCGGGTTTCCCGGCGGCGCTGGAGGCGGTCCGACGCGGTGGATGTCTCGTCACCTCCGGCGCGATCGCCGGCCCGATCGTCGATCTCGATGTCCGCACCCTCTACCTGCGCGACATCCGGCTCATCGGCTCCACAGCGTGGGACGAACCCGTCTTCCCGAATCTGGTCGGCTACATCGAACGAGGTGAGATTCGACCGCGCGTGGCCAAGACGTTCCCGTTGACCGACATCGTGGCGGCGCAGCAGGAGTTCCTCCGGAAGGCGCATGTCGGGAAGTTCGTCTTGATCCCCTGATCGGGCGGTGTCGTTCAGGCTGCACCCATTCGGGGGTGCACGGCGGAGTTCGCTATGGTGTCGCCATGCCGCCCGACAACGAGGTGGAGGTCTACCCCGCCGAGTCGGAGCGCATCGACGCGCTTCTACGCGAACTCGACGCTGAAGATCTCGAGTTCCTGGAGCCGCCAACCTCGATCTGGAAGGCCATCTCGGCCACGGTTGACGCCGAGCGCGACGCCGCCCGCATTGCACGCACAGCCCCCGGGCTCCGCCATTCCGACGCCCTCACAGTCGCGTACCGAATCGACGCCGCCGACCATGTCGTCAGCATGGGCGATGGGTGGTCGAACTTCGCTCGCGACAACGGTGCCCCCGAGCTCGCCGAACTCACCGGAACGCAAACGCTGTGGTCGTTCTTCAGCAGCGACACCAGCCGCAGTGTTTGGCAGATGATCATCGAACGGGTCCGCAACTCCGGTGACGCAATGCAGGTTCCCCTTCGCTGTGACGCGCCGCATGCTCGCCGCTGGTTCGAAATGACCGTCTCACCCGAGGCGGATGGCCACGTCCACTTCCGTTCCGTCCTCGTCTTCGAAGAGCTTCGAGAGCCGGTCGCCTTCCTCGATGCCTTCGTGGAGCGCGACAGCACCGACGATGAGATCGCCCTCTGTACCTGGTGCGCGCAGGCCGAATACGAGGGGGAGTGGTGTGAGGTCGAGGACGTCGTGCGTCGAGCCCGCCTTCTCGAGCGCAGCGTCATGCCACCTGTCGTGCACGGAGTGTGCAGCGCCTGCCGCGACGAGCTCAGCCGTGAATGCTCGCTCGTGGGTGCCGACGAGGCCGACGACTGAATCAGCGTGCGGCGAGCTGCTTGCCCAGCTTGCGCATCCCGAGCCTGAAGCCCGCCGCCCCGGCAACCTTGGCGATGGGGGCAAGGACACGCGGCAGATAGCGGACCTTGACGTCCTCGATCCAGACGACCTCGCTGGCCGTCTCGCTCGTCGGCTCAATCGTGAAGCCCGCCCGGCCGGTGAGCACCGGGCCGAGTTTCTCGACCTCGCAGTCGCCCGTGCCGGCACCGTCGTCCCAAGCGCAACGCGTGACCCGCATCGTGTCCGGGAGAGCCAGCGGGCCGTAACCCGTGGTGGCGGTGAACTCCGAACCGATCGCCGTCGGGTCGCCGTCGGTGTGGATCTCGACCTTGGTGGCGGGGATCCATGTTTCATGGCCCTTCCAGTCGATGAGCGCATCCCATACGGTCCGAGCCGGAGCGTCGAAGGGTTGGGTGACGGTGAATCGCACGTTGGCCATGCGATGACGGTACGGAGCCACATGGCCCTCTGCCACCCCCGGGCTGCTCCGGGTGGGCGTGGCATCCGCCACTCGCGCAGACTGCGCTCGTGGCCGCCGATCGTCCCGCACTTCTGCTCGCTCAGGATCTGGGCTACGCCGTGGGCGAGGATGGCGCCATGACGCCCACGGTCGTCCTGCACGTCGACGATCACCCGGAGGTCGCCGACCTCGCTCGTGTTCACGCCATCGAGGGCATCGGTGACGTGCGCACGACGGGCCGCCGCGTCGACAACGCCGGTCCGGACGGGGCACCGGTCTTCCTTCTGGGCGTCTCGCTCACATCGCCGGTTCGCGCTGCGTTCGCGATCATGTTCCCCTTGCCCGACGCCGAGGCGTTCCTCCGTGACGCCGGTCGGGGCGGGCGACTGGCGTTGGCGACCACCGATGTGGGGTCAGTCGGCGCTGAGCGGCCCTTCTGGTTGGCGATCGATCTTGACGGTCCATCGCTTGAGCTGGCCCTCGACGCGATCTGAGCTTCGGCGTGACGCGACGTGCGCATCCGCGTCGCATGGCATGGCCTTCCGGATCAAGCGATCGGTAACGCTGTTGTTCGCTTGACGACCTTCATGGCGAGTTGTGATGTGAGGGTCTGGACGTGGGGGAGCGCCGCCAACTCGTCCATGTAGATCGTCTCGAATGCCTCGGCGTCGGCGGCGACGACACGAAGGAGATAGTCGGGCTGCCCCATCATGCGGGCCGCCTCGATGATCGAGGGAACCGTCTGGATCGCCTGCTCAAACTCGAGCATCGACTCCCGGGTCACCGAGGTGAGGGTCACCCACACGATCGGTTCATAGGCGCACCCCACCGCCTCGCGGTCAACAACAGCGCTGTAGCCGGCGATCACCCCCTCGGCCTCGAGTCGGCGGACCCGTCGGAGGCATGGCGAGGGGCTGAGTCCTACCAGATCGGCGAGATCGTTATTTTGCATGCGTCCATGGCGTTGAAGCTCGCTGATAATTGCGCGATCAATCGAATCCATGACATCAGATGCTACATCTGGGTGGTTCCGTCGCCGACAAGGCCAGCGGCTGCCGCCTGTCGTGGCGCATGCTGGAGCAATGTCCAGCCGTTCCGATGAGCCCGTGTACCACGCCGTCTGGCCGAGATCGCCGCGCGGCGTGCAGGCCCGTCGGCGAGCCGACCGGCTCTCGTCGCTCGAGGGCGCCCGTATCGCCTTCCTGTGGGACTACCTGTTCCGCGGTGACGAACTGTTCCCCGTGCTGGAAGCCGAGCTTCGCGAACGGTTCCCCGGCGTCGACATCGTCGGCTACGACGTCTTCGGCAACCTCCACGGCAGCGACGAGAAGGCACGCGTCGGGCGACTGCCCGATGATCTGCGGACACGCGGCGTGGATGCGGTCGTTTCCGGCATGGGGTGTTGAGGCTCCTGCACGCCCGCCGTGATGCGGGCCGCCATCGCCGCCGAGTCCATCGGCATCCCCTCGGTGTCGATCGTCTGCGAGGGCTTCGAGGGCCAGGCTCTCGCCACTGCCCGAGGTCACGGCCACGACGGCCTTGCGCTCGCCGTGACCGAGGGCCATGTCGACGCCATGAGCACCGATGAACTCGTCGCCTCGTTCCGAGCGACGGTCGTCGATCGTGTGATCGCCGGCTTGACGGTCGAATCTGTGGAGGGGCACGACGACGACTCGGGCGAGCCCGCCGCCCTGGACATCGTCGTCTCCGGCTCCATTGACGACGTGAACCGGTACTTTCTCGATCGTGGGTGGAGCGACGGCCACCCCGTCGTGCCGCCGACACGCGAGCGAATCGAGACGTTTCTCGCCGACTCCGGTCACGATCCGTGGAAGGTACTCGGTGTTGCCAGTTCGTCCGGTCGCGACGTGACCGTGTGGTCCATCGCCGTCAACGCCGTGATGGCGGGGTGTCGACCCGAACACCTGCCGGTACTCCTTGCACTTGCCGAGGTGTTGCTCGACCCGGCCTACGGGGCCGAACACTCGGGCAACACCACTGGCGCCGACGCCCTGATCGTTCTCAACGGCCCCACGACCGCTGCGCTCGGTTTCCACCACGGCGCCGCCGTGATGCGTGAGGGCGCCCACGCCAACACCGCCGTCGGCCGGTGGCTGCGGCTCTACCTTCGGAACGTGTTCGGGTTCACCAGCGACGAGCACGACAAGGCAACGTTCGGAAATCCCGCTCGCGTCGTGCTCTCCGAAGACCAGGCGTGTCTCGATGAGATCGGTTGGACGCCGCTCAGCGTCGACCTCGGCGCTCCCATCGGCGCCGACGCCGTCAGCGTCGCCCGCATGAACAGCGGCACGATCATCGGCAGCGTGTTCGGCAGTACCCCCGAGGAGATCGTGCCCTACCTCGGAAACGGCCTCGCTCGGACGGCCGCCTGGGATCTCACCCATGTCTACGGCCTCGGGCATGACCAGTTCGCGCCGCTCCTGGTGCTCTCGCCGATCCTCGCCCGGACGTTCGCCCGGGCCGGCTGGTCTAAGGCCGATGTTCGGGCTGCGCTGTTCGGGCATGCCCGGATCCCGGCATCGACGTTCGAGGCGCTGATCGGCGAGTGGAGCAATCTCACCGCCGGCCGACGCCGCCTCGTCGATCTGGTTGCGGCGGGGTTGTTGCCACCGGTGTTCGCCGCCTCCGACGACCCTCAGCGACTCGTGCCGATTGTCACCCGTCCCGAGCGGATCCGAATCGCCGTCGCCGGCGACCCGACCCGCACCAACGCCTATGCGTTCAGCAACGACGGGCCCCACGGATGGTGGACCACAACGGTGATCGATCACACACCGGCAAGCGATCTGGTGTGTTCCGTCGACGGGTCGTGCAGAATCGACCGGTGATCCTCTACGTCGACAACGAACATGCCTCGACGTACGAGCGGGCAGGCGACTGGCTTCTCGCTGCCCGCACCCGAATCACCTACCGACTCGGTGACCTGGCCGGCGATGTCTGCCTTCTTGTCCGGTACGGCGACGTTGACCCCGGCCTGATCGACCGGCACGGAATCCGGGCGGTGTTCATCTCTGGACATGGCGCGCCACCCGAGGTGTACGACGAGCACGAACGCGAAGGCCTGCGCGAGATCATTCGTCGGGGCGACCTCCCCGTCTTTGGATTCTGCGGTGGGTTGCAGTTCATCGCTGACGCGCTCGGTGTGGCACCGGTTCGCATGGGCCGACTGCCCGGCGGCGCCGCTGACCCGCACCCGGACTACGAGCCCGGCTGGATCACCGAGCTCGGCTACGAGCCGGTCCGGCTCGTCGGTGACCACCCATTGCACGACGGGCTCGGCGCCACCCCCGTCTTCCGTCATGCGCACTCGTACCACCTGCCAACACTTCCCGACGGGTTTGTGCGGTTGGCCGAGACCGACCCGTGTCCGATCCAGCTCGCTGCCCACGAGGAACGCCCGCTCGCCGGTGCGCAGTTCCACCCCGAGTACTGGACCACCGACAACCCCGACGGTGAGCGCCTCATCCACAACTTCCTGCGATGGGCCGGGGTGACCTCGTGACGGCAATGCTCGACACGGATCGCCATCCGCTCACCGATGTTGCGTACCAGACCTCCTGTCGCGAACGGCTCGACGCCGATGGGGCGCTCGTGTTGAACGGGCTTGTGCCCGCCTCGATCATCGACGAGATCGTGGCCGAGGCAGCACCAAGGATCGGCGAGGCGTTCTTCGCCGACTCGACCCACAACGTTTACCTGACCGACCCGGACCCGTGCCTCGGCGACGACCATGCGTTCAACCGGCAGGTGCTCAGCAGCAAGGGACTCATTGCCGACGATCAGGTTCCGCCTGACTCGCCGCTGCGCACGATTTACGCCGATCCCGATCTGCGGGGATTCCTCTGCGCCGTGCTCGGCATCGAGTCGATCCATGCCTACGACGACCCGCTCTCGTCGATCAATGTCCATTTCGCGCCGCATGGCCGAGAGCTCGGCTGGCACTTCGACAACTCGTCGTTTGCCGTGACACTGCTCCTTCAAGCCCCGCAGGCCGGCGGCATCTTCGAGTACGTTCCGGCCGCCCGTGCTTCGGGGCGCGGAGAGCAGGGCTACGAGACCGTCGACGCTGCGCTCGATGGCATCCACCCTGTCGAGACGCTCACCTTCGCTCCGGGGGATCTGGTGTTGTTCCGGGGCCGGGACGCACTCCACCGAGTCACGCCGACGATCGGTGACGTCACTCGACTGCTCGTCGTTTTCGCCTTCAACGACGAACCAGGGGTGCGGCTTTCCGACTCGGCCCTGGCGACCTTCTACGGCCGCCTCGCCTGAACCGGCGTCGCTTCTTGGTGCCGGTCCAATCGATCTAGCTACTGTCCGGGCATGGTCGACGCCATGTTCGAACGCGACGGAATGCGGGTGCACCCCGGACCGCTCTGTACCGGCCCCTGGGATCCGAGCTCGATGCACGGCGGCCCCCCGACGGTGCTGGCCGGTCGCTATCTCGCTGAACACGGCGCCGGTGACGCCTTCCACCTGGCCCGCCTCACCGTGGAACTCGTTCGACCGGTTCCGCTCGTGCCGCTCACCGTCGAGATCCGCGAAACGCGCCCCGGGCGCCGAATCCAACTGCTTGATCTCGTGCTCCGCGACGAGCAGGACACCGAACTTGTCTATGCCAGAGGAATGCGGATCGCCCGCGGCGACAATGGCCTCGACGAGTCGCTGCTCGACATGCCGGGTCCGGTCGCTGTCGCCGGCCCTGACGACTCGATCCCCTACGAGCACGGCTATCCGCTTCCTGCCGGCGGGTTCTACATGGACGCCTTCGACATTCGAAGCGTCGATGGCCGATCGTTCGGCGCTGCGGGCCCGTCGGCAGCATGGTTCCGGCTCCTCGCTCCGGTCTTCCCCGGCGAGCCGATCACCCCGCTCGATCGGGTGCTTGCCATGGCCGACTTCGGCAATGGCATCAGCAACATCATCGAGATGGGACGACATCTCTATATCAACCCCGACCTGACCGTGAACGTCCACCGCCTGCCACGCAGCGAGTGGCTGCTGAGCGATGCCGTCACCCACCTGCGAGCCGACGGATACGGCACCGCCACCGCGACCCTTGCCGACGCCGACGGCTTGCTCGGGATCGCCAACCAGTCGCTGCTCGTGGTGCCCGCTTCGTGATGAACCGTTGCGTTCGCTGACGTGAAAATGGCTGAGCAGGTGCCACTGTCGGGGATCCGCTCCGTCGTATTCGACAAGGACGGAACGCTGATCGACGTCCATCGGACCTGGGGTCCGGCGATGGCCGGAGCGCTGCTCGATCTGGTCGACGATCCGACCCGCCGATCTGAGGCTGCCGCAGCGATCGGCGTGGATCTGGACACGCACGAACTCTCCGTTGACGCCCCGATCATTGCGGCGAGCAATGACCAGCTCGTCGCGATCCTTGCCCCGGTCCTCGATGTCGACCCCGAGCGGTTTCTCCCGATCTTCGAGGAGCGGCTGTTCGCCCACGCCGATGGCACCGTCACGCCTCTGTCGGGGGTGTCCGACGCGCTCGATGCGCTCGCCTCGATGGGCTGTTGGATCGGGCTCGCCACCAACGACGCGGAGATGTCAGCGCGTCAGCAGCTCACCGGGCTTGGGTGGCTGCATCGGTTCGAGAGCGTGATCGGCTACGACTCCGGCTTCGGCGCCAAGCCCGGTTCGGGGATGCTGCTCGAAAGCGCCGAGCGGGCCGGCGTCAAACCACAGGAACTCGCGTTCGTCGGCGACACCGACACGGATCTGCGCACGGCTGCAGCAGCGGGCTGCCCGAGTGTCTTGGTCCATGCGCCGGTTGGTTCGATCCAGCCGACGGTGCATCTGGCTTCGTTGGCCGAGTTGCCGGCTCTGCTCGCCTGAGTCGTCGCGGTCCGCCGTCATATTCACGCTGCGGCGGTGTCACGCCGTTGTTGCGTGCGCTGCGGAGCGGATCGTATCGATGTCGATGTAGCAGCCCTGAAGGTGGCGGCGGGCCGAGGACCGAAAGGCTCGGCGTCCGTGCAGGACCCGTCGGTTGTCGAAGGCGACGAGTTCCCCGGGCCGCAGGGTGATTTCGATTGCGTGGTCGTCGCCGTCGAGGAGATTCACGAAGGTCCGGTAGGCGGCGTAGAAATCAGCTGCGTGGGGCGAGCCTGCCGGCAAGGGTTCCATCGAGCGGTTGTTGACGCTGACCGCATGGACTCGCCCCGTTCGGTCGAGCTCGATTAGCGGCCGCCGCGCCCGCAGGTCGACACCGTCGTTGTGAAAGCGGAAATCGACATCGGTGGTGGTGAGCGTTCGAAACGCTGCTGGATCGTGGGCTCGGAGTTGGTCGGCTACGG
>JAKMFW010000023.1 GCA_022425325.1 Acidimicrobiales bacterium | reverse complement strand
GGTCTCGGTCCCGGCCGGGGCGGGGAGATAGCCGTCGAACACGGTCACACCCCGGAAGCGCAGTTCACCGACCGTGCCGGCAGTCGTGATCTCGGACTCCTCCGCCGGTTCGACGAGTCGGATCTCGACGCCCTCCCGCTCCGGCACCGGGAAGTAGCGGGCCCGTTCGGTCGGATCAGGCACCGCCGCCATCGTCGACATCATCGCCGCACCCTCGTTCGAGCCGAACACGTTCACGATCTCGATGCCTCGGGCCTGCCAGCCCTCCACCATCCACGGATCGAGCGGGGCCGACCCCGACGCGATCTTGCGAATGCTCGACAGGTCGAGCTGATCGAGCATGGCGTCGTTCGCCAACAACATGTTGAGCGCCGCCGGCGGCACGACCGTGTAGCTGATCCGCTCGTCCGGGATCTGGCCGAGGAACACCTGCAGATCGAGTGGATGGTGCAGGGCCAGGAAACAGCCGGTTTCGACCCAGGTCAGCAACATGCCGCCGATACCGGCCATGTTCACCACCGGGAACGGACACAGGACCCGATCGTCCGCACGCAAGTCGAGTTCGGTCACCTGGAACCCAGAGGTGGCCAGCCACTTGCCGTTGGTCCGGGGGACGCCTTTCGGGGTGCCGGTCGTGCCGGAGGTCCAGCAGACGGTGGCCCGCGTGTCCGGAGTGGTCGCTGCCGAATCGAGGGGCGGGCCAGGCTCGGTCGCTGGTGCAAGGATCGTCACCTGCGGCCCCAGCGCTTCGGCCGCAGCGGCGACCTGATCGGGCCGGTCGGTCCGGTCGGTGGTGACGAACACGTCGAACCCGGCCGTCGCACACCCGTGACGCAGCTCGTGTGCCCGGTGCTGGACGGGGAACGGCACGGCCACGGCCCCCATCCGGAAACATGCCAGCAGCGTGATCGGCAACTCGACCACGTTGGCGAGCTGGATCCCGACCGAGTCACCCGGCCCGACGCCGGCCGCCTGCAGTTCAGCGCCGGCACCGTCGATGCGAGCATCAACCTCGGCCCACGTGAGCCGCTGGGGCATGCCGCCATCGAGCGTGGCCCGATTCGGTGCGTCAGCCAGCGCTTCCTCGTCAGGTCGCGCGTCGACGGCGCGTCGGACCAGCTCGTCGATCGTGGTGGGTTCGCTCATTGCGCCATGATCGCAGACGTGACGTCGCCGCACCGATGAGCCAGCATGGAGCCATGAAGGTCGAACTGCGCAACGAGATCCATGGCGGTCTCCCGCCCCACGACGATCACCCCTACCGCAGCGGCGTCTGGCGGCCCCAGTACCGCGAATACGACGCATGGGACCTCGACGTCGAGGGCGAGATCCCCGACGACCTCGCCGGTGTGTACCTGCGCAACACCGAGACGGCGGTCTTCGAACCGGCCAAGCGCTACCACCCCTTCGACGGTGACGGCATGATCCATTCGATCGGGTTCGCCAACGGCGAAGCCACGTACGCCAACCGTTTCGTGCGAACCGAAGGCTTCCTCGCCGAGCAAGAAGCGGGCCGGTCGTTGTGGGCCGGCATCACCGAACACCCGTCCAATGCCGAGGCCGACCACGGCTGGGGGGCTCGTTCGATGATGAAGGACAACGCCTCGACCGACGTCATCGTGCACCGTGGCGAGGCGCTGGCCAGCTTCTACCAGTGCGGCGAGCTCTACCGCCTCGATCCGCACACGCTCGAGACCAAAGGCACCACGGAATGGGGCGGCTTCTTTCCGCAGGAAGGCGTCTCCGCTCATCCGCGCGTCGACGAACACACCGGCGAACTGCTCTTCTTCAACTACGGCGTCGAGGCGCCGTACATGCACTACGGGGTCGTGAGCCCGGCCGGTGAACTCGTCACCTACATCGACGTGCCCTTGCCGGGGCCCCGGTTGCCCCACGACATGATGTTCACGGAGAACTGGACGATCCTGAACGACCTGCCGTTGTTCTGGGATCCCGAGGCGCTCGCGTCGGGGTACTACTCCAACGTGTTCCGGCGTGACCTGCCGAGTCGGTTCGCGCTGGTGCCGCGGCACGGCTCCACCGAGGACATCCGGTGGTTCGAGGCCGACCCGACCTTCGTCCTCCACTGGACCAACGCCTACGAGGACGGTGACGAGGTCGTCCTCGACGGCTTCTTCCAACACAACCCCACGGCTCGAGGCGTTGACCGCAGTGTGAACGTCGACCCGAAGCACAAGGGGTTCGAAACCCTCGACATGAACGTGCTGCAGGCCCGGCACCACCGCTGGCGTTTCAACCTTGTCACGGGAGAGACCCGGGAAGAGCCGCTCAGTGAGACGTGTTCCGAGTTCCCGATGATCAACGGACAGCACTGGGGGCGTCCCTACCGCTACAGCTACAACGCCTTGTGCGCCCACGGCATCTTCGCGTTCAACGGCCTCGTGAAACACGACGTCGAGACCGGCGCCGAGACGTTCTGGCATGCGCCGGAGGGCACGTTCGTGAGCGAAACCGTGGTTGCCCCCCGGCTCGGCTCGACGGCGGAGGACGACGCCTACCTGCTGACGTTCTCGTGCGACATGGTGAACGACGAATCACACTGCGAGATCTTCGACGCCGCTGACCCGACCGGTGGTCCCATCGCCCGGGTCAGGCTCCCCGAGCGCATCTCGTCGGGCACCCACGCCACGTGGGCGCCCGCCTCCCAGCTGACCTGAACCGGCGCCTCGGCGCGCCGGGTCAGAGTTCGAAGGTGGCGCGGGTGAGGAAGTCGCCTTCGCTGATGTCCGCAGTGGCCTCACGACGTTCGCCCTTGAGCCAGACGGCGCCGTCGGGGTCGGCCGCAAGGTTCTTGACCCATTGGGAATCGCGACGCACGGTCGAGACGTCGATGCGATCACCGATCCTCGTGGCGACGAGCGGGACTTCGCGTGTCTTGCCGCTTTTCCGGCCGGTGGTCTCGACCACGACGATGCCGATACCGATCGGCAGGGGTGAGGTGAGGCCTGCCTTGGCGATGGGCCGCACGACCGAGTTGAGCGTGCGGAAGCCCTGCTTCACCAGGTCCTTGCGGAGTTCGTCGAATCGGTGGGGGAGCACGCGGTCAGGCTACGCCGGGTTTGCCGGTAGGCCCCGATCGCGCCGCTGGGTGTCAGTAGAGCGAGCCGCCGTGGTCATCATCGCCAGTGACGTCGGCCCGGGCGGCGGCCAGCGAGGCGGCAGCGCCGGCGCCGAGTGCCAGCTGGTCGGCGGTGGCCGTCACCATGCGGAAGCCCTGCTGGAAGCGCTTCGGGACGAGCGGCCCGGTCGCATGGCAGCCGGGCATGACACCGACCTTCTGGCATTCGTCGACGATCCGGGTGTAGGCCTCGTCGAACGCCGGTGACCCATCGTTGTTCGCTGGCGGCAGATCGAGGGTGAGCGAAAGGTCGGCAGGGCCGACGTAGACGGCGTCGATCCCAGGGACCGACAAGATCTCGGGCAGGTTGTCGACGGCCTGCTTGGTCTCGATCATCGGGATGACGGCGATGTTGTCGCGCGCCCACTCGACATAGTCGGGTCGGCGGATGCGACCGATGGTCGGCCCGAACGAACGGGAACCGCCGTCCGGGGCGTAACGGCACGCCTTTACCGCTGCCTCAGCCTCCTCGGGTGTGTTGACCATCGGGATGATGACCCCCTCGGCACCAGCGTCGAGCATCTTGCCGATGATGCCGGGTTCGTTCCAGGGGACACGGACGATCGGGATCGAACCGCCGTGTTCGATTGCCCGGATCAATTCGACGGTGATCTGGTACTCGACGGTGCCGTGCTGGGTGTCGACGCAGACATAATCGAAGCCCGCCCTTGCCATGACCTCGGCGGAGAGCGTCGCTGGGATCGAGAGCCACCCGCCGATCGCGTTGTCGCCATCGGCCCACATCTGTCGAAGTGTTCGCATGCCCGGATGTCTAGCGCGTGAACGGTGGCGGTGAGGTCCCCAGGCGCGACGCGGTAGCGTCGTGGCTATGAGCTATGAGCGGATTCGGGTTGAACACGCCGGCGACGTCGCCACGTTGACCCTGGCCAACCCTGAGAAGCGCAACGTCCTCGCCCTCGAGACGATGCAGGAGATCACGGCAGCGCTTCGCGAGATCGGCGAGACGGACGCACTCGGCGTCATCATCTCGGCGGAGGGTCCGGTGTTCTCGGCCGGTCACAACTTCGGCGACATGCTCGGCTCGTCCGAAGCGGAGGTGCGGGCACTGTTCGACGTGTGCACGGAGATGATGACCCTCATCCAGGCACTTCCCCAGGTCGTGATCGCCCGGGTGCACGCGCTTGCCACGGCCGCAGGATGCCAGCTCGTGTCGATGTGCGATCTTGCCGTCGCCGGCGAGTCGGCTGCCTTCGCCGCCCCCGGTGGCAAGGGTGGTCTGTTCTGCCACACGCCGATGGTCGGTATCGCTCGGGCCGTCGGCCGTAAGCGGGGCCTCGAAATGGCGCTGATCGGTGACCCGATCGATGCACACACCGCCGCCGATTGGGGTCTCGTGAATCGGGTTGTCGCCGACGACGCGCTTGTCGAGGCGACCGACGAACTCATGCGCCGCGCCACTCGGGGCTCGGCCACCTCGAAGGCGCTCGGCAAGCAGACCTACTACGCCCAGATCGACATGGCCCAGGACGCGGCCTACGACTTTGCCTCCGGGGTGATGACGGCTGGTGCTGTTGCTCCCGACGGCCAAGAGGGCATCGCCGCCTTCGTGGAGAAGCGGCGCCCCGAGTTCGGGCCCCGTCGCTGAGCCGACAGCCGTGAGCGGCTGGCAACTCGCCCAGTTCAACGTCGCCACCGCGAAGTTCGACGACGACGATCCGCGCCTGGCCGAGTTCATCGACAACCTCGACCGGCTCAACTGGCTGGGCGACGAGTCGCCCGGATCGGTGTGGCGGTTTCAGAGCGAGACCGGCCGCTCCGTCGACGTGAAGGCCTACGACAATCCGCGCATCCTCTTGAACCTCACGGTCTGGGACGACCTCGAGTCGCTCTGGAACTATGTCTACAAGACCGATCATGTCGAGTTTCTTCGCCGCCGCCGGGAGTGGTTCGAGGTCGACGCCGAACCGGTGCACGTCATGTGGTGGGTGCCCGAAGGACACCGTCCGACGCCGGCCGAGGGCATCGCACGGCTCGAACATCTGCGTGCCCACGGATCGTCGCCTCACGCGTTCTCGTTTCGTGACAACTACGAACCTCCGGTCGGATGAGCATGGTCGGTCTCGACGATCCCGAGGTTGCCCGGTTCGTGTCGGTTGTCTCCGGGTTCGGGTCCGACGAATTGGCTCGATGATTGTCGCACTGTTGTGAGACGGGTCGTCGCTGCAGTCTCACGACGGTGCGACAGAGCGGCAGCGGATCGGAGTGAGTGGGCGACCGCCAGGATCCGATATCGGGTGGATCGAGCGATGGTCGCCTCGGCGTACACCCCGCGTTCGAGCCGTACGAGTCGATGCCGAGTGACGTCGGGGCGAAGTGCGTCGGAGACGGTCTTGCTCGGCCGTCCCGCAACCTCGAACCCTGCGTCGGCGAGATCGTCGACGAGGTCGGCGACGGAAGCAGCACCACCCCGTTCGATGATGCGAGCGATGAGGTAGCGCCGAAGTTCGAGGGTGTGGAGGATCATCGTCCAAGGCTCGCGCCCCGATGTGACAGCCCTCAGCCGTAGGAGCGCTTGGCGACCTCTTCGAGCATGACTTCGGTGGCGCCACCGCCGATCGGCAGGATGCGGGCGTCGCGGTACATGCGTTCGATCGCGGACTCGCGCATGTAGCCCATCCCGCCGTGGAACTGGACACAGTCGTACATGACCTGATTCACGACCTCGCAGCCCCAGGCCTTCACGCCCGACATCGCCTTCACATTGTCCTGGCCGGCGTCGTGCATCCAGGCTGCGTGATACATCGACGCCCGAACGGCATCGACCTTGGCCTGGTTCATCGCCATGCGCTGGCGAATGGCCCCCAGATCGAAGAGGTGCCCACCGAACGCCTTGCGCTCCTGGGTGTAGGCGTTGGTCATGTCGATGGCAGCCTGCGCAGCACCAACTCCCATGCCCACGAGCACCATGCGCTCGTTCTGGAAGTTCTTCATCGTCTCGTAGAACCCGCGATGCACGGTGCCGAGCACCTGTTCGTCGGAGACCCAGACATCGTCAAGGACCAGCTCGGCCGTGTCGGAACAGCGCCACCCGTGCTTGTCGAGCTTGTTGGCGACCGAGAAGCCCTCCGTGCCGGCGGGCACGAGGAACATCGTGATGCCGTACTTGTTCTCCAGATCGGTTCGGGCGGCGACGATCGTCAGATCGCCGTAGACCGCGTTGGTGATGTACATCTTGCGGCCGTTGATCCGCCAGCCGTCTCCGTCCTTCACCGCCGTGGTCCGTATGCCGGCCACGTCCGAACCGGCGTCGGGCTCGGAGACACCGATCGAGAAGATCGACTCACCGGCGAGCATTTTCGGCACCCACTCGGCCAGCTGCTCGTCATTGCCCGAGTTGATGAGGTGAGGGCCGGCCATGTCGGTGTGCACGAGCACGGTGACGTCGAAGCCAGCGAAGGTCGAGGCCCCGAGTGCCTCGGAGAAGGTGGCCGACGCGAGCATGCCGAGACCGAGTCCACCGTGCTCCTCGGGAACTCGAAGGCCGAACATGCCGAGCTCGCCCATCTGCTGCAGGACCTCGCGAGGGACCTTGCCCGCCTCCTCCCACGCATCGCCATGCGGCGTGACCTCCTTGGCGACGAAGTCCACGGTCTGCTCATAGATCGCTTCGAGCTCATCGGTCATGTACGCGTTACGCATCTTCCGTCTCCTCAGGGTTTTCGAACGTGATCAGGATCTGGTTGCTCTCCACATGATCGCCAGGGGCGACACGCACCTCGTCGACGACCCCCGGTCCGCCGGCGGTCAGGGTGTGGAGCATCTTCATCGCCTCGATGACGACGATCGGATCGGCGCCATCGACAACCTGCCCCGGCTCGACATGCACCTCTGCGACGACGGCCGGGAACGGCGCGACAACCGCATTGGCCGCACCGTGCGATCCGGCGGAGGCAGGCGCCCAGTGCTCGGAACGAGAAAGCCGGGTGAACGTATGGCTTTGGCCTCGCACATTGACCACACCGTCGACGGCCGTACCGGGGACCGGTTCGACCTCATGAACGTTGCCGTGGAGGTCGCGCATGGCAACGGTCCGGCTCGGCCGGTGCGGGGTGAACCGTCGATCGCCTGCGCCCCATGGCCCGGACCCGGGCCCGCCGTGAGCGGCGACGGCAGCCGCCTCCAGCACGCCGTTGTCGACGGGAAGCTCCGTCTCGTCGAGGAAGCGCGTGGTGATGCGGCCGGCTCGAAACTCGGGACGGTCGATCAGCCAGCGGTGGAAACCGCCATTGGTGACGATGCCACCGAGGAGGAGCCGGTCGAGACCATTGCGAAGACGGACGATGGCCGCCTCCCGCGTCGCGGCGTGCACGATCAGCTTGGCGATCATCGGGTCGTAGTGCGGCGTGATCGTGGAGCCGAGCTCGATCGCAGCGTCCCACCGAACCGAGTTCGGAACGTCGAGCACGGTGACCTGGCCGATCTGGGGCGCAAAGTCGTTGGTGGCATCTTCGGCGTTGATGCGCACCTCGATCGCGTGGCCGGTGAAGGCCACCGAGTCCTGGGCGACGCCGAGCGGGAGTGACGTCGCCGCTCGTATCTGGAGCTCGACAAGGTCCAGGCCGGTGATCGCTTCGGTGACCGGGTGTTCGACCTGAAGCCGAGTGTTCATCTCGAGGAAGAAGTAGTCGCCGGTCTCGTCGTCGACGACGAACTCGACGGTGCCGGTCGAGTCGTAGCCGATCGACTCGGCGAGTCGAAGCGCAGCGGTGCGCAGCCCGGTCTCGGTCGAATCGGGGAGGCTCGGTGCAGGCGCCTCTTCGACCAGTTTCTGGTAGCGACGCTGCACGGAGCATTCACGGGTTCCGAGTTCGATGACCGTGCCGTGTTTGTCGCCGACGATCTGAACCTCCACATGGCGGGGCCGCGTGATGTAGCGCTCGACGATGACGCGCCCGTCGCCGAACGAGCGCGTGGCTTCGGTGACCGCCTCGCTGAGGGCATGGGCGAAGTGGGCCGGCGTCTCGGCGATGCGGATGCCCTTCCCGCCGCCCCCGGCGGCAGCCTTCACGAGCACGGGGTACCCGATGCGTTCCGCCGCTGCAGCGAGATCATCTGGCTCCTGAGAGTCAGAGAAGCCCGGGATGATCGGTACCCGGGCTTCGGCAGCAAGGCGGCGAGCTTCGATCTTGGATCCCATGGTGGCGATCGCGCCGGGCCTGGGCCCAATCCAGACCAGACCGGCGTCGAGGACGGCCTGGGCGAACTCGGCGTTCTCGGAGAGAAAGCCATAGCCGGGGTGCACGGTGTCGGCGCCGGTGTCGGCGCAGGCGGCAAGGAGGCGTTCGGTCGAAAGATACGACTCGGCAAGCGCGGCCGGGCCGATCCGGACCGCATGGTCGGCATCGGCGACGAACGGTGCCGCGGCGTCAGGGTCGGCGTACACCGCGACGGTCTCGTGTCCGAGTTGCCTGGCGGTGCGGATGACTCGGCGGGCGATCTCGCCCCGGTTGGCGATGAGGATACGCATCACTCGATCACCTCACATCCGGTAGACGAGGCCCGGGCCCGCCTCGGGCTCCGGTTGACGGGCGGCGACGGCGAGACACAGGCCGAGCGCATCGCGGGTATCGACCGGGTCGATCAGGCCATCGTCCCAGAGGCGACTGGTGGCGTAGTACGGATCGGACTGGGTCTCGTACTGGCCACGGACCTCGGCCCGCAGCGCGGCGATCTCCTCATCGGTCGTCTCGGCACCCTTCATGCCGGCGAGACGGATGTCGACCAGCACCGTCTCGGCGGTATCGGCCGCCATCGTGGCGATGCGGCTGTTGGGCCAGGCGAAGAGTATGCGGGGATTGAAACCGCGGCCGCACATGCCGTAGTTGCCGGCGCCGTACGAGCCACCGATCAGCACCGTGTACTTCGGGACGGTGGCGTTGGCGACGGCCGCGACCATCTTCGCCCCGTTCTTGGCGATGCCGCCGACCTCCGAGTCGCGGCCGACCATGTAGCCCGACGTGTTCTGCAAGAACAGCAGCGGGATACGGCGCTGCTCACAGAGCTCGATGAAGTGGGTGGCCTTGAGGGCCGACTCGCTGAAGATGATGCCGTTGTTGGCGATTATGCCGACCATGTGGCCATGGATGCGGGCGAAACCGGTGACGATCGACTCGCCCCATTCGGGCTTGAACGGGGAGAACTTCGAACCGTCGACGATTCGGGCGATGATCTCGGTGGCGTCGAACGGGATGCGGTCGTCGGCCGAGACGATGCCGTATAACCCGTCGGCGGCGTACGCCGGCGGCTCGGTCTCGGTGATGTCCATCCAATCTCGTGGGGCGTCGACCCGGCGCTGGTTGGTGGTGGCGCAGATCTCGCGGAGCTTCCCGTAGGCCTCGGCCTCCGTGGCGGCCATGTAGTCCGAAACACCCGAGAGGCGGGTGTGGAGTTCGGCGCCGCCGAGATCGTCGGGCTCGATGATCTCGCCGAGCGCTGCCTTCACGATCGGTGGGCCGCCGAGGAAGATGCGGCCGATGCCCTCCACCATGATCACCTCGTCGCTGAGCGCCGGGACGTAGGCGCCACCGGCGGTGCAGCCGCCGAGCACGACCGAGAGCTGGGGGAGGCCTTTCGCCGACAGGCGGGCCTGGCGGTAGAAGCTGCCGCCGAAGTGATCCTTGTCGGGAAAGATTTCGTCCTGCAGCGGAAGGAACGCACCACCGGAGTCGACGAGGTAGATCACGCCGAGCCCGTTCTCCTCGGCGATCTCCTGGGCCCGAACGTGTTTCTTGATGGCAACGGGGACGAGCGAGCCGCCCTTGACGGTCGCGTCGTTGGCGATGAACACCCAGGGCACACCGTGCACGACTCCGATGCCGGTGACGATGCCGCCGCCCGGCACCTCGTCGTCGTACTGGCCGAAGCCGGACAGGGTGGAGAATTCAAGGAACGCCGACTTGTGATCGGTGACCATGTCGATCCGGTCGCGGACGAGCACCTTGCCGCGAGAGAGGTGACGTTCGATCGAGCGCTCCCGTCCGTGGCCGCCGTCGATGGCGATCTGTTGGCGTTCGCGAAGGGTGGCGACCATGGCCTCGTAGGCCCCTTGGTTCTCGGCGTACGAAGCCGAGCCGGTATCGATCCGAGATTCGATGAGCCTCATGGCGTTCGTCCCCAGAACTGTGTGGTGATGACCTCGGCGAGTTCGTCGAGGTTCCCGCGCTCGGTGTCGAACCATTCGACCGAGGAGTTCATTGCGCCGAACAGGGTGAGCCGGTGCAGCCCGGGCTGGTCGACCAGGTTGAGGTCGCTGAGCAGGTGGGTCCAACGGGCTTCGTAGGCGTCGCGCATCGGCACGACGGCGGTGCGGACTTCGGCCGGTGCCGTCCGGAAGGCGGTGACGTGGGCGGCGGTGTACGGGCCGTTTTCGAAAAGCGCGGAGAGATGAGCTCGGACGTGGGTGGCGAGGCGGGTGCGCCGGTCGGCCGCGGTTGCGGCGGCGGCAGCCTCGTCCCAGGCGTGTTCCATCACGTCGATGCCCCGGCGGAACACCGCTTCGACGATTTCGTTCTTCGAGCCGAAGTGGTGGTAGAGCGAAGCGGCCTTGATGCCGACCTGCTCGGCGATCTGGCGCTGGGCCACGCCGGCCACCCCGTGCTCGAGGACAAGCGCGGCGGTGACGTCGAGAATACGCCCACGGGCGTCGACGGCGTCGATCACGGCCATGGCGGGGACGCTACCTAACGAACGTTAGGTAGGCAAGCGGCGCGACGAGGAACCATGTGCCGTCGTAATAGATGTTTCGTCACCTCGACCGAGGGTCAACGCTCTCAGACATGAATCCCCCCGGAATTGCGATCGGCACACCTCCGATCGGTTGCAGCGTGCGTGCTGCGTCACGCGATGACCTTCCCCAGGTGATCCGCCTGCTCGAGTCTGCGCGTGCAAATCAGGACCTCCATCTCGACCTCGCTGACGTCGTGGCCGATCTCGGAGCCGACGACCTCACGGTCGTTGCGGCCGTTGAGAACGATGTCGTCGGCGCGTTGATCGGCCGCCTCGAAGGTGAGACGGGCCGTATCTTGGCGATTGTTGTGGCGCCGGAGTGGAGGGATCGCCGTGTCGGCGCAAGCCTGATCGAGTACGCCGAGTCACAGTTGTTCGGCCGAGGCGCCCGCAAGGTGACGGCGTTGATCGCCGACGGCCGCGTCGGGTCGCTCAGCCTTGCGGAGCGAGGATTTGAAGCAATCCGCGGCCTCGCTCTCTACGAAAAAGCGGAGACGATCGAACCGTCAGCGATGTCTGTTCTCCACCGATGGGGCGGCGAACTCGTACCGCCTGAACGGTGGGACGAATTCTCCGGGTTGCGAACGCAGCGAGAGGTCGTTGACGAGCGGGTCCTCGCACCGTTGCTCGAATCAGACCTCGCCGAGCGGTTTGGCGTCGTCCCTCCGACCACGATGTTGCTCTTCGGCCCTCCCGGTACGGGGAAGACGTCGTTTGCGAAAGCGGTCGCCGGCCGGTTGGGTTGGCCGTTCGTGGAGATCCTGCCGTCGAAACTCGGAGCCGAAGGGCTTGCGATGATGGCGGACGAACTGCACAACGCCTTCGAGGAGTTGCTCTCGCTCGAGCATGCGGTGATCTTCATTGATGAGGTCGATGACATTGCGAGTTCCCGAGCCGAACGGCCCGAGTCGCAGGCCGTCGTGAACGAACTGCTCAAGGCAGTTGTCCGGATACGTGAAGCCGGTGGCCGGCTGCTCGTGTGCGCCACGAACTCGATCGGAAGCCTTGACCCTGCTGTTGTGCGCCCCGGACGGTTCGATCTCGTTCTTCCCGTCGGTCCTCCCGACTCGGAAGCTCGGGCTGCGCTGCTCGGTGGAATGCTCGAGTCAATCCAGGCGTCGGTGGTTGATGCCGCTGACTTTGTCGAGGAGACCGAGGGACTGACGCCCGCTGACCTCGCCAGTGCCGTACAGCGGGCGGCTTCCGACGCCTTTGGTGCGGCCCGACATGGCGAGCCGGATTCCCGGCTTGATGCGGCCCGCCTTCGGCGGGCCATCCGGGCAACAGTCCCGACGATCTCGGCGGACGCGCTGGCAGCCTTCCACCGAGAAGCGGATCGCTTCCAACGCATTTGAGCTCTGCGGGCGCGCGCGGATCCCACCCTTGTGCGTTGTGACGCTCACAACTCCCGAGCCTGCCGAGCGAGCAGCTTGCATTTCTGGCACACTCCGGGGATGCATCATCGCCTCGGTATCGCCTGGATCTGCCTGTTTGCGATTTTTGCGGCCTCATGCGGTAGCGATGACGACTCTGCCCCAGAGGATTCACGGGTGGATGACGTTGCTGCGTTCCTTGAAGGGAACGGCACCGACGGCAACGGCATGGAGTTGCCTGAAGCTGAGACGCGTTGCGTTGCAGAGGCGCTCGTTGCCGGCCTCGACAGTGGCCTCCTTGACGAGGTTCTCGCCGGAACGTTCGATGACGATCCTCCTCCGGGCTCAGAGGTCGTCCTGATCGACGCGTTGTTTGGCTGCGCGGCCATGCAGCAGTACATGATCGATTCCATGGTTGCTGACGGCGCAACGCAAGATGAGGCCGAATGCTTCGCGGGGGCCTTCGACGAGGACACCATGCGGATCATGATGACCAGCGAGCTCACTGGCGAGGATCCCGACCCCGCGATGGAGGAAGAGCTGATGAGCGCTGTTTTCGGCGTGATGATGACCTGCGGCGGTTTCGGCGAATAGCCCCAGCGACGGGTCCGAACGGTCGAGAGGCCCGCAACGTTCGACATGACTCGCTGAGCGGACCACACTTCACGCGTGGCCATCGCTGAGCCAACTGGGCGTCACGGTTTCGCCTACCAACCCGCGCTCGACGGACTCCGAGGGATCGCCGTCGTCGCGGTCATTCTCTACCACCTCGACTACCCCTGGATGGGTGGCGGGTTCCTCGGCGTCGACACCTTCTTCGTCCTGTCGGGTTATCTGATCACCTCCCTGCTGCTGGTCGAGTTCGACAGCACCGGGTCGGTGTCGCTGCGGGACTTCTGGATTCGTCGAGCGAAGCGACTTTTGCCGGCGGCGCTGCTCTTACTCGCCGCCGTGGCGGTCTACAGCTGGTTGGTTGCGCCCACCGATCGGCTCGACACGATCCGCGGTGATGCGATTGCGACGCTCACGTACGTGGCGAACTGGCGTTTCATCGTCGACGACGCGTCGTACTTCGAACTGTGGTCCGAGGCGTCACCGCTGCGGCACATGTGGTCCCTTGCGATCGAGGAGCAGTTCTACCTGCTCTGGCCGGTGGTGGTCTTCGGCCTGCTGAAAGCGCTCAGGGGACGAACAACTCTGCTGATCGCTGGCTGTGTTCTCGCTGCTGCCGGCTCGGTCGTGCTGATGGCCGAACTGGCCGAAACCGACCGTTCACGGGCGTACTTCGGGACGGACGCTCGAGTGCACACGATCCTCGTCGGTGCGCTTCTTGCCCTCGTTCTCCACCGCCTCCCACCGGTCGTCGGTTCAGCCGCTCGGATCGTTCGCACGCTCGGGGTCGTCTCCCTGACGCTGCTGGGCGTGAGCTTCGCGGTCGTCTCGGACAGCGGGGCGTGGTTCTACCAGGGCGGCTCGATGCTCGTGGCGGTCGCCGTTGCGCTCGTGATCGCCGATGGAGTGAGCGGCTCGCCCTCGCTTGCGAGTGCCCTTCTCGGTTGGACGCCACTCCGTGGCCTCGGTCAGATCAGCTACGGCCTCTATCTGTGGCATTGGCCGATGATCGTGTGGCTCACTCCCGACCGATTGGGCACGGACGGCCTCGCACTCGACGCGATTCGGGTCGTTGCCACCTTTGGCTGCGCGCTCGTGTCGTACGTCATCGTCGAACAACCGATTCGACACCGGTCACCCACACCCGTTGCGGCGCTGCGTGCCGTTTCTGTTGCGATGACGCTCACTGGGTTGGCGATCATCGTCGGGACCGCCGGGTCGACCACGAACCCGCTCGATCGGGATGTGGACTTCGAGATTGCAGAAGCGGCACCATCGACCAGCACGGCAAGCGGGTCGCCTTCGAGCACGACGGAGCCGCCGCCCGCCTCGCCCGATGCCGACACGCCGACCTCCACGACGATCGGCCCTGCGCAGATCGAATCGATCGCTTTGGTCGGTGACTCAGTCGCCGGAACGCTCGCTCCGGCGATGCGCGACGCCTTCACGGATGCCGGCTTCACCTTCTTCGACGCACATGTGCACGGCTGCGGCGTCGTGTCCGGACTGGCGGTCGACGAAGCCGGCGAGCCGTTCCCGTGGAGCGGCGAATGTGTGGAACGCGTGCCGGCACTCCATGAACAACTGATCCGCGAGCACGACCCCGACCTGGTGATCTGGCATTCGACGTGGGAGACGGCCGACCGCCTTCTCGACGAGACGCTCCTCAGGTTTGGCACCCCCGACCACGATGCCGCACTGGCCCGCGAGATCGACATCGTCCTCGAGCGCCTCAACGCCCGAGGTGCGCAGGTTGTGATCCTCGTTGCGCCACCCAACGCGCCGAACTCGTTCGTCGCCGACCCCGATCCCACCAAGATGCTGCACCTCGCCGATCAGCTTGCGACCGCCGCCGACCGGCTCGACGCCTTGTCGCTCATCGACCTCAACCCGATCGTGTGCCCGGGCGCCCCGCCGTGCCCCGAACGCATTGAGGGGCTGACGCTTCGGCCCGATGGCGGGCACTACTCCGATGAGGCAGCGGTCTGGCTTGTTGCGCAACTCGCCGATGCTCTGCCGATCGGCTGACTACCAGTACTCCTCGTAGTGGATGTTGCCGGGCTGCTTGCGTTTGTCGATCGTGAAGCCCAGCTCGACGAGGAGTTCGACCACGCCGACGGTCGCAGGGAAGACGCCATCCTCATCGGGGATACCGATCATCGCCGGGTTGCCGCACATGAAGACGTGGGTGGTCGCCGGGTCGAGCGAGACCCCCATCCGGGCAAAGTCGCCGTCCGTGATCAGATCTTGGATGTAGCGCTTTGCGATGTCGGGCTCACGGGTCGGCATCGGCAGGTAGTGATAGTTGTGATGCCGGCGTTCGAGTTCTCGGTGGGTTTCTTCGTAGCCGAGGTCGATGGACTCACGAACCGAAACCGCCGACACGATCGGTCCGTGATGGCCCTTCCGCAGCAGTTCGGTGATCATCGCGTTGTGCGGTGCCTCGCCGGTGCCGGTCGAGAAGAACATGACGGTGCCGGCCGGATTGGTGATCGAGTCGAGCGTGTAGCGGCCTGCCACCTTGGGGCCGAGATAGATCCGGTCACCGGGGCGCTTTAGCGCGAGGCGGGGTGTGAGCTCGGGGATGTTGTCGTCGGTCGGCGGCACGAGAACGATGTAGAACTCGAGCTCGTCGAGGCCACCCTCGTCGACGAGATAGCCATGGTCGTCCAGCACCCGCGAGCTGATGGAGTACGAGCGGCGGATCAGCTTGAACCAGCGGTCACCCAGGTTCGGATCGATGGCGTCGTCGACGCGTTCTTCCCAGTATCCGAGCCCCAGGGTGGCGTACTGGCCCGGGGTGTAGTCGGTGCCGCCATGATCGGGCTTGACCCGCAGGACCCAGAGGTCGGAGTGGGTGGGCTCGAAGTGGGTGATCGTCGCGTTGTAGTGCTCCTCGCGAAGCTCCTCGACCGCGCCCTCGTGACGGTGACGCCGGGTCTTGCGGGGCTGGATGCGTTCGGGGTCGAGCTCTGGGAAGCAGGCGGCCATGTCGAGGCCGATGCGGTGGCCAGGCGAGGTCGTGGCCACCGAACCCTCGGTCGGTTCACCGAGGAACCAGACATTGCCGGTCGCGAGCGCCGCTTCGGTGACGCCTCGCTCATCGGGCGTGAGGTTTCGCCGATGCGACGCGATCACGACATCGTCGAACTGGAGGTCGGGCGTGCGGCGGTCGTTGAAGTAGGCCATCGGGTGGCCGTCGACGTCGGCGATCTCATCGGGCACCGAGCGGTACAGCACGGTGATACGCCGTTCGCGTTCCATGCGGCGCAGCGCATTGTCTGCGGCGGGGGAGAGGAGATCGGGATCCATACCGCCGGCGGCGAGGACGACATTGCCGCCGGCCGCATCGATCGTGGCGGCGAGTTCGACGGCGTGATCGGTGTAGCCGACCACAAGAACGTCGCGACCCTCGGCATGCTCCGGTTCGGTGTCGACCGTGATCG
>JAKMFW010000018.1 GCA_022425325.1 Acidimicrobiales bacterium | reverse complement strand
CCACTCGGCGACACCTGCGTGGCTTCGGGCCCGCTGGATCTTGGTAAGCCGGTCGTAGACGACGTCGCGCACGAGGTCGGAGTGGAACTCCCACGTCTTGGTGGTGAGCTCGAGCAGATCGGCGCGGCTGAGTTCGGCAACCGCCCCGGTTACGTCGACACCGCCCATAGTCACGTCGGCGAAGGTCTGCAGCCATTCGCGGTCGCCGCGACGACCGAGCACGGCAGCGTTGCCGATGACGGTGCGGGCGAGCTCGTCGAGCGCGTCGAGCCGGGCGCCGATCACGCTGCGCACGTTGGCCGGCAGATTGTCGGCGTCGGTGCCGTCCGTTGCTGCGAGCGTGCGGGCCATCTCTTCGAGGAACAAGGGATTGCCGCTTGCTCGTTCGACGAGAGCGGCCCGCGTTGCCGGATCAAGCGAGCCGGCAACCTCGGCTGCGAGGAGGCGCATCGCGTCCTCGTCGAGGCCGTCGAGGGCCATGCCGAGCAGGGTGAAGCGCCCGGTGGCAGGCGACCAGCGTTCGAACAGCTTCGGCATACCGGTCACCATCATCACGACCGGCCGGCGACCGAGCCGATCGATGAGGTGCTCGAGCAGGGCGAGAACGGCGTCATCGGCGAACTCGAGATCGGAGAGCCAGATCACCAACGAGGTGGTGCGAGAAAGCATGCCGAGCAGGATGCGAGTGCTCCGGATGACCTCGGCGACCACTCGATCGGGCGCGAGCCGGGACAGATGCGTGTCGTACCCGAGGACGTGCATGATGCCGTCGGTGACACGCGGCGCATCGAGCAACTCCGCCCGGTCGCCGAGAGTGCGTTCGACCATCTCCGCAACCGCCGTGCGGGCATCGTCGGACTCGGCCGACTCGTCGAGCGCGATCGCCGACCGGATCAGGCCAGCGATCGGCCACCAAATGTTGGTCTCGCCGTAGGGCAGACACCGACCGTGGAGGACGACGGCGTCATGGTCGAAGCGGGCCAGGTCGGCGATCTCGCCGGCGATACGAGACTTGCCCACCCCCGCTTCTCCGGTGATGCCGAGCAGCAGACCGCGGCGGGTCTCGTAGGCATTGGTGATCGCAAGCGTGACGAGATCGAGCTCTCGTTCGCGCCCGACGAAGGGCAGCTCGGCGCTTGCGCGTCGTTCGCCGGGACGGCCGTACGGGGCGAGCGCCCGGTACGCAGTGACCGGCGCCTCTCGCCCGCGTGCGTGCAGCTGACCGACCGACCGGTAGCGGATGAACTCCTGGGTGGCCTCGTGAGTGATGGGACCGACGAGGACTGTGCCCGGCTCGGCTGCGGTTTGGAGCCGCGACGCCGTATTCACGACGTCGCCCATCGCCGTGTAGTCGTCGCCGGCCGTCATTGCGCCGACGAGCACCTCGCCGGTGTTGACCCCGATGCGGAGCCGGATGCCGACACCGTCGTCGACATCGAGACGACCAACGGTTTCCTGCATACGCAGCGCCGCACGCACCGCCCGCTCGGCGTCGTCCTCATGGGCGATCGGCGCACCAAACAGGGCCACGATCGCATCGCCGACGACCTTGTCGACCCGTCCACCGAACGAGGTGATGTCGTCGGCGAGCCGGGCGAAACAGCTGTCGACGAGGTTCTTGACCTGTTCAGGATCACGGTCCTCCGAGAGGCCGGTGAACCCGACGATGTCGGCGAAGAGCACGGTGACAACGCGTCGCTCGTCGGCCCGTCGGGCGAGTTCGTGGCCGCACGCGCTGCAGAACCGGGCGTCATCGACGACCTCAGCCTGACAAGCGGGACACTGCACCACCCCAATCTACGCAGGAAGACGACATCTGGCCTCGGCCATTTCGACCGGGCGAAACGACGATCCGATTCGGCATCCATTCCATTAGCGTTGTCCGTAACGCGAGTGCATCCCCCCATGGAGTCCTGAGATGACCGACGCCCCGTCCACCACCCTTGCCGCGCGCTGTCGGCGCCACCAAAATCTACGGATCCGGCGACACCGAAGTCCGCGCCCTCGACGGGGTCGACGTGACCTTCAACCGGGGCGAGTTCACCGCCATCATGGGCCCGTCCGGTTCGGGCAAGTCGACCCTCATGCACTGCATGGCCGGGCTCGACGACCTGACCGACGGAGAGGTCTTCATCGGGGAGACGGCGCTGTCGACCCTTTCGGAGAAGGATCTGACATTGCTGCGACGCGACAATGTGGGCTTCATCTTCCAGGCCTTCAACCTCGTCCCGACCCTGTCGGCGATCGAGAACATCACGCTTCCGATGGACCTCGCCGGCAAGACCCCCGATCAGGGTTGGGTCGATCAGGTGATCGAAACGGTCGGGTTGGCCAACCGCACCAGCCATCGTCCCAACGAGCTCTCGGGTGGCCAGCAGCAGCGCGTTGCGGTGAGCCGGGCGCTCGCGACACGGCCCGAGATCATCTTTGCTGATGAGCCCACCGGCAATCTTGATTCCACGACCGGCAACGAGATCCTGGCGTTCATG
>JAKMFW010000017.1 GCA_022425325.1 Acidimicrobiales bacterium | reverse complement strand
GTCATGAAGATGTCCTGCACGACGAGGATGTCGAGACCTTCGAGCAGCGCCCGGCTGTGGCCGGCGGACGCCTCGGAGTCGGCCGGGTTCTCGCCGATGCAGTAGGCGGCCTTGATCTCGCCGTGCTCCATCGCCTCGAGCATCAAGGTGAGGTGCTTGCCGTTGTTCGGGTTGAGTTCCATGCCGTAGGCGGTCTCGAACTTCGCCCGATGGTCAGGGTTGGTGATGTCTTGGAAGCCCGGGAACTTGTTGGGCAGCGCACCCATGTCGCCGCCGCCCTGCACATTGTTCTGGCCGCGCAGCGGCACTAGACCCGATCCCCAACGACCGACGTGGCCGGTGAGAAGCGCAAGGTTGCACAGCGACTTCACGTTGTCGACACCGTTGTGGTGCTCGGTGATGCCGAGGGTCCAGAGGATCTGAGCCTTTTCCGCCGACGCGTAGGCGTGGGCCACCTCACGGATCGCTTCGGCCGGAACGCCGGTGATCGCCTCGGCGTACTCGAGCGTGTACGGCTCGACATGGGCCTTGTAGTCCTCGAAGCCCTGCGACGAGTGAGCGATGAAGTCCTTGTTGTGGAGATCGGCGGCGATGATCTCCCGACCGATCGCGTTGGCCATCGCCACGTCGGTGCCGACGTTCAGCCCGAGCCAGGCGTCGGCGAACTTGGCCGACGAGGTCCGGCGCGGATCGACCGCGAACATCCGAGCCCCGTTGTCGAGCCCCTTCAGGACGTGATGGAAGTAGATGGGGTGGGCCTCACGGGCGTTGGATCCCCACAGCAAGATGACGTCGGTCTCCTCGACCTCGAGGTACGAGGAGGTACCGCCACCCGCTCCGAACACTGCCGCCAGACCGACGACACTTGGAGCGTGTCAAGTTCGATTGCACGAATCGATGTTGTTCGTGCCGAGGGCCATGCGGGCGAACTTCTGTGCCGCATAGTTCATCTCGTTGGTCGACTTCGAACAGGAGAAGACGGCGAATCCCTCGGGACCGAGTTCGTCTTTCACCTTGGTGAATCCCTCCGTGGCCCGCGTGAGGGCCTCGTCCCAAGTGGCTTCCCGGAGCACGCCGTTCTCGCGCACCATCGGGGTGGTCAGTCGGGGCAGGGGATCACTGAACTTCTTGGCTTTGCGGAGCGCCTTGTTTCCCACGAAGCGGAACAGTACCGGATCGTGGAACGACTGGGAACGGCGAGCGGCCCCTTTTTTGGCTCCAGGCTAACGATCCCGTTCGCGGCCGAACTCCACCCCGGGTCGCCCTGCGGAACGGTACCGTTCACACCCATGCGCTGGTCGAACTTCCACACCCCCACGCTTCGCGACGCTCCCGCCGATGCCGAAGCCGCGAGTCACAGGCTGCTGATCCGTGGTGGCTTCATCCGCCAGTTGCACGCCGGCCACTACTCGATGCTGCCGCTGGGCTGGCGGGTCTTTCGCAAGGTCGCCGAGATCATCCGTGAGGAGATGGACGCCATCGGCGGTCAAGAGTTCCAGCTGCCCACGATGCACCCCGCCTCCCTCTGGAAGAAGTCAGGCCGGTGGGAGGTCATGGGCGACGAGATGTTCCGCGTCACCGACCGCAAGGGGGCCGAGAACGCACTCGGTATGACCGAGGAGGAGGTGTTCGCCCACCTCGCCCAGGAAGTCACCTCCTACAAGGCGCTTCCTCAGATCTGGTACCAGATGCACACCAAGTTCCGTGACGAGCCCCGACCCAAGAGCGGCCTGCTCCGAGTGCGCGAATTCACGATGAAGGACGCCTATTCACTCGATCTCGACCAGGCCGGCCTCGATACGGCCTTCGACAAGCACCACGCCGCCTACATCACGATGTTCGACCGCATGGGTCTACCCGCCGTGCCGGTCGACGCCAGTTCCGGCGCCATGGGCGGTTCCGGCTCGACCGAGTTCATGGTCCCCTCCCCCGCCGGCGAGGACGACGTCGTCATCTGTTCCAAGTGCGATTACGCCGCCAACACCGAACGGGCCACGTCGACCCTGCCCGATGTGCCCGACCGCGACATCCCCGAACTCGAGCGTTTCCCGACACCGGGTGTGCGCACGATCAAGGCGCTCGAGGAGATCGACGGTGGCGCGCCCGCCGAACACCAGATCAAGACCATGGTGATGGTGCTCGA
>JAKMFW010000090.1 GCA_022425325.1 Acidimicrobiales bacterium | reverse complement strand
ATGCGGCGGGACCGGCGTCGACCGTCAAAGCGCACGAGGACAACTCGAAGGTCAAAGAGGCAGTGGCCGAGCCCGGCGAGGGCCGAGTGCTCGTCGTCGACGGCGGTGGATCGATGCGTCGCTCCATGGTCGGCGGCAACGTCGCTGCCGAAGCAGCCGCCAACGGATGGGCCGCGATCATCGTCTACGGAGCCGTGCGCGACACGGTCGAACTGCGTGACACCGCCATCGCCGTGTTTGCGCTCGGCACGGTTCCCCGAAAGACCGAGAAGCTCGGCGAGGGACGTCGAGATGTCGTCGTCACCTTTGGCGGCGCGACGATCACACCGGGCGACACCGTCTACGCCGACCCCGACGGTGTCGTGGTGCTGACCCGCTAGGTCAGGCCGCCGGTGGCGGACGCAACTGGCCGTCGACCACGGCTTGATCGATGCAGCGCTCCGCGACCGCCCAGACTCGCGAGAGTCCATCGTCGATCGCGCCGTTGATCGCCTTGACCCGGTCGGCAGTCACGCCGTGGTGGCGCCAACTCCCGCCACCGATCGCGACGTTGAGCAACAGCGGTTGGAGTCGATCACACGCATAGGCGAACCGGCCTTCGGGGGTCGATCGGTCCTCGTATTCGTCCCAGAGTGCCCGGAACTCCGCGCCCTGTTCAGCGGGAAGCAGACCGAAAATCCGATCGGCAGCCTCTTGTTCAGCCGCCTCGGCGGCCGCCCGTTGGGCGTCGTCGTAGATGAAGACGTCGCCGGCGTCGATCTCGACAATGTCGTGAACCAGCAGGATCTTGATCGCCCGCTCGACATCGATGGGCTCATCGGCGAGCGGGGCGAGGGTCATCGCCGTCATTGCGAGGTGCCACGAGTGCTCGGCCGAGTTCTCCTGGCGCGAGCCGTCGGCGAGCATGCTCTGCCGCAGCACCGTCTTGAGTTGGTCGAGTTCGTACAGGAACTCGAGTCGGCTGGCGATGTCGTCGCCCGCCTCGGCAGCGATCGCAAGAGCAGCGTTCTTATCCATAGTTCTCCCAGAGCTTGTAGGCCCGAGCCCGGTGACGGTCGGCACCGAGTGCTTCGCAGCGCTCATCGAAACCGGGCTGCGGGCCGCGCCACGCCATCGCATCGACGCTGCTCACCGGCGCGTCAAGATCAACGGTCGCGATCCGCCGAAAGAGGAGCGCATCGTCGAGTTGTTCGTGGAGCGTCTGAGCGAGCTTTGCCGCACCACGCACATTGACGTCCCACTCAGCCACGTCGTGCGGTACGTGGTCGATATGGCCATAGCGGGTGAGGATCGCAGCCGCTGACTTCGCACCCCACCCGGGCAGGCCGGGGAATCCGTCGGCGGTGTCACCGACCACCCCGAGATAGTCGGGGATCGACTCCGGCGGCACACCGAACTTCGCGATCACGCCGTCGCGGTCGTAGACGATCTCTCGCCGGCGATCGAACTGAATGACCCGTCCGTCGGCGGTAACGCACTGGGCGAGATCCTTGTCGGGAGTGCAGATCACGACCTGCTCGACTCGCTCATCCGCTGCGGCCTGCGCCGCCGCTGCCGCCATTGCGTCGTCGGCCTCGTGTTCGATCTGGGGCCAGACCTCGAATCCGGCGAGCGTGAGCAGTTCTTCGACCTCGGGAAACTGGGCGAAGAGGTCGGGGTCGATCCCGGCGCCGTCCTTATATCCCTCGAAGAGATCGTTTCGCCATGACTCGATGACATGGTCGGTCGCGATCCCGATATGCGTGGCGCCATCGGCAACCAGATCGAGCACGGTGTTGAGCACCCCTCGCTGGGCTCCGTGCCGGGGATCGCGGTTCGATTTCGCGTAGTGGAAGCGGAACAGCTCATAGGTGCCGTCGACGAGGTGAACCTTCACGGACCTGACTCTCCCACATCGACACGCGGCAAGATGCACGGGATGACCGAACGGGTTCCGCTCACCGATCTGCCGATCGAGGACTGTGTCGACGACGTGCGCGCTGCGCTCGCCGAGCGAGGGCGATGTGTCGTGACCGCCGAGCCGGGTGCGGGCAAGACGACGATCCTGCCGCTTCGCCTGCTCGATGAGCCGTGGCTCGACGGCCGCACGATCATGCTGCTCGAGCCTCGCCGGATGGCAGCCCGAGCGGCGGCTCGCCGGTTGGCCCGACTCCTCGGCGAAGACGCAGGCGAAACCGTGGGGTGGATCACGCGCGACGACCGGGCGGTCGGGCCGGCAACCCGTCTGGTGGTCGTCACCGAGGGCGTCTTGACCGCTCGCTTGGTCGACGATCCCGCCCTCACCGACGTCGGACTCGTGATCTTCGACGAGTTCCACGAACGGTCGGTGCCGGGAGATGTCGGCCTCGCGCTGATGCTCGCCGGCGCGCAAACGGGTGAGCACGACGCCCGCCTCCTCCTGATGTCGGCAACCATCGATGCCGACGCCATCGCCGCACATCTCGACGATGCGCCCGTCGTGTCCAGCCCCGGCCGCACCTACCCGATCGAGCTCGTCTGGCGGCCCAAGAAGCGCAGAGAGCCACTCGCACCGGCCGTGGTGCGAGCAGTTCGTGAGGCGCTTCGCGGGCCTGGTGACGTGCTCGTCTTCCTGCCCGGGGTCGGTGAGATCCGCACGGTCGAGCGGGAACTGACCGCCGCCCTCGGCCCCGACGGACCGGCCGTGCTCCCCCTTCACGGCAGCCTGCCGTCGGCTGAGCAGGACGCCGCCCTCGTCGCCCGGGCCGAGCGCCGAGTCGTTCTTGCGACGAACATCGCCGAAACCTCCCTCACGGTCGACGGCATTACCGCCGTCGTCGACAGCGGGCTCGAACGCACGGCTCGACTCGACCCCCGAACCGGGATGAGTGGCCTGCATACGATCAACTGCAGTCGGGCGTCGGCTGACCAGCGGGCCGGGCGCGCCGGGCGTCTCGGACCTGGCGTTGCGATCCGACTCTGGTCGAAGGCCGAGCACGCGGCCCGACCACCCCACGCCCCACCCGCCATCACCGAGGACGAC
>JAKMFW010000073.1 GCA_022425325.1 Acidimicrobiales bacterium | reverse complement strand
TCCGGACTGGGAAAGCGATGTTCGGCTGACCGTCGACATCCCTACAGGCGACGCCGGTCGCTGGCTCGTGCTCGGACAGAGCCACAATCGTGGTTGGACCGCAACCCTTGACGGCGTCTCTCTGGGGTCACCCACACTCGTCGACGGCTTCGCCAACGGCTGGGCGGTACCTGCGTCGGGTGGCACTGTCGAACTCGTTTGGACTCCACAGAAACTCGTCGACCGTGCCCTGGCGTTCTCTGCGGTTGCGGTCCTCGCGATCCTCGTTCTGGCGGTGCGGTCTGCGCCGAACCCAGCCGGACGCTCCACCGTTGCCATGCCGACGTTCATCGAGCCGCCTCGCCGGGGCGTTCGCAGGTCACGTCGCACCGCCGTGTTGGCCGCCATCGGCACCGGACTGTTCGCCCTCGCCAATCTCCCAAGCTGGCTCTTTGCCGCACTCGCAGTCGGCGGTGTCGCTGCGTTGGGGGTCGCTCGACGAGAAGCAGCTCGCCTTCCGGCTGCGCTCGCAGCCGGTCTTTTCGCCGTGACGAGTCTTTTGATCATGGCTGAGCAGGCACTCGAGCGGCACCCGCCGGACTTCGGGTGGCCCAAGCAATTCGCCGAGTTCCACGTCCTTGGGGTGCTGACGATCCTGCTGTTGGCGGTTGAGTACGTCCGGAGTGCCCTCGCTTCCGACGAGGGCTGACAACCGGGCGCCATCGGTCCGGCTCAGAGGCTCTTCGCCCCCGGCCGCGGATCGCTCAGCGCATCGGTGCGGCGGTCGGCACGATCGGTGACGGAAGGTCGGTCGATGTCATCAGGTAGGTGTCGACGGCGGCGGCAGCGCTCCGGCCCTCGGCGATGGCCCAGACGATCAGGCTCTGACCGCGACCCATGTCGCCGGCGACGAATACGCCATCGACGTTGGTGGCCCAGCCGTCGTCGCGGGCGACATTGCCGCGGTCGGTGAGATCGACGCCGAACTGCTCGACGAGGGCGTTCTGTTCCGGGCCGGTGAAGCCCATTGCAAGAAACACCATCTGAGCCGGGAAGTGCTGCTCACTGCCCTCGACCGGCTGAAAACGCATGTGGCCGTCGGTGACGACCTGCTCGACCCGAACGGTGTCGAGACCAGTGAGATTGCCGTCCTCGTCGCCGACGAAGCGCACGGTGTTGATCGCGTATTCGCGCTCACCGCCCTCTTCGTGGGCGGAGGTGACCTTGTAGACCATCGGATAGGTGGGCCAGGGATTCGCGTCGGGTCGTTCCTCCGGAGGGCGCGGCATGATCTCGAACTGGTGGATGGACCGGGCGCCGTGGCGATGGGACGTACCGAGACAATCGGCACCGGTGTCACCTCCCCCGATGATGATCACGTCCTTGCCTTCTGCACTGATCGGCGACTCGTCGAGGTCGCCCTCTTGGACCTTGTTCGCCCAGGGCAGGAACTCCATGGCCTGGTGAATACCGGACAACTCGTGGCCCTCGATCGGGAGATCACGGGCCTGGGTTGCGCCGCAGCACAGGACGACGGCGTCATGCTCGGCACGCAGTTCGTCGGCCGTCACGTCGACGCCGACGTTCACGTTGGAGCGGAAGACCGTCCCCTCGGCCTCCATCTGTTCAAGGCGACGGTCGAGGTGACGCTTCTCCATCTTGAATTCGGGGATGCCGTAGCGCAGCAGACCACCGATGCGATCAGCGCGCTCGTAGACGACCACATCGTGCCCGGCACGAGTGAGCTGCTGGGCGGCTGCGAGGCCGGCGGGGCCGGAGCCGACCACGGCGACCTTCTTGCCCGTCTTGGTGGCAGCTGGCATCGGCACGACCCAACCTTCGGCGAATGCGCGGTCGATGATCTCGACCTCGATCCGTTTGATCGCGACGGGGGGCTCGTGAATGCCGAGAACACACGCCGACTCACACGGCGCCGGGCAGAGCCGTCCCGTGAACTCGGGGAAGTTGTTGGTGGCGTGCAACCGGTCGATCGCGTCGTGCCACAGACCCCGGTAGGTGAGGTCGTTCCAGTCGGGGATGATGTTGCCGAGCGGACAGCCGTTGTTACAGAAGGGGATCCCGCAGTCCATACAGCGGCTTGCCTGCGTGCGGATCTTGTCCTCGGGGAAGTCTTCGTAGACCTCCTTCCAGTCTCGCAGCCGGACCGGCACCGGACGGTGCGACGGGAGTTCTCGGTCGTGCTTCAGGAAGCCTCGTGGATCAGCCATGGTCGTCTCCTCGCCCTTCCGGCCCTCAGGCCCTCGCTGCGGCCATGACCGCCTCGGTCTCGTCTCGGCCCTCGGCTCGGGCCGCAGCGGCGGCCTTAAGCACCCGCTTGAAGTCAGTCGGCATGACCTTCACGAACGATGCTGCGGCAGCGTCCCAGTCGGCAAGGAGTCGACTGGCAACCGCACTGTCGGTTTCGCGGCCGTGTAGCTGGACGCGCTCACGCAGCCACGTGAGGTCGTCGTCGTCAAGCGCCTCGAGTGCGACCATCTCGTGGTTGGTGCGCTGGGGAAGCCTTCCGTCGGGGTCGTAAACGAAGGCGATACCGCCCGACATCCCGGCGGCGAAGTTGCGCCCGGTGGGACCCAGCACCACCGCTCGGCCTCCGGTCATGTACTCGCAGGCGTGGTCGCCGACTCCCTCCGCGACCACCGTGGCACCGGAGTTGCGCACACAGAACCGCTCCCCCACGACGCCGCGAAGGAACATCTCGCCTCCCGTGGCGCCGTAGCCGATGACGTTGCCCGCAATGACGTTCTCTTCGGCGACGAATGGGGCCTCGCGAGGCGGGCGCAGAATAATTCGGCCGCCGCTGAGGCCTTTGCCGACATAGTCGTTGGCGTCGCCCTCAAGGCGCAGGGTGATCCCAGCGGGAACAAACGCGCCGAGGCTGTTGCCGGCCGAGCCGGTGAGGTTGACGACGATTGTGTCGTCCGGAAGGCCCTCGCCGCCGAAGGCCTTGGTGACCTCGTGGCCGAGCAAGGTGCCGACCGTGCGGTTGACGTTGCGGATTGGTGTGTCGATCGTTACCGGACGGCCGTCCTGCAAAGCACCCTCAGCGAGCTGGATCAGTGTCTGGTCGAGCGCAAGCTCAAGGCCGTGGTCCTGTTCTTTCCACTGGTGACGCCTGGCCTCGCGGGCGATCTCGGGCAGGTGGAGAATCGGCGAGAGGTCAAGACCCTCGGCTTTCCAGTGGTCGACGGCTTCGGTGGTGTCGAGCATCTCGACCTGGCCGATGGCCTCATCGAGCGTCTGGAATCCGAGTTCGGCGAGGAGTTCCCGGACCTCCTCAGCGATGTACTCGAAGAAGTTCTCGACGAACTCCGGCTCGCCGGAGAACTTGGCTCTCAGTTCGGGATTCTGGGTGGCGACACCGACCGGGCAGGTGTCGAGATGGCACACCCGCATCATCACGCAGCCCATGACGACGAGCGGTGCCGTCGCGAACCCGAATTCCTCCGCGCCGAGGAGCGCAGCGATCATGACATCTCGGCCGGTCTTGAGCTGCCCGTCGGTCTGCACGACGATGCGATCCCGGAGGTCGTTGAGCAGAAGGGTCTGCTGTGTCTCCGCCAGGCCGAGTTCCCACGGTGCGCCGGCGTGCTTGATGGAGGTCTGGGGCGAGGCGCCGGTTCCCCCGTCGTGGCCGGAGATGAGCACCACATCGGCATGCGCCTTCGACACGCCTGCTGCGACCGTGCCGACGCCGACCTCGGCGACCAGTTTCACGTGGATGCGGGCAGTCGGGTTGGCGTTCTTGAGGTCGTGGATCAGCTGGGCGAGATCTTCGATCGAATAGATGTCGTGGTGCGGCGGCGGGCTGATGAGGCCGACACCAGGTGTGGAATGCCGGGTCTTGGCGATCCACGGGTACACCTTGTGGCCGGGCAGCTGCCCACCCTCGCCGGGCTTTGCGCCCTGCGCCATCTTGATCTGGATGTCGTCGGCGTTGACGAGGTATTCACTCGTGACGCCAAAGCGGCCGGATGCGGCCTGCTTGATCGCCGAGCGGCGAAGATCGCCGTTGTCGTCCGGCGTGAAACGCTCGGCGTCCTCGCCACCCTCGCCGGTGTTCGATTTCGCACCGAGGCGGTTCATGGCGATCGCGAGGGTCTCGTGGGCCTCGGCGGAGATGGAGCCATAGCTCATCGCACCGGTGCTGAAGCGCTTCAAGATGTTCTCGGCCGACTCGACCTGATCGATGGGAATCGAAGGACGTTCACCGAACTTGAACTTGAACAAGCCGCGAAGGGTGCCGAGGCGCTCGGATTGATCGTCGACGAGGGCGGTGTACTCCTTGAAGATGTCGTAGCGGCCCTCTCGGGTGGCGTGCTGCAGCTTGAACACCGTGTCGGGGTTGAAGAGGTGGTACTCGCCCTCTCGGCGCCACTGGTACTGGCCGCCCACCTCGAGGGTGCGGTGTGCCTGTTCGGTGGGGTTCTCCGGGAATGCCTTGGCCTGGCGTTCCTTGACCGCCTCGGCCAACACGTCGAGTCCGACGCCACCGAGGCGGCTGACTGTGCCGGTGAAGTACTCGTCGACGACCTCCGACGAGAGCCCGATCGCCTCAAAGATTTGTGCGCCGGTGTAGGAGGCGACGGTCGAAATGCCCATCTTGGACATGATCTTCAGGATGCCGAGCCCGGCTGCCTTGATGTAGTTGGCGTGCGCCTTGATCGGGTCGAGGTCGTCGAGGCCGAACTCGCCATCGGCGATCATCTCGTCGATGGTTGCAAAGGCGAGGTATGGGTTGATCGCATTGGCGCCGTAACCGAGCAGGGTGCCGATGTGGTGCACTTCCCGGACATCGCCCGCCTCGGCCACGAGCCCAACCTGGGTGCGGGTCTTGTTTCGCACGAGGTGATGGTGCAGGGCGCTGCAGGCAAGAAGGGAAGGAATCGGGCTGTCGACGAGGCCGCTGCCTCGATCGGAGATGACGAGCACCGTTGCGCCGTCGGCGATTGCCGCGTCAGCATCGACGCGAAGTCGCTCGATTGCGGACACAAGTCCGTCCCCGCCGCTGCTGGCATCGAAGCGTGCGTCGAGTACGGCGGCGCGGAAGCCGTCCGGACCCTCGTTGCCATCGAGCGCGACGATGCGACTGAGTTCGGCGTTGGTGATGACCGGGTTGTCGAGATGGATGGTTCGGCAGGAGGCCGCCACGGGATCGAACAGATTGCCTTCCGGGCCGACCCGAGCAAAGAGCGAGGTGATGATCTCCTCGCGAATTGCGTCGAGTGGCGGATTGGTGACCTGGGCGAACAGCTGCTGGAAGTAGTCCGCCACGTGGCGTGAGCGGTCCGACAGCACGGCGATCGGGGTGTCGGTGCCCATGGAACCGATGGCTTCCTTGCCGTCTCGAGCCATCGGGGCGATCAGGAGCTTCTTCTCTTCGATCGTGTAGCCGAATTCTTGTTGGAGTTGCGCGACCGACGACTCGCCACGCGAGCGTTCCACACCTTCCGGCAGATCGGCGACGGTGACCAGTTCCGATTCGATCCAGTCGGCATACGGGCGGGCGCTGGTGATGCCGGCCTTGACCTCGTGGTCGCGGATGATGCGACCTTCGCGAGTGTCGATCAAGAACATTCGGCCGGGCTGGAGCCGGCCCTTTTCGACGATGGTGTCCTGGGGGAGATCGACGACGCCGACCTCGGAAGCCATGACGACGAGGCCGTCCTTGGTGACCCAGTAACGGCTCGGTCGGAGACCATTTCGGTCGAGAACGGCGCCCATGACGGTGCCGTCGGTGAAGGCGATGGACGCGGGGCCGTCCCATGGCTCCATGCGGGTCGCGTTGTACTGGTAGAACGCCTTCCGGTCGGCGTCCATCTCGTCGTGGTGCTCCCACGGCTCGGGGATCATCATCAGGACAGCCTCGGCGAGCGAGTACCCACCGAGGCTCAGCAGTTCCAGCGCCTCGTCGAAGCCGGCGGTGTCGCTCGCTCCCGGAGTGCAGATCGGGAACGCCCGCTCGAGGCCGGGAAGGTGTAGCGAATCGAGCAGTGCCTCACGGGCGCGCATCCAGTTCCGGTTGCCCTGGATCGTGTTGATCTCGCCATTGTGAGCAACGATGCGATACGGGTGCGCCAGCGGCCACGACGGGAAGGTGTTGGTCGAGAACCGCGAGTGCACCAAGGCCATGGCACTTTCGATGCGCTCATCGACCAGGTCGGGGTAAAACGCGGCGACCTGCGGTGTCGTGAGCATCCCCTTGTAGACGAAGGTTCGTGCGCTCAGCGACGGCATGTAGACGCCTTGGTGCGTCTCCGAGACGCCGCCCATGGCCTCGTTGGCTGCTCCGGGGCCTGCGTCGACGGCAATCTCACGCTCGATGCGCTTGCGGGCGATGAACGCCAGGCGGTCCAGATCAATGCCGGTGGCACCGTTCTGCGCCGACACGAAGACCTGCCGGAAGATCGGCATCGTCATGAGCGACGCCGTTCCGAGGATCGATTCGTCGATGGGCACCTCACGCCACCCCAGCACCTGCAGGCCTTCAGCCTCGAGAATGCGCTCGACTTCTCCGGCCGCTGCATCCGCCACGCTCGGCTCCTGAGGGAGAAACGCCATGCCAGTGGCGTATGCGCCCGCTTCGGGCAGATCGAAGGCCACGACGTCGCGGAAGAAGCGATCGGGAACCTGGATCAAGATGCCGGCGCCGTCGCCGGTGTTGATGTCGGCGCCGCGTGCACCGCGGTGCTCGAGATTGCAGAGCGCGCCGATCGCCTTGGCGACGATCTCGTGGCTCTTGCGGCCGTGCATGTCGCACACGAAGTTGAGCCCACACGCGTCGTGCTCGTTCCGGGGGTGGTACAGCCCCTGCGCCGGCGGCAAGTCGCGATTGGTCTGGTCGATGTTCAGCATCGATGTCCCTCCGGTCGGCCGGGCGCGGTAGCCCGGTGGCTTCGGAGCAGGGACATCGTTGGCCGCGCTTCCAGGTGTGGAAAACTACCGGTTCGCCGGCCATGGGCCAACTCGGTTGCCGATCACGGCAGGATGGAGAGATGCGAGCACCCGATCCGTCTGTCGCCGCCGCCATTTGTGCCGATCTCGACTCGTCACCGACGCCCTACCACGCTGTCGAGACGGTCCAAGCCCATCTCGAAGCAGCCGGCTTCCGGCCCTTTACTGCGGACACCGGCCCGGTCGGCCGGTGGTTCCATGCCGAGGGCGGCGGCATCATCGCCTGGGTGGTGGCCGAGCATCACGATGCGTCAAGCCCACTTCGGATCGTCGGTGCCCACACCGACAGCCCGAACCTCCGGATCAAGCCGCAGCCGGACGTGTCGACGCTCGGGATCGCCCAGCTCGGCGTCGAGGTGTATGGCGGTGCACTCACCAATTCCTGGCTTGATCGCGACCTCGGGCTGGCGGGCCGCGTCGTCGTCCGGTCAGGCGACGGTTTGCAGGTCCGACTGGTTCGAGACGATCGCCCGCTGCTCCGCGTGCCGCAACTGGCGATTCACCTCGACGGCGAGTACCGGTCAAGTGGACTCAACCTCAACCGACAACGACACATGGTCCCGATGTGGGGCCTCGGCGAGGCGCCTGCCTTCCGCGAGTACCTCGCCGATCAGCTTTCTGTTCGTGCCGACGAGGTCGTCTCCTGGGAAATGATGGCGCACGACCTCTCCCCCGCCCGGCTTGCAGGTCTTGACGACACGTTCCTCGTGTCCTCTCGGCTCGACAATCAGCTGTCGTGTTTTGTCGCCACCCGCTCGCTCCTCGAGGTTGCCGACGGCCCTGGCGATGCCATCGCGGTGCTGGCGCTCTTCGACCACGAAGAGGTCGGCAGCGTGAGCACGACCGGAGCTGCGTCCCCGTTCCTCCGCCGCCAGATCGAGCGAATCTGGGCCAGTCTCGATGCCGATCTCGAGGCCACGATCGTTGCGTCTTCGGCGTCCCTGGTAATCAGCGCCGACGGCGCCCACGCAACCCATCCCAACTATGCCGATCGGCACGAACCCGATCACCGCATTGCGCTCAACGGCGGGCCGGTGATCAAGATCAACGCAAACCAGCGCTACGCGACCGATGCCACCTCACAGGCAGCGTTCGAACTCGCGTGTCGGGAGGCCGAGGTGCCGATCCAGCGTTTCGTGTCGCGAACCGATCTCGCCTGTGGCTCGACGATCGGACCTGCGACAGCGGGCGAACTCGGGATCGGTGTGGTCGATGCAGGAATGGCACAGCTCGCCATGCACTCTGCTCGCGAGACTGCCGGATCGCTCGACCCCGGCTGGTTCGAGGCGGCCCTCGCGGTCGCCCTCCGCGGCTAAGACAAGCGATCGCGCATAGTCCGCAACGGTGCAGCAAACATCAGAAGGATCGGGAAGATCTCGAGCCGCCCGATAAGCATGTAGAGCGACAGCACCAACCGGCCGGGCTCGTTGAACGCTTCGGTGAAGTTCGCCGTTGGCCCTGCTCGGCCCAGTGCCGGACCCGTGTTGCCGAGGGCACCGATCGTCCCGCTGATCGACTCGAGGAAACCGTTCCCCAGCGCCGCGAGGACAACGATGCCAGCGAGTACCAGCAACAGGTAGAGCAGGAAAAAGCCGGTCATACGGCTCACAATGTTGTCGTTGACTGCCGTTGTCCCGTGCTTGACGGGCATCACCGCGTGCGGTTGCTGTGAACGCCGGACCGACCGGATGCTGTGAGCGAGCAGGATCTGGAGCCGCATCACCTTGAGGCCACCGGCTGTCGAACCCGAGCTCGATCCGACAACCATCAAAAAGAGCAATACAAGCTGCGCAGCGGGAACCCACAGGGCAAAGTCTCCTGATGAGCCGGCGCCTTGCGCTGAGCCGTAGCCGGTGCTGGTTGCGATCGCTACGACGTTGAACACGCCGGCCCGGATCGCTTCGGTGATCGCCAGGCCTGCATCGAGCCACAGCAGGGCGATCACCAGGACCGATGCTCCGATCAAGAGCTTGAGGTAGGTGCGAAATTCGGGGTCGCGCCAGTACGCAAGGCGGTCGCCTGTGACTGCCCGCCAGTGCAGGGCGAAGTTCGTCCCGCCCAAGACCATGCCGACGATGATCGCGAGCTCCACGGCGCCGCTGTCGAAGGTTCCGATGGAGTCAGCGTGCGGAGAAAAACCTCCAGTTGCGATCGTCGTGAGGCCATGCGCGATGGCGTCGTACACGGATGGACCCGGAATCGCGATGAGTGTGACCGAAACGCCGATCGTGAAGAGCACGTAGGTGAACCACAACCGCTTCGCAGTCTCGGAGACGCGGGGCGTGAGACGATCTCCGGAAGGGCCGGGCGCCTCAGCACTCATCAAGTCCATGCCACCGACACCGAGGAATGGCAGCACGGCGACTGCGATCACCACCATGCCCATACCGCCGTACCACTGGGTGATCTGACGATGCATCATCATGCCGCGGCCGGGATGCTCGAAGTCGGTGAGGCTGGTGGAGCCAGTAGCGCTGTAGCCGGATGCCGACTCAAAGATGGCGTTGACGAACTGGCCGGAACGATCAATGCCCGGCACGTCGAACGTGCCGCCGAGGAGATACGGAATGGCGCCGACGAGCGTGACGACGAGCCAGGTCCAGCCGACCGCCGAGAAGACGTCGCGGGCACGAACGGTGCCCGGCACCGTGATCCACCAGAGCAGGCTGCCGGCCCCGAGCGCGATGGTCCCGGAAATCAGCAACGCTGCGGTGTCGCGGTTCGTCGATCCCCATTCGACGAGGGCACCGACGAACATGCCGAGCGAGATCGCCGCAACGGCGATGCCCATGACGTGGAGCGTCGTGCTTTCGATCTTCGCCCGGCCGAACGACAGCTCCGTTGCCTGACGGATCGCTGTCTTCCGGATCGGGAGGAAGATGGCGTTGCTCATCGTCGTGGCCTCGCCAGCCGCCGGATGCCGAGGAAGGCCGCTCGGTAGCCCTGCTGCAGCGCTGCAACGGCGAGGAGGAGCGGGAGGATCGTGAGCCGCCCGGCCAACATGCCGGGAATCATGACGAGCTGACCAAGCCGCCCGAGCTCGTCGGCGTCGCCGAAGGCCCCCATGGTCGGCGACGGGCCGAACGTCGAGACGACCGAGATCGCTGTCCAGAGCGAGTCGACCAGTTCATCGCCCGTGAGTGCGAGCATGAACGCGCCGATGCCGCAGAGGCCGAAGTGGGCGATCTGGTAGCCGGTCAGCGAGTCGAGTTCCTTGTCACCGAGCGTGCGCCCGCCGTGACGCACGAGCGTGACTGCGTTGGGGTCGAGCTGTCGGCGAATCTCGCGCGCTGCGAACAGGCACAGCAGCCAGGCTCGAATGACGCGAAGTCCGCTGCCTGCTGATGCGCCCATTGCGCCCGTAGCGACCGCAACGAGCAAGAGGGCGAGTGCACCTGATGGAAAGCCGGTCCAATCGGTCACGGCGAGTCCGGTCGTGCTCGACGCACTTGCCGCCGTGAAGAGCGCGTCGCCGACGGAAAGACCGTCGACCTCCCGGAGGAGGGAGAGGGTCACCACCCCGATGATGCCGAGATAGATCCGGAGTTCTGGACTCCTCACGAACCGACGATGATTTCCCCGGATCAGCCAGAACAGCGCGAAGAAGCTCATCCCGCCGATGAACATGAAGACGGTGGCCACGACCTTGGCCCCGCCAGGCGCCGACACGAAGGAATCGGCTCGATCCGAGAACCCGCCGGTCGACACGGTCGTGAGCGCGTGGATCAGGCTCGAGCGGACCCCGAGGCCGGTGATGAGGTAGCCGAATCCACATGCGGTAGCGAGCGCCAGGTACAGCCGCACCACTCGTTGACGTCCGATGACGGGATCAGGGACGAGCCGGTCGGCTCGACTCCCACGTCCCTTCGGGATCTGCACGTTGCCCTTCATGGTGCGAGGCAGTGCCACCACACCGGCGAGGAGGCCGACGAGGCCGCCGACGAACTGGGTTCCGGCTCGGAAGAGAGACATCGAGGTGCCGAGCGATTCGGGGTCGACCGTGGTCGCGGCGACCGTGCTGAATCCGGCAGCGGATTCAAAGAGCGCTTCGTCAAAGGTGGTGATCGTGCCGGAGGCGAGATAAACGATCGACCCGGTCACGACGAGCGATGCCCACGTGGACGCAAGCCCGGCGATCACTCGCGCGGTCGGAGGTCGCTCACGCCGGACGAACTTCCGGCGCGTCGCGATGGCGATCGAGCCGGTGATGGCGCCCACGGCGAGGAGCACGAGGGAGTCGCCGAGGTTGTCGGTGACGCCGGCCACGGCGGCGAGGACAGCGATGACGGTAAAGGCAAGAAGGCCATCAGCGACCGCAAGTCGGCTGTAGGAGTCCTGACGCGCGGCACCGAAGCCCGGAGCCGCCTCGCTTGCCTCCCGTTGGCTCACCCGAGTACCCGGTGCACCTCGTCGACCGAGCTGGGCATGGCGACGACCACGACATGGTCCTTGGCCCGGAGGCGACTCTTTCCGCGTCCGATTTGGGGTTTGCCATCGCGCACGAACGCTGCGATCAGCGCGTCCTTGGGGAGCTCGAGCTCGGAGACGAGCGAGCCGTCGGCCGGGCTACCGTTGGCAACCTCGAGCTCCAGGACTTCGGCGTCGCCGTGCAAGAAGGTCGCCACGGCGGCGACTCCACCACGGACGAACCGCAGAACACCGTTGGCGGTTGCGGTGCGGGGCGAGAGGGCAACATCGACGCCTGCACCACTCAACAATCCGAGGAGGGCGAGGCGATGCAGCACGGCCACCGTCTCGGTGGTGCCGTTCGCCTTCGCGAACAGGCACGCCAGGATGTTGGCGTCGTCCTCGCCGGTGAGCGCGACGACCATCTCGTAACGGCCGACATCGGCTTCATGGAGCAGGTCGTCGTCGGTGATATCGCCCTCGAGGACGAGACAGTTCTCAAGACGTTCGGCAAGTTCTCGGGCCCGTTCGGGGTTCCGTTCGACGACCACGACCTGCACGCCGCGGCTGGTCAGGCTCTTCGCCAGGATCTCCGCCGTTCGGCCGCCGCCGAGGAGCATCACCCGCTTCGGTGTGTGCTTTGCGAGGCCGAGCAATTCGATTACCAGCCGTCGCGCCCGCCGTTTCGCCACGATTCGGACATGGTCGTCGGCTTCGAGTCGGTGATCACGACGAGGAATGATCGTTTCCTCACCGCGCCCGATCGATGCGACCATGAAGTCCCAGTCGGGTTCGAATTCCTCAGCGATGTCGCCGAGCGTCCTTCCGACGAGTGGTGCTTCCGCCGGAAGGCTGGCCCCGATCACGACCACCTCTCCGTTCGCCATATGGGCCACCTCGTCGGCGCCCGGGAAGTCGAGCAGTTCGAGGACCTCGGCCGCCGTTTCGGCATCGGGGTCGATGAACAGGTCGGCACCGGAGGCCTCACGGACCGCGTGCGCTGCAGGACCGCGCAGGCCGGAGGCTTCGATCCGGCAGATCGTCTGCTTGACGCCCATCGACTTCCCCACCATGGAGGCGACCAGGTTGGCCTCGTCGTTCGCTGTTACGGCCACGAGGAGTTCGCTGTGTTCCACGCCGGCTCGGCTGAGCGTTTCGGGATGAGTGCCACTCCCAACAACCGTCAAGACGTCGAGCGCGTCATCGAGGCGTCGCAGCTTCGAGCTGCTGAGATCGACGATCGCGACGTCGTGACCTTCTCGACTCAGACGGTCGGCCACGTACGAGCCGACCTCGCCAGCACCCACTACGACTACGTGCACAGGTCTGTTCTACTCCTTTGCGAGCGCGATGTGGAGCCTCACGCTCAGGAAAGGCACCCGGCCCTGAACTCGTGAACGCGTTCCTCCGTCACGACAGCATCGAGTGGCATGTCCCATGCCTCCACGGGGACCGACCTGACCTGCTGAAAGGCATGCGCGACGCCGATCAACAGCGGACGGGCGGCGCCGGCAGCGGCAATGGCACGGTCGTAAAAGCCGCCCCCCTGGCCGAGACGCTGGCCGGTCTCGTCGAACGCAACAAGGGGGACGAGCACCACGTCGTGCCGAGAAAACTGCACGGGCTCACCGTTGATCGGCTCGTCGATGCCGAAGCTCCCAGTGATCGTCTCAGACCCTGACGTCCATGGCAGGAAGTCCATGTGGTCCCCGCTGACTCGCGGAACGGTGACCATGGCGCCATCGTCATGCAGGCGCGCGAGTGCGGCGTCGATATCGACTTCGCCGCGGATCGCGCGGTAACCGCCAACGATCAGGGATCGTTCTAGTGCAGCGATCTGTGCAAGCCGGCGTCCGACGGCCGCCGAGATACCGGCCTGCTCCTCTGGCGACAGCGCGGCCCTCCGCTGACGGAGTTCTCGACGCATTGCACGGCGCTGTTCGTCGTGATCGCTCATTGTCGCACCTGGTGGAAAACGCCGGAGGGGGACCCGAGCGGGTCCCCCTCCAGTCAGAACTCGCCGGCCGAGATCAGACGAACGCGCTGGCGAACACCAGCGAGACGATCGTCATGACCTTGAGGAGGATGTTCATCGCCGGGCCGGAGGTGTCCTTGAAGGGATCACCCACGGTGTCACCGACGACCGCAGCCTTGTGCGGGTCGGAACCCTTGCCGCCGTGGTTGCCGGCCTCGATGTACTTCTTGGCGTTGTCCCAGGCACCGCCGGCGTTCGCCATGAAGATCGCCAGCGCGAAGCCCGTCACGAGCGCGCCGGCGAGCAGGCCGCCAAGGGCATCGACATCAATGAAGCCGACGACGAGCGGCACGACCACCGCAAGGGCGCCGGGGACGACCATCTCCTTGAGCGACGCTTCGGTGCTGATGGCCACGCAGCGGGCGGAGTCGGGCACCACCCCCTCCTTGCCTTCGCGCAGGCCCGGAATCTCCCGGAACTGGCGGCGGACCTCTTCGATCATTGCCGTGGCGGCGCGACCGACAGCGTCGATCGTGAGCGCAGCGAAGAGGAAGGGAAGCCCGGCGCCGATGAAGAGGCCGATGAAGACGTCGACGTCACCCACGTTCAGGCTGAGGCTGCCGCCTTCCTGGGCAACGGCGAGCTCGAAGCTCTTGAAGAGAGCAAGCGCAGTGAGCGCAGCCGAGCCGACAGCGAAGCCCTTGGCGACAGCGGCAGTGGTGTTGCCGAGCGAATCGAGCGCATCGGTGACCTCGCGGACCGACGGATCGAGTTCGGCCATCTCGGCGATGCCACCGGCGTTATCGGCGATCGGCCCGTAGGCGTCGACGGAGACGACGACACCGGTCGTTGCGAGCATGCCGATTGCAGCAACGGCGATGCCATAGATCCCGCCGCCGGAGCCAAGGGTCTGCTCGCCGCCCCAGTAGGCGACACCCACACCGATGAGGATCAGGGCAACCGACGCGGCAACCGAGGCCATGCCGGCACTGATACCCGAAAGGACTGTCGTGGCCGGACCGGTTTCTGACTGTGCGGCGATCTTCTTGACCGGGTTGAAGTGGTCGGAGGTGTAGAACTCGGCGGTCTTGCCAAGAGCCCACCCAACGAGAAGGCCGCCGATGACCGAAACCGCAAGACCGAACGGGGTGCCGTCAACCGCAAGACCGAACGGGGTGACGTTGGAGCCATCGG
>JAKMFW010000061.1 GCA_022425325.1 Acidimicrobiales bacterium | reverse complement strand
GCCTGCCGGGCCGGGCCAGGAGTCCGTCTGGGACTACCCCCGCCCACCCCGCATCGAGGTTGTCGATCGTCACGTCCGTGTCGAAGTCGGTGGCCTGGTCGTGGCCGACACCCGCGCCCCCATCCGGATTCTGGAGACGAGCCACCCGCCGACCTATTACGTCAACCCCAACGATGCGGAACTCGGGTTGCTGCAGGCCGTTCCCGGCGGCACATATTGCGAATGGAAGGGCGAGGCGGCCTATTTCGATGTCGTCGTTCCCGATGGGCGGGTCGAGCGTGCCGCCTGGTGGTACGAGGAACCGACCGGCGACTTCGCCGACCTCAAGCACCATCTCGCCTTCTACCCGGCACTCGTGGCGTGCTTCGTCGATGGTGAGCGAGTCCAGCCGCAGCCCGGGTTGTTCTACGGCGGTTGGATCACGAGTGATGTGGTCGGCCCGTTCAAGGGCGAGCCGGGCACCAACTTCTGGTAGCAGCCAACGCGCCGCCGACAAATCAACGGCAGGATCCCATCCATTAGCCCAAGGCTAAAGAGGGCCGATAGCCTGACGGGATGGCCCAGATCACGATCGGTTCTCGGATCAAGAAGTCGCCGTTCCACGCCGCCGCGGCCGCAGCGGGAGCGACCCACTACACGATCTACAACCGCATGTACATGCCGACGAGCTACGGCGACGCTCTCGGCGAATACGAGCGCCTGATGACCGGTGTGTCGATCTGGGACGTCGGCGCCGAGCGTCAAGTCGAGATCGAAGGCCCCGACGCCCGCGCCTTCGCCGACTATGTCTCGTGCCGCGACCTCTCGACCCTGAAGGTCGGCCGAGGCCGCTACACGCCGATGGCCAACTACGACGGCATCCTGATCAACGACCCGATCGCGATGCCGATCCGTGAGGACCTGTGGTGGCTGTCGATTGCCGACAGCGACGTCGCCTTGTTCTGCCAGGGTGTCGCCGGCGCAGAGGGTTTCGACGTCACCGTCCGCGAGCCCGATGTCTCGCCGCTCGCGATCCAGGGGCCCAAAGCCGAGGATCTCGTTCGTGACCTGCTCGGCGACATCGTCGACGAGATCGGCTTCTTCCAGTTCCGCGAAGTCGAGCTCCAGGGCATCCCGATGGTCGTCATGCGATCCGGCTGGAGCCGTCAGGGCGGCTTCGAACTCTTCTTGACCGACGGCAGTCGCGGTCAGGAGTTGTGGGATCTCGCCTTCGCAACCGGCGAGGCGTACGGGGTCGCCCCCGGAACCCCCCACCAGATGGAACGCATCGAGAACGGCCTGTTGTCGTATCGCTCCGACACCGACGACGACACCGATCCGGTCGAAGCCGGCCTCGGCAAGTGGTGCAACATGGACGCCGGTGACTTTGTCGGCAAGGCCGCGATCATCGCCCGCCACGAGGACCCCGACGCCCGAAAGCTGCTCGTCAACGTGCACATCGACGGCGACATGCCCGCATCGGAGAACCCGTGGCCGGCCACCGTCGCCGGTCAGCCCGCCGGCGAGCTCCGCGTCGGTGTCTGGTCACCCAAGCTGGAACGCAATATCGGACTCGCGTTGGTGCCGGTCGGCCATGCGGCGCCAGGGACCACGCTCGACGTCGATGCCGAGGGTGTGGCGCTCACGATGACCGTCACCGACATCCCGTTCGGCGACAGCCTCTGATCGATCGTCGGGTCGACGCGGCCTAGAGCACGCGGTCGAGGACGGCCTCGAGCGAGGCGACCGTGCGGTCGACGTTGTGCAGCTTGTCGAGGCCGAACAACCCGAGGCGGAAGGTCGAGAAATCGTCGCCCTCGTCCACCTGCAACGGCACGCCACCAGCGATCTGCATCCCGGCGGCGGCGAACTTGGCACCACTCTTCACCTCAGGATCGCTCGTGTAGGACACGACGACACCTGGCGCCTGGAAGCCCTCGGCCGCGACGGAGACCACGCCTCGTGACTCGAGCGCGGCGCGCACCTTCGTGCCGAGTTCCTGTTGCTCGGCCATGACCTTGTCGAAGCCGTACGCCTCGGTCTCGAGCATGACATCGCGGAAGGTACGCAGCGCATCGGTGGGCATGGTGGTGTGGTAGGCGTGACCGCCGGTCTCGTAGGCCTGCATGATCTCGCGCCACTTGCGCAGATCACAGGCGAACGACGAGCTGTGCGTCTTCATCAGACGGTCGTGGCCCCGTTCGCTGAGCATGACGAGCCCGGCGCACGGCGATCCGCTCCAGCCCTTCTGCGGCGCCGAGATCAACACATCGACACCGGTGGCCGCCATGTCGACCCAGATCGCCCCGGACGCAATGCAATCGAGCGCCAACAGGCCGCCGACCTCGTGGACGGCGTCGGCGAGCGCCGAGATGTAGTCGTCGGGCAGGATCATGCCTGCCGAGGTCTCGACGTGCGGCGCGAAAACGACCGCCGGCTTCTCTTCACGGATCGCGGCGACGACTTCGTCAATCGGGGCAGGGGCGAACGGCTCCTGGCTTCCGGGCTCGGCTCGACGGGCTTTCATCACCGTGTGGCTCGCCGGGATGTTCCCGGCCTCGAAAATCTGGGTCCAGCGATAGCTGAACCAGCCGTTGCGCACGACAAGCACGTGTTCCCCGGTGGCGAACTGGCGGGCGACCGCCTCCATGCCGTAGGTCCCGCTGCCGGGCACGACCACAACGGCATCAGCGTTGTACACATCGCCGAGTACCCGGGAGATGTCGTTCATCACCGTCTGGAACGACACGCTCATGTGGTTGACCGAGCGGTCGGTGTACACGACGGAGTACTCGAGAAGGCCGTCGGGATCGATATCGGGAAGCAGGCCAGGCATGGCGCCGAGCCTACTGCTGACCCGGCGACCGATGACGAGCGGTGAGCGCATCGTCAGCGGGGTAGCTCGTCGCTAGCCTCCGCAACGCTTGGTCACGCACGCCGAGGAACAGCCCGAGACCATCACGGTCGATGCGTGGCTCACCCGCGCGCGGGCCCTTCTCGATCGCGTTCAACCTCAGGATCTCGCCCAGGAGATCGCTGATGGCGCCATCGTCATCGATACCCGCGACAGCGCCGACCGGGAGGCCGAGGGCGCGTTGCCGGGCGCCGTCATCGTCACCCGCAATGTGCTCGAGTGGCGGATGAGCCCGTCGAGCCCGACCCGCCTCGAAGGCATCACCGCCGACTCGCGGGTGATCATCGTGTGCAACGACGGCTTCTCATCGTCGATTGCTGCCGCCAGCCTTCATGATCTCGGGTTGCCTCGAGCTACCGATCTCGTCGGCGGGTACCGGGCGTGGCGAGCCGCCACCGCCTGACTCAGTCGTCGAGTTCGTGGATCGCCGACAGCGCAGCAATCGAATGGTGTCCGAGCTGCCGGCAACCGCGGCTCCTTAGACCCACGGACAGTTCGAGTTGCGGTCGCCGTAGGTGGTGCCGGCGGCGAACCGGTTGAAGCCGAACGGTGTCAACTCCCACGGCATTTCGCCGGTGATGAGCATGTCAGCGGTGAGCTTGCCCACACCGATCATCTTGAAGCCGTGGTTGGAGTCGGCGATGACGAAGGCGTTGTCGGCGACATGGTCGAAGATCGGCACATTGTCGGGCGTGAAGGCTCCGATGCCCCCGTTGCGACGCTGCTTGAAATAGGGCTCCAGATTCTCGAACCGCTTGAAGAGCATGCCGAGGGTCTTGCAGTAGTACTCGGGGAACCACTCGTCGGCCTGGTAGGCGTCAGAGAGGTGGCCGTAGGGCTCAACCTGGGCGGAATCACCGATCGGGATCGGGATCGTGCCGCCTTGCAGACCGGGAGCGCCGACCCGTTCGGCCGCGTACCGGGTGTAGGTGTAGACGTGGTCTTGGATCATCTCGCCGTCGTCGCCGTACACGGGCGTGTTCATCAACTCGACGTGCAGCACCGGTGCGTCTTTGCCGTCGGCGGTGCGGTAGTCGACCCCGGGCGGCATCCAGACCTCGCCCTCGAGGAGCCGCCAGTACGTCCACATGGCGTGATCGTTCGCAATGTGACCGTCGGGGTAGACGATGTCGAGCGTGTTGGGCCCACCGAGCCATTCCCAATGGCGGGGCGTCCACGCTCCCGCGCCGATGACGACCTGATCACAGGTGATCGTGCCGGCGGTGGTTTCGACCGCCTTCACGGAGCCGCCGCCCACACCGCCGCCGGCGCCCGACGATGCATTGCCCGAACCCATGTCGTAGCCGGTGACCTCGACGCCATAGACGCGTTGCACTCCCCATTGCTGACACTTCTGGTCGAGGCCCCACATCACCATGTGGGTGCCCGCGTACCCCGATCGGTGTTCGTGGAGCACGACATCGCACTTGTCGGTCTTGAAGTCGGGCCAGATCGAGGTCAGGAACCGATGCGCGTCGTCACCGGTGTAGAGGTCGCTCGGGTAACCGGAATCGATCTGGCTCTGGTTGAGCTTGATGTAGTCCTCGGTCTGGTTCTCTTCGCCGATCGACACATACCCGACCTGCTGGAAACCGAAGTTGACCGGGTCGGACTCCCACACTTCGACGCTGGCTCGCAGGATCGAGTGGAGCGGGCCGGTCATGTACAGGTTGCGGACACAGCCGCAGGCGAGGCCGGTGGCACCAGCGCCGGGCCCTTGCTTGTCGATCAGGACGACATCGCTGCCCTTCCCCTTGCCGCTGCGCTCGAGCGCCATGGCCAGGTGGTAGGCGGTGGACAGACCGTGGATTCCGGCACCGACGACCACGTAGCGCGCACTCGACGGCAGGGCGGAGACATTGCTCAGCGGAACGACCGGCGGGTTCTGCAAGACCCCATCGACCTGTTCCGGCAGGGGGCGATCCATGAACGGATACCACTGGTTGTGACCTGCGGTGTTGGGACCGGCATTCGGGAAATCCATGGGCGGAATCTACGGACTCGACCATGTGCTGGCAAGGGTCTCCAACCCGGGCCGAGGCGGGTCGGGCAACGGCCCGGAAACCGATCCGCGGTGGCCGAGTCGTGGCCGGACGGAGTAAACCAAGATCGTGCTGATCGTCGTCTCCCCCGCCAAATCACTCGACTACGAGTCTGAGCTCCCCACCAAGAAGCATTCCGAGCCGCGCATGCTCGGCGAAACCCAAGAACTCGTCGACGTGATGGCGGAGAAGTCGCCTGCCGAGATCGCCAGGCTGATGTCGGTCTCCCAAGGCCTAGCCGAACTCAACCATGAGCGGTACCAAGACTTCGAGCAGCCGTTCACCACCGACAACGCCCGCCCGGCGATCCTCGCCTTCACGGGCGACGTGTATCTCGGCATGGATCCGAGCGGCACCTTCACCGAACGCGATTTCACCCACGCCCAGAAGGTCCTCCGGATCCTGTCGGGCCTGTACGGCGTGCTCCGCCCCCTCGACCTGATGCAGCCGTACCGGCTCGAGATGGGCACCTCGCTGAAGACCGACCGAGGCGACTCGCTCTACTCGTTCTGGGGCGACCGCATCACTGATCAAATCAACGCCGACATCGCCGAGTCGCCGGGCGCGAACGTGCTCGTCAACCTGGCCAGCAACGAGTACTTCGGATCAGTGAAGCCCGACCGGATCGATGCCCGGATCATGACGCCGACCTTCCTTGATTCCAAGAACGGCGGTCCGTACAAGATCGTGTCGTTCTTCGCGAAGCGGGCTCGTGGCGCCATGTCGGGTTGGATCATCCGAGAGCGCATCAAGAGCGCGAAGGCCCTCGTCGAATTCGACGGCATGGGCTACCGCTACGACGCCGAACGCTCGACCCCCGACGAACCCGTCTTCGTGCGCGAAGACGGCGCGATGGGCTGACGCCGACGCCGAGGTCGGCCAAACTCGGCGCCATGAATCAACCGAGCCTCGAGCGAGGCGCCGACGACCAGACGTTCCACGACGTCATCGAGGCCTACTGCGGCGCGCTGTCGTACGCGCCGGGTGAGACCGCGACGGTGCACGTCTCCACCCACGCAGCGGCGTACGACGTGGTCGTCGAGCGGTGGGGTGGCGAGCGGACCATCGCCTGGGCAGCCAACACGGTGCCCGGCACCTTCCATGAACCCCCAGCCGATGCCGACGCGAACGGGTGCGGTTGGCCGACGGCGATCGAGATCCCGATCGACGAATCGTGGCGGTCGGGCTTTCATCTGATCACCCTTCGCGCCCACGACGGGCCCGACGGTCGACGGGTTGCCCACACCGGCTTCGTCGTGCGGGCCGGAGCGCAGCGACAGCGTGCCGTGCTCGTTCTCGCCACCAACACCTGGAACGCCTACAACACGTGGGGCGGCAAGAGCCTCTACACCGGCGGCCATCAGGTCTCGTTCCGGCGCCCCTGGGCCCGCGGCATGCTCGACCGGCCCGAGGTCGAGCGTGATGACCGAAAGTCACGACCGGTCCACACCGGCGAGGAGCCCGACGACGGGGGGTTCGTCTTCCAGGAGTATCGCCTGCCCCGGAACTATCCGTCGGCGATCGGGTCGACAGGTTGGTTCACCCACGCCCGCCGCTTCGTCGAGTGGGCCGAGCGCGACGGGCGCTCCTTCGATGTGCTCGCGTCGACCGACCTCGGCCTCCACCCCGACTGTCTCGACGGCTACGACCTCGTCCTCGGGGTCGGTCACGACGAGTACTGGTCGGCAGGGCAACGCACGGCGATCGAACGCCACGTGCAGCGCGGTGGCCACTACGCCTCGTTCTCGGGCAACACGATGTTCTGGCAGGTCCGCATCACCGACGGCGACCGGGGCACGGCGATGATCGGGCACAAGTACGCAGCCCATCGCGACGATCCGGTCGTGGGGACCGACGACGAAGCGTCGATGTCGGGCATGTGGGCCGACCCGCTCGTCGGCCGGCCTGAATGGTCGTTCCTCGGCGCCGGCTCGGCCTTTGGCCTGTACGCCCGGTTCGGGAGCGGCACGCCACGAGGTGTCGGCGGCTTTGTCGTCTACCGGTCCGACCATTGGCTCTTCGAGGGAACCGGCCTCGGGTACGGCGACGCGCTCGGCCTCGATGCCGGCATCGTCGGCTACGAAACCGTCGGCTGTCCGATCCAACTCGACGACGTGAACCTTCCGGTGCCGCGCCCCCGGGACGATCTTCCGGCAGAGCAGGAGATCGTGGCGTGGACACCCGCCACCAACCTGGGGATGGGCGACTACCCGAAGTCGGTGGCGGCGTTCGGCGACCAGGGCGACCTCGAGTTCGTCGCCGACCGGGTGTTCGCCGATACGGCCGACCCGGTCGCATCGGCCCGCCACGGCAACGCCGTGATGTCGGTCGCGCGTCCCTTCGACAATGGCGGCGAGGTCGTCGTGTGCGGCTCGACCGACTGGGTGTTCGGTCTCGGCGACCCCCGAGTCGCTCGGGTGACCGCCAACGTGCTCGACCACTACCTCGACTGAGCCGGTCGGCCGGAAGGTGATCAGGCGGTCAACGCTCGGAACCGATCGAGATCGACGTTGCCACCCGAAAGGGTGATGCCCACCCGCTGACCCGTCACGTCAACGGCACCGCTGAGCACCGCTGCGAGCGCCGACGCGCCCGATGGTTCGACGACCACGTTGAGGCGATGGAAGGCGAGTCGCATTGCGGCCACGATCTCGTCGTCGGTCACCGTGACGATCGCGTCGACCCGCTCCCGGATCACCGGAAAAGTGTGCGCACCTGGCGCCCGCGTCTGCTGGCCGTCGGCGATGGTTCGTGGTGTGTCGGGAAGTTCGACGATGCGTCCCTGCTCAAGTGATTGCTTGACGTCGTCGCCGGCCTCGGGCTCGACCCCGATGACGCGGACAGGGCCCATCGATGCGGCGACCGTGGCGCACCCCGAGATCAGACCGCCTCCGCCGACGCACACGACGAGTGTGTCCAACGGGGCCGTGTCGAAGAGTTCCATCGCCAGGGTTCCCTGACCGGCCATCACGTCACGGTGATCGAACGGCGGGATGAGGGTGAGGCCTCGCTCCTCGCCGAGTCGCCCTCCGATGTCCTCCCGGCGCTCCGTGTAGCGGTCATAGGAGATGACGTCGGCGCCGTAGCCAACCGTCGCCGCCCGCTTCACCGCCGGAGCGTCATCGGGCATCACGATCACTGCCGGAATGCCGTGCAACGCAGCGGCGAGCGCGATCGCCTGACCGTGGTTGCCTGAGGAATAGGTCACCACACCGCGAGCGCGTTCATCCGGCGAAAGCGAGGCAATGGCGTTGTAGGCGCCACGGAACTTGAACGAACCGGTGCGCTGGAAGCACTCGGCCTTGAGTCGGAGATGCGCATCGAAGCGCTCGTCGAGGGTTCGGCTGGTGAGTTCGGGGGTGATGTTGGCGATACCGGCGAGGCGCTCGGCTGCCCGGGCGACGTCGTCGACGTGCAACTCGGGTTCCATGTCGCGACCGTAGGCGAGAACGTCACGCCGTAGCTCGCCAATTCCTCGTACTGTTCAGGCATGGCACCGCAGATCCTCGTGCTCAACGGACCGAACCTGAACCTCCTCGGCACGCGCGAGCCCGAGGTCTACGGCACCGACACGCTCGACGACATCGTCGCCGAACTCACCGCCATCGCTGCCGAGCGGGGCGCGGAGCTGCGTCACGTCCAGTCGAATCACGAGGGCGCGCTGATCGATGCCCTCCATGACGCCCGCGAGTGGGCCGACGGCGTGATTTTCAACCCGGGCGCCTACACCCACACCTCGATTGCGCTTCGGGATGCGGTCATCAGCAGCGAACTGCCGGTCGTCGAGACCCATCTCTCGAACGTGCACGCACGAGAAGAGTTCCGGCATCGGTCGATGCTTTCGGGTGTGTGTCTCGGCGTCGTCCTGGGCTTTGGCAAGCACAGCTACGCGGCAGCGCTCGATGCCCTGCTGCGTCATCTCGACTGAGCCACCCGTCGATCGGGGTGCACCGCCGCCGGTGATGCCGGCTGCTCAGCGGGTCAACCGCTGCTGATCGAGCGTGCGGACCACGTGAAGATCCGACCCCATCGACTCGACCTGTTCCTGCAGGGCGTCGAGATGTTTGCGTCGGGGCGCCGCATCCCACATGCCGGCACCGGAGATCACGAATCCGACCGCGTAGACGAACCAGTGACCGCTGAGCAGGAAGCAGACAAAGCCGATCCAGCCCGCTGCCTCGGCAAGGCCGATTCGGATGAAGGTGGCTCGCTGGTAGGAGCCGGCGAACGCCTCCGGCGATGACACGTCGGGCTCGTGCACGAATCGGGGCACGAGCAGCTGGGCGAAGACGCCGAGCATCGCAGTGATCGCAATGCCGGTGGAGAGGCCGAGCGGGGCGCCGTCGCGTTGACCGAAGAGCAGCACCGGGATCCAGATGATCACCAACACGTTGGCGAAGCCGAGCCAGACCATCCGCATCGACTGCAGGCCCGAGGTCTGTCCGACCATCGCCCGCATGCCGATGAACGGAACGATCAACTTCGGGTAGGTCCGAAGGACCGGACCCCAGCCGGGGTCGGCGTACGGCGTGCTCACACCAGTTCGATACCGGCACTGGTCATCTCGGCCAGCGCGGCCTCGGTGGTGTCGGGTGCGACGCCCGCGCAGTGGTCGAGCAATACGCAGGTGTCAAAGCCCGCCGCCTTCGCGTCGAGCGCCGTGGCCCGCACACAGTGATCGGTGGCAAGTCCGACGACATCGACGGCCGTGACACCACGATCAGTCAGCCAGGCGCCGAGCAGGACCGACTCGTCTGCCGACGCGCCGCCGTCGAACCCGGTATAGCTCGCCGTCGTGCGCCCCTTGAGGAAGAGTTCATCGATGGCGATGTCGAGGTTGGCGTGGAACTCCGCACCGGGGGTTTCGGCGCCGCAGTGGACCGGCCAGGTGTCGACGAAGTTCGGGGCGTCGTCGCCGGTCGCCCAGTGCTCTCCCGGATCTTGATGCCAGTCCTTGGTGGCGGCGACGAAGGCGTAGGTCCCGTTGGCCCGGTCGAGGCCGACGGTGTCGGTGATCGACTGGGCGACAGCGGCGCCGCCGTCGACCGCCAGCGAACCGCCTTCACAAAAGTCGTTCTGCACGTCGACGACGACGAGGGCCTTTCGGGATTCCGGCATCGGCGTGGCCTCACTCATTGGGCACCTCCGGAGGGGACGGGGGTCGACAGGGGTTCTTCGACACCTTCCCAGACGGTGGGGATGGCAGGCGAGTGGGTGGGCCAGGGCGTGCGGTCGGCGTCCTGGAGTCGGCTGCGCCGTTCCGCACATCGGGCTTGGGCTTCAGCCGGGTTGGTGAGGTCGGCGACGATCTCTCCGTCGCGCACGAGCGGCACCTGCGGATTCATCGTGTCGTCCTCGAGCTCGACGGGCAGGACCGAGAGGACCTCCTGGATGAACCGGCCATCAGCATCGACAACGCGATGCACGTCCTTGCGGCCACCAAGGGTCTTCTTGCCGGGCGAGAGTTTGCCGACGGCGCGCAACTCGCTGTGAGGGTCGTCGGCGATCGAAACGAGCTTGTAGACCATCGAGGCGGTGGGGTGGCCCGAACCGGTGACGAGGCTGGTGCCGACGAGGTACGCGTCGATCGGTGCGCCGGCCGCTTCGAGCTCCGCGACCCGGAACTCGTCAAGGTCGGAACTCACAACGATGCGACAGTCGGTCGCGCCGAGGCTGTCGAGCAGTTCGCGGGCCGCCACGCTGTCGCGGAGCAACTCGCCGGAGTCGATGCGGATGGCCCCGATGTCGGGACCGACGACCTTCACGGCCCGACGGATGCCTTCCATCACGTCGAACGTGTCGACCAGGTAGGTAGAGCCGACGCCGAGGGTGGTCCGCTGCGCCTCGAACGCTTCCTCCTCGTCGGCGTGGGCGAGGACGAAGGCGTGCGCTGTGGTGCCCCCGGTGGGGATGCCGTGACGTCGACCGGCCTCGAGGTTGGACGTGGTGTCGAACCCGCCGACGAACCCGGCGCGAGCAGCAGCCACGGCGGACTCGGGATCGGTGCGACGCGAGCCGCCCTCGATCAAGAGGCGGCCTCCGGCGGCATCGGCCATGCGGGCCGCGGCCGAGGCGACGGCGCAGTCGTGGTTGAGCACCGAGAGCATCACCGTCTCGAGCACGACGCACTCGGCAAAGCTTCCGGTCACGGTCAGAACCGGCGAGTACGGGAAGAACAGTTCGCCCTCGGCGTAGCCGGTGATGTCGCCGCTGAATCGGTACCCCCGCAACCAGTCGGTCATCTCGCCGTCGACGACGACGCCGGTGCGCACGAGATGCTCGATCGTGGTGTCGTCGAAACGGAAGCGGCTGACGGCGTCGAGCGCGCGATCGATACCGGCGACGACGCCATAGGCACGACCGGCCGGGAGTCGGCGGGCGAAGACCTCGAACACGGCTCGTCGATGGGCGACACCGGATTCCAGTGCCGAGGCGACCATCGTGAGTTCGTAGTGATCGGTCAGCAGCGCCGACGTGGGCGGTTCCACGTCTTCACCCTAACGGGACCCCACCATGACCCCGGCGTCGTTTGTGCCCTTGTGATCGATCGGCGGCCGGGCCGGTCAGAACGTCTCGCCGAGGGGTACGTTTCTCTTCCTGATGAATGCTCCCAGCCCGTTCATGGTGATGCACTCGATGACGGCCGACCGGTCCGTGATCGATGGCAAAGAACTCACCAAGCAGACCCGCCGGCGCGTCATGTCGTTCGCTCGGCCCTATCGGGCCTCGATCGTCGGCTTCCTCGGAACGATCATCGCCTCGACCTTCCTCGGCCTGCTGCCCCCGCTGTTGATCCGGGAGATCTTCGACAGTGCGATCGTCGACGGCGACGGCGGCTACCTCAACATCCTCTTCCTCTTCATGATCGCCGCGGCGCTTGGCGAAGCGGTGCTCGGACTCGTCGAGCGCTACCTGTCGAGCCGGATCGGTGAGGGCCTGATCTACGACCTTCGGGTGAAGCTCTTCGACCACGTCCAGCGAATGCCCATCGCCTTCTTCACGCGCACCCAGACCGGCACGCTCATCAGCCGGTTGAACAATGACGTCATCGGTGCCCAACGGGCGTTCACCGGCACGCTCGGCACGGTGGTCGGCAACGCCATCACGCTCGGCGGCACCCTCATCGCGATGCTGCTGCTCGAGTGGAAGCTCACCTTGCTGGCCATTGCGATTCTGCCGGTCTTCGTGATCCCCGCCCGACGCGTGGGTGCCGGTCTGAGCGACATCACCCGTGAGGGGATGAACCTCAATGCGTCGATGAACAACACGATGACCGAGCGCTTCAACGTCTCCGGCGCACTCCTGGTCAAGCTGTTCGGCCGGCATCGCCGCGAGGCGGTCGACTTCGGCGACCGCGCCGGTCGGGTCCGCGACATCGGTGTGAAGTCGGCGATGTACTCCCGAGTCTTCATCGCTGCGCTCACCCTGGTCGGCGCCATCGGTACCGCCCTCGTCTACTGGTGGGGTGGCCATCAGGTCATCGATGGCGGCATCACGCCCGGCACGCTGGTCGCGCTCGGTCTCTACACCGTGCGGATCTACATCCCGCTCACGTCGCTTTCGAACGCACGCGTCGACATCATGACGGCCTTCGTGTCGTTCGAGCGGGTGTTCGAGGTCCTCGACACACCCAACGCCATCGAGGACGCCGACGATGCTGTCGAGTTGCCAACGAGCACTCGGGGTGCGATCCGGTTCCAGGATGTCGTGTTCCGCTATCCCGATCCAGCGCCCGGGACTCCGGCGTCGCTCGGTGGGGGCGAGACGACCGCATCAGCCGACGATGTGCTCCGGGGAATCGATGTCGACATCGCCCCCGGTCAGATGGTGGCGATCGTCGGGCCATCCGGTGCCGGCAAGACCACCATGACGTCGCTCGTGCCCCGCCTCTACGACATCACCTCGGGGGCGATCACGATCGACGGTCTCGACGTTCGAGCAGTCACCCAGGACTCGCTGCGCCAGTCGATCGGTGTCGTCAGCCAGGATCCGCATCTCTTCCACGAGAAGGTCAGTGACAACCTTCGGTACGCCCGACCCGACGCAACCGACGACGAACTGGTCGCCGCATGCGAAGCGGCTCGTATCCATCACGTGATCGCCCAACTCCCCGAGGGGTACGACACCGTCGTCGGCGAGCGCGGCTACCGACTGTCCGGTGGTGAGAAGCAGCGGCTCGCCATCGCCCGCATGCTGCTGAAGGATCCGGCGATCGTGATCCTCGATGAGGCGACGAGTCATCTCGATACCGAAAACGAGGCCCATGTGCAGGAGGCACTCGCCGAGGCGCTCCGTGGGCGCACCTCGCTCGTGATCGCCCACCGTCTGTCGACGATCACCGACGCCGATCAAATCCTCGTCCTCGACGACGGCCGGATCGTCGAACGGGGCACCCACGACGAATTGCGTCACGCCGGCGGCCTGTACGAGGAGCTCTACGAGACCCTCGTCCGCGCCGAGCACACCTGAGCGGCCGCTAACCCGCTGCGCCGGACGGTCGGACGTGGAGGCCGCGTGTCGCCGCCATGAACGGCGATCGCATCAACACGAGCGCCGCCAGCGCCGAACCGGCGACGACGACGTACATCCCGTCGTAGCCGATCGATTCGGCCACGAATCCGAGTCCGAGCGTGCCGGCGGAGTTGGCGAGGTCACCGAAGGTGGTCACCGTGGCGACGGCACGCGACCGTTCCGCGTCGGTGGCTGAGTCGACGGCGATGAGGATCAGAAGTGGCACGTTCCACGCCATGCCGACCGCGATCACGAAGGCGGCCACGTACAACTGGGGTATCCCGTCGGCGGTGGCCAGGAGAAGGGCCCCGACAACGACCGTGCCGTGGGCAAAGGTTGCGAGTGCCCGGCGCGAAACCCGCATGAACACCTTGGCGGACGCGACCCGCATCGCCATCACGGTCAACGAGTAGGTCAGGAGGAGCCAGCGGGCATCATCGATGTCGAATTCCTCGGCGTAGTCGGCAATGAAGGCGTTGAACCCCATGAAGCCGACGAAGACGAGCAGGTTCACGATGCCGATCCGCACAGCCGCCGGGTGGAACAGGTCGCTCACGGACGCTGCAGGCACGGCATCGGCAGGCCGGGTCTCGGGTAGGGCGAGGCTGACGATCGTGCTCGAACCGGCGAAGGCGGCCGAGACCGCGAAGGCCCAGACGAAGCCGTGGGCCTGCATCACCATCTCGCCGACAACCTGCCCGACCGCGAACCCGACGAGAACCGTGGTGGAGAAGAGCGCAAAGACACGATCTCGGTGTTCGGGATTCGGGAGTTCGGTCGCCACGGTCGCCTGGGACAGATACATCGCCGAACTCGCCGCGCCCGTGAGCACTCGGACGACCAGCAAGACCCAGAGTTCCCCCGTGTCGGCTGCGGGCACGTGCAACAACTGCAGCACGGCGACACTGAGCGAACCGCCGAGCATGACCGGCCGACGACCGACACGGTCGAGGAGCCAACCGGCGATGGGCCGGACCAGCAGCATGCCGATGGCGAACACGCCGAACGCCAGGCCGATGTCAGCCTTCGAACCGCCGAGTTCCTGCTCGACGAGACGCGGCAGCACCGGAAAGGAGAGCCCACCGACGCTGAAGTAGAGCGCCGTCGCCGCGAAAACGGCGAGCACCCTCGGGGTGTAGACACGATCGACCACGCCGGGGGACGTCACCGGGCGCACGGTACCGGCCAGACCGCAACCGCACGCCATCCTCAGCCCCCTACGATGCCCGAGTGGCCTACGCCGGCGTCTCCCCCAGCGCACTCCCGACAACGCTGTTGTATCGACTGTGGGGTCGGCTTTTCCGCCTGGTCAGCCGGCTCCTGAGTCGGGTCACGTGCGACCCGCTTCCGGATCTCGGGGGCCGTCCGGTTGTCTTCGTCGCCAACCACACCAGCTTCTCCGACGTCTTCTACGCCGTCGCCGTGCTGAGTGACTGGCGCTACCCAGCTCGTTGTCTCGTCCGGTACTCGTACTTCAGGCCGGCGATCGTCGGGCGTTGGCTGCGCACCCTTTTGTGCGTCCCCGCCGGCGGCGGCGGCACCGACGCCGTGACCGACGGGGTCGAGATCCTCAAGGCCGGTTGGCCCATCGCCGTGATGGTCGAGGGCCGAATCGTCCCGCCTGACCAGCGGGGCGAGGACGGCATGGGCGAGTTCCGCGACGGGTTCATCACGATCGCGCGCAAGGCCGACGCCGTGATCGTGCCGATCACGCTGCACAACGCCGACCGGGTCTGGCCGAGCGGTTCGTGGCCTCGTCTTCCGTTCCGGGGACGCCCGAACGTGACCGTCAAGGTCGGTACACCATTCGCCACCGACGGACTGGTCGACAGCGAGGTCATGGCGGAGGCCCGCAGCCAGATGGCGGAGATGCTCGCCACTTCGTAACGTCGTCGCCCGTGGGGAACGACAAACGACCGAATCAGCTGCTCATCGTCAGCGACGAGGAACGCCGCAACGACTGGCTGCGCGGCAAGCTCGAACTGCCCGCTCATCAGCGGTTGATGGACGACGGGCTGACCTTCAACCGGTATTACACGCACGCGTCGCCGTGTTCACCGAGCCGGGCGTCGCTGTACACCGGCAGCTATGTCGCTCAGCACGGGGTGGCGAACAATGTGTCGTTCCCGACTCACACGGCACTTGATCCGGCCATCCCGACGGTCGGCTCGCTCCTCAACGAGCAGGGGTACTACTCGGCGTACCTCGGCAAGTTTCATCTCACCCACGACGAGATCCCCGACATGGAGTCGTTCGGGTACCGGGACTTCCGAGGCAACGACATGCACTACACCGGCTCGGCGTGGAGCGGTCGCTTCTTCGATCCGATCATCGCCGGCGATGCGATCGACTGGCTGCGTGAGCACGGCACCCGAGACGAACCCTGGCACCTCACCGTCGCTCTGGTGAACCCGCACGACATCATGTGGTTCCCGATCGACCACCCGTCGTTCCAGGACGAGCACCCCGACATGAAGAAGGTGTTCGACTTCATGAAGGAGCTCCGTCTGAAGGATGTGCCGGTCGAGGCGATGCCCGAGGACTACGACGAGCTGTTCGACGTCCTGCCCGAGAACTTCCACGACGACCTCCACACCAAGCCCGAGATCCAGCGGGCCTGGCGTCAGGTGCGCAACACCGAGCACATGGTCGGGTTCATGGATCTCAACGACGAACGATCGTGGCTGCGCCAGCTCGACTACTACGCCTACCTGCACGCCGAGCTCGACCGGAACCTGCAGGGCATCCTCGACGTGCTCGACGAGCTGGGAATCTACGACGACACCGTCATCGCCTACACCTCCGACCACGGTGACGCCTGCGGCAGCCACGGGCTCCGGGCGAAGCTGCCGTGCGTCTACGAAGAGGTGATGGGTGTGCCGCTGATCATGAAGGTGCCGGGCGTGACCCAGGCTGGCACCGAAACCGACGCCCTCGCCACCCATGTCGACCTGGCCACGACCCTGTGCGCGCTCGGCGGCGTCGACATCGACGACGCACCCACACTGTCGGGTGTCGACCTCTCCCCCGCCCTCGCCGATCCGTCGGCGTCGCTGCGGGACTATGTGTTCTTCTCCCAGGACGCGGCCCAGTCCGATCTGATCGCCAATACCCGCTACGCCGTACGGGGCTTCTTCGACGGCGAGACGAAGTACGCCCGCTACTACGGCGTCGGCGGCGGTGTCGACCGGGCCGGCAACGTCGACGAACGTCCCAAACTCTTCGGCGAGGACGCCGCCTTCGAAGACCATGACCACGAGTGGTACGAGCCCGCCGACGATCCTCACGAGTTGATCAACCTCGCGAACGACGTCGGGCGAAAGGGCGAGCTGCGCGAGCACTTCAACCGGCTGCTCGAGATCGAGCTCGCCGAACTCGGCAAAAAAGCCGGCCATCAGGGACCGTCGTGAGTATCTGGTCCGGCGAAGCGCCGGTTCCGGTCGTGTTCCTGCACGGCTTCGCCACGTCGACACAGATGACGTGGGTCGAGCCGGGGTGGTTCGATCTCGTGAAAGAGGGTGGACGTCGGCCACTCGGCTATGACCTCCTCGGGCACGGTGACGCCGACAACCCCGACGACATCGAGGCCTACAAGGACCTCGTCACCCCCGTTGTCGAGCAGTTGCCGTTCACGCCGGACGAAGGGCGCCAGATCGACATCGTGGGCTACTCGCTCGGGGCGCGCACGGCGCTCGACCTCACCCTGCGCCATCCGCAACTGGTGCGCCGGCTGGTGCTGGGCGGCATCGGCCGCAACGTCGTCGCCGGGCCGGCGATGGGAGCCGGTGAGGATCGTGCCGCCGCCGACTACCGCTTCGAGGGCCTGTTCCGCACCGCCGGGGCTGAGCGGGCCGAGATCCTCAAGAAGGTCGGTGAGGCGCAGTCACAGCGCGACGACCGTCACTTCACCGCTGGCCAACTGGCGACGGTCACGCAGCCGACCCTTCTTGTGATCGGCACGGAGGATTTCGCCGGTCCGCCCGGTCCGCTTGCAGATCTTCTGCCCAACGTCACGGTGAAGGAGTTGCCCGGCGTCGATCACTTCTCGCTGCCGAAGCAGTTCGGGTTCATCGACGCCGCCCTCGACTTCCTCGACTGCGTGCCCAGTTGGTAGCCGTCATCGGCGGCACGGCGGGCCGGGCCGGGCGACAGTGTCAGCTCCGGCGCAGGTCCTTCCACGGCGTTTCTCGGCGCTCCGCTTCGTCGGGCTCGCGTGGCAGTCCGAGCACTCGCTCCCCGATCGAGTTGCGCAACACCTCGTCGGTACCGCCGGCGATCGACTGAGCGGGCGTGAACATGGCGTAGCGGTGGAACAGCCCGCCGTCAGGGACGTCGTCGCCCCACAACATGCCGGCCGCACCGAGCGCCTCGAGCCCGATGTCGCGGACATTGCGACCGGTCTCGGTGCCGGTGATCTTCAAGCCGGCGATCTCGGGTCCGGGTTGACCGGTTGCCTTCATGTTGGCCGCGCCGCGACGTCCAGTCAGCCCGACGACCGTGCGGTCGACGTGAAGCCGAGCGAGACGATCGCGTAGGACCGGATCACTTGAGCGCTTCAGGCCGGAAGCGAGAGCTCCGTCGAACACCTCACCGGCGCGACCGCTCATCGCGATCGAGAAACCGTCGGCGGCCGCCTTCTCGCGTTCGGCGTGCTTACCCACCGGCACCGTGAGGTCGGCTTCGTAGAACGCGGCGGTGTCACCGAGGCCGGCGTTGCCGGGGTCGCGTTCGAACGACAGGGTCGTCATGGCGATGCGCCAGCCATCGCCGTCAGCACCGACCCGGTCCGAGTCGTGCACACGGGCATCGTCGAAGAAGACCTCGTTGAAGGCCGCGTCCCCGGTCATCTCACGCAGCGGCCGCACCTCGACACCCGGCTGGGTCATGTCGATCAGGAAGTAGGTGACGCCTCGGTGTTTGGGGGCGTCGGGATCGGTGCGGGCGATCAGGATCCCGCACTTCGCATAGTGAGCGCCCGAGTTCCAGACCTTCTGCCCGGTGACGGTCCACTCATCGCCATCCTTCACCGCGCGGGTGCCGAGCGAGGCCATGTCAGAGCCGGCCGTCGGTTCCGAGAAGAGCTGGCACCACGGTGTGGTGCCGTCGACGACGCCCGGGAGGTAGCGCTGCTGCTGCTCGGGCGTGCCCATGACGAGGAGTGTCGGTGCGACGAGGAAGGTGGCGACGCCGTTCGGTGGGCCGTAGGCGCCGACGGCACGGCGAGCCTCCTGGACGGCCTTGGCATCACGACCCGACAGGCCACGACCGCCGAAGCCCTCGGGCCACTGCGGGAACGCGAAACCCGAGTCGGCGAGGAGGCGCCACCAGTCGCCCAGCGGCATCGCCGGATCCCAGTGCTGCTGGAACCACTCGGTTGCCTCGGTCGCGATGTCGGTCATGTCCATCCCGGACCAGCTTGTCAGGAGCGCCTCTCGGCTCGCCAGCGGCGCGCTCCCCTCCCGTCTGAATCCGGTGCAGCAACCTGCGACCGCCACATTCACTGTGTGACGTCAGTCGGCCATCTGGCAGTCTGAGGATGAGAGGAGATCCGATGGATCACGCTGCACTTGCTCGACCCCATGACCCCACCGACTACATCGTCCCCACCCTCGACGGCTCAGGGCCGAAGGCTGCCCACGTGCCGAAGGAGGTCACCGGTCCCGATGCATCGTGGAACGTCTGGCCGTTGCGCATCCTCGATGGATGTCGCGAACCCCTCGTCGACGGGGCCGCCGATCTCCGTGGTGTCTGGGAGTGCTACGAGGGCCCGATGAAGGGACACGTCGAACGGATCGAACAGGCGGGGAACCGCATCACGATCACCACCGGCGGCCTGGTCCATGACATGTTCTGCGACGGCACGCTCGAGAACGGTGTCAATGACACGGCCGGTATCGGTGGCCGCAGAATTCGGGTCGCAGCTCGGTGGAAGAACGGCGTGCACAAGCTCCGGCCGTGGAACACCGTCGTGGCAGTCACCCGCCGCCTCGACCCCGCGAACGGCGACGTGATCTGGCGCTACGGTCGCCGGATCAATCGCCTCCGACGGCTGACTGCGCCACCGTTCGATCACCCGGCGACCCGTGCTGCCGCCGAAGCGGCCGGCACGCTGCCGGACTGATCAAGGTGGTCAGTCGAAGACGATCACGCCTCGCCCGACGCCACCAGTCAACATCGCATCACAGGCCTCGTTGATCTCGTCGAGGCGATAACGCTCGGTCACCAAACGATCGATCGGCAACCGTCCGTCGAGATACCGCTGGGCATAGTCGACGAAATCGCGGGCCGTGTCGGCAGAGCCAAAAATCGACCCGGTCAGCACCTTCTCCCGCCGGATGAACTCGGCCGCGTCCACCTCGAAGGCGGTTCCGGTCGAGGGGATGCCGACCAGCACGGCAGTGCCCGCAGGCGCAAGACAATCGAGGAGAACCGACTCGATCGCGGCCAGGCCAACGGCATCGAAGACATAGTCGACGCCTCGCCCGTCCGTGGCTTCACGGATCGCCGACACGGCGTCGGTGAGATCGTCCGTGATGACGACGTCGGTCGCACCGAAACTGCGGCACATGGCGTCCTTGTCGGGATTGCGGTCGACCACAACGATGCGGCTTGCGCCGGCGAGTACCGCACCCATCACCGTCGACAGGCCAACCCCTCCCCCACCGAAGATCACCACCGTGTCCCCAGCGGCGACCTTCGCCTTGTTGAGCACGGCACCGACCCCGGTCGTCACACCACACCCGATCAACGCCGAGATTTCGAACGGGACATCGGGCATCTTCACACAGCTGAAGGCGGGGACGATCGAGTGCGTCGCCCAGGTCGAGATCGCCGCAAGGTGGAAGACAGGATCCCCGGACGCATCGACCATTCGGCGAGTGCCGTCCGGCATCAGACCGGACCAGAGATTGGGCAGGTGGGTCTGGCAGAGGTTGGGCAAACCTCGGTCGCACTCTCGGCAGGCGCCGCATGCAGGGATCCAGCTGAGAGCGACGTGATCGCCGATGGAGAGCCCGGTGACACCGGGGCCGAGTTCCACCACGACACCGGAGCCCTCATGCCCGAGGACCGCAGGAAGATCGATCACCGAGTCACCGGTGACACAATGCCAGTCGCTGTGACAGACACCTGAAGCCTTCATCTCGATTAGGACCTCACCCTCCCGAGGTGGGGCGAGCGTGAGCGACTCGACCGACAGGGGGGCATTCACAGCCCGGAGGACGGCGGCGTCGATCTGCACGGCGTCGGAGTGTAGGGCCACGCCGTGCGAGAACTGCCGTCTCCACTCCTCCAGCGATGTGTTCGAGCTGGTCGTTCACCGGCTGTCGATCGCTAGCGTGACGCCATGACTGCCACCCGCACACGCCTGCAGCGCGCCAAGGGGTACGACCCTGAGCCGTTCGATGTGAACCCGCTCTGGCGGTGGCCGATGCAACCCGCGGCCATCCTGCGTTGGCTGCTCGGGACCTACCTGTTCTGGCAGACGGCCGCCTGGTACGCCATCGGCTACGTCGCGTGGCGATGGCTCACCCCCGGCCTCGAGCGGTTCGCCTCGCTCGGTGTCGACGACGTGGCGCTGCTCTGGGTGCGCAATGCCGCGATCATGCTCGTCGTCATCGGCGGCCAGCACTACTTCCTCTACATGCGCAAGACGCAGGGGACCGACTTCAAGTACGAATCGCGTTGGCCGGCGACGAACCGCAAGAGCTTTACCTTCGACGACCAGGTCAAGGACAACATGTTCTGGTGCCTCGCCAGTGGGGCGACCGTGGCGGCCCTCTACGAGGCGCTGATGTTCCGGCTCTATGCCGGTGGTTCACTGCCCGAGCTCGACGTCTGGTGGACGGTGGCACTGATGGCTGCCGCCATCCCGTTCATCGAGGGCGTGCACTTCTACGCCAACCATCGCCTGCTGCACGTCGACTCGCTCTACAAGTGGTTCCACGCGCTCCACCACCGCAACGTCAACACCGGCCCGTGGACTGGCGTGTCGATGAGTCCCGGCGAACACGTCCTCTATCTGTCGACACCCTTCGTGTTCGTGCTGCTGCCCGGCCATCCCTACCTGGTGACCTTCACCCTGCTCTACCTGCTGTTGTCGCCATCACCGTCGCACTCCGGCTTCGACCGTTGGAAGCTGTTCGGCACCGACATTCAGGGCGGCGACATCTTCCACAACCTGCATCACCGGTACTTCGAGGTGAACTACGGCATGTCGCTCGTGCCGATGGACAAGTGGTTCGACACCTGGCACGACGGCTCGATGGAGGCCCACGAGGTCATGAAGGACCGCAAGCGGCAGACTGCCGAGGCCAAGGACACCGACGCCGTCGTCGGGGACTGAGCCGCCGAGGAGTGCCAGACTGCTCGTCGTGAGCACCGCTGAACGACGAGCCACCTTCGCCGACCGGGTCCGGGCCCGGGCGTTCTGCCACGCACCGGGCGTCTACGACATGGTGTCGGCCACGGTCGCCGACACCGTCGGCTTCGATGCGTTGTACATGAGCGGCTACGGCATCTCGGCCTCACACCTTGGCCTCCCCGACGCCGGCCTCGCCTCCTTTACGGAGATGCTCGACCGAGCGCGCACGATCGCCGGCGGCACCCAAACACCGCTCATCGCTGATGCCGACACCGGCTTTGGTGGACTCGTCAACGTCCGCCACACCGTCCAGGGCTATGAGCAGGCCGGGGTTGCGGCGATCCAACTCGAGGATCAGGACTTCCCGAAGAAGTGCGGGCACGCCGCCGGACGAACGGTGATTCCGACCGCCGAGATGGTCAGGAAGGTGGAGGTCGCCGTCGAGAGCCGGACAAGCACCGACTTCCTCATCATCGCCCGCACAGACGCCCGCTCGTCACTCGGCATCGACGAGGCGATCGCACGGGGCCAGGCGTACGCCGCCGCAGGCGCCGACGTCGTCTTTGTCGAGTCCCCCGAATCGGAGGACGAGTTCGCACGAGTCGTCGCCGAGATCGACGCTCCGGTGCTCGCCAACATGGTCGAAGGTGGTTTCTCGCCGGTGCTTTCGGCGGACCGACTCGCCGAACTTGGCGTGACGATCGGGTTGTTCCCCGTCACGGCGCTGCTCGCCGTAACCGCCCAACTGCAGGCGGTCTACGGGCGACTCCGAGCCGATGGCATCGGCCCCACTCCAGGCGCCGACATGCGCTCGATCAGTGACCTGCACGGGCTCATGGGTCTGGACGAGGTTCAGCAGTTCGAGGAGCGCTGGAACGACTGACCGCTACTTCGCTTCGGACCAACGATCGACGACGGCCACATCGGCCACGAACCGGACGTCGGGTTCCGGCGACCAGTAGTGGGCGGCCTCTCCGACCGCCGCATCGACCATCGCCGCCGCGTCATCAGCAGCGTCGGCAGAGACATGCACGAGCAATTCGTCGTGCAAGCACAGCACGACCTCGGCACCGAGGGGCCGTCCCCGACGGCGGACCGTGATTGCCCACACCTTGAAGAATTCGGCCGCTGCGCCCTGGATCACGGCGTTGCGGGCATAACGACCTCGGGCTGCGGCAACCGACACGGCTCGGTCGAGATCTCCGTCAGTCGACGGATCGGTCCACATTCGGACCCGACGACCGCCGCTGGTGACGACATCCCTCCCGGCCTTGCCTGACTCGGCGGCCTCCTCGAGCAGACCCATCGCGATCGGATAGCTCTTCTGCAACCCGGCGAGCGCCCCCGCCGACTCACCCGTCGTTGCGCCATACATCGCGCCGAGCACGGCCACCTTCGCGATGTCGCGTTCGACATCGAGCGCCCGGGCAATCGGGGCGTAGAGGTCGTCTTGGCGGGTCGCATCGATCAGGCGACGATCGCCGGACACGGCGGCAAGCACGCGGGGCTCGATCTGGCCGAGATCGGCTCGCACGATGCGATGGCCGGTCTCGGCGGCGACGACCGGTCGCATGATCGATGGAAGATTGTGGAGGCCGGCCGATGCCGACATGCGTCCGGCGGCACCATCCGAACTCGCCCACTCGCCACGAAGCCGGCCGTCGCGCACATGCTCGTCGAGCCAGTGCCAACCGAACGTGGTGGCGATGCGCTCGTCCTTGCGCCAGGTGAGGAGTGCGTCGATCAGCGGGTCGGTCGTTCGAAGTTGTTCGAGTCGCCAAGCCCGGGTGTCCGGGAGGTCGTGGCCGTGCCGACGCAACATCGCCTTCACCTCGCCGGGGTTGCGCAGGTTCACCGGGTGAGATGACTCGAGCTTCAACAGCACCCGCTCGTCTCGTTCGGCGCGGATCTCATCCTCCTCTGCCGATGTCCGGGGCCGGCGACCGGCCGATGCCGAGATCAGTCGCTCGGCCTCGGGTACATCGATCGGAAGACCGGCGATCGTCATCTCAGCGCAGAGCAGATCGGCTGCCGACTCTGATCGGGCGGTTGCATGCGCTCGGTCAGGGTCCGGGAGTCGGTCGAGGAGCAGGATCTGCTGCCCCATCGCATCGAGCGCGAGTCCCGCCCATGTCGCAAGACGATCGGGAGTTTCCGCAAACGCGCCGGCGATCCATTCAGGACGGAGGTGGCCGTCGGGCCGGATCGGGAGCTCACGATCGCCCTCGTCGACCGGCGCGTCGAGGAGGCCGAGTTGTCCCATCGTCGGCAACGAGTCCGGGTCGAGTCCTTGGAGCACCGCCCAGATCACACTGATCGGGGCCTTCCACGTGCCGTGCAAGAACCGGTGCACGGTCGCCACATCCCAACATCGGTCGATCGGAAGTCCGGCAAGCAGATCCGAGGTCTCGCGGCCCCACCACACCCACCGTGGGGCATCAGCCGTCGCCGCTTCGGCGATCAGCCCCACCGGGTCCGCAGTGGCAACCGACCAGCGGTCGTCGCCGCGCGCGAAACCGACCCCGACACCGGGCACAAGGGCGATCCCGACGGTGTCGGAGCGGGTGAGCGGGACCATTCGACGACGCGCGGGACGTTCGTTCAGCCCGTCTTCGCCCGGCCGGCGAAACCGAACAGCTTTCCGGCCACCTTCCGGATCTGGATCTCCTCGGTACCCTCGGTGATGCGATAGCGGCGGTGATGGCGGTAGATGTGCTCGAACGGGTACTTCCGCCCATAGCCGTAGCCACCGCAGGCCTGCATGGCCTGATCGGCGGCGTCGCAGCAGAAGCGGTTGCCTCGGTAGTTGCACATGGCGACCTTGTCGGTGATCTCGAGATGATCGACGCCCTGGTCCATCTCCCACGCCGTCTTCCAGATCAGCGCCCGGATCATCTCGGCATCGGTGGCGAGCTCGGCCAGCGGGAACTGGACCGCCTGGTTCGATGCGAGCGGCTTGCCGAAGACGGTGCGGTTGGTGACGTGCTCAACGGCGACGTCGATGCAGTGCAGTCCGGCGCCGAGCGACGAGGCGGCCTGGCGGATCCGATTCTCGTGCACGAACAGTTGGGCGGTCTGGAGGCCTCGACCCTCCTCGCCAAGGATGTCGTCATTGCTGACACGGACGTCAGTGAGCTTCACGTGGGCATGATCGGTCGGCATGTTGAACGTCCACATGAACTCCTCGACACCGAAGCCGGGCGTGTCGACCGGCACGATGAAGCAGGTGATGCCGTGGCCCTCGCCGGGGTTGCCGGAGGTGCGGGCGAAAATGAAGTCGTGGGTGGCGTGGTGGAGCCCCGTGTTCCAGTACTTCTCGCCGTTGATCACCCACTCGTCGCCGTCGCGAACGGCGGTGGTCTCCATCCATGTGGCGTCGGAGCCGTGCAGCGGCTCGGTGAGTCCGAAACCGATGCGTGCCTCCCCGGCAAGCATCTTCGGGATCCACTCCTGCTGCTGCGCCTCTGAGCCGTACTTCTCCATCATCAGCACGGTCGGGAAGTTGCCGATGATCGACGATTCGTTCTGCAGGTCGTTGTGCAGGCCGAGACCGCGACGGGCGAGGTGCTCACGCACGATCGCCATCGCCAGGTTGGAGCCGTCGCGGCCGCCGAATCGGGCCGGGAGTTGGTAGCGCAGAAGGCCGGCGGCATCGGCTTCGCGTCGCATGCGACCAAGCAGCGCTTCCCACTCGGCATTCGGGAGACCATCACGATCCCAGTCGGTGCGGGCGTCCTCGCGTCGGTGGTCGAAGAAGCGGATGTTGTCGTCCTCGGCCTCGATCGGAACGATCACATCGTCGATGAACGCGTCGCACTCATCGAGCAATGCCTGGATATCGGCTGGGATCGAGAAGTCCATTGCGCCACGGTAGGTCGTTAGGCTCGCTCGTGCCCCCG
>JAKMFW010000047.1 GCA_022425325.1 Acidimicrobiales bacterium | reverse complement strand
CGGTCGTTGGTCGAGATCCCGCCGGCGTCGTGGTCGGTGATGGCGATTTCGACCGTGCCGTAGACATTGCGCCACTCGGGATGGTGGAACAGGTTCTCGGCGATCAACGCCACGCTCGCCATGAATCCGAAGGCGGCAACGAACGATCCGCACTCATAGGTGCGACACAGTCGATCACCATCACGGGTCCACGCCGGGTGAGCAGCGAGCAGCTCGTCGATCTCGGCCTCGGTGAGCAGGGCGCCGCGCATCACGCGAGCGGATCGGCGAAGGGGTCGTCGGGCAGCCCGGCCGACGTGGCAGCAGGAGCGGTGACCCAGCGCTCATAGCCGGTCTCCTCGAGCTCCGTCGCCAGCTCGGGTCCGCCAGACTCCTGGATCCTGCCGTCGGCGAAAACGTGCACGACGTCGGGCTTCAGCTGTTCGAAGAGGCGGCTGTAATGCGTAATCGCGAGGACACCGAGGCCATGTTCCTGCGTCTCTTCCTCGACTCGTTGACTCACCATGCGGAGCGCGTCGACGTCGAGTCCGGAGTCGAGCTCGTCGAGGATTGCGAAGGCCGGGCGCAACACACCCAACTGCAGGGTCTCGTTGCGCTTTTTCTCGCCGCCGGACAGGTCGACGTTGAGGGGACGTTCGAGGAACTGGGAACCGAACCCGATGCGCTCGGCTTCGATCCGCATCCGCTCACCGATCTCGGCAGGGTCCTCCGGGGTACGGACCGATGCCGCCAGCAGGTCACGGAGTGCGACACCCGGAACCTCGGTCGGGTACTGCATGGCGAGGAACAGGCCGGCCTCGGCCCGCTGCCAGGTCGGCTTGTCGAGCAACTCGACGTCGTCGATGCGAACGGAGCCGCCGAGCACCTCATAGCCCGGACGGCCGGCGATCACGTGCGACAGGGTGGACTTGCCCGAACCGTTCGGCCCCATGACTGCGTGCACTTCGCCGGCGGGGACCTCCAGGTCGACGCCCTTCAGGATCTCAGATCCGTCGACGGCGGCCCGCAGGCCTTCGATGATCAGCGTGCTCATGCGTCCTCCTCGAGGGGGGCGAGGGTCAACACGACATCGCCGTCGATCACGGCGACCTCGTAGGTGGGAACGGGCCGGATGGCGGGCAGCGTGAGCGCCTCACCGGTGCGCAGATCGAACGAGGCACCGTGCTTCGGGCACTCGACCGCACAGTCGTCGGCTTCGACGAATCCATTCGAAAGCGACACGTCGGCATGGCTGCATGTGTCGCTGATGGCGTAGATGTCGTCGTCGATGCGGACGAGCAGGACCTCGAGTCCGTCGATCTCGACCTTTCGCCCGGTGCCGGAATCCATCGAGTCGAGCGCGAACAGGGTGTGGGTGGTCATACGGCTTCGAGCTCCGACTCCGCAGCGGCCGAATCGAGTTCGCGCTGGCGAGCCAGCTTCTCAGCGATCGCCGACTTGAGTGCTGGCACCGCGGCCTGGACTGGCACACCGGCCAGCACCTCACCGAGGAAACCGGCGACGATGAGGCGCTCGGCCTCAGCCGTGGGAACACCGCGAGACTCGAGATAGAAGCGTTGGTCCTCATCGACGGGACTGACCGTCGAAGCGTGACTGCACTTCACATCGTTGTTCTCAATTTCGAGGTTGGGCACCGACTCCGCCCACGCATCGTCGCTGAGCTTGAGGTTGCGGTTGGTCTGGAAAGCGTTGGTGCCGCGGGCGTCGGGGCGCACTCGAATGAGTCCGGTGTAGACGCTTCGGCTCTCACCGGCGACGACGCCCTTGTAGAGCAGGTTGGATGTGGTGTCGGGTGCGACATGGTCCTGGTAGGTGCGGAAGTCGAGCGTCTGCTCGCTCTCCCCGAAGTAGACCGCAGCAAGATCACCATGTGCACCGCGCCCCACGAGGCGGGTATCGGCTCGAGTTCGGGCGTAGGCCCCACCGAACGCAGCGGTGGCGGCGGAGATTGTGGCGTCGCGCTCGGCACGGGCGAGGACGCTGCCGAACTGCCAGGTCTTGGCCCCCTGCTCCTGCACCTTCAGGTAGCCGAGTCGACCGGCGGCTTCGACGTCGAGTTCGACGACCGGACACACGAGGATGTCGTCGTCGGCCTCGCTCGTGTGGAGATCCATCACGTCGGCCTGCGCGTTCTCGGCCACACGGACCACGAGGCGAGGGAAGGCGGCGCCGCCGGCACCGGCTGCGTGGTGCGTGACGACGATCGGCCGATCGACGACGACACCCCGGGGGATGTCGATCAGCAACGGCCGATCCATGAAGGCGTCGTTCAAGAGGGTGAAGTAGTCGCCGGCGTCGTCGGCGACCGAACCGAGACGGGCCTCACCGTTCTCGTCCTCGGCCAACGGACCAATGTGGACGCCTTGATCGACGAGCGCTTCATCGACCTCGACGAACATCACGCGGCCGTTCACACACCGGATCAACGCGGCAGGCTCAACGTCGAGTCGCGGCATCGGAGCATCGCCAAACTCGTGTGCCGGCGCGTAACGCTCGAGGTCGAACTGGCCGATCAGGCTGTAGCGCCACTCCTCAGCAGCGTCGTCGGGGCGCTCGGTCGCCGCAAACGCCTCTGCAGCGGCCGTTCGACGGGCGACAAGCCAATCGGGCCCGCCGAGCAAACGGGCGGCGGTGGGGGAAAAGGCAGTGGACATCGGCATTTATCCTACCGCCGTAGTGTTAACGCCGGACGCCTCGGGGAGGCCCGAAACGAAGGCTGTCAGGGGTCAGCGACGGCCGTCGCGATACCGCTTGCGAAGGCGCTCCCCCAGGCCATCGCCCTTCGGCTTGCGCGTCCTGCCCCCGGGTGGCTGCGAGCCTTTTTCAACGCCGTCGCCCTTGGCACGCCGCAGGCGACCGAGCCCCTTCTTGTTGCGCTTCGCTCGCTCCTCCTTGAGGTCGGCGAGCGTGCCGGGCACGGCATCGTTGATGATGTCCTCGGCGGCGTCGAGCAGGGCGGCGATCGAATCGTCCTCCCCCAGGCTCTCGGGCTCCGCCGGAGTCTCCGGCGTGACCAGGCTGCCGTAGCTCCAGTTCACGTCGGCAAGGCGCCTGGTGTACTTCGCGCAGTCGTCCGGGCACCGCCACGGGGCCTCGGGCGCCAAGTCGAGATCACACTTCCGGACAGTGTCCCCGTTGGGGTAGCTCCGGGATTCGAAGTACTTGCAGTCCTGACGCATCGGCATGAGTCCATTGTGGCGTTTCCTGTGCCACCTCGGGCATCAGAGCCCGGCGAGTTCGGCAAGCAGTGGGGTGAGCGTGAAGCCATCGTTGACGTGGCCACTGCGGATGAGAGCCGGAATGTTGTCGAGCGGGATCCACTCGATCGCTGCTGCTTCGTCGAGTTCGGTCGGGTCACCGACATGGTGGGCCTCCGTCGCCCGCTCGACGTGGAAGGTCAAATCGACGGAGCCGTTCGCCGGGTGCCAGGAAAGAAACGGTGTGGTGGGCCCGGGCTGCCAGCCGGTCTCCTCGAGACACTCACGTGCGGCAGCCTGCGCGACGGTCTCACCCGGGTCGATCCGGCCCGCCGGGAGCTCCCAGCACCAGGTGTCGGTGACGAACCGGTGCCGCCAGATCATCAGGACACGCCGCTCCACGACGACGAGCGTCGCCGCTGCCTCGGCGGGAATGCGGGCCACATGGTGGTCGAAGCGATTCCCCGACGGCGTCTCGACGTCGACGAGGCGCAGCGACATCCACTCGGAGTCGTAGATCGTCCGTTCGCCGTGAACGATCCATTCGCCGGGAATGGTCATGACCCGACCCGAGGAGGCAACTCTCCCACCGGCCGTTAGCCGACGGAGCCCTCCATCTGGAGCTCGATCAGGCGCGACCACTCGACCGCGTACTCCATCGGGAGGGTGCGGGTGACCGGCTCGATGAAGCCGTTGACGATCATGCCCATCGCCTGCTCCTCGGTGAGGCCGCGAGACTGCAGATAGAAGAGCTGCTCGTCGGCGACCCGAGAGACGGTGGCTTCGTGACCGATGACTGCGTCGCCGGAACCGACCTCCATGTACGGGTAGGTGTCGGAGATCGACTCGTCGTCGAGGATGAGCGCATCGCACTGAACGTGGGACTTGCAGCCGTAGGCGTCGTCCTCAACTCGCACGAGGCCGCGATAGCTGGTGCGGCCACCGTCCTTGGAGATCGACTTGGAGACGATCTTGGAGGTGGTCTCCGGGGCGGCGTGGATCATCTTCGCGCCGGTGTCCTGGTGCTGATTGGGACCGGCGTAGGCGACCGACAGCACCTCACCCGAGGCCTTCGGGCCGGCCAGAACGACCGCCGGGTACTTCATCGTGAGCTTCGAGCCGATGTTGCCGTCGATCCACTCCATATGGCCCTCGGCTTCGACGTAGGCCCGCTTGGTGACCAGGTTGAAGACATTGTCGGACCAGTTCTGAATGGTGGTGTAGGTCACGCGCGCCGACGGCTTCACGACGATTTCGACGACGGCGGAGTGCAGCGAATCAGAGGTGTAGGTCGGGGCCGAGCAGCCCTCGATGTAGTGCACCTTCGAGCCCTCGTCGGCGATGATCAGGGTGCGCTCGAACTGGCCCATGTTTTCTGCGTTGATGCGGAAGTAGGCCTGCAGCGGCATCTCGACTTCGACGCCCGGCGGGACATAGATGAACGAACCGCCGGACCAGGCGGCGGAGTTGAGCGCGGAGAACTTGTTGTCGTTCGGCGGGATGACCTTGCCGAAGTAGTCCTTCACCAGCTGCGGGTACTCCTTGACCGCCGTGTCCATGTCGCAGAACAGCACGCCCTGGGCCTCGAGGTCCTCGCGATTGCGGTGGTAGACGACCTCGGACTCGTACTGGGCGGTAACGCCGGCGAGATACTTGCGCTCCGCCTCGGGAATCCCCAGCTTCTCGTAGGTGTTCTTGATCGACTCCGGCACCTCGTCCCAGTCGTCGCTGAGCGAGTCGGTGGGCTTGATGTAGTAGAAGATGTCGTCGAAATCCATGTCCGACATGTCGCCGCCCCAGTTGGGCATCGGGCGACGTCCGAAGCGCTGATGGCTCTTGAGGCGGAAGTCGAGCATCCAGTCGGGCTCGCCCTTCAGCCACGACATCTCCCGCAGGATGTCCTCGTTCAGGCCTTTCTTCGGCTTGAAGACATAGTCTTCTTCGTCGGCCCAGCCGAGCTGGTACTTGCCGAGGTCGATGCCGATGTCGGTGGACGCCATGGAGGTGCCTTTCAGCGAAGTGTGCGAGGGGTGCCGAGTGAACCGTCGGCAATTAACACTACGCCGATAGTAACAACTCGCATCGGCTTCTCGACAGTCGGGGCAGGCAAATTCAGCCGCTCGAATGCCTCAGTCGATGCGTCGCATTTCGGTGCGGAATTGCTCGCCACGAGCAACATACGCATCGACGTTCAGGCGGGCGTGGAACTCGTCGAGCACACCCTCGCGGATCTTGGCGGGGACACCGAGTGCCATCGAGCACCGCGGCACCTCCACCCCACCCGGGACCATCGCTGCACCGCCGACGAGCGCATGCTCATGAATGACGGCATTGTGCAACACGATCGAACCGGAACCGACGAGCGCCCAGTCGTGCACGATGCATCCCTCGAGGTGGGCAAGGTGACCGACCGTGACATTGCTGCCGATCTTCGTCGGCGTGAACGCCGTGGTGTGGATGACGGCACCGTCCTGGATCGATGTGTTCTCTCCGATGACGATCGGGCCGTCGTCGCCGCGGATCACAGCCTGAGGCCACACCGACGAGCCCGCACCGAGGACGACATTGCCGATGACGGTCGCGTCCGGGTGGACATACGCCGTCTCGTGGATCTCGGGGATGAGGTCGCCGAGCGCGTAGACCGCCATCACATCGCCTCGTATGTTCCGTAGCCGCCCTGGAAGAACAACAGCGGACCCTGCTCGCCGGTGACCGCCATCTCCTTTACGAGGCCGACAACGATGTCGTGGTCGCCGCCGTCGTGGATGGCGTGGATCTCGCAATCGATGTAGCCGACCACGCCGGGCAGCACCGGCGAACCGGTAACGGCAGTGGTCCAGTCGATGCCGGCGAAGCGATCATCGGAGGGCATCGCGAACACGCCGCAGGTGTCCTTTTGGTCCTCACCGAGGATGTTGGCGCAGAAGGCGCCCGTCTCCTTGATGGCCTGCCAGGTGCCCGACGACGAGCCTGCGCAGAACATCACGAGCGGCGGCTCGAGCGAGACACTAGCGAACGAACCGATCGCCATGCCCGCCGGCCCCTCGTCGGTCGCACCGGTCACGACCATCACGCCGGTCGGGAAGTGTCCGAGCACCTTGCGGAAGTCGGCGGGATCGATCGTCATTGCACACCTCGCTGCAGGCCACCCGGCCCTCGTCTTGCCCGCGTACGGTAGCGCCCACAACGGGGCGCACCGTGCCGTTTGCCGTCGGGTCAGTGTCGGCGAGGGCCGTGATCAGCCCTTCGGAGCGGCGGGAGGATCAGCGCTGGGCAGCGAGGGTGAGCTTCAGGCCTTCAGCCGCCGCAATCACCTCGAAGGGGTCGTCGGCGGCGAGTTCGGCCATGCGCTGGGCGATCTCGTCGACCATGTCGTCGTCATGGGCCGGATCGTGGTGGAACAGCACCAGCATCTTCACACCGGCTTGCCGAGCGACCTCGACCGCGTATTCCGGAGTCGAGTGGCCCCAGTCGGCCTTGGCTGCGAGCTCGTCGGCGGTGAACTGCGCATCGTGGATGAGCACGTCGACACCGCGACACAACTCGAGGACCGACGGTGCCACATGGGTCGGGTCGTCGATCGGCTCCTGATGGTCGGGGATATAGGCGACCGACACGCCATTGCGGGTCACCCGGAATCCGGCGGTGGTGCCGGTGTGCGGGACCGGTCGCGCCATCACGTCGGTGTCGCCGAGTCGGAACTCGCGATCGAGTGCCTCGTCGAACGTGATCGTGGCCGACAGCTGCGCGGTTTCGACCGGGAAGAAGGGCGGGGTCATGAACCGGCTGAAGGACGCTCCGAAGCTCTCCCCATTCTCGCCCGGGCCGTAGACAGTGAAACGGGTGTCGGGAAACTTCAGCGGCGCGAAGAAGGGCAGCCCTTGGACATGGTCCCAGTGCAGGTGGGTGACGAGCACATCGACCTCGCACGCCTCGTCGGCGAGCGATGCTCCGAACATGCGAATCCCGGTGCCGCAGTCGAGGACGATCGGATCGGCGCCTTCGGACTCGATCGAAACACACGAGGTGTTGCCGCCATAACGCTGCAACGTCGGGCAACAACACGGGGTCGAACCCCGGACACCGTGGAATGCGATGTTGACCGCGTGCGCTGCGTCCCCCATGGGGGGTGAACGGTAGTGAGCGTGCACGCCGAGGTGAAGGGCGTGTGACGCATATCTCACGGGCCGGTGCAGTGTGCGACGATGCACACCATGGCCGAGATCACCACTGCCAAACCGCTGCTGCCCGACGGCCTCGTCGCGATCGTCAAGGAGGACTGCCCGACCTGTGTGCTCGTCGCGCCCGTACTGGCCGATCTTGCGGACCGTGCGTCGATGACCACGATCACCCAGGACAATGCGGCGTTCCCGCAGGCGGCGGACTGGGTCGTACACGACCACGATCTCGCCTATTCGTGGTTCCACGACATCGACACCGTGCCGACCCTGCTGCGCGTCGTCGACGGCGAACCGACCGAACGGCTCGAAGGCTGGAAGCGCGACGACTGGGAGGCCTTCACGGGGATCAACGACCTGGGTGCTGATCTGCCCGACTGGCGTCCCGGTTGCGGCTCACTGAGTGTCGATCCGAATCGCACCGACGAACTCGCCGTGCGGTTCTCCGGCTCGACGATGTGCAGCCGGCGGGTCGAGATCGCCGCCCTCGAAGACGAGTGGGAGGCCCTCTACGACCGGGACTGGTCCGACGGCCTGCCCGTCGTTCCCCCCACCGAAGCCCGCGTCCTTCGGATGCTCGAGGGCACCACCCGCGCCCCCGACGAGATCGTGGCCGTCGTGCCACCGGACCTCGCCGACGTGACCGTCGAGAAGATCGCGATCAATGCCGTGATGGCCGGTTGCCGGCCCGACTACCTGCCGGTCGTGATCGCCGCGGTCGAGGCGATCTGCACCGACGACTTCAACATGCACGGTGTGCTCGCCACGACGATGGATGTCGGCCCCATCATCATCGTCAACGGGCCGATCGCCCGGGAGATCGGCATGAACTCCGGCGGCAACGTGCTCGGCCAAGGCAACCGGGCCAATGCCACGATCGGCCGGGCCGTGCAACTCGTCGTGCGCAACGTCGGCGGAGGCAAGCCCGGGGGTGTCGACCGCTCGGCACACGGCAGCCCTCACAAGATCGGTCTTGCGTTCGCCGAGGACGAGGTCGGCTCGCCGTGGACCTCGCTCGCCGAAAGCCGAGGTTTCGACGCCGACCAGTCGACCGTCACTGTCTGGTGCGGCGGCGGACCGCAGGTCTTCGTCGATCAGCTCTCCCGCACGCCGGAGTCGCTCACAAAGCATTTCGCCAACTCTCTCAAGACCAACCTCGCCCCGAAGATGGCGATGATGGAGACCCTGCTCGTGATCGGCCCCGAGCACATGTCCCGGTTCCGGGACGCCGGCTGGGATCGAGCCCGGTTCCTCGCCGAACTGGACTCCCATCTCCAGCTGGACACCGACGATCTGATCCGAGGCGCCGACGGCATCGACGAAGGCCTGCCCGAAGCGTTCGCAGGCAACACGATCGGCAAGTTCTGGCCGGGGGGCATCCACGTGGTGCACGCCGGCGGGGCGACCGGCCTGTTCTCGATGGCCTTCAGTGGCTGGGTTCCACCGCCGAAAGGTAGTGTCTGCACGACGAAGGAGATCACTCGATGACCACCGTCCTCGACCCGACCAGCGAGTCCCGCCCGGAGCAGCGCGAACTCGTGCCGCGGCCCGAATCGCTCGACGGTCTCACCATCGGACTCCTCGACATCTCCAAACCGCGCGGTGACGTCTTCCTCGACCGAGTTGAGGAGAAGCTCACCGGGCTCGGTGCGTCGGTCACGCGCTTCATGAAGCCGACCTTCGCCAAGCCCGCACCGGTCGATCTTCGCCACGAGATCGCCACATCGTGCGATGCGGTGATCGAGGCGCTCGCCGATTGAGGCAGCTGCACGACGTGCAGTGTGCACGACATCAGCGACCTTGAACGACGCGGTATCCCGGGAGTCTTCGTGGCCTCCGAGGGTTTCATCGACGCCGCCGAAACCCAGGCCACGGCGCTCGGGCACCCCACCGCCCGAGTCTTCACGCCACACCCGATCCAGGACCGCACCGACGACGAGATGCGCGAGATCGCAGACGACACGGTCGAGGCGCTCATCGCGAAGCTCACGGGCCCGCAGGACTGACACTCACGGCAACCGGAGCGTCTCGTCCTCCTCGACGGCCAGCCCGTCGCGCACGAGTCCTGCGACAATCCGGTCCACGCGGTCCTGGTCAGTCTCTGCAATGTGCTCGGCGACGGCGGATCGCACCACAGGACCAGCTCGCAGCGCATCGACGAGCCGGCCCCGGAGTTGACGATCACTCCCCTCGAACCGGGCTTGCGGTGTCGACACCGCAGCGGAACCCACAGCCGGATCGTCGCCCTCGCCCCGCCACCTGCACCAGGCGTGCACGGGACACGCGCCACACGACGGCGAACGCTTCGTGCACACCAGAGCGCCCAACTCCATGAGCGACTGGTTCCACTGCCACGGTTGATCGTCCGGTGCGAGCGAATCAGCGCGTTGTTGAACCCGGCTCGGGGTGAGCCGGATGCCGTCCCAGCGAGCCAGGACCCGGCCGATGTTGGTGTCGACGACCGCCGCCGGAACCTCGTGGGCGAAGGCCCGCACCGCTCTGGCGGTGTAGGGACCCACACCGGGTAGGGCGAGGAGATCTTCGAGACGTTCCGGCACCCGGCCACCGTGTGACTCGACCATTGCGGTTGCGGCGCGATGAAGGTTGAGCGGACGCCGGTTGTAGCCGAGGCCAGCCCACTCATCGACGACATCGCCGGCCGGTGCGGCGGCGCACGCCTCCGGGGACGGAAAGCGTTCGAGGAACCGCGGCAACCGATCGATCACCCGGGCGACCTGTGTCTGCTGGAGCATCGTCTCCGACACCAGGACCGACCACGGATCTCTCGTGCGACGCCACGGCAGGTCCCGAAGCGACACAGCACCCCAGGCGAGCACTGCCTCGCGTCGAGCCTCGTCGTTCGGTTCGATCGACATCGCCGCCGACGGTAGGCGGGCTGCACCAGCCGACACCAACGACAGCGCCATTACTCAACACGACGCCACCCATCGACAGGCCCTAACGTCGGCAGCCATGAACGCGCCGACGCTTTCCGCCGCCACCGCCGCCGTCTCCACCATGGAAGCCGTTGTCGACGCCGCTCTCGGCCAGCTCGCAATGGTCGACATCGACGAGCATCAGGTCGTCGCCTACGACATCGCGCACGGCGCAGCGGCCGTGGCCTCGGCTCGCAACCTGCTGGGGTACGGCGCTCACGGCGAGGCCGAGGAGCGTCTCACGGTCGCCTTCGTCGCCGACGTCGCCCACGATCTGGCCACCCGCCTCCTCGGCAGGGAAGCCGACTGGGGTGTCGAGCGAGGCGCGCTCGACGGCATCCACGATTTCATGGCGGCCGGCCGAGCGCCGGAGTTGCTCGCCTCCCTTATCGGCGGGGCGCCATCGCACCTCGACGAGGACATGCAGCTCGCCTCCGACACCTTCCGTCGGTTCGCCGACGAGCAGATCACCCCGCGGGCCGAGCACGTGCACCGCACCAACGCCGACGTGCCCGAGGAGCTCATCGAGGGACTCGCGGAGCTCGGGATCTTCGGTCTCTCCGCGCCGGTCGAGTACGGCGGCTTCGCCGAGGGTGGCATCAACGACTACCTCGGCATGGTCGTTGCCACCGAGGAACTCTCCCGCGGCTCGCTCGGCATCGGCGGTTCGCTGATCACACGGCCCGAGATCCTCACTCGGGCCCTGATCGCAGGCGGCACCGAGGACCAAAAGCAGTACTGGCTGCCTCGGCTTGCCTCGGGCGAGGTCATGGCCGCCGTTGCGGTCACCGAGCCGGACTACGGATCCGACGTCGCCGGCATTCGGGTGGGCGCCACCCCGACCGATGGCGGTTGGGTCATCAACGGCGTAAAGACATGGTGCACCTTCGCCGGCCGGGCCGACGTGTTGATGGTGCTCGCCCGCACCGAGCCGGGCACCACCGACCACAAGGGTCTGTCGGTCTTCATCGTCGAGAAGCCGAGGGGCGATGGCCACGGCTTCGAGCACGTCCAGGATGGCGGCGGCAAGATGACCGGGCGAGCGATCGACACGCTCGGCTACCGCGGCATGCACAGCTACGAGGTCGCCCTCGAAGACTGGTTCGTTCCCGCGGAGAACCTCATCGGCGAGGAGGCCGGTCGGGGCCGGGGCTTCTACTACCAGATGCAGGGGTTCGAGAACGGCCGACTCCAGACCGCTGCCCGCGCCGTGGGGGTCATGCAGGCTGCCTACGAGGAGGCCAGGGCCTACGCCGAGTCGCGGGTGGTTTTCGATCAGCCCATCTCGGAGTATCAGCTCACCCAGGCGAAGCTGGGGCGGATGGCCGTGATCATCCAGGGCGCCCGGCAACTCAGCCTTCATGTCGCGGAACTCATGGCGAAGGGCGACGGCATGCTCGAGGCCTCGATGACCAAGGCCTACGTCTGCCGGGCCGCTGAGTGGGTCACACGCGAGGCGATGCAGATCCACGGCGGGATGGGCTACGCCGAGGAGTACCCCGTGAGCCGCTACTTCGTCGACGCCCGGGTGCTCTCGATCTTCGAGGGCGCCGACGAGACGCTGGCCCTCAAGGTGATCATCCGTCGCCTGCTGGCACAACGGACGCAATGACCGACGGCTCGCCTGGGGCGAGCCCCAGACCGATCGTGAGTCCATCAGCCTCGCTGAGGCGGCTGCTGACGACGTCGAACGTTCGATCGAACGTGATCCCCATCTGATCGATGGTCGACGTCGGGAGGTCGGCGCGGGCAGGGTCGGCCACCCGGATGATGTAGCCGTCGCCTCGGTCGACCCAGGTCGGGATGTAGTGCACGCCGACGGCCTCGATCTCGCCGGCGTCGTTCTCCAAGAGTTCGACGGTGGCGATCATGCCGTCCTGGCTGGCGGCAACGCAGCAGTTCGCCGACTGGTTCGACAGGAAGTTCCCGAGCCCGAACACCACCCATTCATCGCCGACCTTGTCGACGGGCTGCACGACGTGGGCGTGATGGCCGATGATCAGATTGACGTACTCGCTGGGCAGCGTCGCTTCGAGCCATTCGTTCTGCGAGGAGATCGGCTCGTGGCGATATTCCGCACCCCAGTGCATCGACACGATCACGAACTCGGCGCCCGAGTCCTTCGCGATCCGGGCCTCTTGCAGGATCGCCTCCGGCTCGATCAGGTCGACCAGGTACTGCCGGTCCGACGGCATCACGAAGCCGTTGAGCGAATAGGTGGCCGAGATGTGGGCGATCGTGATGCCGTTCGCGTCGTAGAGCACCGGCGCAAGATCCTCCTCGACGCTGGCCGCCTGACCGGCGTAGGGCAGGCCGATCTCCTGCAGCACGGTGATCGTGTCGAGCGCACCCTGCGCGCCACGGTCGTAACTGTGGTTGGAGGCGAGGGAGCAACCGTCATATCCGACGTCGAGTGCCGCCTGGGCGAATGCCCTCGGGGCGCTGAACAGCGGGTACCCGCTCAGGTTGGTGTCATCGATGGATATGGGGGTCTCGAGATGACAGATCGCGAGGTCGGCGCCCTCGATGATCGGCCGGACCTCTTCGTAGAGCGGCGCGAAATCCCACCCCTCGGCGACGAACGCAGTACCGGCCCGTTGGACCGAGCCGTGCGGCAAGAGGTCGCCCGTGAAGGCGAGGCGGGCGCTTCGAGGAGGAGGCAGGGTCGTGGTCGTCGTGGTGGTTGTGGTGGTGCTCGTCGTGGTGGTCGACGTCGTCGCAGGCGTGATCTCGGCGGTGGCCTCGACATCGGTGGCAGGCTCAGGATCGGACCGGGTGGCGTTGAAGATCGCCACGCCTGCGACGAAGAGCAGGGCGGCACTGAGCACGCCGGCGATTCGCTGCATCATCGGAACAGCTCCGGGGCGACGGGACAGTCGATACGGAACCTCGCCTCGGCAGCCGGCACGGGTCCGCCCGGTCCGACGACCCGATCGACAAGATCGAGCGACACGACCTCGTGAGGGTCCTCCCAGGGCTCATCGGAGACGGCCATCGCGCGCAGAGGTTCCCACATTGCCGCCGGCAGGCAACGACCCACCCCGGCAACCAGCCAGACCTCGGTGCCGAGCTGTGCCGCCACCGCAGCGGCGGTAAGTGAACCGATCGAACAGATCGCTGAGTTGGGGCCGAGGGCGTCGGTTTCGAGCAGCACGAGATCGGCCTCGCTGACGGCGGAGCCGAGCCCGGCGAGCGGCACGTCGACCGCAAGCCGATCGTTGAGGTCGAGTCGATGCACGAGCCCGTAGCCATCGCCGGTGGTGTCGGCGACGAAAACCTCGACATCACCTCGAGCGCTGAGCGCCTGACTCGCCAACTCCGGCGAACCGATGACGACGATGCCGGTGTCGCCGGGCAGAGCGTGTTCGAGCTCCCGAACGGTCTTGTCGCGTTGGATCATCTCGGATGCATCCCACGCCTCGTTCCCTGGATCAGCGCCGGTGAGCATCCGGGCGGCGAGCCACACGAGCGGACCCGACGAGGGGCGATGTTCGATCAATTGGCGGCATGCGAGCACCAACTCGGCGGGGTCGTGACTGACTGCTCCGAGCGCCATCGCCGCCTCGTGGACGAGCGAACTCGTACCGACGTCGCCGGTCCTCGCCATGTACCGCAAACGCTCGATCGGATGCACCGCTTCGGATCGTAGTCACGGTCGACCCGATGCGAGTGACCAGGGATCGGGCGCGCTAGCGTTGCCGCTCGTGGCAGCAGATCTGGACCTCGAATTGACCCCGGTCGAAGGCGAAGCACGCACGCTCAGCAGCTTCATGACGACCTTCCCGCTGGTCCCCGTCGTGCTCGATCCCTACACCAACGAGAGCTCGTGGATTCTCGACACGGCCCATCGCGTGCTGACGCACTTCAAGGGCGCCGGCTGCCGCCCGTGCTGGATCATCACCTGCCCCGCCGACGATGCGAAGACCTACCTCGGCCCCTACGCCGACGAGTTCCTCACCTTCGCCGACCCCGATCGCGCCACGGCAAAGAACCTCGGTGTCGTCGAGGCCCCCGCACTCCTCCTTGTCCGTCAGGACGGTGAAGTGATCGCCAAGGCCGAGGGCTGGAACGCCGACGAATGGCGGGCGGTCACCGAATCGATCGCCGAGTTCACCCACTGGAGCCGTCCGCCGATGCCGGCCGACGGCGATCCGGGCACCTACTCCGGGACCCCGATCTCCGCCTGACTCACCGGCTGCACTGCCCGGACAGCGTCACGACTGTTGAGGGTTTGATGCTCGCCAGCTTCGCCACGTCGAGCGAAGCAGCAGGGGCACCAGGACGACACAGATCAGGCCGTGGATGGCCGTGATCGCCCACGCCGCGGTGCTGTCCGCCACGAGCGCCCGCTGCAGCACGGTCACGGCGAGCACACTCGGAAACGCCACCGACGCAAGCATGAGATTGCGCTTCTTCCATCCACTCGGGTCGAACGCATGGGCGAGACGATCGAAGGTCTGCGCCGGGTCACGACTCATGGGCACGGACGCTACTGCGAACCCGAGAGGTCGAGGGTGGTGTCGAGTCAGACCGCGCCCGCCGCGCCCTCGAAGCAGGGAGTCCCGACTCACGTGGTGGATCGCACCGGCCGATACCGTGGCCCTATGAGCGAGTTCGCCTACTCCGACCTGTTGCCCACCGGCCCCGACACCACCGAGTACCGCCTGATCACCACCGAAGGGGTGTCGACCTTCGAGGCCGAGGGCCAGACGTTCGTGAAGGTCGAGCCGTCCGCGATTCAGGAACTCACTCGAGCCGCGATGTACGACATCGCCCACTACCTGCGCACCGAGCACCTTGAGCAGCTGGCATCGATCCTCGACGATCCGGAAGCCTCGCCGAACGACACGTTCGTGGCCACGGAGCTTCTCCGAAACGCGAGCATTGCCGCCGCCGGTGTGCTCCCGATGTGTCAGGACACCGGCACGGCGATCGTGATGGGCAAGAAGGGCGATCGGGTGGTGACCTTCGCCGACGATGCCGAGGCGATCAGCCAGGGCGTGTTCGACACCTACACCGAGACGAACCTGCGCTACTCGCAACTCGCCCCACTGTCGATGTTCGAGGAGAAGAACACCGGCAACAACCTGCCGGCCCAGATCGAGCTCTACACAAAGCCGGGTGACAGCTACGAGTTCCTGTTCATGGCCAAGGGTGGCGGATCAGCCAACAAGTCGTTCCTCTTCCAGAAGACCAAGGCGTTGCTCAACGAGCGCTCGATGGTCGACTTCCTCGACGAGTCGCTGCGAGCGATCGGTACCTCGGCCTGCCCGCCGTACCATCTCGCCCTCGTCGTCGGCGGCACGTCGGCGGAGTACGCCCTGAAGACCGCCAAATACGCCTCGGCGCACTACCTCGACAACCTGCCGACCTCGGGTGACGCAGCGACCGGTCACGGCTACCGCGACCTCGAATGGGAGCAGAAGATCCTCGAGCAGACCCGTGAGTTCGGTATCGGCGCCCAGTTCGGCGGCAAGTACTTCTGCCACGACATCCGGGTGATCCGGCTCCCTCGCCACGGTGCTTCCAACCCGGTGGCACTTGCCGTGAGCTGTTCGGCCGACCGGCAGGCGAGGGCCAAGATCACCGCCGAAGGTGTGTTCCTCGAGCAACTCGAGACCGACCCGGCCCGGTTCCTGCCCGACGAAGCCGAGGATCAGCTCAGCGACGAGGTCATCCACGTCGATCTCAACCAGCCGATGGATGCCATTCGCAACCAGCTGAGCCAGTACCCGGTCAAAACCCGCCTCTCGCTCACCGGCACGCTCGTGGTCGGGCGCGATATCGCCCACGCCCGCATCAAGGACATGCTCGATGCCGGCGAGCCGATGCCGCAGTACCTGCGAGACCACGCGATCTACTACGCCGGGCCGGCGAAGACGCCGGAGGGGTACGCCTCTGGTTCGTTCGGGCCCACCACCGCCGGCCGCATGGACTCCTATGTCGAGCAATTCCAGGCCGCTGGAGGGTCGTTCGTGATGCTCGCCAAAGGCAATCGGTCGTCGCAGGTCACCGACGCCTGCGCGACCCATGGTGGCTTCTACCTCGGTTCGATCGGTGGCCCGGCCGCACGTCTCGCGAAGGACTCCATCCGCAGCGTGGAGGTGCTCGAGTTCCCCGAACTCGGCATGGAGGCGGTCTGGAAGATCGAGGTCGAGGATTTCCCGGCGTTCATCGTGGTGGACGACAAGGGCAACGACTTCTACGCCGAAGTCACCACACCGGTGAAGCTCCGGTAGTCCCACCGGGGCGGGTCGTCACGCTCTGCTTTCGTGATTTTCCTGACGGCTTTTTTTCGGTTCTCGTGACAGCTGATGACCGAAATGAGACCCTCGGCTGGGGCGACCAGTACGGGGGCGTCCCTGATTGGAGAAAAGCCGTGTATATCCAACTTCGCCGCAGCCTGATCGCCAGCGATCAAGTCGGCGCTACGACCTTCGCGGTCGAGATGGCGGAACTCGTCGAGCAGACCACCGGTCACGCGGTCAGTGTCTGGGGCAGCGTCTACGGCATGCCGTTGGGCACAGTCTCATGGACGACACAGGTCACCGGCTTCGCCGATGCCGCCGCGCAAAGCCAGAAGCTGGCGGAGAACCCCGAGTGGTTGACTCGGGTCTCGAAGGCGGGCGAACAGGGGTTGTTCATCCCCGGTTCGTGGGAAGACGGCCTCGCTCGCATCGTCCACGCCGCCGGCGATGCAGGCCCGATGATGTTCGCAAGCACCACGATGGGTACGCCCGCCCCGGGGATGGCCATGCAAGCCCTCGAGTGGGGAACCCAGATGGCCGACCATGTCGCCAGCGCCACGGGCAACCAGGTCATCCTGTGCACCTCGAATTACGGCACCGCGACCGGCAGCATGATCTTCTTCATGGGCTTCGACAGTGCCGAGGGCGTCGACGCCACCCAGGAGACGTTGATGAGCGACTCGACCTACATGGAAGCCATGGGCAGGACCGCTGAACTCTTCCTGCCCGACGGTCAACGCACCCTTGCGCAGCGTCTGAACTGACACCGATACTCCGGCGCACGCGACACCAAAAGGCGTCGCGTGCGCCGGTGAATCGAGTCGACGCGGCGCATCAGCGGGTGTCGATCAGCAGGCTCTTGAGCGCCCGCCCGATCCGGCCCCGATGGTCGAACAAGGTGGCGTCGGCCTGCCCATAGCCGTTGCCTTCACCGCGCACAGCCGCCGTGAAGCCGAGCCACTCCCCTTCCGGTGGCCGATGCAACGAGATGACCAGGTCGGCATTGATCGAGATCATCCGCTCGTAATCGAGCACGCTGCCACCGCTCGGGATCATGTCGGCGACGGCAGCGATGAGCACCCGTGGATCGTTCGACTCTCCCTCGACGAACGGCTTCTCCATCTTCATCCAGCCGGCCACCCGACCGTCGTCGTCCTCGCTTCGGCGAAAGTCAAAACTGGCGGCGAAATCGAGCGGCCCGGCGAAGGTCCACGTGATCGCCGGATGGGTGTCCGGGTCGCTTGGGATCTGGTCTTCGGGAAGCACCGGGTTGGGCACTGACAGATCCTCGGCGATGCGAACCCGCATCGCTGTGGCTCGGCCGACGATCTCGTCGTCGACCACATAGCGAGCCTCGATCGCCTGGATGCGCTTTCCGTCGCGCACGACCTCGGTGTCGACCCGAGTCGCACCCATCGGCACCCGTCGACTCATATCGATCGACAAACGGGTGGTGGTCATCGGGACAGCGGATGGGACCCGCTCAATTGCTCGGGCGAAGACACCGGCGATCGCGCCACCGTGCTGCACTCCCGGGAACCACGGGCCGATCGCAGACGACTGCGGGATGAGGAGATCGCCCTGCGGGACGAAGACAGCGTCACTCACCCGCCGGAGGCTATCGGTAGCGTGGACACAGAGAGATGCGGTCAGCTCCAGCGAGGTGTGCCATCGTCTGCGCATGAAGGTGCGCATCGGTTACGCCCTCGGAGCCGTCCCGAGTCTCTACCCACGGGCTCGGCGAGAACTCGCCGGACTCGGTCCCGTCGTCGACGACCTCGACCGTCTCGGCTTCGACAGCCTGTGGTTCCCCGAGCGCATCAATTCGATGCAGCTCGATCCGATCGTGGCGATGGCCTACGTCGCTGGCCGCAGCGAGCACCTGAAATTCGGCCCTGCCGTCTCAGTGGTACCGGGCCGCAACCCGATCCTGATGGCCAAGATGCTGGCAAGCCTCGATGTCGTCAGTGGCGGCCGCTGCCTTCCGGCGTTCGGGCTCGGCATCGCCAACACCGCCGAGCACCAGGCGTTCCAGGTCGACCGCAAGGACCGGGCCCCGTGGCTGAACGAGGCCTTGCCCCTCATGCGTCGGCTCTGGGAGGAAGACGTCGTCGACCACGAAGGCGACCGCTTCTCGGTGGTCGGCGCTCGTGTGCTCCCCAAGCCGATCCAGCAACCGCTCGAGGTCTGGCTCGGCGGGCAGGCACCTTCCGAGCTTCGCCGCACCGGCCGTCTCGCCGACGGCTGGCTCGCCAGCTTCACCACGCCGAGGCACGTCGCCGAAGGTATTACGGCGATCGAAGCGGCCGCCGACGAGGCAGGCCGCACGTTCGACCGCGACCACTACGGGGTGCTGATCCCCTACATCCCACCCGGGCTCGACTTCCCGTCGGAAGCACTCGAGCGGGTGTCGGTGCGTCGCCCGGACGCGGCACCCGACGAGGTCGTCGCAACATCGCATGAGGCACTCCACGACATGATCGATGCCTACGTCGAGGTCGGCGCCAGCAAATTCGTCTGCTTTCCCTTCGGCGAACCCGACGACTGGCACGCCGAACTCGAGCACCTGGCGCCGATTCTCAACAAGCAGACCTGATCGGGCCGGACACCCACCTTCACCTGGGCGAGCCGTCCGCGAGTCGCTTCACGATCGAGGATCACTCCGCTTTCCTGCGTCAGGCCGTGAGGAGTCCCAGGACCGCAGGATCTTCCTCGAAGACGCCATCGGCACCACCCGGCCCACCCAACCACTCGAGCGCCGACCGGTACACCGAGCGGGTGTCGACCGCAGGCGGCACGCCGCCATCGTCGAGCGCACCGAGGTCATAGCCGCCGTGCACGATGCCTCCGGTGACCGTTGGGCCGAAGATGAACTGCAGGCCACCCTTGCCATGGTCAGTGCCCGCCGATCCGTTCTCTGCGATCTGTCGTCCGAACTCACTTGTAGTGATGACCATCACCCGGTCGAGATCACCCGAGGCCTCGAGCGCGGTGAAGAACGATGCAAGCCCGCTGGCGAGGTCCTGGAGCAACGCCTGATGGTTCTCGACTTGGTCGGCGTGGGTGTCAAAACCTCTGACCCCGACCGTGAGGACACGGGTGCCGATTCCCATCGCAATGATGTTCGCGGCAGTCGACAACAGGTCGACCGCCGTCCGGCCGGCTCCCGGGGTGGGATTCTCGTAGGCCGAGAGATTCTCGCTGTCGGCGGCTGCGGCAAGCAGGGCGACGGCGTCGAGCGTGCCCGGAATCGCCTGCTGCGCGGCGGCCAGCGTCGGTTCGGCATTCAGGGCGGACGCCGTCGCGAGGAATGCTTCCACCAGGCCACCTTCGTCCACGCCGGGACCCGTTGCGAGGGTGAAGGCGGCCGGGTCGCGAATGGCGGTGGCCGTCGTCTGCGCGCCGACGAGTGCCGGACTTCCGCCACCGAGCGCGATGGCTCGCAGCGGATCGTCGACACCGTTGCGTTCGGCGTCGAGGCTGAGATCAAGCCAACGCCCGAGCCAACCGGTTTGTGACGGCGCACCGCCGACACCGGACCACCAGGCATCCTTGGCCGTGAAGTGCGAACGCGACTGTTGCGGCATCGCCACCCCGGCAATGGCGCTCATCGTGCCCGCCTCCCAGAATGGCGTCAGGCCAGCGAGGGCCGGATGCAGCCCGTACTCCGCTCCGGTGAGCGTAACGAGTTGGCCATCCGACAATCCGATTTCGGGCCTGGCGTCGTGGTAGCGGCCAACGGCGGGAACAAGCGTGTTGAGGGCATCGTTGCCACCGTCCATCTCCAACACGACCAGGACTCGCTCGGTGACGGGCAGGCGAGCCGAGGACGAAGCAACCGCCTCGGCCGCTGCGGCCGTGGTCGTCGTGACCGGGGCACGGGTGGTGGTCGGCGAAGGACGAACTGCGGGGGCGGCGGCCTCCAGGCTGTCGCGCAGGAGTGCGGCCCATGCACTACCCCCGGCGGCAGCGGCGCCGGCGGCACCACCGAGAAAGGCGCGGCGAGAGATCGGCATCATCGGCTCCTAGGCGATCAACAGGTCAGGCGAAGCAAGCGCAAGGGCAAGCGCTCCCTCACCGGGTCGGGCAGACACGGACGATTTGAGGTCCTCGAGGGCGGTCATGGTGGCGTCCGAAAAGCCGGCCGGACGCATGAACAGGTCGGCCAGCCCAGGCCAGTCGCCCGCCCGGGCCGCCGCAAGCGCAGGAGCCTCGTCGGGTGTCGCTCGGGCAACGTCGATTGCCGCCGAGAAGCGGGCCGCAGTGGCCGATGACGCCAACCAGGTCGCCGCACCGGGATAGCCCCCGACGTTCGGCGGGCTGCCGGGCAACTGGCCCATGCTGCGAAGCGTGTTGGCCAACTCGGCGGTCGACACGCGGGCACCGGTGGCCTTGATCGCCTGGAGCAGCCACGGCAGCGGCGCAAGAACGGTTGGCGTCGCAGTCCCACCGACACCAGCGCCGAGTGTCGCCCGAGCGAGCGCGGAGATGTCGAGATCCGCGTTGGAGAACGTTGCTGCCAACGCGAGGACCGTTGCGTCGTCGATGTCGCCAAGGAGGTACCGGCCGAGCTTCGACGCGAGGAAGACCGGACATGCCGGACTGCTCGTCGCTGCGGCGATGGTGGTGTCGGCGTCGAGCACGCCGTCGACACCGAGCAGGGTCTGCGGTGTGTCGTCATGGCGGGCAGGCACAAAGCGCACCTTCCAACCGTCACGGCGACGGACGACCCAGCCGGTGAGTGCGGCGGCTGCAGCCTTGACATCGGCTTCGGTGAAGTTGCCGACACCGACCGTGTACAGCTCCAGCAGTTCCCGGCTGAAGTTCTCGTTCGGAGCGGTTCCTTTGCTGGTCGCACCATCAAGAAAGACGAGCATCGCGGCATCGGTCGTGACCTGGCGGATCAGCGCCCGAACATCGCCCCGGCCGAGCGACCAACAGAGGTCGAGGTGAGCGAGCATCGCCGGCAGATGCCGTACGACCTGCATCGACACGGCGAAGTGGTCGTGCCAGAACCACGCGAGCTGATGGTCGAGCGGTCGCTCCGTGCTGAGCAGGCGTCCCATCCAGCGCTCAAACGCCTCCATGTCCTGTTGCCGTCTCGCCTTCCGGTCCGACCGGTCGTACACGAAGTTCCAGTCAGCCCACGCCGAGGCCTCTTCTCCGAGACTGGCCGACGATGGATCGACGAGTCGGTCGATCGTCGCGGCCACGCCGAGCGACTCGAGCACATCGAGTTCGCCGGGCGCAAGACCCCACGTTGCCCGGCGAGCCAGGAAGGCGACCTGTTCTCGAGTCGAGTTGAACTGCATCACATCCTGACCATCGGCCAAGGATGTGAGGAATGTATGACGAAGCGTTCAGCAGTCGGTCACGGCTCAGAGCCGATCGAGTGCCTCACCGAGATCGTCGAGAATGTCTCGCGTCGACTCGATCCCGACGCTGAGCCGCACCAGATCGGCTGGGACCTCGAGTTCGGACCCGGCGGCGGACGCGTGGGTCATCACGCCAGGGTGCTCGATCAGGGACTCGACGGCACCGAGCGATTCGGCGAGCGAGAACACCTGCGTCGTGGTGGTGAGCCGCATTGCGGCATCGGCGCCGCCGTCGACTCGGAACGAGACCATGCCACCGAAGTCCTTCATCTGCCGGGCGGCAGCGTCGTGCCCGGGGTGGTCGAACAGGCCCGGGTAGAGCACATGGGTGACCTTGTCGTGGCCCTGCAGGAGCTCAACGACGGCACGGGCGTTCTCGCAGTGGCGGTCCATCCGCACGGCGAGCGTCTTGAGACCCCGCAGCGTGAGGTAGTTGTCGAAGGGTGATCCCACGGCGCCGATGGCGTTCTGCAGATAGGCCAGACGATCGGACAGCTCGGTGTCGTTGGTGGCGAGGAAACCGCCAACCACATCGGAGTGACCGCCGCAGTACTTGGTAGTCGAGTGCACGACGACGTCAGCGCCGTGGCTCAGCGGCTGCTGGAGATACGGGGTGGCAAACGTGTTGTCGACGACGAGACGGGCGTCGCCTTCGTGAACGATCTCGGCGATCGCCGCGATGTCGACGACGGTCAACAATGGGTTGGTCGGCGTCTCGGCCCACACGATCTTGGTCTCGGGCCGCATCGCGGCCCGAAGGGCATCGGGGTCGGTGAGATCTGTAGCGGTCCATGCGAAGCCCATCGGGGCGAGCACAGCTGAGATGAGTCGGAACGTGCCGCCGTAGGCATCATTTCCGAGCACGATGTGGTCGCCTGGCGACAGCGTGCGCAACAGCGTGTCCTCGGCCGACATGCCTGAGGCGAAGGCCAGGCCGTGGGCGGCACCCTCCAGCGACGCGAGGCATTCCTGGAGCGCCTGGCGGGTCGGGTTGTTGGTTCGTGAGTACTCATAGCCCCTGTGGACTCCGGGCTCTTCTTGCACGAAGGTCGTGGCGAGCGAGATCGGTGTCACGACCGCACCGCTGGTGGGGTCGTGACGCTGACCGGCCCGGATCGCACGGGTCTCGAAGCCGAACATCTCGGCATCGGCGAAAAGGTCATCGGCCATGGTTCAGGCTCCCTGGGCGTCGGAGAGGAAGTTGAGGACGTCGGTCGAGGAGACGACCGCTCGGGGGCGGCCGCCGTCGAGCACAAGCATTGCGGAGCACGACTCGAGCATCTCGACCGCAAGGGCGACGGGTTGGCCGGCACCGATGGTGGGCAACGGCGACGCCATGACGTCCTCGACGGTCTTGTCGAGGACGGCGTCGGTCTCGAAGGCGAGTTCCATCAGGCGCAGTTCGGAAACCGAGCCGGCGATCTCGGCGGCGGCGAGCGGCATCTCGCCCTTGCCGACCGGCAACTGCGACACGCCGTTGTCACGCATAATCGCCACCGCTTCGCTGACCTTCAAGTGGGGCTGCACATAGAGCAGTTCGGGAACGTCGGTGTTTCGTCGATCGATGATGTCGGAGACGACCGGGCCGTCGGCTCGCAAGAAGCCGAAGCCGCCCATCCAGTCGTCGTTGAAGACCTTGGAGAGGTAGCCACGACCCGAGTCGGGCGTGAGCACGACGATGAGGTCGTCGGGAGTGCATTCGTCGGCGACTTGCAGCGCTGCAGCGACCGCCGTGCCGCACGAACCACCGATCAACAAGCCCTCCTCCTGGCTGACTCGGCGAGCCATCGCGAAGGAGTCGGCGTCGCTGATCGGAATGACCCGATCGATCAGGTCGGGGTGATACGTCGTCGGCCAGAAGTCCTCACCGACGCCTTCGACCAGGTACGGGCGGCCCGAGCCACCGGAGTACACCGACCCCTCGGGATCGGCGCAGATCACCTGGATCGCTGGGTTCTGCTCTTTCAGATAGCGGCTGACACCCGAGAGGGTGCCGCCGGTGCCGCCGCCGGCGACGAAGTGCGTGACAGTGCCGTCGGTCTGTCGCCAGATCTCCGGGCCGGTCGACTCGTAATGGGCCAGCGGGTTGGTCGGATTGAAGTACTGATTCGGACGGTACGCCCCGGGGATTTCGTTCACGAGTCGCTCGGCGGTGGAGTAGTACGACTGCGGATCGTCGGGAGCGACGGCGACGGGGCAGACGACGACCTCGGCGCCGTAGGCCCGCAGCAGGTCGACCTTCTCGGGGGCGACCTTGTCGGTCATGACGAAGACACACTTGTACCCGCGCTGGGCTGCCACGATCGCAAGGCCGACACCGGTGTTGCCCGATGTCGGTTCGACGATCGTGCCGCCGGGTTTGAGCAGGCCTTCGCGCTCGGCGTGGTCGATCATGCTGACCGCCGGACGATCCTTCGACGACCCACCGGGGTTGGTCATCTCGGCTTTGACGACGACCTTGCAGGGCTTGTCCTTCGCCACCTGTTTCAGGTTGACCAGCGGCGTGTTGCCGATCAGGTCAAGGACCGAGTCGTGAATCTCCATGAGCGATGACCTTCCGACGGGTAAAGGCTCCCACACCAGTCAGGAGAACCTGAACGTGCTGCCGGGAATTCCCCCGGCTAGTTTCTGACGGACCGTCAGGAACATGGCCGGAGGACGTTGTGATCAACCCTACGAGCGGCGCCGAGGGGCTCCTCAGCAATATCCGAGTAATTGAGTCAAGTTTGCTTGGCCCCGGCCATGTCGCCACCTTCTTCGCCGACCTCGGGGCCGACGTCATCAAGGTCGAGTCCCCGGCCGGTGATTACATCCGGCAGATGACCTGGCCGATCATCGAGGGAACCTCCCTGCTGCACCTCCACACCCATCGCGGCAAGAAGAGCATCACGCTCAACCTCAAAACCGAGGAGGGCAAGACGCTCTACAAGGAACTCGTCGCCACCGCCGACGTGGTCGTCGAGGCCCAAAAGCCCGGTGCACTTGCGAGCTTCGGGCTCGGCTACGACGTGCTCAAGGAGATCAATCCATCGATCGTGTTCGCCACCCTGTCGGGATACGGCTCCACCGGCCCCTACCGAGACATGCCGAGCCACGGCATCGCCTACGACACCTGGGCCGGCATCGTGCAACCCGTCACCGACGACGACGGCTTCACCCGCATCCCCAAGGACATGCCGAACGTCGGCATCAACGTCGGCCCGATGGTCGCCGCGATGGGCATCCTCGCCGGCATCATCAAGGCCCGCGAGACCGGGGTCGGGTGCGAGATGGAGTTCGCCCAGTCAGATGCTGCCGCCTATATGGACTGGTATCGCATCGAGACCGAGCGGGCGTACCTGCGCCCGGAAGACGAGGTCACCGGCAACCCGGCCGACAACTACGAGCGGCGCCCCGCCGGCCTGGCCGGCATGTGGGAGGGCGTGCGCTATCAGATGTACGAGGCCAGTGACGGCCATGTGTTGTTCATGGCGAGCGAGCAGGCCTTCTGGAAGAACTTCTGCGAGGGGGTCGACCGCATGGATCTCTTCGAGGCGTATCCAGGCGCGAAGTACGCCGACCACGCCAAGGGCAACGTCGAACTCCAGCGGGAGTTACAGGCGGTGTTCAAGACCAAGACCTGTCAGGAGTGGCTGGCCTTCTCCGAGGAGTGGGTCACCACGATCGCTCCGGTCAACACCACCAAGAACATCGGTGACGATCCGCACTTCAAGGCTCGAATGGACTTCTACCCGGCCGACGCCCTCGGATGCGAGCAGCTACCGCTCCCCGCCTACGTCAACGGCGAGCTCCCGCCGTGTCCGACCATGGCGCCCGAGGTCGGCGAGAACACCGATCAGGTGATGACCGAGGTGCTCGGCAAGTCCGCCGACGACATCGCCGCGCTGCGCGCCGGCGGCGCCTTCGGCTGACGCACCAACCTGAGGGAACCTGATCAGGCCCGCACGAAGCCGGGGTAGCCCTCCGCGGCGACGGCATCACAGTGGGTCTTGTAATCGACAAATCCCGGCAATGGCATGAAGACCCGCGGCTTTCCCGGGACGTTCGCGCCCAGGTACCAACTGCTGCATCCGTGGAAGAGTGTCAGTCCGGCGACCGCGTTTACCCACGCCACCCATTCGGCCTGCGCCTCCTCGGTGGCCTCGATGGTCGACAGACCCTCAGCATCGAGCGACGAGATCACATCACGGATGTACTCGACGTGCTGCTCGATCGACACGACCATGTTGGTGAGCACCGACGGGCTGCCGGGGCCGGTGACGGTGAACAGGTTCGGGAAACCCGCCACCTGAAGCCCCAGAAGGGTCGTCGGACCCGCCGACCACGCGTCGCGCAGGGTCCGACCGCCTCGGCCGGTGATGTCGATCCGGTCGAGCGAGCCGGTCATCGCATCGAAACCGGTGGCGAACACGATGTCGTCGACATGGTGGTGCAGTCCGTCGACGACGACCGCCGTCTCGGTGATCTGCTCGACGGGCGTCGCCGACACGTCGACCAACGAGACGTTCGACCGGTTGAAGGTGCGGAAGTAGTCGGTGTCGACCACCAGCCGCTTGCAGCCGATGGTCGTGTCGGGACTCAGCATCGCTGCCGTCTCCGGATCGTCGACGATCTTGGCGATGCGCGCACGGACATACGAGGCCGCCGTCGCGTTGGATTCGGGGTTCAGCAGCAGGTCGTTGAACGAGCCGAGAAAGAACAGGCCGCCGATCTCCCACCGAGCGTCGTAGGTGGCCCGGCGCTCCTCCTCCGACACGTCCATCGCGCTGCGGTCTAGGCGCGCCATATGGCCACCGAAGCCGGTGCTGGTGTCACGCGCCGTCTTGCGCCACTCGACATAGTCGGCCTTGATCGCCGCAACCTGCTCCGGGTCGAGCGGCTCGTTGTGAGCCGGTACGGCGTACGACGGTGTGCGCTGGAACACGATGACCTGATCAGCCTGCTCGGCGATCAACGGGATCGACTGCACTCCGGAACTTCCCGTGCCGATCACCGCCACGCAACGACCGGCGAAGTCGACTCCCTCGTGTGGCCATCGGCCCGTGTGGAAGGTCCGACCACCGAAATCGTCGCGGCCCGGGATGGCGGGGAGGTTCGCTGATGACAGGCAACCCGTTGCCATGACGACAAAGCGTGTGATCCGCTCCTGACCGTTCGACGACCGCACCGTCCAACGTTCGGTGGCCTCGTCGAAGGAACACGCCTCAACCCGCGTCCCAAACGTGATGTCGCGACGAAGATCGAATCGGTCGGCGACATGATCGAGGTACGCCAGAATCTCGGGCTGCGTCGCGTACTTCTCCGACCACTCCCACTCCTGCTGCAACGCCTCATGCCAGCCATAGCTGTATTCCATGCTGGGTGTGTCGCACCGGGCTCCCGGATAGCGGTTCCAGTACCAGGTGCCACCGACCCCGTCGCCTGCCTCGATCACCTCGGTCTCGAGCCCCAGGGTTCGAGCCTCGTGCAGCATGTACAGCCCGGCGAACCCGGCCCCAACAATCACCATGTCGAGCTGACGCGTCATGGCCACAGGATCGCAGGCGCCGCCAGCCACGGCCATTCGGGCATCTGAGCGCCGAGCGGTTGGCGCGTATCCACACCAACTGCGAATGTGACCGCCATGAGTCTCGACCAAAAGCTCGGCACCACCGGTGTCTGGTTCTTCACTGACCTCCTTGATCACGGCCGCTCGCGAGAGCTCGCCGCCCGCATCGAATCCCTCGGCTACGCCGCGCTCTGGATCCCCGACACCGTCGGCCGAGACCCGTTCGTCAACGCCACCCTTCTTCTGGAATCGACGACCGATCTCGTCGTCGCCACCGGTATCGCCAACATCCACATGCGCCACCCCGGGATGATGAAGCAGGGAGCTGCATCGCTTGCCGAACTCTCGGGAGGCCGCTTCGTGCTCGGGATGGGTGTTTCCCACGCACCACTCGTCACCGGTCTCCGCAAGCTTGACTACTCGAAGCCCCTCACGACGATGCGCACCTACCTCGACGACATGGACACCTCGCTCTACATGGCCGTGCCGCCCGCCGAGGAAGTGCCGGTCGTCCTCGCCGCCCTCGGACCCAAGATGCTCGAACTCGCTGCCGAACGCACGAAGGGCGCCCATCCGTACTGGACCACACCGGAACACACGGCCATGGCCCGCGAGATCATGGGCCCCGACGCCTGGCTGTGTGTCGAACAGAAGTGTGTTCTCACTACCGACGCCGACCTCGCCCACGCCACCACCAAAGATCAGCTCGGCATGTACGCCGACCTTCCGAACTACCGCAACAACTGGAAGCGACTCGGTTTCACCGATGACGAAATCAGCGACCGCGCGCCTCGGTTCCTCGACGCCGTCATGGCCTGGGGCGACGAAGCCGCAATCGCCGACCGCATCCAGGCCCACTACAACGCCGGGGCAAGCCACGTCTGTATCCAACCCATCGACCCGGAGACTCGCGGCGAACCCGACTGGCGCCTTCTCGAGGCCCTCTCCCCCATCACCTCGGAGCAGACGAACCCGTGAGTCCCGAACCCACCGGTATCGACGCCGCCAACGTCACCGCCTGGATGGCCGATCGCATCCCCGACCTCGCCGGGCCTCTCGACTTCGAACTGATCACCGGCGGCGCATCGAACCTGACCTTCCGGGTGACCGATACCGCCGGCGGCACGTGGGTCCTGCGGCGGCCACCGACCGGCCACGTTCTCGCATCAGCGCACGACATGTCTCGCGAATACCGGATCATCGCTGCCCTCGAGGGCACCGGTGTGCCGGTGCCGCCCGCCATCGGCCTGTGTCAGGACGCCGATGTCAACGGGGCCGACTTCTACGTGATGGGTTTCGTCGATGGCCGGATCGTGTTCGACCACCAGGACGGCCATGCCTATCCCGAGGAACTCCGGGCCAAACTCGCCGAGTCACTCGTCGACACGCTCGTCGACCTTCACGCCCTTGATCCGGCCTCCGTCGGACTCGGCGATCTCGGCAAGACGGAGGACTACTGCGCCCGCCAGCTTCGCCGCTGGAAGCGCCAGATCGACGAGGGATCCGATCGCGATCTCCCCCTGTTCCATGACCTGCACGCCCGTCTCTCGGGCAGCATCCCCGACCAACAGGGTGCCGGCATCGTGCACGGCGACTATCGCCTCGACAACTGCATGGCCGGCCACGACGGCACGATCACCGCAGTGCTCGACTGGGAACTCTGCACCTTGGGCGATGTGCTCGCCGACCTCGGAGGCATGGTGATGTGGTGGGGCGATGATCCCGACGCCCGCGGTCGTCTGGGCGACGTGCCTACCCGAGCTCCCGGCTTCGGCTCCGCCGAGGACATGATCGCTCGCTACACCGAGCGCAGCGACCGCGACCTCTCGAACCTGCCGTGGTACGTCGCGTTCCAGCATTGGCGACTCGCTGCGATCAGCGAAGGGGTACGGGTGCGCTACGCAGCCGGCGCGATGGGCGACCAGGAAGGCACGGCCGACGGCGATGCCCAGGACGGTATCGACTACCTGCTCAGCGGAGCCGAGGCGTGGCTGGCCCGGGCCTGAGGCCCGGGCACGATGACGATCTAGTTGTGCTTGCGGATCAGCCGAGCGCGGCGATCGCTGCGTCGTAGTCGGGCTCGGACGCGATCTCCGGGACGAGTTCGCTGTGCAACACGGTGCCGTCGGTGTCGAGCACGACCACGGAACGAGCGGCGAGGCCCTGAAGCTTGCCGTCGAGCATCTTCACGCCGAGCGCCTCGAGGACTTCGGGATTCTTGAAGGTCGAACCCGTGATCACGTTCTCGATGCCCTCGGCGCCGCAGAACCGAGCAGCGGCGGGCGGCAGGTCGGCCGAGACGCACAGCACGGCGGTGTTCTCGAGGTCGGCGGCACGCTCGTTGAATGTGCGAATGGTGAGCTGACAGGGCCCTGTGTCGAGCGAGGGAAAGATGTTCATCACGACTCGCTGACCGGCGAGGTCACCGGCGCTCACCGGGGTCCAGTCGGCCTTGGTGAGGGTGAAGTCGGGTGCGGTGGCGCCTGCTGCAGGAAGGTCACCGTTGGTGTTGATGGGGTTGCCCCCGAGCGTGATCTGAGCCATGTGCGGCACCATAGCCGTGTGACTCCCGCGATCGACATGCTTCGGCGACTCGGCATCGAGCACCGCGTCGTCCACTACGACCACGATCCCGATCACGGCTCGTTCGGCCTCGAGGCCGTCGAGGCCCTCGGCACCGATCCCGACGGGACCTTCAAGACACTGATGGTCACGCTTGATGACGGACGAAACGCAATCGGTGTCGTGCCGGTCTCGTGCACGCTCGACCTCAAGGCGATCGCAGCGGCCGCCGGGGCGAAGAAGGCGAGGATGACCGAGCCAGCCGAAGCCGAGCGGCGCTCGGGCTACGTCGTCGGTGGGATCAGCCCCTTCGGACAAAAGCAGGTCCTGGAGACGTTCGTCGATGAATGGGCGACGGCGCTGGACGAGGTGTTCTGCAGCGGTGGCCGTCGGGGTCTCGAAGTCGTCGTTCCCCCCGACGCCTTCACCGTCGCCCTCGGCGCGACGTTTGCGTCCATCGCAGCGTGGCCCGACTGACCCGTCACTGCACTAGGTTCGTCGCCATGAGCCACACGGTCGAGATCACCTACTGCGTCCCTTGAGATTATTCAGCCCGCGCCGTGAGCGCGGTCTCGGATCTGTTGACGAACTACCAACACGTCATCGCTGGTCTCACCCTCGTCACCGGCGGCGGTGGCGTCTTCGACGTCATCGTCGACGGCACCACGATCTACAGCAAGCACGAGACCGGCCGCCATGCGAACGATGGCGAGGTTCTTGCGTCATTCGAGGCGTTCGTCGGGCCCGAGGTGCGTCGCTACGGCTCCTGAGGCTCAGCGTCGCCGTGTCTGCTCGTTGACAACCGGAGCGAGACGAATCAGCTGCTGATCCTGCTCATCAGACTGCGGTCCGGCAGCCGGCCGGGCGGCGCGCACCCGGTCGAGCGCCTCGGTGACCGTGGCGCCATAGGCGACGAGCACCAGCGCCCCCACGAGTCCGGCACGTCCCCAACCAGCCCCGCAGTGCACGACGACACCACCCCCACCGTCGAGGCGGTCGACAATCGCCTCGATGAGCGAGGTCATCGGGCCGTCGGGTGCCACGAGGTGATCCTCGATCGGGAGGCGGAGCGCCTCATGGGGTTCGGGATCGGCCAGCCATTCCAGATACGGCGGATAGCGCCGGTCGATCTCGGCATCGGTCTGGAGGCAGACCATCGTCTCGGCGCCCACATGACCGAGCAGTGCGGCGGCGTCGGGTCCGACCGCCTCCAGCCCGGCGAGCACCAACATGCCGGACACACCGTCGATCGGGATGCGATGCACCCCTCCCACCGTCCGGTACCGGTCGCCTCCGATCTCCATGGCGCGCAGGGTAGCGATCGTTTCTTCCCGGCGCGAGGTTGACCCAGCGGTAGTGCGCACGAGTTTTGTGCGCCGCCGGGCCGCCTGGGCCAGACTGCGAGTCATGGCCGACACCCCGCACATGCGCCTCGGCGACATCGCCAACGAGGCGGCCGCCGACCAGCCCAAACCGCTCGCCGGAATCCGGGTGCTGGCCATCGAACAGATGGCCGCCCTTCCCTTCGGGACCCAGCTCCTTGCCCGTTTGGGTGCCGACGTGGTGAAGGTCGAGTCACCCGGCACCGGTGATTCGGGCCGCGGTTCGATGCCGGCGATCGACGACCCGGACGGACGCCCAGTGGGTGCCACCTTCCTGCGCAACAACCTCAACAAGCGCTCGGTGACCCTGAACCTCAAGGACCCCGAAGGCGTGCGTTTGTGCCTCGAACTGGCGAAGACCGCCGACATCGTGTGCGAGAACTTCAAGGCCGGCACCGCCGACCGCCTCGGCATCGGGTACGACGCCGTCAAGGCGGTCAACCCCGCAGCGATCTACCTCTCGGTCTCCGGCTTCGGGAACGACCCCGCGTCGCCGCACATCCACCGGGCTGCCTATGCAGCGGTGGTCGAGGGCATGTCGGGCATCTATGAATACAAGCGGCTGCCAGAGCGGCCACCGATCGTCAATCCGGTCGGGGCGCTCGGCGATATCAGTTCCGCTCTGTTCGGCGTGATCGGGGTGCTCGCCGCCCTTCGCCACCGCGACGCCACCGGTGAAGGGCAGTACGTCGACATCGCCATGCTCGATGCGGCCGTTGCGATGACCGACCTCGTCACGAACTTCTACTCGATGGGCATCGCCGGCGAGGCCGAGAGCGCCGTCGGCATCATCGAGACCTTTGCGGCCGGCGAAGGGCACTTCATCGTGCAGTGTGTGCGCGAGCACCAGTTCGAAAAGCTCGCCGAGGTCACCGGTAACGGTCAATGGCTCACCGACGAACGCCTTGCCACGAGAGAAGGCTGGCGCGATCACTTCGCCACCGTGATCCGCCCCGACGTCGAGCGCTGGGCCGCATCGATGACCAACCGCGAGGCGGTCGCTGCGCTTGCGGCCGAGGGCCTTGCCGTCGGCGAGAGCTACACCCCGGCCGACATCGTGGCGGACGAGCATGTGGCAGTCCGCAACATGCTCGTCGCCATGGACCCACCTGGGGGTGGTGAGCCGGTGCTGATCCCCGGCAATCCCGTGAAGCTCAGCCAGATGGCCGAAGGCCCAGAGACGCGGGTGCCCTGGCTCGGCGAACACAACGATGACATCCTCAGTCGTGAGCTCGGGCTCGACGCCGAAACGCTCGCCGATCTGCGCGAGCGGGGCGTGATCGAGTAGCCGTCAGCTGGGGCCGATGTCGATGCCGGCGCCCAGATCCCAGGCAGTCGCCGTGTCGGCAAAGGAGCGGCCCAACATCGCGGCGGCCTGCACTGCGCCACCGGTGGCGACCGTCTCATCGGCATCGGGCACCCGGATCGCCGCGCCGAGCAGGTCGGCAAGGATCTGGCGGTACGCCGGACTCCTGGCCCCGCCGCCGATCAGGTGCACTCGCCCATCGACCGCTGCTCCTGCGGCGGCCAAGGCCTCACGTCCGAAGAGCAGGCCGCGAAGCACCCCTTCATGGGCAGCTCGGGCCAGATCCGCTGACGTCGTGTCGTTGCGAAGCCCTTCAAACGTGCCCGTTGCATCGGGCAGATTGGGTGTCCGCTCGCCGTCGAAATAGGGGGTGAGCCGGGCACCGTGAGCGCCGGCAGGCGCATCAAGCGCTGCGGCCGCAAACGTCTCGTGATCCATCCCGAGCCACCCAGCGACCGTGTCGGTGACCTTGGTGGCGTTGAGGGTGCACACGAGCGGCAGATAGCCGCCCGTGGCGTCGGCGAATCCCGCGACCGCGCCCGACGGATCGGCTGTCGGTGTCGGCGACGCTGCGTACACGACACCCGACGTGCCGAGCGAGAGGGCGACATCGCCGGTCGTGAGGCCGAGTCCGAGTGCTGCCGCCATATTGTCGCCGCTGCCGGGACCCACAGGGATGCCCTCGGGCACACCGAGCGCTGCGGCCGCCTCACCCGTCACCGCGCCGAGTACCTCGGTCGGACCGAGCACCGTCGGGACGAGACTCGCCCAGTCGTCTCGGCCGCCGACAAGCTCGAGCAGTTCGGCGGCGCACTCGCCCGTTCGTGCATCGAACCAGCCGCTTCCCGATGCATCACCTCGATCGGTGGCGTGCACGCCGGTGAGCCTCAGGTTCACGTAGTCGTGGGGCAGAAGCACCTTGGCGATGCGTCCGACGAGGTCGGGTTCGTGCTGCACGAGCCAGGCCAGCTTGCTGATCGTGAACGAGGCGACCGGTACCGAACCCACACGTGCGGCCCAGGTTTCGGCCCCGGCCGCCTCGGTGAGGCGGGTGGCTTCGGCGGCGGACTCGGTGTCGTTCCAGAGCTTGGCGAGCCGGAGCGGTCGGTTGTCGGCATCGAGCACGACCATGCCGTGCTGCTGGCCCCCGACGCCGATCGCCGCAACCTGACCGGCGACGGAGCCAACCTCGTCGAACGCATCGACGAGTGCGGCCCACCATGCGTTTGGGTCCTGCTCGCTGCGAGGGGGACTCGTCGGCGGATGAGCGCCACGGCCGACGGCGATGACCTGACCCGAGTCGAGATCGCGGATCTCGACCTTGCACGACTGTGTCGACGAGTCGACCCCGGCGACAAACGGCATCAGCGAACGCGTTCGATGAAGCGGTTGACGAGGTTCTCGAGCTCCTCCTGGCGACCGCTGATGGGGGCCGGGTCGAGTTCCGTGTCACCGACGAAGTGGTGTAGCGAACCAAGCGACGCGCCCGGGCCGTTGCCGTGGAGGATGTCGGCGCCGAGGCCGGTTTCCCAGCCTGCGTACCGCCCGCTGCGGCGGCCTTCCAGCACGCCGTCCTCGAGCATCGAGTGAGCGACGAGCAGGGATCGGGCGAGCGTGTCCATGCCGCCGATGTGGGCATGGAAGAGATCGTCACGGGCGATCGACATTCGTCGCAGCTTCGTATCGAAGTTGAACCCGCCGGTCGTGAAGCCTCCGGCCCGGAGGATCTCATAGACGCCGAGCGACATCTCCTCCACCGAGTTCGGGAATTGATCGGTGTCCCAGCCGAGTCGGTCGTCGCCTCGGTTGGCATCGACCGAGCCGAGGATGCCGCACGCTGCGGCCATCGCCAGTTCGTGCTGGAAGTCGTGGCCGGAGAGGGTTGCGTGGTTGACCTCGATGTTGACCTTCACCTCGTCCTCGAGGCCGTAGCGTTGCAAGAAGGCGAAGCACGACTGCGAGTCGTAGTCGTACTGATGCTTCGTGGGCTCTTGCGGCTTGGGCTCGAGCAGGATCGTGCCGTGGAAGCCGATGTGGTGCTTGTACTCGACGACCTGGTTCAGGAACCGGCCCAGCTGATCGAGCTCTCGCGAGAGGTCGGTGTTGAGGAGGGTCTCGTAGCCTTCGCGGCCGCCCCAGAGGACATAGTTCTGGCCTCCGAGGCGGTGGGTGACATCCATACAGTTCTTCACCTGGGCGGCCGCACGGGCGTAGACCTCGGGGTTCGGGTTGGTGGCGGCACCGGCCATGTACCGAGGGTGGCCGAACAGGCGGGCCGTGCCCCACAGCAGACCGACACCGGTGCGCTCCATATGGACGGCCATGTCGTCGGCGAGTTCGTTCAGGTTGGCGGTCTCCTCGGCAAACGACGAGCCGGTGGGAGCGACATCGTGGTCGTGGAAGCAGAAGTACGGAACGCCGAGCTTCTCGAAGAACTCGAAGGCGGCTGCCATCTTGGTGCGGGCCGCTTCCATCGGCTCGAGGTCGGCGGCGAGCCACGGGCGGTCGAACGTGCCGTCGCCGAAGACATCGTTGCCAGGCCAGTTGAACGAGTGCCAGTAGCACACCGCCATGCGCAGATGCTCGGCCATCGTCTTCTGGCCGACCACACGATCAGCGTCGTACCAGCGGAACGCAAGCGGGTTGTCGGATTCCGGGCCCTCGAAGCGGACAGGCTCGGGCACCGTGGTGAAAAAGTCGGTCATGGATCCCCCCTGGGTTCACGCTCGGTGATGTTCCCACAGCCCGGCCGACCGCGCCGACGGGTAAGGCCTAGGCCGGTGCGGCAGCGATGGAACGGCCGAGGGTGACGAGATGCTCTTCGCCGTTGCCCAGCGTGAGCTCGAGTTGGCGGGCGAGCAGGAAGTGCCGATGCAGCGGGTAGTCGCGATCGACGCCGACCCCGCCGTGGACGTGGACAGCTGCGTGCACGACTCGGTAGCCGCCGACCGCCGCCCAATACGCAGCGATCGAGATCTGATCGTCGGCGGGCTGGCCGGCGTCGAGACGCCACGCCGCCTGCCAGGCGGTAAGGGTGATCGCCTCGGCGTCGATGTAGGAGTCACCGGCCCGGTTCGACACGGTCTGGAAGGTCGCGATCGGACGATCGAACTGTTGGCGTTGCTTCGTGTAGTCGGCGGCGAGCTCGATCGAGGCGCGAGCAGCACCCGACATGAGCATGCACATGCCGACGGTGGCCCGCTGTTCGATCCACCGGATGATCGCGGCAGCGTCTTCGTCAGGACCACCGAGGAGTGCTTCGGCACCGACGGCCACACCAGCGAGGGTGACATGAGCTTGCGGGCGTCCGGTGGTGACCTCGACTCGCTGGCGAGTCACACCATCGGCATCGGTGGGTACGAGGAACACCCCGACCGAGCCGTTGTCGAGGCGAGCCGGCACGACGAGGAGACCGGCTTCGAGGCCCTGATCGACCATCGGCTTCACGCCGTCGAGAACGAATCCGTCGCCGTCGGTGCGGGCGGTAGTGAGCGGCTCGCCGGGCGTGGTGCCCTGCTCGTAGAGCGCCGCAGCGCAAAGAAGCGAGCCTTCGGCGATGCGCGGCAGCCAGGCGGCCTGCTGGGCATCGGTGCCGAACTCGGCGATCGGCATCGCCCCCATGACGATCGTGGAGAGGAGCGGGATCGGCGACGCGTGGTAGCCGGCGACCTCCAGGGCCATCGCCGTGGCGAGGAAGCCGAGTCCTGCGCCGCCATGGGCCTCGGGGATCGAGGCACCGACCACACCGGCTTCGGCGAGGGCAGCCCAGGCGTCGCAGTCGACATGATCGTCGGCGACCGCCAGATCCTTCAGGCGACTGTGGGTCGACAGATCACCGAGCACCTGCTTCGTGATGTCGTGGATCGCCTGCTGTTCGTCGTCGAGCGTGAAGTCCATCAGCGATCCGCCTTCGGGTAGCCGAGGCCGAATTGCGAGATCAGATCCCGCTGCATCTCGTTGGTACCGCCACCGAAGGTGAGGATGATGGTCGACCGGTACTGCATCTCGAGACGGGTGAGGTGGCCGATCGAACCCTTGGCGATCGTCGCCTGTGGTCCGTAGATCTCCATCAGCTTGCGGTACGACCGGTGGAAGAACTCGGTACCGAAGACCTTCACACTGGACGAATCGGCGATGAACGCCTTCATGTGCTCGAAGTCGAGTTCGTCGAGTTCCTTGCCGTCGATGTGGGTGGCGACCTCCCAGGCCACCTTCCAGTTCATCAAGCGGAGAAACTCGAGTTCGGCGGTGACTTCGGCCAGGTTGCGCTGCACCCACGGCTTGTCGATCAGCGTCGTGCCGTCGGCGAGTTGGGTGCTCTTGGCGAACTCGACCGTCTCCTCGAGTGCCTTGGTGACCATGCCGGAGGAGCAGATCGTCACGCGCTCACGGTTGAGTTGGGAGGTGATGAGCCCCCAGCCGCCGTTCTCCTCACCGATCAGGGTTGAGGCCGGCACCCGGACGTCATCGAAGAAGGTGTGGTTGATGTTGTGGCTGCTGAGGAGGTGGAGCGGTTCGATCGACAACCCGGGCGTGTCCATCGGGATACAGAAGAGCGAGATGCCCTTGTGCTTCTTCACGTCGGGGTTCGTCCGGGCTGCGAGCCAGATGTAGTCAGCGTCCCTGGCGAGCGAGGTCCAGGTCTTCTGGCCGTTGATGACGAACTCGTCGCCGTCGCGAACGGCTCGGCACTGCAGCGAAGCGAGGTCGGTGCCGGCATCGGGTTCGGAGTAGCCGACACAGAAGGTGATCTCACCGCGGGAGATCTTCGGCAGGAAGAAGTCCTTCTGCTCCTGGGTGCCGTACTGCATCAGGGTCGGGCCGACGGTGTTGACCGTGAGCATCGGGATCGGTGCGCCGATGGCCACAGACTCGTCGAACATCACGAACTGTTCGACGGCGGAGTAGCCGCGACCGCCGTATTCCTCGGGCCACCCGACCGTCAGCCAACCGTCGCGTCCCATCTTGCCGACGATCTCTCGGTGCACCGGGCCGGTGCCCTCTTCAGCCGCGAGCGCATCCCGGATCTCAGGCGTGAGCAGTTCGTTGTAGTAGTCGCGCAGCTCCTTTCGGAGCGCCTCCTGTTTCTCGTCGTACCCGATGTACATGCCTCGAAACCCCTTCAGAAACGTGCCGAACCGACAATCATTTGTACCCCAGGTGCCCGCTCTCTCGTGAATCGTGCGGAACTGTCAGACTGATCGGGCATGTCCGCCCCCGCCGCTGCGTTCTTCGATCTCGACCGCACCCTCGTCTCGGTCGCCTCGCCCAAGATCTTTCAGCGCCACCTCTCTGCAGCCGGGTTCGGCACACCGGTCGACGGAACCCTGGCCGACCTCGCCTTCAAGGTCTTCGAACTCGTCGGTGAGTCGTCGATCGTGGGCCGGTCGGCGAAACTCGCTCCCCGTGCAGCTGTCGGCTGGCCGGTCGATGCGGTGATCGCCGCTGCCGGACCGGCAGCCGCCGAAATCGCAGCGCATGTCTCCGACTTTGCTCGCGTCGAGCTCGCCATGCATCGCGATGCGGGACGCACCCTCGTGCTCGCCACCACCACGCCGGAGCACCTTGTTCGGCCCCTCGCCGACCTCCTCGGCATCGACGACGTCATCGCCACGAGATGGGCGCAGGCCGACGGCGCATTCACCGGTCGGGTCGATGGCGACGTCGTCTGGGGTCCGGGCAAACGAGACGCCGTGCTGCGGTGGTGTGCCGAGCACGACGTCGATCCGGCGGGCTGTTGGGCGTACTCCGACAGCTATTACGACTCGTCGCTGCTCGACCTCGTCGGCCACCCTGTCGCCGTCAACCCCGATGCCCGTCTTGCCGCCACCGCCGCGCTCAACGGCTGGCCGATTCGTTCGCTCGACAAGCCCGATGGCGTGCCGACCATGGGCGGTCTCGAACTGCAGGATCTGTTTCGTCCGTTTCTGCGGCCCGAACTCATTCCCAACGCCGACATCACCGTGTCGGGACTCGAACACATTCCTCGTGAAGGCGGCGCGATCATCGTCGGCAACCACCGGAGCTACTTTGATCCGGCCGTGATGATCACGACGGTGGCGAAGTCGGGCCGCAATGGCCGCTACCTGGGCAAGAAGGAAGTCTTCGACATCCCCGTGATCGGTCCGCTCCTGCAAGCGGGCGGCGGAATCCGGGTCGACCGGGGCACAAGTGACGACGGCGCATTCGATGCTGCAGCGGCTGCCGTGCGGGGCGGCGATGTCGTCGTGATGTTTCCGCAGGGCACGATTCCACGAGGCCAGGCGTTCTTCGACCCCGTGCTGAAAGGACGTTGGGGTGCGGCCCGACTCGCCGCCATGACACGGGCACCCGTGATTCCGGTCGGGCTGTGGGGCACCGACGAGGTCTGGCCACGAAGCGCAGCATTACCGTCCTTCAACCTCCAGGATCAGCCCAAGGTCACCGCCACGGTCGGCCCACCGGTCGACCTCAAATACCGAAGTGTCGAACGCGACACCGAGCGGATCATGCACGCGCTGAGCGCCCTGCTCCCGGAGCGGGCACGGCAGCCGTACGACCCGACGCCGGAGGAACTCGCTCGCACGTTCCCGGCAGGCAAGGCCGACGACCTCGGCTTCACGGATCGCTAGGCGACGATGAGCGACATGTCCCCCGACGACTTCGAGCCGACCATGTCGGCCGAAGAAGCGCTGATGTGGCGCATCGGCGACGACCCGTGGCTCGATCCCAGCGGCAGCCTGCTGGCGCTCCTCGACCGACCCGTGGACCTCGACCTTCTCCGACGCAAGGTGGCGGCCGGAATCCCCTCCATGCCTCGCCTCGTCGAGCGGGTCGTCGACACTGCCCGCCCGATCGAGGCGCTGCGCTGGGAGATCGATCCGGACTTCGACCTGACGAACCACGTCGTCGAAGTCGCGGTCCCGGCACCCGGCGATCGCCGGGCGCTGCTCGACCTCACCACCGAGATCCACATGACCCCGTTTCCCACGGGGCGTCCGCCGTGGCGCATCGTGCTCGTCACCGGCCTCGCTGATGGCACGGGTGCGTTGATCGCCCGCCTGCATCACTCGGTCGCCGACGGCATCGGCGGTCTTCGCATGGCGGAGATCTTCCTCACGCTCGATGCCGACACGACCCCACCGCCCGATACCGATCTCGACGCCATCCTTTGCGAGTGGCGAGCCGCCGCCACCGACCACGATCTCCCTGATGCCGCTGCCGCCATCTGGTCAGCGCTCGCCGGTCACGTCGGTCTCGCCAAATCGACGGCGGCCGAACTCGCACTCATCGGTGCGGATCCCGCACGAGCCCAACGCACGGCCGGCCAGGCGCTCGACACCGTTCGCACGGTGATCGACCAACTCACCGGCGATCCCTACCTCGACAGCACATCGGAACTCTGGACGCGCCGCTCTGGTGGGCGCTACTTCGTCACCGCTCAGATGCCGCTCTCGACAGCCGGCGCCGCAGCCAAGGCGCGCGGCGGGACGATCAACGATCTCTACGTCACCGCGCTCGCGGATGCGGCTATCGCCTACCACGCCGAACGAGGCACCGAGCCCCGGTCGGTGGCGATGTCGTTCGTCCGCAGCACCCGGACCGGCTCCGGGGCGGGCGGCAACGCCTTCGTGCCGATCAAGGTCCGGGCCCCGGGAGCAGGTATGACTCCCGACGAGCGCTTCACGGCACTCAGCAACGCAATGGCACCGTCCGATGCCTCCGAAGGTGAGCCCAGCCTCGGCGTCGTCAGCGGACTCGCTGCCCTCATCCCGACGCCGGTGCTGACTCGCCTCGGCCGCGACCAGGGCGCCCGGATCGACATCGTCACCAGCAATATTCGCGGCGCTCCCGTGCCGATCTTCGTCGGCGATGCTCACGTCCTCGGGACCTTCCCGATCGGGCCGGTTGCCGGCGCCGCCTGCAACGCAACCGTGATGTCGAGCGAGGACAGCCTCGACATCGGGATCATGATCGACCCGGCCGCAATCGACGACCCCGACCGCTTCGGCGACATCGTCCAGGCAACCCTCGACGCCTACACGGGCGACGCAGGCTAACGACGCATCAGCGCTCGGGAATGGCGCAGGCCTGGCCGATGTCGATCGGACGGGTGACGGCCCGGTTGCGGTTCGCCCCTGCACACCAGGTCGGGAAGACATAGCTGTAGAGCCCGGATCCACCGGCGGCGACGAGCAGGACGTCGTCGGCCGACTCGAACGCAGGCCGACCGTCGCGCGTCGTCGCCCGTTCGCCGATCGCCGCGGTCGTCGATGATCGATCGTGGCCGGCCTCGGCCAGTTCCCCGATGTGGTCGGGCGTCAGTACGATCACGGCCTGCCCACCGCCCAGCCAGGCGTTGTTCGAACCGACGCCGGCGACCGATGCCGCCAGGAGGTCGATGAGACGTTCGCTCGATCGCTTGACGTCACTTCCGGCAACGTGCGCCACCGACTGTGGCGGCTCCGTGCCGATAACCGTGACGGCCGAGTCCTCGGCGGCGAAGCCTCGGCTCGTGTGGAGCGGTGCGAACGGGCTGTGCGCTTCGTCCTCCCCGAGGCACTGTCCGAACTTGCCGCCGTGACCGAGCAGGGCCATGTCGGACGTGCCGGGTCGGGCCCCGCCGATGTTGATCATCGCCAATCGGATCGTCCGCCCGATCGACGCATTGGCACGGTGGCCGGGGCCGAGGGCGCCGTATCCCGAGGCGACGCCGCACATCGCACGGGCCGGCCCGTTGACGATGATCAGCGGCGCAGTGGCGTGGGTCGTGCCCTGCATCTCGGCCAGATCGAATGCCGGGTCCATCATCGCCAGGGCCGACGCCACGACGATCGGCATGTGGTCGGGCAGGCACCCGGCCATGACGGCCGCCGCTGCGAGCTTCTCGACCGTGCACACCCCCTGGAGCGGCCCCATCTCGCCGAGTGCGGTCTCGGCCGGGTGACCAACGGCGAGCACCATGCGCTCGACCCGCTCGGGCGTGGGGACGACGACGGGGAGGCCGTCGGTACAGCCGAGTTCGTGGAGCTGTTCGAGGGCGGCGGCCTCATCGTCGGCAGTGAGCAGGGCGGCCATCACGAATCCTCGAGTGCAGCGACAAGCTCAGCGGCGATCTTCTCGGCGACCAGGCGATGGTTGTCGGTCCCGGTGCCCGCCACGGGGTGCGGGAGCTGTACCCGCGGGATGTCGGGCATGCCGAACGAGGTGGCGATGAAGTCACCCTGGGCCCAGAACTCGTCGGTCACGAGGGCGACCGCCGGGATGTCTCGACGAGCCATGTTGATGCCGTCACGCACGGTGCCGGTCGTGCAGCTCCCTCAATGCCCGTAGGCGGCGACCACCGCCACACACTCGGCTTCAATCTCGCCGAGCATGGTGTCGTTGGCGATGGCCGAGGCGTCGCCCTTGTTCCAGCGTGCAAGCTCGATGCCGGGCCGCCGTGCGGTGATCGCTTCGCCGACCGCGTCGAGAAACTCGACGGAGCCAGGGAAGCCGTTGGCGAGCAGTCCGACCGTGACGCCGGGATCGAGACGGGTGGAGAGGTCATACGGAGTCGGCTCGACGGCCGACTCGCCACGTGGGTCCAGGAAGCTGATCGCCATGCCCGGATGCTACGTGGCTACTCGTACTTGGTGCCCATCTCCTTGAGCATCTGGAGGTACTGGCTGCCGTTGTCGGGGGCGAGGTCGCCGGGCGTGAACGTGACCCCGTGGATCGTGCCGGTGAAACGGGCAACCCCCTTGCGCTCGTAGAGCTCCCAGTTGACCGGTGAACGCCGGTCGATGCCGACATCGATGCCTTCGAACGGTGCCATCGCCATCAGCCGGGGAACCTGGCCGGCCTCGGCGACCTGTTCGCCGTCGACAAGGACACGCGGCTCCCAGGTGACGTCACCGACGTCGGCCACGTCGAGCGTGATCGTGTGGCGCCCGGCGGCGACGGGACCGCAGTCGACGATGGTCATCTCGCCGTAGCCGTTATGGGCGTGGATCAGGCGACCGTCGTCGATGGCGAGCGAGTACCCACCGCCCTGATCGCCGTGGGCCACGAGCACGCCGTCGTCGCCGTCGGCCAGATCGACGTCGATGTCGACCGTGAAGCTTCGACTGGAGATCAGCTGGAGTGAACGCCATCGTTCGACCGTGGGCATGCCCGGACGGAGGGTGATGGGCTCGGCCAGTTCAGCGTTCCAGGGCGGCTGGGCCATCATCTTCACGTAATTGCCCTCATCGAGCGGGAAGACCTGGTTGGCCCAGGCTGCATCCTCCCAGGCGTCCTGGAGTTCTCTGAGCTTCTCCGGATGCTCGGCCGCAAGGTCGTTGGTCTCCGTCGGATCGTCGTGAAGGTTGTGCAGCTCCCACTGTTCTTCGCTGAACGGCTCACGGGGCTGACGGCAGGTGACCGCCGACCAGCCGTCGCGATAGAAGCCGCGGTGGCCGATCTGCTCGTAGTACTGCTCGGGATGCGTGGTCGCAATGCCATCGTCGTCGAGGGTCGGCACCATCGATGCACCGGCGGGTTCGGGTACCGGACGGCCACCCTTGGTCGTCGGCACCTCGACCCCGCAAAGCTCGGCGAGCGTCGGGAGCAGGTCGGTGATGTGCTGGTACTGAGTGCGCACTTCACCGGCGGCCGAAAGGCCGGCCGGCCAGTGGACGATGAACGGCACCTGATGCCCGCCCTGGTGCGTGTTGATCTTGTAGAGCCGGAACGGGGTGCTCGACACCATCGCCCACCCCATCGGATAGTGCGGCAGGTTGGTCGGCCCACCCATGGCATCGAGATTCGGCAGGTCAAGATCCACCGAGTCGAGGCTGTTCTGGCGGGTCTGGCTGACAAGGGTGCGAAAGTACGCCGACGTGCCGAGTTCCTGACCTTCGCGCGAACCGCCGTTGTCGGAGGTGAACACGATGATCGTGTTGTCCCACTCCCCCATGGCCTCGAGGTGGGTCCGGAGCCGGCCGAGGTTCTGGTCGATGTTGTCGACCATCCCGGCGAAGATCTCCATGTAGCGGGCGAAGATTCGCTTCTCGTCGTCGCTGAGGTTGTCCCACGCCTCGACGGCATGCCCCGCCTCGGTATTGCGGGGCGGAAGCTCGGTGTGAGGTGGAATGACACCCATCTCGAGTTGACGCTCGTAGCGCTGCCGACGGATCTCGTCCCAGCCGGCGTCGTACACGCCGCGGTACTTCTCGATGTCGTCGACCTTCGCCTGTAGTGGCGCGTGGACGGCGCCGTGGGCGAAGTACATGAAAAAGGGTTTGGTGGGATGCGATGCCCGGACCTCGTCGATCATGTGGATCGCTTGATCGGTGAGGTCGTCGGTGAAGTAGTAGTTGTCGGCGTACTGGTCGACCGGAATGTGGTGGTTGTCCTCGTACAGCCGGTGCGGCTGATGGAAGTTCGTGAAGCCGTCGAGGATGCCGTAGTAGCGCTCAAAGCCCTTCTGCAGCGGCCAGCTGTGACGGGGCCCGGCGTCGGAGAGATGCGCGTCCTTGCACAGGTGCCATTTGCCGACCATGAGCGAGGCCCAGCCGTTGTCGCGGAACAGTTCGGCCATGGTGACGGCGTCGTCACGCAGTTCATGGGTGTAGCCGGGGAAGCCGGGGTCGCTGTGAGCGACGTGCCCCATGCCGGCCATGTGGTGGTTGAGGCCGGTGAGCATCGAGGCGCGGGTCGGCGAGCACATCGGATTGACGTGGAAGTTGGTGTAGCGCACACCACCGGCGGCGAGGGCGTCGAGGTTGGGGGTGTCGATCTCGGAGCCGTAGCAGGCGAGGTCGGCGAACCCGAGATCGTCGGCCAGCATCACGATGACGTTGGGCGCACCGGTTGGCGCCGTCGGGAAGGTCGGCCAGGACGGTTCGGACGTCGAGAAGATCCGTCCGACCTCTCCGTCGAAACCGTCGTAGGCCTTTGGCGTGTCGCTCACAAATGCTGAGTCTGGCTCAGGTCTTGTTCCAGGGCGAACCGTCTGCGTCCAGACGCGACGACGGCGCCGCCTCGTAGGGCAGCGCCGTCGTCGTCCGAATCCCCCAATTCGGACACTGGCGAGTGCCTGACACACCGTCAGGTGTGAGGGCCTCTAACGGGGAAGGCTATTACGGACCGCGACCGTCGCGCTACCCCTGGGAAGACAATTTCACCCGACACCTTCGGGGCGCCGGGTTCGCGGCCGAACCTGGGCTCAGGCCTTGAAGAAGGCCGGACTGGTTGCGCCCTTGGGAATGCCGTCGAGCGGCACCTTCACCTCGTCGATGGTGGGCCCGTGTGTGGCGGCAAGCGGTGCCAGCGCATCGAGATCGAAGGCATAAACCTCGGCCGCGTTCTCGCTCAGGACCTGCTTCATCTCAGCCTCGTCCCAGGAGTGGAATGCTCGCCGGAGCGACTCGGTGCTGTAGGGGTAGGTGCCTTCGTGGTGCGGGTAGTCCGAGCCCCACATGATCTTGTGGGTGCCGAGTTGCTTCATCGCCTCGGCTTCGCCGGGCGACGGGAACGACGCACCGATCCAGACATTGCGGTCGAAGTACTCACTCGGCTTGAGTGGCAACACGATGTCGGCGGAGAAGCCGAGTTCGCCGACCCGGCCGTGTTTCATCTGTGCGTGGTAGGCGTCCATGCGGCGGAGTTCCTCGACGGCCCAGGCCACGCCCTGCTCGGTCATGACGTACTTGAGGTTGGGGAAGCGCTCGAACACGCCGCTCATCGTGAGGTGGGCGAGGTTGCGGTGGGCGAAGAACGGCACCTCCATGAGGAAGATGACACCGGAGGCCGGGTCCTTGCCGTAGTCGGGTGTGCCGTTGCCGCCGTGCTGGGTGACGACAAGGTCGAGGTCCTGCACGGCGGCCCACAGACGGTCCCATTCGGGTGACCAGAGTCCGGGGAGGTCGACGTCGGGGGCGACGTGGGGCATGAGGAAGCTCTTGAAGCCTTCGTTGGCCGCCCACGTCAACGTCTTGATTGCGTCATCGAGGTCTTCGAGGAAGATCTGAGGCAGGCCTCGACGCTGATCGGGGTACTCGCTGCACCAGTCGCTGAGCCAACGGTTGTGGCACTGGAGTCCGGCTTTGCGCCGGGCGAATTCTTCGCTGTTCTTGGGTGATCGGGCCAACAGCGCACCCGTCGGATAGAAGGGAGGCACGGTATTCGGGAACGTGATCTCGGCCACGACACCGTCGGCGTACTGCTCGCTGACCCTGCGCTCGTTGTCCCAGTTGCGGGTGCGTCCGTCGTCTTGGAGGTCTCGGTAGGGATTCGTGTAGCCACCGCGCCATTCGTCGTAGGCGTCGCGCCATTCGGCGGGGAGGTATTCCTCGTAGGACGCCATGTTGCCGCCGGCGTGGGAGTCGGCGGAGATGATCGTGTAGCGCTCGCTCATGGGCTGCTCCAAGTGAAGTGACTGTGTCTAAGTAGATTAGACATTGATCTACGGTTCTTCAAGTCGTAGTCTCGTCGCATGGCCCGCAAGCGAGGACTCGACCACGACGACGTCATCAACGCCGGGTTCACCGTGATCGACCGCGACGGCGTCGAGCGGGTGAGCCTGCGGGCGGTGGCCGACCTCCTCGATGTCCAACCACCCTCGCTCTACAGCCACGTCGCCGGCCTGGGGGGTTTGCTCGACGACCTTGCGATTGCCGCCACGGCCGACTTCGGCGAGACCCTGCGGGCATCGGCCGTCGGCATCGCAGGCGACGACGCCGTTCGAGCATTCGCAACCGCGTATCGAGGATGGGCTCAAACCCATCCCGGCCGCTACGACCTCACCCTGCGCACCGTCGCCGGATCCGAACGAAAGTCGGCCGGTATCGGCGCCGTCGAAACGATGGACGCAATCCTCGCCCACTACGGCCTCACCGATCACGACGCCCGCCGCGCCGGTCGCGCCCTGCGTGCATCACTCCACGGGTTCGTCACGCTCCAGGCCGCCGACGCCCTCGGCCGAGGTGATCACGACGCCAGCTTCGACGCACTCGTCGAACTCTTCCTCGACGGTCTCCGAGCTCAAGTCGCAACGGGCTGAGGTCGCGCTCGCGTCAGGCCGGGCTGCCAAGGACAAGCCGCAAGACGTTGGCGACCTGATCGCTGTCTCGTCCGCCAGCCCCCTTGCCCACCGCCGTGACAGTCATCGGCGGCATCGGACACCAGGTTTCGACAATCGTCGCCAGCACGGCAGCGCCGGTCGGTGTCGTGCTTTCGAACGGGGCGGGGCCCGCCTGCATCGGGGCCACGCCAGTGAGCACCTCGAGTACGGCGGGCGCCGGGATCGGGATGGGTCCGTGGGCACCCCGGGTCGAACCCGAGCCGAGGCTCAGAGCCGAACAGTGGATCCGGTCAAGCCCGAGGTGAACGACGCACGCGGCAGCACCGACGATGTCGGCGATCGAGTCGAGTGCTCCCACCTCGTGGAAGTGGACCTCGTCGATCGAGGTGCCGTGCACCCGAGCTTCGGCGTCGGCGAGGCGCTCGAAAACCGCCGTGGCGATGGTGCGCACCCCGGCGTCGAGCTGAGCGAAAAGCTCGAGGATGTCGGGGAGATGCCGCACGACGGTGGAGTCGGGCACCTCGACATGGATCCGGGTGGCGTCGAGGCCCGCTCGCTGGACCTGCTCGGAACGCAGCGTGACGCCGAGGTCGAGTGCCCCGATCGACGCCGACGGCACCTCGAGCGGCACACCTGCGCCGACGAAGGCGCCGAGCAACATGTCGCCGCTCGCTCCCGCCCCACCGTCGAACCACCCGATCATCACGAGCGGGATCGGTCCGTGCCCAGCAGCGACAGCATCCGAACCGCAGCACACGCAGCACCGAAGCCGTTGTCGATGTTGACGACGGCCACCCCCTGCGCACAACTCGCCAGGGCGCTGTTGAGTGCCGTCGAGCCGCCTTCGGCCACGCCGTACCCGACCGACGTCGGCACACCGATGATCGGCGCGCCGACAAGACCACCCATCACTGAGACCAAGGCCGCGTCCATGCCGGCCACGACAATCACGATGTCGGCTGCACGCAGCTCGGGCAGCCGGGCTTCAAGACGCCACAGACCGGCGACGCCGATGTCGACGAACACCTCGGCGTCGACCCCGGAGAACTCGAGCGTGCGGGCCGCCTCGGTCGCAACCCGTTGATCCGACGTGCCGGCGGCGGCGATGGCGACCGTGCCCGGCCGACCCGGCTGCATCCCGCCGAGGATGCCCGTCTCGGAGATCGGGTCGTGGTCGATCTGCTCGACAACCTCGGGCGAAAGGCAGCCGAGGCGCTCGGCAGGAAGCCTGGTCAACAAGGTCGGGTGGCCAGTCGATGCGAGCTCGTCGACGATCACCCGAAGCTGCGAATCGGACTTTGCCGAACACAGCACCGCCTCGGGCATGCCGATGCGATCGAGTCGTCGGTCATCATGAACGTGCATGGGATCCTTCGGAGACGTGCAGGATGGCCTGGCCGGGCCGGTAGGGACGATCGTCGAGGGTCAACGACTCGAGATCAGGGTCAACGGCTTGCATCGCCGAACGAACGGTGTCGAGCAGCGCAGGTGTGACTCGATCGCGGTCGCCGATGGGCAGCTCGACCACTGCGTCGGCGTCTCGACGACGACAGCGGACGATCTCGAAGCCCTCGGCACGCAGCACCGATTCGCCGGCCTCGACCGAACGGAGGCGGGCCTCGGTGACACGGGTACCGGTGTAGAGCCGACTCGCCAGGCATGGCGAGGACGGAAGATCGGCCTCGACGATGCCGAGGTGTTGGGCAACGGCGCGAATACCGGCCTTGCCGACACCGGCTTCGACGAACGGGTGTCGCACCCCGGCCTCGGCAGCGGCATCAAGGCCGGGCCGGTACTCGCCCAGATCGTCGATATTGGCACCGCTCACGATCACGGCGTCGGCTCGTGCGATGTCGGCGTGGCGCAGCGGAGCGATCGCTGCGTACAGGTTGGTCTTGCAGAAGTAACAGCGGTCGGTCGGATTCGCGAGGTAGCGCTCGTCCTCGAACTCATTCGAACGAACGAGCTCGAGTGTCCAACCGTGGCGCTCGGCGTGCGTCACGACTCGGCCGGTGCCCTCCCCCGGTACCGCAGGGGTGACGGTGTGCGCGACGACGGTTGTCGATGGCGATCGGCGGTGAGCGATCGTCGCCAGCAGCAGCGAGTCGATTCCCCCGCTGCAGGCGACGATGACCGGGCCGCAATCGGCGAGGACGCGTTCGATCGCCGCACGTGTCGATTCGGGATTCATGCCTGCTGCTCTCGGACGGCCTGAAGGGCAGCCATGAGTACGTCGTTGGCCGACATGCCGAGGGCATCCGCCACCCGTACGACGTCGTCCCACTCGACGCTCCGATTCACCTCGGTGCCGTCGAAGTCAGCTCGTTTGATGGCGATCGGGTGCCCCTCAACCTCGACCGACGTGAACGAACGCGGCAACGCATGCTTGGTCACGATCGTCTCGCGGAGGCCGATCGAACTGGTCTCGGTGAAGATGACGCGGCGCACCTCGTCGGCGACGCCGTCGTCGCACAACACGCCGAGCGTGAACGCAGGACGACCCTTTTTCATCACGATCGGCGTGATCCACGCATCGTCGGCACCGACGGCCAGCAACTGCTCGATGACCCGGGGCCAGATCCGAGGATCGAGATCGTCGACGTTGGCCTCGATCTGGGTACGCGTCGTCCGCTCGCTCATCGGAGCTCATCGTAGGGAGCGGCATCGATCACAACCACGCTGGGCGGTATTGACGCCTCGTGTCCGCGGCTGTGCGAACGTACGGGTGTGTCACCACGGACTCTTGTTCGCCTACCCGCCGACGCCCCGCTCGACGACATGCTGGAGGCCTTCCGCCGAGACGGTGGCCTCATCGTCGAAGGCATGTTTAACCGGGCCACGATCGACGCGGTGACGGCTGCCGCCGACCGGCGTGTGCCGGAGTTCCCACCTGGTTCCGCCACGCAGGGAATGGGGGCGGCGGGCGCAGCATTCGTCGGTGCCAACACGGTGCGCTTCTCGTCGTTGCCGCTGCTCGACGACGCCTACTTCGACATGCTCGACAACGAGATCTACGCCGCCATCGCCGACGCTGTCCTGCTCCCCCACTGCGGGTCGTACTGGGTCAACACTGGGCAGATCATGTACATCGGGCCCGGCGAGGCGGCCCAAGTCCTGCACCGTGACGCCGATAATTGGTGGGAGTACGTGCGCTCGGCCTGGCCCAACGTGGTCGACATCACGATCAGCGCCATGATCGGTCTCGAGGAGGTCACCGAGGAACTCGGCGCAACGCAGGTCGTGCCCGGCAGCCACACGTGGGAAAACCTCGATTATCGGGTCGAGCACGAGTCCGTTCCTGCCGAACTCGGCCCGGGCGATGCGCTCGTCTACTCGGGTTATGTCTTCCATGGCGGTGGCGCAAACGTCACCGCCGATCGCTGGCGCAAGGCGATGCATCTGAGCTTCGTTGCCGGCTGGCTGACCCCTGAGGAGAGCTGCGCACTCGATATCCCGCTCGGCGGCCTCGACCACCGCTCGCCTCGGGTTCAGCGCCTTCTTGGTCACCGCAGCTACACCCCGATGCCCCATCCCGGCGGGGGTCTCTGGCTACGGCACGTCAAGGCGATCGAGGACACCGCCTAGACGAACATCCAACGGGCGCTGCTGATCAGCCGTCGAGTCGTTCTCGCTGGGTCTTCAGGGTGTTGCCAGCCCCCCAGTCGTTCTCCTCGAGTGCCCGCATGATCCCGGCGAGATTGCGATCGCGGATGCGTTCGAGCTCGCGGATGCTGTGAGCGCCGGACTGCTCATCAGACTGGGACTCGAGCCGGTCGACGAGTTCGTCGGTGAGCTCGGGAACGTCCATCAATTTGGTCCACGGCCACGACAGCGTGGGACCGAACTGACGGATGAAGTGACCGAAGCCGCCCTCGCCGCCTGCGATGCGGTACGTCTCGAAAAGGCCCATCTGCGCCCACCGAAGACCGAAGCCGTACCGCATGACATCGTCGATCTCCTGGGTGGTGGCGACACCGTCGTTCACGAGCCAGAGCGCCTCGCGCCACACCGCCTCGAGAAGACGATCGCCGATAAAGGCGTCGATCTCGACTCGAACATGGATCGGCTTCATCGACACCCGGTCGTAGGTCGCCATCGCTGCGTCGATCGCGTCCTGCGAGGTGAGGTCGCCACCGACGACCTCGACGACCGGCACGAGGTACACCGGGTTGTACGGATGGCCGACAACCAACCGCTCCGGGTTGGTGATCGAGGGCTGGAGATCCGAGGGCTTGATGCCCGAGGTCGACGACGCAATGACGGTGTCGGACGGACAGGCCGCTGCGATCTGCTCGAGGATCGGCACCTTGATGGCCGGGTTTTCCGGAACGCTTTCCTGGACGTGGATCGCGCCCTCGACCGCCTCGGCGATCGAGCCGACGACACTGACACTGCCTTCGGTGGGGTCAGGCAGACCGAGATCGACCCAGGCCGCTCGGGCGTTGTCGAGGACCTCATCGACAATGCGGCCGGCTTCCGGGTTCGGGTCGGAGATCTTGACGTCGATACCGTGCATCACGAAGCGTGCCGCCCAGGCAGCTCCGATAACGCCGGCGCCGACGATGGCGACGTGCTCACTCATTGTTTTCGCTCCTTTGTCGACGCGTGCCCGGTGACCGGGATCAGACGACCTTCTTGAGGTCGAGCATGTCGCGCACCTCGTCGGGGCCCATGACGTTGAAGTTCATGCCTTCGAGGATCACCGTGGCGCGCTCGACGAGTTGGGCGTTGGTGGCCTTCACACCCTTTGAGAGGTAGAGGTTGTCCTCGAGGCCGACGCGAATGTTGGCGCCCACGAGCGCTGCAGCAGCGACGTACTCCAGCTGGCGGCGGCCGATCGAGAACGCCGACTTGTGCCAGTGCGATGGCACATTGTTGACCATCGCCATCAGGGTGTTCATGTCGTCGGGCGCACCCCACGGCACGCCCATGCAGAGCTGGGCGTTCATGGTCTTGCCTTCGTACAGGCCGCGCTCCTCCTGGTTCTTGGCGTACCAGAGATGGCCGGTGTCGAAGCACTCGAGTTCGGGCTGTACCGGCAGGTCCTGAAACTGGCGGGCGATCTCGTCGAGCTGTGACGTCGAGTTCGTCATGATGTAGTTGCCCTCGCCGAAGTTCATCGTGCCCATGTCGATCGTGGCGATCTCCGGCAGGCACTCACGAACGTGACGCATGCGCTCGGTGGCCCCGGCCATGTCGGTGCCCTCCTCGCTCAGTGGCAGCGGGTTCTCGACACCGCCGAGGGTGAGGTCGGCACCCGTGCCACCCGTGAGGTTGAGCACGACGTCGGTGTCGGCCGAGCGAATGCGGTCGGTGAGTTCCTTGTAGAGGTCCGGGTCGCGGCTCTGGGCTCCCGTGTCGAGGTCGCGAACGTGGCAGTGCACGACCGCGGCGCCGGCTTTGGCCGCCTCGATCGCCGAGTCGGCGATCTGCTCGGGCGTGACTGGGACGTGCGGCGACTTGTTGACGGTGTCGCCGCCGCCGGTGACGGCGCAGGTGATGAAGACGCTGGGCATGGTGGTTCCCCCGTTGGTTGATCTGTTTGCCGTTAGGCGAGCCTGAGCTCGCGGGCGGTTCGATGACGAGTGAGCACGCGGGTGCGCGAGTAGATCTCGTCGTGGTCGATGTAGGTCCCGTGCAACTCTCGCACTCCGCCGGTCTCATCGATGGCGGTGCGTCCGTGCAGGGTGCGACGGTTGTCGAAGAGCACAAGATCGCCAGGCCGGAACGCGTAGCGCATCTGGAACTCGTCGGAGCCGGCGAGCCGGCTGAATCGGCGCAGGGCCGCATAGGCGCGGGGTTGGTCTGCGATCGGCATGTCGGGGAAACCGCGCACGGGATGAAAGGCGCGAATGGTGAGGGGCATGCCGGGGGCGCCGTGGTCGATCAGCGGGCCCGACCAGCGATGGTCGTGGTTCGGCGATCGATTGAAGAAGATCCAGTTGAGGGTGCAGAGCGCCTCATAGTCGTCGGGGTGCTCGGCTTCGAGCCGGCGAACGACCGCGTGTCCGTCGGCCATGGTGCTGAGCCCCCCGGTGGTCGTGTTGACGAGGCAGTGCAGCATTTGGAAGCCGGGCGGTGTTTCACGCGTCGGGAGATCGGTGTGGGGTGGGAGCGGCAGCGGCGTATTGGCGGTGGAGGTGGGCTTGAGGTCGACGCTCACCGGCCAGGTGACACCGAAGTTGGTGTCGCGTAGTGCGCCGATGCGTTCGCCGAGTGCGACGAGCGAGGTCTTTTCGGGCGGCAGGTTCTCGAGTCGGGCGAGCCCGTAGCGCACGGCGTCGTGCAGGAACGACAGCAGGATGCCGTCATCGTGCAGCACCGCCGCACCGTTGTGGGTCGGCGGAGCCGGAAGTTCGGCGGTGGTCCACTCCTCGATCTCCGGCAGGAAGGCATCGGGACGATGCCGCTGCTCTGCGACATGACGGAGCCAACCGCTGTGGTGGACCGAGGTGGAGCCGTCGGCCCACTCGGCGATGACATCACCGTCGGTCGAGACGGCCACGTTGCGCAACACGTCGTCGGCGGGAAAATCAGCAGGGTCGAACTTCGACTCTCGACTGCGTTCCTCGATGGTGACATCGCCCATCTGGTTTTCGAAAAGCCAGAGTGCGTAGGCGTCGAGTTCAAGACCATCGGCCCAGCGGAGACGGGCGACGGCCCCCACCAGCTCAGCGGAAGCCGGCGGCTGGTCGGGATAGACGTAGAAGTCGGGGGTCCGATCCCCGGATGTCCTACTGAGCGGGACGTCCTGCTGCATGGTATGGTCAGCGTATGGCGACCAGCCCGGCCGAGTCAACGACGTCCGCGATCGAGCGCTCGTTCCTCCTCCTTCAGCTCGTCGCCGCCGCCGACGAACCGCTCGGTGTGCGTGAACTCGGACGTCGCAGCGGGCTCCCCCGATCCACGGTCTCGCGGCTCGCCGCCCAACTCGTCGAACTCGGCATGCTCAGCCGCAGCGGGGTCGGAGGCCTGGTGAGCGGGCCGGCCCTCGGCACCCTGATCCCCGGCGACGAAGCGCCACCGGCCGCGCTCGAGGATCGACTCCGACCGCTGCTCGTCGAGTGCGTTCAGCGGTTCGGCGAGAGCGCCGCACTCACCGTCGACACCCCCACCGGCGCGCTGTATCTCACCAACGTGCTCGGGCCATCGGCGATCCAAGCACCCGACCCCACCGGCGAACGCCTCGACTTCCATCTGGTTGCGCCGGGCCTGGCGCTGATGACGTCGTGGGACGACGAACGCCTCGACACCTACACCGCCGCTCCCCTGCCGGCCGCCACACCACTCACCATCACGGCCGCTGCGACCCTCCGGGACGTCGTCCGTATGAGCGCCGAACGCGGCTACGCCTGGGCCGACCAGGCGCTCGACCTCGAGGTCAACGGCGTTGCGGTGCTGGTACCCGGAGCCGATCCCGTGGCGTCGATCAGCCTCTACGGCCCGGCCTACCGACTGAATCCGAGCGATCGGCCCGGCTTGGGTGATGCCTTGCGCGATCTCGTGAGCGAGCAGGCGCCCGGCCTGCTCGGGGTCTGAGCGGCTCGACCGATCAGGTCGTGCGGGTGCCGGTGTACTCGCCGGTCTCGGCGGCGTCGGCTCGCCAGCGCTGCAGGAAACCGTCGTAATCGAGCAGGCTGCCGATGTAGGTGAGGTTGCGGGCCGCCTTTGGCCCCCGGTTACCTTCCGAGTTGTAGTAGCTGGGGGTGCAGTTGCCCGAGTAGTCGGGCATACCGCCAACCGCCATGTAGAGCTCCATCAGCCAGCCCTCTTCGGCTTCCGGCGCGGCCTCGATCGTGTTGATGCCTGCACCCTCGCAATGATCGATGACCCAGGCGACGTGACGGGCGGAGTTCTGCAGGAAGTGCACGAAATTGGTACCGAAACCGGCCTGCACGATGCCGAGCATCAGCAGGTTCGGGAACTCCGCCGAGAGGATGCCGTGCAGCGAGTGCGCACCGTCGTGCCAGCGCTCGCTGAGCCGCACACCGTCGCGGCCCGCCGGGTCGAAGCCGAGTCGGCGGTGCTGATCGGTGGTGACCTCGAAGCCGGAGGCGAAAACGATCAGATCAAGTTCATATTCCTCGCCGTCGACGACCGCGCCTGTCGGCGTGATCCGCTCGATGCCCTGGCCGTCGGTGTCAACCAGGTGCACATGCGGAAGGTTGAAGGTCGGCAGGTACTCGTCGTGGAAGGTGATGCGTTTGCAGTGCTTGCCGTACCACGGCTTGAGCTTCTCGGCGGTCGCTGGGTCGTCGATGATCTCGTCGACTCGCGCCCGGATCTCCTCCATGACCTCGAAGTCGACGATGTCGAGTTCCTCACGCTGCTCGGGCGATGAGGCGTCCTGGGTGTTGACCCAGTTGACCTTGGTCCAGCCGTCCTTCACGAGATCGACATCGGGCTGCTCGCCGGTGACACAACGGGTGAAGTTCTCGACCCGTTCGGCGTGCCACCCTGGCTGGAGACTCTGGAACCATTCGACGTCGGTGGGGCCGTTGTCGCGCACACCGATCGCCGCTGGGGTGCGCTGGAAGACGTAGAGCTCTTCGGCGTACTTGGCCAGCTGGGGCACGGCCTGCACGGCGGTAGCCCCGGTACCGACGATGCCGACCTTCTTGCCGCGTAGGTTGTCCATTGGCTCGGTGGCGGAGCCGCCGGTGTAGCGGTAATCCCATCGGCTCGTGTGGAAGGCGTGGCCTTCGAAGGTGTCGATACCCGGGATGCCGGGAAGCTTGGCCTTGTGAAGGATGCCGCCTGCGGTGACGAAGTACTTGCAGCGGATCTCATCGCCGCGGCTGGTGGTGACGAGCCAGCGGCCCTCGTCATCGTGCCAGACCGCGTCGGCGATCTCGGTCTGGAAGAGGGCGTGGGGGTACAGCTCGAACCGTCGCCCGATCAGCTGGCAGTACTCGAAGATCTCGGTGGCACTCGAGTACCGCTTTGTGGGCATGAAGCCGGTCTCTTCGAGAAGCGGCAGGTACGTGTAGGACTCAACGTCGCACTGGCAACCCGGGTAGCGGTTCCAGTACCAGGTGCCACCGAAGTCGCCGCCCTTCTCGACCATGCGGAAGTCATGCATGCCGAGTCGCTTCAGCTCGACAGCGGTCATCATCCCGGCGAAGCCACCACCGACAATCACCGCCGTGGTCTCCTCGACGATTGGGTCTCGAGTGAAACCCGGCTCGACGTAGGGGTCGGTGTCGAAGTCGGCGAACGTGCCGGCGAGCTCGCTGTACTGCTCGTTGCCGTCGACTCGGAGGCGCTTGGTCCGCTCTGCGGCGTAGCGGGCCTGGGCGGCGTCGAGGGCGGTCTTGTCAGCGTCGGCCATGGCCTGATGATCCGTCAGATTCCGGCCGACCGCCAATCCCTACAGCAGGTCGGCGAGGTGGAGCTGGTCGACGGCTCGGACAAACCGGGTGTTCATGTTGTCGACGAGTACGTACTGGCGCTCGTCGGAGAAGTCCATGCCTCGGCTGGCCACGATCGGATAGACGAGGCAGAACAGCGCAGCGTCGCGATAGCGATCCCACAGGTTGGTGGTGTCGGCCTCGGACACACCCGCCGCAATGAGGCCGTCGAGCCAGCGGTTGAACAGCGCCGTTTCGTGCGTGGCGGCCAGGTCGGGCGCGAGCGATTGCGTCACGAAGTAGGCGAGGTCGTAGCTCGCCGATCCCCGTCCGGTGAGCTGGAAGTCGAGCAGGACGACGTTGCCCTCATCGTCGAAGAGGATGTTGTCGGCGCGATAGTCGCCATGGGTGATCGTGTTAGGAGCGCCGGAGAGGCGCTCGAGGGCCGACGGCATCCAGTCGACCCACCCCGGCCCGACTGCGGCGATCACGGGATCGACGTCCATGGCGTTGTTGACCTTCTCCCATCCCTCGGCGAAGACCATCGGCAGTACGGCCGGGTAGACGGGGTCACTCAGACACACGACGTCGCCCCGGTCGACCGGAGCGTCGGCCTTGCGCCAGAACGCCGCATGCCAGGCGGCGAGTTCGTCGACAGCGCGTTGGGCGTCGTCGATGTTCATGCCCTCGTTCTGGTCGACCATGCGCATCGAGCCCATGTCCTCCATGACCTGCACGAACTGGCTGGTTTCGAGGTCGACCGCCCCGTGGTAGCCGACCGGCACGCGGATCGGGCTCTGGCCGGCGAGGTTCTCGAAGAACCGGACCTCGCGGATGTACATGCGCAAAACGGTGGAGGTGAACACCGCCTCCTCGGCGAGCGCCGGCAGCTTGACAACGACGGAGTCGAGATCGCCACCCTCGAGGGTCGATCGGTAGACGGCTGACGAGACGCCGACGCCCTCGCCGATCTGCTCATGGTTCACGCCAGTGATTGGCTGCCCCAGCGCGGCAGCCATCCAGCTCGCATCGATGTCGGTGATCGACGATGGGATCATCGGTTCATCCATGATTGGCCCCTCTCCCGGTTGCGCTCACAACCGGCGGGAAGTGTGACACACGACACAGGGCGATCGGTAACTCGCCGAACGGCGAACCGCCCACGGACGGCTCACTCCTGACGAAGCAGGTGGATCAGCGTGCTGGTGTCCCAGCGGCCGAGCCCGAGTCCCTGGAGCTGCTCGTAATAGCCGTCGACGATCTCGGTCACCGGCAGCGCTGACCCGTTCGCCGCGGCTTCCTGGAAGCAGATCCGCAGGTCCTTGCGCATCCAGTCGAGCGCGAAGCCATAGTCGAAGACACCGTCGGCCATCGTCTGGGCCCGATTTTCCATTTGCCACGAACCGGCTGCGCCCTTCGAGATCGTGTCGACGACGCTTCCGACATCGAGTCCCGCCCGCTGGGCGAAGTTGACGCCCTCGGAAAGCCCCTGCACGAGACCGGCAATGCAGATTTGATTGACCATCTTCGTGAGCTGACCGGAACCAGGGCCGCCAAGGAGGTTGCAGGCACGGCTGTAGGCGTCGATCACCGGGGCAACCCGATCGAAATCAGCCTGGTCGCCGCCGCACATCACTGTGAGCACCCCGTTCTCGGCGCCGGCCTGTCCGCCTGAGATCGGCGCATCGACAAAACCGACACCCTGAGCAGCAGCCGCCGCGTGGACCTCACGGGCGATGACCGCCGACGCAGTCGTGTGGTCGACAAGCACCGTGCCCTCCCCCATCGTCTCGAGGACGCCGTCGGCACCCGTGGTCACGGCGAGTACGTCGGGATCGTCACCGACACACAGAAAGACGTACTCGGCGCCCTCGGCCGCAGCAGCCGGAGTCGTCGCCATCGCCCCACCGTGCTCCGCAACCCATCGCTCGGCTTTCGCCGTCGTTCGGTTGTACACGGTGACGCGGTGACCAGCAGCCACGAGATGTCCGGCCATGGGGTACCCCATGACACCGAGTCCGAGAAATGCGCAGATGGCCATGCCATGACTCTGTCACGCGATGGGAGGAACCGCCGTGTCCTCCCGTCGGCATCCGATGAGAGTGATCTGCCTCCGGCCTCGGGCTACCGTGCCCGCTGTGGGAGAACCCGTTCGATTGACTGTCTGGTCTGACTTCCTCTGACCCTGGTGCTACGTCGGCGCAGTTCGCGTCGAGCAGCTCCGGACGCGATTCAGTGACCGCATCGCTGTCGAGTGGAAGTCGTTTCTGCTTCGCCCCGACAACGACGGCGGCGACCCGGCGAAACACGAGAAATTCGTCGAGTACACGAAGAGTTGGCTGCGACCGGCATCAGCCGAGCCCAGCCTGACCTTTTCCGTATGGGCCACCGACCACGCCCAGCCATCGGGCTCGATGCCTGCCCAGATCGCCCAGAAGGCGATGGAGGCCTTTGCTCCTGCGGCGACCGATGCGTACCACCGCCGACTGATGGACGCGTACTTCGCAGAGAACCGCACGATCTCCGACGCCGAGGTACTCGCCGACCTCGCCGCCGACGTCGGGGTCGATGCGGGCGGCTTCATCCGCAACCTCGTCGAGAACGAACGGGTCTACGCCGCCTCGGTGATCGACGAACACAATGCGGCGATTGAGCAGGGCGTCACCGCCGTGCCGACGATCGTGCTCGACGATGTCCTGCCGGTGCAGGGCGCGCAGGATCTCGAGAGCTACGAGCGCTGGATCGAACGGTTGTTGGAGCGACGCGGCGGATAAGACGTCGCTGCCTGGGTTCACGCAGTACGTGAACCCAGACGCTCAGCCACGACGGGATCGGGCGATGGCGACCGGTCGCACCGAGGCGGCGCCGGCAGCGAGCAGCAGGTCGGCGACGTGGTCGAGGGTCGTGCCGCTCAGCACAACATCATCGACGAGGACGACATGGCGGCCCCCAACGTCTTCGACGACCTCGTAGTCCGCAGCGAGAACCGTCGCCGGGCGTTCCGTCGGATCAAGATCTCGCAGCCGCACCGTCACTCGATGCCGAACGACCGCATCGACCGAGACGGACCCCGTCGCTGTCGCGATCGCTCGGGCAACCGCCGTCACGAGCAGATTGGGTCGATCGGGGCTGGAGGGGATGCCGACGACGATCGCATCGGGTTCGACCATGAGTCCGCCGCCCGCCACCCAGGAATGGATCTCGTCGACGATGCGGGCACGTGCCGCGCTGTCGTCGCGGTCCTTCGCCGCCTCGACGATGCGACCGAGCGATGTCCGCTCGTGGCGATCGGTGTGCCAGATCGTGCCGAGCACGTCGATGTGTCGCGACTTGGTCATCTCGCACTGCAAACTTTGGCTAGCGAAAATGCGCTGCCGAGGTTGCATTCCCCTTCAGTGCTAACTATTGTACGCAAATCGGCACGCAAGAGCGTGCACCAACCTCTCACAGGAGATCCCCCATGACTGCTGTCCTCGATCAGGTCAAGAACGTCGCCTACACCGGCGTCGGCGTCAACCTTGTCGTCACCGACGCCATCATCGGCCGTGAGGTTCCGGCTCCCAAGGCCGTCACCGAGCACGCCGCCACCGCCCGCGCCAAGGGCACTGAGGCCCTTACCGATCTTCGTGGCCGCACCGAACCGCTGGCCGCCAAGGTCGTCGAGCGCCTGCCGGAGCAGGTCGCCGGTCCCGTCGAGACCGGCCGCAAGGCCGCCTGGGGCTTCCTCGGTATCGATGCACCGAAGGTCGCCGCCCCGAAGGCCACCAAGAAGGCAGCGAAGAAGGCCTGACATCTCGCAACGGCCACTCCGCCGTTCCCTGGGTCCCCCTCGTCGCAGCCGGACTGCCATCATGGCGGCCCGGCTGCGATGCTTTTCGCCCACCATCCCTCCCCTACTGTTGGAGTCCTCGTGCCACCCGATCCTCGACACGCCGTCGCCGACCTCGGTGAGTACATCCGTGAACAGCGCCGCCAGGCCGAACTCTCCGTTCGGAAACTCGCCGACCTCGCCGGCGTCTCAAATCCGTACCTCAGCCAGATCGAACGAGGCCTGAAGCGGCCGAGTGCGGAGATCCTGCAGCAGATCGCGCGAGCGCTTGAGGTCTCGGCGGAATCCCTCTACGTCCGCGCCGGCATCCTCGACGAGGAACCCGAGGCCGATCTGATCGCCGCCATCCGGGCCCAAGACGACCTGACCCACGACCAGAAGCAGGTCCTGATCCAGGTCTACGAGAGCTTCCTCGCCCAGAACGAGATGTAGCAACGGGTGGCACCGGTAACGTGCCGCGATGCCCGGGACTGATGTCGACACCGAGGACGCCATCAACGGTCGTGGCCTGATCGGTGCCGCGGTCGCCGTCTCGGCGTGGGGCGTGTCGAGCGTCATCGCGAAAGAGGTCGACATGGAGGGCCTCGCAGTGGCGGCCTACCGGTTCGGTACGTACGGACTCGTCGTCGCGGCCCTCATGGCCGCTCGTCGCCATCGCATTGGCTGGAACGTGATGCGGGCATCTATGGCCGGGGGCATCGCGCTCGGCTTCGATGTCGCACTGTTTTTCTCGGCGGTGAAGCTGACCACCATCGCCAACGCAACCGTGATCGGCGCGCTGCAACCGATCGTCGTCGCCATCGCAGCCAACCGGGTTTTCGGGGAGATCATCCGGCCACGCGACATGGCGCTCGGACTGGTCGCCATCGCCGGCGTCGTGATCGTCGTGCTCAGCGCCGCCTCCGACGCCCCGACCGACTGGCGCGGCGACCTCCTCGCCGTCGGGGCACTGTTCGCCTGGTCGGCCTACTTCGTCTTCGCCAAGCGGGCGAAAGATGTCATCAGCACCAACGATTACACCGTCGGTGCCGCGCTCTGGGTGGCGATCATCAACGCCCCGCTCGCCTTGCTCTTCGGGCAGAGCCTCGCCTGGCCCACGCTCGAGAGCTGGGGCTGGCTGCTGCTGATGGCGTTCGGTGCCGGTGTGCTGGGCCATGCGGTCATGAACTGGTCGCTCCAACAGATCCCGCTGTGGCTCGGGAGCACCTTCACCCTGCTCGTTCCGGTCATCTCGACTGCGGTGGCGTGGGCGTTCCTCGACGAGCCGGTCACCGGGATGCAGGTCTGCGCAATCGTCCTCGTGCTCGTCGCCCTCACGGGCGTCATTACCGGCCAGGCAGGCATCGGCTCGCGGCCCCGTCCGCTACGACGCTGAGTTTTCGAGCACGCCGAGGTCCTCGGTGACGAGCTCGTTGAGTTCGTCCGCATCGAGACCGCCGAAGACGGCTGCCAGCGGAACCGCCTCGCTCACCAGTTCGGCCACGACCACAATCCGCTTTCTTGACGTGAACTCGGGGTGGCAGGCCGTGAGCGTGAGCCGAGCGTCGCCGAAATCCGAGACAACCCAGGTGTCGCTCGGATCGACGATGACGGACCCGGCAGAGACCTTGTCGGGTTCGATGGTGTCGAGCCGGTCGCCGAACGCCGCGGCAGGACTCACGACCTTGAAGGAGAAGATGCCGTCAGCCGAGTGCACCGTGATTGCGTCACCTGGCGCGAGCTCGTCGACCCGTTTGAACGGCGCTCCATAGGTCGAGCGATGACCTGCGATGGCGCTGTTGCCGGAGAAACCGGGTCGTGGTGTGCCGCGGTAATGGCCGGGGCCGACCTGGAGCGACTCCCGATCGACATCTCGCATTACAAACTTGTCGAGTTCAATCGCCGGGATCTCCAGCCGGGCAAGGGCATCGCCGTCCTCCGGAAAGCGAGCGCGAGCCAGCTCGGCAGAGATACCGCCGGGCAGGTCGGGTTCGACATCCGCCACAACGTCGTCCGCTGCGGACGGTGCACTGGAGGTGGTCGTCGAACCCTCGACGAACTCGAACGCGGTCCGGAGCTCCTGTTGCACCGCCGCTTCCTTGCGGCCGGTACCCCAGAGCTCCCAGGCGGCGAAGGCGAGTACACCGAGTGCCCCGAGCGCACAGAGCACCCCGAGGCGTGTTGCGGTTCGGGCCGCCAGACGGCGCCGACGGCCCGCACCCCGTGCGCTCACACTCGCTGCAGCTTGCGGCCCCCCATGGTGAAGACGGCTGCGGCGCCGAACAACACGAAAGCGAGCAGCAGGTAGGCCTCGGTGTTGCCACCGGTGTTGGCCAAGTCGCCGCCACCGTCAACCTCGATGAGGCCCGTCACGACCTCGGTCTGGTCGGCGCTGCCGGCCACGATCAGGAGTCCGACCGCAGGCACGTCGTAAGTGACGGTGCGCTCCCAGTCACCAGCGGTATACGGGGTCAGGTTGGTGAGATCGCACGAGTCCTCGGCGAGCTGGGCCGGATCGGCGTTGGCCCCTGGGCAGGGCAACAGGAAACCGTCCTGAGCGAAGCCAGTACCGGTCACCGTGATCTCTTGCTCACCGGCTCCCGACACCGGATTCGGGTCGATCTCGACGGTCTGAGCCGACGCCGGCGGGGCGACGGCGATGGTCAAGGCGAAAGCGGCCGTGATGGCCAACAGCAGACGCTTCATTGGAATGAATCCCCCTCTTGGCGCCGTGGCGCCGGTTATGTGGGTGCGAATCTGACGCACCGTCAGGGAGTCTTGCACAGGTATCCGGGCCCGTCGAACACCGCAGGGCGCCGGTTGACCTCGATGGTGCCCGGGGTGGGACTCGAACCCACACACCCCCGAAGGGATCGGGGGGTTTAAGCCCCCTGCGTCTACCGATTCCGCCACCCGGGCCCGCCGGAACGATAGCCCCGGCAACGAGATCCTGACCGGCCAGAAGCCGATCGGGTTGTGCCTCCCCGGCGGAGCCGACCGGTATCTCCGGGCCCGAAGGTGGCGGGCTGCGGGCGTCGAGCGACCTCAGGCACTTCGACGTGTCTCGACCACGCCGTCGTCGACGGGCGAGAGTTCGCCCGAATCATCGACCGCAAGCCACAACGCCGCTCGGGCCCGATCGGCCTTGGCCCCCGCCAGCCCATTGGCCGCAACCACACCTTCGATCATGTCGGCGACGACCGCCGACCACGGGCGCCCTTTCAGCTGGACGGCAACCGTGGGCACACCTCCACGGAACCGGAGCGTGCGGTGCACATCCGCCAACCCCGGCGGCGACCGGAACCCGGGCACCACGAGGGAGCGCAGACGAGCCGCTTGCCCGAGAGAACGGGCCGCGGCAGCAAATCGAAGACTCGTCGCTTCCACCGATCCTCACTCTGCCAGTGGGGTGTGACAGTCCACCGGCTGTGGGCGACATCCCAGCCTCCTCGCGGCTGTCACGGCGGTGTGCGACGCTCTGGGGGTGGAAGCAAAGCAGGAGCTCAACCCGGCCCAGCAGGAGGTGTTGGCCGAACTCGGCGCACCCAAGGAGCAGCGGCCCCGTTTCGACGCCATGTTGCGACACGAGCTCCAACGGGCCCTGGAGGACGGCCTCGAACCGATGCTGCCGATGCTCGATCTTCGTGAGGGCGAAAAGCCGGGCGATTCGATGTTCGTCTCCAAATACGCCCTCGGTCAGGTGCTGGGGTGTGAACGCAAGTTCGTCGTCGAGCAGGCCGAACCCTTCGAATGGAAGGTCCCGATCGCTCGCGGCACGATCGCGCACAAGGCGATCGAACTGTCGGTGCACTGGCGTCGAGAACTCGACCCAATGACCCTTGTCGACGAGGCGATGGCCCGCCGCGGCGAAGGCATCGACCCGCTGGCCGACTGGCTTCAGACCATCTCCGAGACCGAACGAGCGGAACTTCGGGGAACGACCAATGACCTGGTCCTGAAGTTCCTCGAGTGCTTTCCCCCGCTCAAGCCGGCCTGGTACCCGAGCACTGAGACCTCGCTGCGCGTCGAGATCCACGACCGTTTCGTGCTAAGCGGACGCTGCGACCTATCGATCGGCGTGGCCGACGGCGATCGAGCCGGCAAGGTGCTCGTCGACCTCAAGACCGGCAGCACCTCTCTGCACCATCGCGACGACCTGCGCTTCTATGCCCTGCTCGATGCGATCCGCATCGGCACGCCGCCACGGCGACTGGCCACCTATTACCTCGACCAGGGCCGCTTTCAGGTCGAGGACGTCACCGAAGACCTGCTCTTCTCGACCGTTGCTCGGGTCGTCGACGGGGTCGAACGGATGCTGATGCTCTCGTCCGGACAGCGCGACGCCGCCACGGCCACCGGGCCGGCCTGCCGCTGGTGTCCCGTCCGTCACGACTGTGACGACGGCAAGCGTCATCTCGCCGACGACGAGGACACCACGCTCGGTGCCGGCTGGTGATCAGTCCCGACGGGGCGGGGCGGGCATGGTCGGCTGGATCTCCCCGCCATAGGCCTCGGTGATCTCGCCGGCGTCGGCGTCGAGCCCTTCGAGTCGACCGCCGACTGCAAGGAAGCCGGCGATCATGAGGAACGCTCCCCCAGCCAGCCCGTACGCAAAACGCGGATCGGTGCGATCGATCAGTTGGCCGAGAAGCAACTGACCGATCGGATTCGAGGCCGTCAGCATCGAGAGGTAGACCGCCAGGACCTTGGCCCGGGCCGACTCATCGACCTGGAGTTGGATCGCGGTGTTGAGCGTGCTCGCCGACGTGAGGTGGGCGGCCCCCATCATGAAGCCACCGGCGAGCGCAACGGCGAAGACCGGTGCCACGGCGATCACGAGCGCGCCCATGGCGTACAGCATCAGTGCCGTCTGTTGAAGCTGAGATCGACGGAACCGCTGGGCGGCGCCGGCGATGATCGGCGACATCGACACGGCACCGAGTCCGACGAACGAGAGGAGCAAGCCGAACCCTCGCTCGCCCTGGTCGAAGACATCCTCGGCGACGGTGACGGAGAGCGTCTGGAGCGACAGCCCGAAGAACCCGATCATCGAGACGGTGAGGATGGCGGTGCGAATGCCCTCGCTGCGAAACGCGTCGCGGGCTGCGCCCGCGAACTCGTGAAGCGGCCGCATCCGGCCTTCGGGTCGCCGGTGCACGATGTCGAGACGCATGAGCGCAAGGCCGGTGAGCACGGCGCTGTAGCTGATCGCATTGACGAAGAACGCCCAGCCGGGTCCGAACCACGCGATTGCGGCACCACCCAACGCAGGGCCGATCATGCGGGACGTGTTGAACTGCGCCGAGTTGAGGGTGATCCCAGCGAGCAACTGCTCACGAGGGACAATCTCACTGACGATCGCCTGCCAGGCGGGAAGGTTGAGGCCGGCAGTCATGCCGACCAGCGCCGAGACGGCCACGTACGCCCCCGGCGAACGCACACCGCTGAACCACAGCGTCATCAACCCGAGTGCGACGAAGGCCTGGAGCGTCTGCGTAACCAGGAGCACCTTGCGACGGGGATACCGGTCGGCGATCGCCCCGCCGTAGGGCCCCATCAATGCCATTGGGAGGATCTGGGCGAAACCGGCGAAACCGACCCAACCCGCGCTGCCGGTGAGGTCGAAGACAACAAGCGGGATGGCGAGCGTCTGGAACCACCGGCCGATGTTCGACGTCAAGCCGCCGAACCAGAACAGCCGGTAGTTCCGAAGCCGGAAGACCGAGAAGCTCTCGCGGAGCCCTGCCGAGGCGGTCACGAGATCGAGCCGATCAGCACCGGGAACCAGTCGGAGCGCAGTCGATCACCGTCGACCATCCCGTGGCCGGGAAACGGCGGTGAGGTGCGACCGGGACGTGAGACATAGCGGGCATCATCGCCAACGAGCCGCAGAGAGAATGCCCGCCGACGTCCGGCGCCGGGATTCCCGCGGGCGCCGTGCACGACGCCGAAGTGGAACGCGATGGCGTCGCCCGGTTCGAGTGCCCACTCGAGCACGTCATACCGATCGGGATCGCGGTCGGGGTCGGGCACCGGCAGGTAGTCATCGGTATCCGGGTAGAAGTCGTCTCCCTTGAGCCAGCGCACCGGGAGCACGTCCTTCTCCCATAGGTGGGATCCGGCGATCAGACGGAGGGTCGTCTCAGTCGTGACCGGATCGAGGGGGATCCAGAAACTGACCGTCTGCGCACCGTCGACGAAGTAGTACGGGCGGTCGCTGTGCCACGGCGTGACGGTCGGTGTGCCGGGTTCTTTCACGAGGACGTGATCGTGGAACAGCTGCACGGTGTCGGACGCCATCAGTTCGGCGGCGAGGCGAGCAACATCGGATTCGCAAGCGAAGCGTTCGAACTCGGGGATGCGCCCCCAATTGACGTAGTCGTCCCAGAAACGGCCCGGCGCTCCGGCGGGCACGTTCTCGGCGAAGTACTCCCCCGGGGCGGCCTCGTTCTTGGCCACCCCGACAGCGAGGGTCTCGATCCAGTCGGAGAACACACCCCGCAGCACGACAGCGCCGTCCCGGCCGAACGACTCGACCAGGTCCGGTGACAAGAGCGGGAGCATCGGCGTCACCGTACCCATCTGCCGGAGGTCCGCCCGCATCTGTCCTCGCTCCGACGCCGGGCAGGTGCCACACTGCTCGGCATGAGTCTCATCACCACCGAGGTCCGCGGCCGCGTCGGTCTGATCACGCTGAACGATCCCGACAAGCGCAACGCGATCACCCTCGCCATGAACGACGAGATCGGTTCGGTACTCGACGCGTGGGAAGCCGACGAGGCGATCGGCGCGGTCGTGCTGACCGGCGCCGGACGCGGCTTTTGCGCCGGTGCCGACCTCGACGACCTGATGGCCGGCTCGAACGCAGAAGAGATGAAGGCGATCTACGACGGATTCCTCCGCATCGCCCACACCCCGCTCCCCACCATCGCCGCCGTGAACGGCGCAGCCGTCGGTGCCGGCATGAACATGGTGCTGGCGTGCGATCTCGTCCTCGCCGGGCGCGAGTACGCCAAGTTCGATTCTCGTTTCCTGCAGATCGGCATCCACCCGGGTGGCGGACACACATGGCGCCTGCGCCAGATCGCCGGACGTTCCACGACGATGGCGATGGTGATGTTCAACCAGATCCTCCGCGCCGAGCGGGCGAAAGAGGTCGGCCTCGCATGGGATGTCATCGACGATGCCGACCTGGTGGACACCGCCGTCGAGATGGCCGCCGTCGCCGCCGGTCAGGACCGCGAACTCAATGCCCGCACGAAAGCCACGATCCTCACGCTCGACACGATCACCGAGTCGAACCAGGCGGTCGACTACGAGATCCACCCCCAGCTGTGGTCGATGGGCCAGCCCCCCTTCATGGAGCTCGTCACGCGACTCCAGAAGGACATCTCCTCGAAAGGCTGATCGTGAACGAACCAGGGATGGTCGACGTCAGCGTCGAGGCCGGCGAGACGGTACTCGACGTCTACGAGCGCAACGGCTGGGGTGACGGCCTGCCGCTCGAGGCACCAACCCCGGAACGGGTCGACGCCATGCTCCGGGCGCTCGCTCCTGTCAACGGCAGACCCGTCGACCCCGACGAGGTGATCGCCGTGCTGTCGCCTCGTTCGGGCGAGGCGACGCGCCGCACCATCGCGATCAACGCCGTGCTGGCGGGCTGCCGACCCGAGCACCTGCCGGTACTCATCTCCGCCGTCCGAGCGCTCGCACACCCCGACCTCAACCTTCGCGGCGTCAACGCCACCACCCATCCGGTCGCCCCGCTCCTGATCGTGCACGGACAAGCCGCAGTCGAGGGCGGATTCAACGCCGGCCTCGGCGCGTTCGGGCCCGGTAACCGCGCCAACGCTGCGGTCGGGCGAGCCCTTCGCCTGATCCTGCTGCACGTCGCCGGTGCCCGTCCCGGGCCCGGCGACGCCTCGACCCAGGGTGGGCCTGCGAAGTACGGCTACTGCGTCGCCGAGAACCTCGACGAGTCGCCATGGGGTGGCTACGCACGCAGCGTCGGTGTCGATGCACCGTCGGCCATCACGATCCATTGCGGCGAGGCGCCCCACAACGTCCACGACATGGAGTCCGAGGAGCCCGCTCGCATCCTCGACAAGGTCGCCTCGGCGATGACCTCCACCGGCCAGAATAACGCGCCGATCAGCCAGGGCGAATACTTCGTCGCCCTGTGTCCCGAGCACGCCGCAGCCTGCGCCGCCGACGGCTGGACCCGCGACGATGTCGCCGCCTATCTCTTCAACCAGGCCCGGATGCGGGTCAGTGAACTGAAGCGGGCGTTCGGGCTCCGAGCCTGGGCCCCGTGGATGCAGCGTCTGAGCGACGACGACCTCGTCCCGATGACCGAGGCCGCCGCCAATATCAAGGTGGTCGTCATCGGTGGCGCCGGCAAGCACAGTTCGGTGATCCCCAGTTGGGGCATGACCCGCAGCGTCACCCTTCCCGTTGAGCCGTAGCCTGCGACCCATGACCAACTCCGGCACGCCCCAGCCGCGCCAGGCAGACACTGCCGACTTCGGCTTCGGCACCCAGATCCGCAAGTCGCCGTATTTCGACGCCACCGTGCGCTGGGGTGCCACCGGCTTCTCCACGTACAACCACATGTACATCCCTCGCGACTTCGGGGATCCGGAGCAGAACTTCTGGAATCTCGTCAACGAGGCGATCCTCTGCGACGTCGCCGTGGAGCGCCAGGTCGAGATCACCGGCCCTGACGCCGCCCGCTTCACCCAGCTGCTCACCTGCCGCGACCTGTCGACGATGCAGGTCGGTCAGTGCAAATACATCCTCATCACCAACGCCGAGGGTGGCCTGCTCAACGATCCCGTGCTCCTGCGACTCGCCGAGGATCACTTCTGGATCTCGCTCGCCGACAGCGACATCCTCCTGTGGGCGCAGGGTGTTGCCACCCACGCCGGCATGGACGTCTCGATCCGTGAACCCGACGTGTCACCACTGCAACTGCAGGGCCCGAAATCGGGTGCGATCATGACCGCCCTCTTCGGCGACTGGATCGAGGAGCTCGCCTACTACTGGCTGCGAGAGACCGAGCTCGACGGCATTCCACTCGTCGTCAGCCGCACCGGCTGGTCGAGTGAGCTCGGTTACGAGATCTATCTGCGCGACGGCAGCCGGGGCGACGAACTGTGGGAGAAGATCATGGCGGTCGGTGCACCGCTGGGCCTCAAGCCCGGTCACACCTCGTCGATTCGTCGCATCGAGGGCGCCATGCTCAGCTACCACGCCGACGCCACCATCGACACGAACCCCTTCGAGCTCGGCCTCGACCGACTGGTCGCTGTCGACAGTGACGTCGACTTCATCGGCAAGGACGCCCTGCGTCGGATCCGCGACGAAGGCGTGACTCGTAAGCAGGTCGGCATCGTCATCGAGATGGAGCCGCTCACCGGTCCCAACACGACGTTCTGGCCGATCACAGCCGGCGGCGAACGCGTCGGCGAGGTCACGTCGGCCGTCTGGTCGCCCCGCCTCGCGCAGAACATCGCCCTCGCCATGGTGCGCATCGACGCAGCCGACGTGGGCACTGCGTTGACGATCGAGACGAACCTGGGCCCGAAGGTGGCGACGGTCGTGGAGAAGCCGTTCTACGACCCGAAGAAGTCGCTCGCGGCCAGCTGAGTAGCCGTCCCGCGTTGCCGCGCATCACCGAACTCGCAACGAGGCCGGCGAAGATTTGAAGCCGTGCGCCCCAGCTGGGATCGTTGCGCCGTGCTGATCCACACACCAGAGGGAGGCGTCGGCGAGATTCCCGCCGTCGGAGCTGCATCGATCCCGGTGCTCGCCGGCAAGAAGATCGGTCTCCTCGACAACCGCAAACCCAACGCCGACATCGTGCTCGAACACATCGCCGAACGCCTCGCCGCCCGCACGGGCACCGAGGTCGTGCGTCGCGACAACAAGAACGCCGCGATCCCGTGCGAGGACCAAGTGCTCGAGGGCATCGCCAAGGAAGTGGAAATCGTCCTCACCGGCACGGCCGATTGAGGCAGCTGCACGTCGTGGAGTGTCCACGACTCCGTGAAGCTGGAAGCGATGGGTGTCCCGACAGTCGTCGTCACCACCGAACACTTCCGACGGCTCACCGATCAGGTCGCCACAAGCCTCAACCGGCCCGATCTCCGCATCGTCGAGACCCGTCATCCGATCGGTGGTGTCGACGAGGACACCGCCCGTGCATGGGCTGACGAGGTCGTCGAAACGGTCATTGCTGCGCTCACGGAGCCGCGATGATCTCGATCGACCACGGCGGCAAGGTCGCCCTCGTCACCGGATCCGGGGCAGGAATCGGACGCGAGATCGCCCGATGGCTTGCGGAGGCTGGAGCACACGTCGTCGTCAACGACATCCGGGGCGACTACGCCGATGCGGTCGTCACCGAGATCGCCGACGCAGGTGGATCAGCGGAGGCCGTCATCGCCGACCTGCGAGACGACGACTCGGTCGATGCAATGGTCGAGGGCATCGTCGAGCGGCACGGTCGGCTCGACATCGCGGTGAACAACGTCGGCATGTACCCACCGGGTCGGATGCCGAAGTCGTTCACGGCCGGGCGCGGCGACGACTACCGCGAGATCTTTGACCAGAACCTGGTGCTCGCCGCCCTGTGCGGTCGAGCCGAGGCCGAGGCGATGAGCGAAACCGGTGGCGTGATCCTCTTCGTCTCGTCGGGAGAGACCACCCGACCGGCACCGTTCACGTCGATCTACGCGGCGGCCAAAGCCGGTCTCAACCACCTCGTCACCTCGATGGCGGTCGAGCTCGGTCCATCAGGTATCCGGGTGCTCGCCATGGCGCCCGGCACCACCCGCACCGAGATGGTCGCAGCCGCGTACACCGAAGAGCGCTTCGCGGAGATCGCCCAATCGACCCCGCTGCGCTACGCCGTCGAGCACGATGAACTCGCCCGTCTGGCAGTGTTCCTCACCAGCGACCTGGCCCGGGCGATCACCGGTCAGATGATCCTCGCCGACGCCGGCGCATTCCTCTCTCGGACCCGCCCCCCGAATCAGCGGCCCGAGTCCTGAAATCGGTATCGGTTTTGCGGCATGATTGTGGATCATGCCTGACGATGCGCTGCAATCACTGCTCTATGTGAGCACCGCCGAGATCCCGTTCACGAGTGTCGACCTCGTGAATCTGACCTCTCGATCCGAGTACGCGAACCAGAAAAGAGACATCACGGGCTACCTCTGGTTCGACGGATCGATGTTCCTGCAGTACCTCGAGGGGCCAGCCGACGCGATCGACACACTCGAGACGAAGATCGCCAACGATCCCCGACACTCGATCGTCAAACGCTTCGCCCGCTCGCTCCCCGCCGATGAACGTCGGTTCACCGGTTGGAGCATGCGGCTGATGAACGACAACGAACGGTTCGAGATGCACATGGAGGGTGTCCTCGTCGCGCTGCTCGAGATCCCGCAGGCTGACGAACCTTCCCAGGCCCGGTCACCGTGGACGCTGACCGACCGCCTGTCGGAACTCCACGCCGCCTAGCGCTAGAAGCCGATCCAATCGGAGGTGAGTTGCTCACCGCGCTCGGCCCAGTCCTCGGCCGTGATGGCGTAGCGAACATGGTCTTCCCAGGCGCCGTTGATCTCGAGATAGTTCTGCGCCGTTCCCTCGTCGCGAAGACCGAGCTTCTCGGCCACGCGACGGCTCGCCGAGTTGCGCGGCACGATCGCTGCCTGCACGCGATGGAGTCGGAGCTCTTCGAAACAGAAGCGCAGGACGACCACGAACGCCTCGGGCACGTAGCCGTTGCCCGCCTGGGCTTCGTCGATCCAGTAGCCGATATAGGCGTTCTGGAACGGCCCCCGTTGGATCGAGTTGAGGTTGACCTCACCGGCGAACACGCCCTCGACGAACACACCGAAGCCGTAGCCCGTGCCGAGCTGTCGCTCGCGCTGTCGCGCTGAACACCGCGTGGAGAACGCATGGGCGTCCTCGACCACATCAGGCTGACCGGGCAGCCGCTGCGGTTCCCACTTGGTCAACCAGTCACGGTTGCGCCGCCGGACTTCCTGCCACTTGGCGAAATCTCCGGGTTCGAGAGGGCGCAGCAGCACTCGGCGGCCGAACAGGGTGGTCACGGCCACTCAACGTAGCCCGCCTCAGACCTCCAATTGACGTCCGAGCGATTCGACGGCGTCGATGAACTCCTCGACCATCTCCATCACGACGCGCGCGGCGGGCTTCGATTCGTTCATGGTGCCGACGATCTGGCCCACGAAGTAGTTCGAGAGCGCTTCGGCACCGGAGCCGGCGTTGTGGGCCGCCCGATCGATCCGCATGATCGCCTCACCGGTGAGCACCATCTGCATCGGCATGCCGAGGGGCATAGGAGTCTCGGGGTTCTCCCACTCGTCGGTCCACGCGGACTTGAGTTGACGGGCGTGCTTTCCCGTTCGACTGCGGGAACGGATCGTGTCCGACGAGGAGGCGGCGAGGAACTTGTCCTTGACGACCGGGTGGGTTTCGGCCTCGTCGGTGGTGAGCCACACCGAACCGCACCACACGCCAGAAGCGCCGAGGGCCATGGCAGCAGCCATCTGACGGCCATGGCCGATGCCGCCTGCGCCGAGAACGGGCGTGTCGCCGACGGCGTCGACGATCTCGGGGATCAGCACCATCGTGCCGATCTCGCCGGTGTGGCCACCGGCCTCGGAGCCCTGGGCAATGATGAAGTCGACACCGGCGTTGACATGGCGTTCGGCGTGCTGCGCCTTGCCGGCGAGCGCCCCCGTCTTCACCCCAAGCTCGTTGCAACGGTCGATCATGTGCTGCGGGGGTGGGCCGAGTGCGTTGACAATCAACGACGATCCGTGGGCGAGCGCGATCTCGAGATTGGGCTCCTGAGACTCGGCCGACATCGGTGCCGCCGTGTCGCTTCCACCTCGTCCGATACCCCGGCCGCCCTCGTCGTCGGCGAGTGCAGGCACGCCGTAGCGCTCGAGGATGTCGTCGACGTAGGCCTTGTGCTCGGCGGGGATCAGGTCGCGAACCTGGCCGATGTTGAGGCCGCCCTCGTCGGAGCCGGCGTACTTCGCCGGCACGATCAGATCGACACCGAAGGGGCGGTCACCGATCTCGTTCTTGATCCACTCGAGATCGATCTCGAGCTGCTCCGGCGAATGGGCAACTGCGCCGAGCACGCCGAGACCACCCGCTTTGGTGACGGCGGCGACGACGTCGCGGCAGTGAGTGAACGCGAAGATCGGAACGTCGATCCCGAACATGTCGGTCATCGGGGTCTGCATGAGATCACTTCCTCCTGACCTGCACCGGCAGGTGGGTGTAGCCCTTGACGAAGGCCGACAGCGTGCGCTCGGGCTCGGCTTGCACTTCGATGCGTTCGAAGCGCGGGAGGATCTCCTCCCACAGGATTCGCAACTGCAACTCTGCGATGCGGGCACCCATGCAGTAGTGGATGCCGTGACCGAACGCGAGGTGCCGATCGGCGTTGGGACGCTCGAGATCGACCACATCGGCGTTGTCGCCGAACACGGCTTCGTCCCGGTTGGCCGAGAGGTACCAGAGCAGGACCTGATCGTCCTTCTTGATCTGCTTGCCGCGGAACTCGACGTCCTTCGTGGCGGTGCGCCGCATGTAGGCGAGCGGGGTCTGCCAGCGGATGATCTCCGGGACGAGGTTGGAGATCAGACTCGGGTCGGCGATGAGCTTGTTGTACTGCTCTGGCCACTTGTTCAGCGCGTAGACACTGCCCGACATGGAGTTGCGGGTGGTGTCGTTGCCGCCGACGATCAGCAAGATCAGATTGCCGAGATGCTCAATCGGTGACTTGTCCTTGGTGGATGGACCGTGGGCGAGCATCGAGACCATGTCGAAGCCAGGGTTTTCGCGCCGTTCCTGGAAGAGTCGATCGAAGTAGTTGACACACTCCATGATCTGGTCTCGGAACCACTGCCGGCTCGTCGCCACGTCGCGGGTGCCGGGCTCGGGAATCGTCGTGACCAGATCGGACCACTTGGTGAGCAGGCGGCGGTCTTCGAGCGGGAAATCGAACAGGGTGGCGAGCATGAGCGTGGTGAGCTCGATCGACACGGCGTCGACCCAGTCGAAGGTCTCGCCTTCCGGCAACGAGTCGAGCACATTGATCGTGCGTTCGCGAATCAGATCTTCGAGATTTCGGAGGCTGCTTGGGGCCGAGATGCCGCGCACGGTCTTGCGCTGATCGGTCTGGTCCGGCGGATCCATGGCGATGAAAGCATCGAAGGGAATCGTGTCGTCGGGCACGGGCGTGCCGGGCGGGATCGTGAGCGTGATGCCCTGCGCCGAGGAGAAGGACTCCCAGTCGCCCTCGACATCGCGGACGTCCTGCCAGGTCGTGATCGACCAGTACCGACCGGAGGAACCCATCTCGTTGAAGTGCACGGGATCCTCGGCCCGCAGTCGAGCGAAATGCTCCTGCCAGCGGTCCTCGCGGAACAGGTGCGAGTTGAACGGATTGATCTCGTCGATCGCGAGCTGTTCGGCGCTCGGTACGTCGCCGCCGAAGCGAGCCTGCTCGAATTCGGGGCTGGCCCCTGGGCGGGCGGCGAGCCACTCCTCACGGGTGAGCTGCACATCGGTCATCAGGCTCTCGCTTTCTGCGTCTCGGCCCAGGTCATCCCCTGTTGTACGTCAGGTTCCCGCGGAAGTCCCAATGCCATCTCGGCCACGATGTTGCGCTGGATCGCCCAGGTGCC